>PLOH01000113.1:114077-174049 GCA_003142955.1 Opitutia bacterium | reverse complement strand
GTGGGATCGCGCGACGGCTCCTCCGAACAGAAAGGATCATGTCTGCCCTGGCACAACTTTCCATCTAAAGGGTTGACACGCTCCTGCGAAAACCTACCTATGGGACCCTTTCTGCACATGAAATCCTTTCTCGCCAAGAAGGGGGCGGTCAAACCTCAGTGGCATCTGATCGATGCCGATGGGGTCGTCTTGGGCCGCCTCGCCGTCAAAGTCGCCAACCTGCTGCGGGGCCGTAACAAGCCTACCTACACCCCGCAAACCGACACGGGAGACTTCGTCGTTGTCGTCAATGCGGCCAAGGTTGCGCTGACCGGCAAGAAGGAGGAGCAGAATCGCTACATGACCTTCTCCGGCTACGTCGGCGGTGAGATTTATCGCACGGTTCCCCAGATGCGGGCGCGGAATCCCGAGTTCATCATCCTGCACGCAGTCAAAGGCATGCTGCCGAAAAACCGTCTTGCGGCCAAGATGCTGACGAAGCTGAAGGTATTCCCCGGCGCCACCCATACGCACGAGGCCCAGAACCCCATCAAGATCTCAATCTGATCCATTCATGAGCGCTGAATCCGCCGTTTTTTCCGCCACCGGCCGCCGCAAGTCGGCCACCGCCCGAGTCCGCATTGTTGAAGGCACCGGCAAGCTTGTTGCCAACGGCCGCGAATTCGAAGATTACTTCAGTCACGAGAATTTTGCCAAGCAAGCCTACTCGCCCCTCCTTACCGTCGAGATGCGCGAGAAGTTCGATGTCACGGTTAATGTGAGCGGTGGCGGGATCAGTGGCCAGGCCGGTGCCGTGGCGCACGGCATTGCCCGGGCTCTTCAGAAATTCAATCCCGAGCTTCGCGCCGCCCTGAAGAAGGCCGGCCACATTACGCGCGATCCGCGCGAGAAGGAACGCAAGAAGGCCGGCCAGCCGGGCGCCCGCAAGCGCTTCCAGTTCTCGAAGCGCTAGGTTTCCGCTTGCGGCGGAAACCTAAGGGCTTTGCTTCGCAAGGCTCGGCCGGTTGTTTGTTGGAGTTTTTTCGCCTGCGGAGAAAACTAGGTTTTGGCGTCTGCCAAAACCTCTGGATTCTCGCTGGTTAATCCTCAATCCTCGGTGAAATGAAAGTCGGTGTCGTCGGTGCGTCCGGATATTCCGGCGAAACGCTGGTCAAACTCCTCCTCAACCATTCCCAGGTCACGCTGGGTGCGGTGACGTCGCGCCAGCACGCGGGCAAACCACTGGCGCAGGTGATTCCCGCCCTGCGCGGAGCCGACCGCGGCCTGCGGTTTGTCGAATCCGATGCCGCGGCCCTCGCTGCGGGAGATATCGACCTGTTCTTCCTGGCGTTGCCGCATGGCGCTGCGGCGGCGTATGCCCGGTCGTTCATCGCCGCGGGCAAGAAGGTCATCGACCTCAGCGCCGATTTCCGGATCGCCGACCTCGCCACGTACATCCGGTACTACGGCGAGCATCACGCACCGGAATTGCTGGCGCAGGCGCGCTTCGTCCTGCCGGAACTCGCCCCGAGCGACTGGAAGCAGTTTCCTCTCATCGCGGCGCCCGGCTGCTATCCCACCAGCGTGCTGCTGCCGCTGGTGCCGCTCCTGCGTGACGGCGTAGTTTCACGCAGGCACATCGTGGCCAATGCGTACAGCGGCGTCAGCGGCGCCGGCCGCAAATTGGATGAGATGTACCTTTATGTCGAACGGGCGGAGAGCACGAAAGCCTACGGGCTGACGAAGCACCGTCACCTGGCGGAGATTGAAGAACAACTCGCGCTCCAAACCGGTGCGACGACGATCATCCAGTTCAATCCGCATCTCGCCCCGATGCGGCGTGGGATCGCGACGACCATCACCGTCCCCGCGATGCCCGGCGCCAGCATCGACACCCTTTACGCCGTGTGGCACCAAGCCTACGACGGCCGGCCGTTCGTCCAACTGCTTCCCAGCGGCGAGACCCCCGACACGGCCTTCGTCACCGGCACCAACCGCGCCGATTTGTCGGCCGTGCTGGATCCGCGCACGGGCAATTTCGTGATCACCTCGGCCATCGACAATCTGGTGAAGGGCGCCAGCGGCCAGGCGGTGCAGATCATGAACCTCTGGTTCGGCTTCCCGGAAACCGCGGGCTTGGTGTAACGGCTGTTCCTCTTACGTAGGGGCGCAGCTTGCCTGCGCCCGTGAGCCGGCCGCACGTTGCGGGCGCACGCCAGGTGCGCCCCTACCGGCTGGAAACCGGGCGGCCCAATCGAGGAGGATGCCGGTTGGCCCTGAAAACTCTTGCACTCGCGCGCGATTCAAACTGGGTTCATCCGGAAGAATCGATGAGCTAGACCGGCCGTGTCTTGGCTGGATTCTCCGCTCCGACCTTCGCAAGCAACCGACCGAAATCATGATCGAATTCACCAATAAAATCCTCTTCGTGGGCTATGGCGCCGTGGCCGAGTGCACACTCCCCATCATCTTCAAGCACATCAAGGTGCCGGCGAAGAATGTCACGGTCATGGATTTCGAGAATCGGGCGGAGAAGCTCAAGAAGTGGACGGCGAAGGGCGTGAATTTCGTCCAGGACCGCGTCACTCGCGAGAATTTGGGTGCGCTGCTGGGCAGGTACGTTTCTGCCGGCGACATCATCATCGACCTCGCCTGGAACATCGATGCGCTCGAGATCCTCCAGTGGTGCCACGACCGCGGCGTGCGCTACATCAATACGTCCACCGAGCTGTGGGATCCCTACCAGGGTTTGCCGGACAACAAGCCGACTACCAAGACTCTTTACTGGCGCCAGTTGAATCTGCGCCGCCTGCTTGCGAAGTGGCCGGTCAAGGGTCCGACGGCGGTCATTGAACATGGCGCCAATCCCGGCCTCATCTCGCATTTCACCAAGCAGGGCCTGATTGACATCGGCCAGAGTTTGCTCGCCGACAAGAAACTCAAGGGCCGGAAGGCGGAGGAAGTCGCCCAGCTGATTGTCGACCGCAAATTCAACGTTCTGGCGCAGAAGATCGGCGTCAAGGTCATCCATTGCAGTGAGCGCGACACCCAGATCTCCGATGTGCCGAAGCAAGTCGACGAATTCGTCAACACCTGGAGCATCGAGGGCTTCCGCGAGGAGGGCACGACCACTTCCGAGATGGGCTGGGGCACGCATGAGAAAGAGCTGCCGGCTTTTGCCTACCAGCACAAGGAAGGCCCGAAGAACCAGATTTGCCTCGCTCGCATGGGCATCAACACCTGGGTCCGTTCCTGGGTGCCCGACTACACCATCCACGGCATGGTCGTCCGCCACGGCGAGTCGTTCTCGATCTCCGACCAGCTGACGGTCTGGGAGAAGGGCAAGGCCGTCTACCGTCCGACAATGCACTACGCTTACTGCCCCTGCGACAATGCGATCATCTCGCTGCAGGAACTCCGCGGTTACGATTACAAGCTGCAGGTGAACCAGCGCATCATGAACGATGAGATCACCAGCGGCTCCGACATCCTGGGCGCGCTGCTGATGGGGCACGACTACAACTCGTGGTGGATTGGCAGCGACCTGAGCATTGAGGAATCCCGGCGCCTGGTCCCGCACCAGAACGCCACGACGATGCAGGTTGCCATCTCCGTCGTCGCTGCGACGATGTGGATGATTGAGAATCCCGAGTCTGGCGTCGTCGTTCCCGATGACCTGCCGCACGACTACGTCCTCGACATTTCGAAACCCTATCTGGGCCGGTGGATCTCCCGGTCTTCCGACTGGACGCCGCTGCGCGACTACCAGAACACGTTTGCGGGCTACAACCGGCCCGATCTCGACCTCAAGGATCCGTGGCAGTTCAAGAACTTTCTGGTCAAGGACGGCCGGTGATGCGAGGAATGGGGCGCGTTCGCACGCAGGCGAAATGGCAGACAATTTTCTGATAAAGACAGAAACACACAGTCTGCGTCACATTCAGACGTAGGGGCGCAGGCTTGCTGCGCCCTGCGGGGGGGCGCGACAAGATCGCGCCCCTACGGTTCAAGAACCAAGGCCCGGCCCAACCAACACGGATAAGGACACTCATGATCTCACCGACCCGGCTGCAAAAGCTCGCGAAGGAACACGGCACGCCCCTGTTTGTGATCGATCACGACGCGCTCCGGAAGAACTACCGGCAGTTCCGGCGCTACCTGCCGCGCATCCAGATCTATTACGCGGTCAAGGCCAACCCGGACCCTGCCATTGTCCGCACGCTGTATCAGGAAGGAGCGAGCTTTGACGTCGCCTCGATGCCCGAGTTCATGATCGTTCACGAGAACATCAAGGACCTCCCGGCCCAGGGGCGGCAGGACTGGATCTGGGACAAGATCATCTACGCCAATCCGACGAAGGCCACCGAGACCCTTGAGCAGCTCAACCAATACAAGCCGCTGGTCACCTTCGACAACCTGGAGGAGATCCGGAAGATCAAGCAGCACGCGCCCAACGCGGGGCTGGCGCTGCGCCTCAAAGTGCCGAACACCGGCGCAATGGTCGAGCTGTCGTCGAAGTTTGGCGCCTCGCCCGGCGAAGCCGTTGATCTGATCCTGGCCGCCGACAAGGCCGGCCTGGTCGTCGAAGGCATCAGCTTCCACGTCGGCAGCCAGACGACCAATTTTGAGAACTACGTGCAGGCGCTGAGCCTGACCGCGTCGGTCTTCAGGGAGGCGCAGGACCGGGGCTACACCAAGATGAACCTGGTCGACATCGGCGGCGGCTTCCCGGCGCCGTACGATTCCAGCGTCCGACCGCTTCGCGAGCTGGCCAAGGTGATCAACACCGAGCTCGACCGCCTCTTCCCGAAAAACATCCAGATTCTCGCCGAGCCCGGCCGCTTCATGGTGGCGACCGCCGGCCTCGCGGTTTCGAAGGTCATCGGCAAGGCGGTGCGTGACGGCAAGACCTGCTACTACATCAACGACGGCGTCTACCACACCTATTCCGGCATCATCTTCGACCACTGCAAATATCCGGTCAAAGCGTTCAAGAAGGGACCGACGAGCCTTTGTTCCGTCTTTGGTCCGACTTGCGATGCGCTCGATGTGGTGTCGATGGCGGAGAATCTGCCCGAGCTGGAACGCGACGACTTCGTTTACAGCGAGAACATCGGCGCCTACAGCCACGCCTCCTCGACCTACTTCAACGGCTTCCCGCCCGCGACGGTGGTTCATGTTTCGGCTGCGCCGAAACATTGATTTCCGGCTGCGCCGGAAATGGTCGGGCGATTCAGACCATTTGCCGACGTAGGGCCGCCGCTCGCCGGCGGGCCTCTGGGATGCATGAGCCTGCTTGTCCGCGCCGGGACGGCGGGGTTTGCAGGCGATTCGATGCTCGCGTAGAGAGCTTCACTACTTGAATTCTCCTTTTTCATTTCCTTCAGGCATGAAACCACGACGACTCTTCTGTTGGCTGACGGTGGCCAGTCTCCTGTTCGTGCTCGGGTTGGTGGCCGGCAACGTGGTCGACTACGTCCGGTTTCACCATGCGATCGCGCGAGCGAGAGGTCTGACTGAGGCCCAGTTGCGCGCGATTGGGGATCGGGGCCGGGCAGTGTCAAAGCCGGGTCGAATCGACGGCAGCGAGGCACCAGCGGAGTTCCGACCGCTCAAACCACATCGCGGCAGCTTGTATCCGGTTAGCGGGGAGGAGCACTTCTATTTCGCTGCGGCGATTCCGCGGCCGGTGGCGGCCCAATAAATGCCGCCGTAGAGATGGTCGAGAAAGGTCTTGTCCCGGTACAGCTCGGGCATGTGGCCCAGGGCGGTCACGAAACTGCGGCCGCCTTCGAAAGCGTGGTACCAGGCGATTGGATGAAACGCTCCCATGCCCTCGGCGTGTTGCCCCGCCCAGATCTTGGCGGGATCGTACGTGGACTCGTCGACGGTCATGACGACGTGGAGATCGGGAGCCAGCGGGGCGTCGAATTCGTACCATTCGTCCGTCCAGATCCATCGGTCGGGCAGGGGCATTGTCGCGGGGAAATTCCGATCGATGACCTGCAGCACGGCCGTCTGGACGTAGGGATGGATGCGAAACGAGCGTCCGACCAGCTGCTCGTACCAGGGCCATTCGCGCTTTGTGGCGATCCCCATGTGCACCCCCACGAAGCCGCCGCCGGCATGGATGTAATCCTGGAAATGGTTCCGTTGCTCTTCGTTCAACGCCTCGCTGGGGGTGTTTAGGAAGACAATGGCGGCGAACTTCTTGAGGTCGCCATCCAGCACCGCCGCGTCCGCCGCCCAGGTCAGACCGAACTGGTGATGCCGGGCCATTTGCTGAAAAGATTCCTTCGCGACGGGGATGCAGTCGCGGTGCCATTTCTCGGGGACGGCGACTACGAGCACCTCGAACTGGGTTTGACCGTGCGCCGGCCGGGCCAGGAAGGCGGAGGCGGCCAGCAGGGGAAAGAGCAAGGTTTTCATTTGCGATGGGTTCGATACCCCGAGGATTGCTTCGGCTTGGTTGGAGTGTAGGAGCCTGCTTGCAGGCGATTTGGAGCACGCTTCTTTCATTTTGCCGGCGACAACGTAGGGCAGCGCCGTGGTCCTATTGTATGAGCGTCTCAGGCTTTTCGGCCGCGCAATGCCACCCAGGCGCCGACGGCGATCAACAGGCCGCCGCCCGTGTAATAGACGACATAATTCGGGTGGCGGATCCGGCCGTCAAACGCGTCGGCGATGTCCTTGCTGGTTCTTTCGGCGATGCCGGCGATTGAGCCGGAGCGACGGTGACCCCCGTAGATCAAACAGGCGCCCGCGGCGATGAGAATGGCGGCGATGACGTACTTCATGCGGCCAAGCATCTCCCGGCCTGGCTCCGCGGCCAGCCGAATCTCGCGCCCTGAAATGGGTTGGGCGCATCTCCGAATTGTCGTTCGTCCGATGTGGCATGGGCCTCTTGCCCATGGCGGGAGAGCTCCGAACCACGGGCTGGGACCCAGCCTTCGGCCGGGCGCTACGGCTGGCAGGCTGCCCGTGCCACTATTGCCTATCAGCATTGTTATTCCGTCGCTCAAGGATTTGCCCCCTAAGCCGTTTCCATTCAATAAACTTGGACCTCACTCGTGGCGAATGATGTCATCAGTTGATTGGTGTAGGAAGCCTGCTTGCAGGCGATTTTCACTGTGGCCGAGAACGCGAACGTAGCTGCGAGCGCCAGCGAGCGGATGGTTCGTCCACTCGCTGGCGCTCGCGGTTACACTTTTGCTGAAACCGCGCTAAGGCTGGGATGACACCGGCAGGCCGGGCGCGAAATCCTTCGAGGTCTCGAAGCGAAGTTCCTGTTCAATATACTCTTTACCAAAGTTTAGCGCTTTCCGCTATTGAATAACGGTGAAATCTGGCGATCTTCATAACCGCAAGAATCAGTCCGCGTCTGCCAAGGGCTGAGTGCTTTGTGGTTGTGGTTTTGGGGTAATGCGACGCCGCCGTGCCGCCCAGTTGCGACCGGCGGCGCTTTTCTTTTCTGGATCGCTGCGACTGAAACCGGCGTTAGGAGGGATTGTTTCTGCCGAGCAGGCCGGCGAGGGCGCGGACCAGATCGTCACCCTTGAATGGCTTCGCGATCATCACGCAGCGTGGCAGGTTCTTCAGAGCGTCGGCGCCGTAGCCGGTGATGATCACGGCGGGCAGGTTGGCGCCGGCGGCGCGACATTGCTCAATTAGCTCCTCGCCAGTGAGTCCGGGCATGGTGAGGTCGGTGACGATCGCCTGAAAACGCCGCGGGGTCGCGACCACCGCGGCGAGCGCGGCGCGCGGGTCGGAGAAAACGGTGGGACGATACCCCAGTTGATTGAGCCTTTGCTCCACGAACATGACGACCGACCGCTCGTCGTCCACGACCAGGATCTCCTCGCCCTGACCCAGGGGTGCGGCGTCGGCGGGCGATGGCACAACCGTGCTGGCGGTGGTGACGGGGAAGAAAAGTTCGAAGGTGGTGCCGCTGTCGGGCATGCTGTGGACGCGCACTCCGCCTTGGTGACCGCGGACGATCCCCTGGACGATGGCAAGTCCGAGGCCGGTGCCCTCGCCGGGCGGTTTGGTGGTGAAAAAGGGATCGAAGATCCGCTCCAACAGCGCCGCGTCCATGCCCGAGCCGGTGTCTGCGATCATCAGGCGCATGGCGGACCCGGGCTGCAGGTGGGGAACCTCGGCCGCGAGACTGGGCGTGACCTCCATGCGGTCGAGGGAGATTTCGAGGCGGCCAGGGCGGTTGCGCATGGCGTGGGCCGCGTTGTTGCAAAGGTTGACGACGACCTGGTGGATCTGAGTTGCGTCGGCCCTGACGATGCCGCTGGTGAGCCGGACGACGATCTCGATGGTGGCGGGCATGGAGGCGCGGACGAGCTTGAGCGCCTCGGCAACGGGTTCCGAGAGGTCAATCGGCACCAGGGTGACATTGTGCTGGCGGGAGAACGTGAGGATTTGCGCCACGAGGTCCCGTGCCCGCAGACCGGCGGTGCGGATCTCTTGCAGGTCAGCCTGAAGGTCGGTGTTGTCGCCCGCAGAGATGCCAGCGAGTTCACAATAGCCGAGGATGCTGGTGAGCAGGTTGTTGAAGTCGTGGGCGATGCCGCCCGCGAGTGTGCCGAGGCTCTCCAATTTCTGCGACTGCTGAAGCTGTGCCTCCAGACGGCGCCGGCGTTCGATGCCGGCGTTAAGCTCCTGCGTGCGTTCCTCGACGAGGCGTTCGAGCCGGACCTTCTCGCGGTGTTCCAGATACAACGTGACGCGGGCGATCAACACCAACAGGCCGGCCACGCCAATCACGTAGCCGACGTAGGCCCACGGCGCCCGGAACCACGGCGGCAAGACCGTGAACGCGAGCGTCGCCTCCTCGCCGGTTTCGCCCGCCGCGCGCGGTCGCACGTGCAAAACATAGCGACCTTCCTTCAGGTGGTTGAAAACGGTGGACCCGGCGGCGCCCGCCGCGGCCCAGCGCGAGTCCGCCCCCTCCAGCTTCACCTCGAAATCGACCGACACACCGAACGGGCAGTTTGGCGCGACGAAATGCACCGCGAACGAACCATCGTCAAATTCGATCGGCGGCAGTTCCCGCCCGAAGGAGAACTCCGTGCGTCCGCTGTTTGAAAAACTCAGGTCGGTGATGAGTGCGTGAAAAGGCAGTGACGGCGCCGGCGGCAGCGACGGATCGAAGCGCGCCAGCCGGCGGTCGGAGTGCATCCACACCACGCCGTTGCTTTCGCAGGTGAAGTAATAGGGCTGGAATCCAGGCGGCATCGTCTCGCCGAGATTGCGCCAATGGCCGCGCTCGCCGGCGAGGACCTGCACCGAGCCGTTGGCGGTGATCCAAACGCGTCCCAAGGCGTCGCGGATGGGGCGGCCGCCGATGTTAGTCAGTCCGGGAAAGTCGCGCGCGAACTGCTCGTCCGGCTCGAAGCGGCGCGTCGCCTCCACGAAGCGGAGAATCTGGTTATCCACGCTGAAGCCCACGTGGCCGTCGAGCAAGAACACCTGGATCCAGCCTTCGGGAACGCCGTCCTGATGGCCAAACGTCTCGACCGTGGGGCGGTCGCCGGTCACGCGGACCCGCGCGAGCCGCGCATTGCCCTGCTCGATCCAGATCGATCCGTCGTCGCCAGTCTCGACATTGTAGGGGCTGTCGAGGTCCGGCGCGGGGAAACGCTCGACGGCGATGCCGTCGGAGGTCGGCCGCAACCAGCCGAGTTCGCGCGCCGCCGCGTACAGCCAGCGTCCGTTGCGCGGCGCCGCCTCGAGGATGCGCAGATTGCTCGAATCCTGCGCGAACGGGATCCAGCCGCGCTCCGTGCGCGTGTAGGCGCCGTGCTCGGTGGTGACGACCGGCGCGCCGAACACGGTGTAAAACGCGAACGCGAAGCGGCCGGGTGGCGAATCGACTTCGAATCCACTCAGGCGCCCGAAGGGATCGTAAACGCCGCGGTTCATGGTGCCGTCGGCCATCAGCCAGAGCCGGCCGGCGAACCGATACGGATGGGCCGTGGACAGCCGCGTCTCCGCCAACGACTCGAAGTACGACACGCGCGACGGAAACTCAACCCGGACGATGCCCTCGCCGAGCAGCCCGACGATAGCGCCGCCGGTGGTGCACAAACGCTGGATGTGGTTGAGCTGCCGGTCCAGCGAGTGATCGATCACCTCCACCGTTCGGCCGAGCCGGTCGAAGAACACGAGGCCGTAACTCTCAACTGCCGCGGCATAAAGGCCGCCGGCAGTTTCGCAGAGCGCGTTGATCCGTGCGCCTTCGTTCAAGTGGCCCGTGTTTGGAAAGGGCAGCATGAGAGCGCCGTCGAACAGCTTCAATCCACGACCATACGTGCCGACCAGCAATTGATCCGGGCCGAGCGTCACCGCACTGGTCACCGTGTCGCGTGCCGAGATGTCGGCCCTAAAATTGACCGGTTCCGCCGACGGTCCGGCGAGCCGCCACAGACGACCGTTGGTGCGGTCGCTCATATAGAATGCGTCCCGCCACCGGAAAACGTGCTCGATCGTATTGGCGTCCCCGGTTACCCGTGCGGTTTGGCCTGGACGCCACGCGACCAGCGCGCCGCTGTCCCCGTGCCAGAACCAGTCGTTGCCGATCTGGACCACGGTGTTCAGGAAGGCCACCCGACCGGATTCGGCGATCGTGCACGGCGCAACGACGTGCAGGCGCCAGCGAGCATCGGACCCGAATATGACCCGGGCGAATCCGCCGACCACAGCCCGGTAAATCGCGCCGTCACCATCGACGGCGACCGTTGTTGCAGGCGGCGATGGGTCGTCAGCCGACTGTTGAAAACGTTCCCAACGCACGCCGTCGCCGATGGCAATCTGCCGCCCGGCGACTAATAACAGCCGGCCGTCAGGCAATACGTGCAAGTCGGTGGGAGGCGCGTCGAGTCCGAGCGTCTGGTAGGTGCGAACCTCAAAGTGCGGCGCGCCGGCTTCAATCAGCCCCGGAGCCGCGTTGTCGATCCGGTGGGCCTGGGCCTGCGCCACCACAGCGCTCACCATCCCGAGCGCCAGCCGAATCAGCGGACGCCATGGTGTCCGGCTCAACCAAGGGACGCGACGCCGGGGCCGGAACAACCAGATGGGAGCGGGAGAGTTCGCGGCGGTGGCAAGACGGGAATCCAAATGGGACTGGGTTGGGGCGTCGACGCAATCGATGGTGGCGGAAACAGGAGCGTTGGCAATTCTCCGCTTGGGCGACGGGTCGGGTTGATTTCGCACTGCTATGCATAAGTCCGTCCCAAATGGCGCCAGCCATTTGACAAGGAGCACGGAGGACGAAGTCCGACGAGCTCCTAACTGCGATAGTCCGCGTTTTCGCTCACGTATTCGTGGGTGAAATCGCCGCCGAGCACGGTGGCGCTCGCATCGCCGAGCCCAAGATCAACCTCGATTTCCACGCAGCGCTCGTGCGTGGGGTAATCCACCGGCGGAAGGAACACCCCGTTCTTCGGCGGCGCGCTGGCGTAGAGCTCTGCTTCCTTGAGATGCTTCGACAGCGCCACCTCCTTTTCTGGATCGAGTTGAAAAACGCCCTGGGCAAAAATCTCGATGCCGCCGATGCGCGCCCGGAGTCGCGTCAGATCAAGCCCCGGCTGGTTTGCCCCCACGTGGCGACCGATGGCCTGGATCAGCCGGCCGACATTGGGGTCGTTCCCGGCCACCGCGCACTTGAAGAGCGGGGCATTCACGATCGCCTTGCCGAGCGAGCGGGCCAGCTCGGGCGTGGATGCGCCGGCCACCCGCACGCGCATGACGTGATGAACACCCTCGCCATTGCGCACGACGTCTTCTGCCAGGTCGCGGCACACGGTCGTCAGGGCGGATTCGAACTCGGCCAAATCCGGACAGGGCACCTGACCCGATGAAACCGCCACCGCGGTGTCCGACGTGCTGGTGTCGCTGTCGACGGAGATGCAATTGAAAGAAACGTTGACCGCCCGGGTGAGCATGGCGCGCAACGCGTCGCGCGGCACCGCCAGGTCGGTCAGAATGTACACCAGCATGGTGGCGAGATTGGGCTCGATCATGCCGGCTCCTTTGGCGATGCCGACCACATGCCCGCCGGCGAGCGCGACGCCGCGGATCTTGGGAAAAAGATCGGTCGTCACGATACTCTCGGCCGCCGGAAGGATCGAATCGGCTCGGAGGGCCGCCACCGCCCGGGGCAGGGCGGAGAGCATTTCATCCACCGGCAGCCGCCAGCCGATCACCCCCGTCGAACTCGGCAGAACCTCGCGCGGCTGCTGGTGAAGGAGGCGCGCGGTTTCCGCACACACCTGCTCGGCGGCCTCGACGCCGCCGGCCACGCAGACGTTGGAAATCTTGTTGTTCACCAGAATCGCGCCGAGAACCTTTTCCGCCAGGCGGGCGCGGCCGATTACCACGGGTGCGCCAGGAAACGCGTTGCGGGTGAACACGGCGGCGAAATCGGGCGACGGCCGGTCGAGCGCAATCAGGGTCAGCGTCATCTCCGCCGGGCGGGGCATTTCGCGCGGGGTGAAGGCGAAACGGGTGATGCCGATGCGAAAGCCGGCCGGCAATCTGGCCTGGGTGGCGAGCCAGGCGCGGTGAACGGCACGGGACGAAAAGATGTTGGCGGAACTGGGCACAATCGACAAGTGGGGCGGAGTCGCGTCGGTGTGAAGCGGAAACTGACGCGCGATTTCCCGAAGTTTTTTATGGATATGCGCCGGGCAAGTGTTGTATGCACTTCGCAACGCCAAGCCCAAGTGCACGCCGCCACCCTCATCACCCCCACCGGTTTCGCAATCGCCGCCACGGCCAGTCATGGTTCTGGCGGCCTCGCTTTTTGACCGTCGATGGATATCGCCGAGATCACAGCCAAGGCGCGGGTGTTGCTGGAAGCGATGCCGTACATCCAGGATTTCCACGGCTCCACTTTCGTGGTGAAGTACGGCGGGAGCTTCATGGATGACGCGGATCCGGCGGTGCGGACGCGGGTGGCGTACGACATCGCGTTTTTCGCCGCGGTCGGCATCAATGTGGTGGTGGTGCATGGCGGCGGCAAAGCCATCACGAAGGCGATGGAGGCCGCGGGCTTGAACGCGAGTTTTGTCAATGGTCTGCGCATCACGGACGAAGCGGCGATGGCGGTCGTGAAGCGGACGCTCAACGAGGTGGTGAACAAGGAAGTGTGTGACGCCATCGCCACCGCGAACGCGCGGCCCAAGAGCCTGCCGGGCGACTCCGTGCTCGTCTGCCAGAAGCTCGCCGTCGACGATGACGGCAATCCGGTTGATCTGGGCTATGTCGGCGAAGTGACCGAGGTGAAGGTCAAGCTCATCAAAAAAGAAATCGCCGACGGCTTTGTCCCCGTCATCTCGCCGGTGGCCGAGGCCATCGACGGCAAGCCCTACAACGTGAACGCCGACCTGGTCGCGGGCCGGGTGGCCAGCGCCTTGCGGGCGCGCCGGCTCGTCTACATGAGCGACGTGCCCGGCTTGCTGGCGAACGCCGCCGATCCGGCCTCGCTCATCTCCACGCTGAAGATCAGCCAGGTCGACGAGCTGAAGAAGAAGGGCGTGATCGACAAGGGCATGCGCCCGAAGGTGGCCAGCGCGATCCGCGCCTTGCAGGAGGGCGTGCAGCGCGTCCATTTCATCGATGGCCGCCTCCCGCACAGTCTGCTGCTGGAGATCTTCACCGACCAAGGCATCGGCACGGAGATTGTCAGCTAGCCGCGCGTCGTCCTTCGTCCTCCGTGCCGCGTGAGCCCTTGATTTGGGAAACAGGTAGTGACTAGGTCAAGTGGACGACGATTCCATTAGGAAACCGGAAATCCAAAAGCCCATGAATCCTCCCACCATCACCCGCACCAGCACAGCCGACGTTTACGACGCGTATGTCATGAAGAACTATGCGCGTCCTGCGCTCACGTTGGTCCGCGGCCGCGGGTGCTCCGTGTGGGATGATCAGGGGCGGGAGTACCTCGACTTCACCTCGGGCATCGCGGTCAGTGCGCTCGGCCACTGTCATCCGGTCTGGGTCGAGGCGGTGCGGCGGCAGGCCGGCGAGCTCATCCACGTGAGCAATCTCTTCCGCAATCCGCTGCAGGGCGAGCTCGCGCGGCAGCTCGTGCTGCGCGCGGGCCCCGGCCGGGTGTTCTTCTGCAACAGCGGCGCCGAAGCCAATGAGGCGCTGATCAAGGTCGCGCGGCTGCACGGCGTGAAAAAGGCCGGCGGAGAAGAAGGCCGGTGCTTCAAGATCATCGGCGCGAAGAACGCCTTCCACGGCCGGACGTTCGGCGGGATGAGCGCCACGCCGCAGGAGAAGATCCAGCACGGTTTCCGTCCGCTGGTGCCCGGCTTTGCCTTCGGCGAGCTCAACAACCTGGCGAGTTTTGCCGACCTCATCGACGAGCAGACCTGCGCGATCTTCGTCGAAACCATCCAGGGTGAAAGCGGGATCAACCCGTGCTCCGATGAGTTTCTCCTCGGGCTGCGCCATCTGTGCGACCGGCACCAGCTGCTCCTCCTCATCGACGAAGTGCAGTGTGGCATCGGGCGCAGCGGACGCTTCTTCGCCTTTGAGTACGCAGGCATCATGCCCGATGCGATCGGAATGGCCAAAGGCCTCGGCGGCGGGTTTCCCATCGGGGCGGTGTGGATCCGCGAGAATGCGGCCGAATACTTCCAGCCCGGGTCGCATGGCACCACCTTTGGCGGCACGCCGTTGGCTTGCGCCGCCGCGCTGGCGGTGCTCCACGTGATTGATAAGGAGAAACTGGTGGAGAACGTCTCCGCCAACAGCGGTCCTTGGCTGCTGGAATTGCAGAGGCTCGTCGCCGAATTTCCGCAGCAGCTCAAGGGCGTGCGCGGCAAGGGCTACCTGATCGGTCTGCAGTTTACCGGCGAGACGGCGCCGATTCAGGCGGCTCTGCGCGAAGCCGGATTCCTTGCGCCTACGGCCGGCGGCAACGTCATCCGCCTGCTTCCGCCGCTGATCGCGACCGCCTCCGAGCTCAGCCGCTCGGTCGAGATCCTCCGCGGCGTGCTCAAGACCAGGACGTAGTGGCGGGCCAGCCTGAGCCGGATCGACGCAATTGGAGCTGCGGCCCGGGTCTGGCGGCCTCCGAGGCTTTGGCGAAGGAGGCCCGACCCTGCTATTGCTGGCAATTCTCCTCGTGCGCCCGCGAACCGATTGGTGTGCAGTTGTAGGAAGCCCGCTTGCGGGCGATCATCGGTCGCAAGCGACCTTCCTACACCATGATCCCGGCTGGGGAACGGCGGATGCGGCGGTCTGGAGATTAGTCGTCGTCAACCTTAGCCGGAACGATGCTGTCGGATGTAGGGCCGCCGCTTGTCGGCGAGCCGTTCGTCGTGTTGGCCTCTGCGGTCCCGTTTTTGGGAAACGCGCTTCCCGCGAGCGACCGGATCCGACCATTCCGCAGAGACGTGTTTTGTGCGTATCTTTTGTTAATGATTAAAGGATAGTGTGTTAAGTATTTATTGAACACCTGGCACGGCTCTTGCAATAGGAGAGTCACCTATGAAAAACACGACAATCAAAACGACCCTCAACATCATCATGACAATCCTCGGCGTGGGTGCCACTTGTGCCGCGGCCGCCGGGCTCATCAATACCTTCTCGCCCTCGACGCTCAGCGCCGGCGAGGTGGCATTCTATCTTTATACCGCCGCAGGAATGGCGCTCATGGCATTGAGCGATCATGGCGGCCGCACCAGCACCAAGCACGGAGCCTGACCCCATGCTCCCCGCCGTCATCATCCTGTCCGCACTCGTCATCTTGGTGAGCTCCGACGCCGCAGAAGCACCGGCGCCCAAGAGTGGACGCCAAGAAACGCGGAACAAAAAATGCGGACGGGTTGACCACAAATGACGGGCGCAAGTTCGCGCGGTTTATTCCGATCCCTTTAGGCAATTCCCTCCCATGTACTCAAGAAACGTCAATCGCCCCGGATTCCGCCGCTCTCCCATTCTGGCCGTCGAAGTTTCGGAGTCGCCCCGGCCGGCCTTGCCGCGCCGAGCGCTGGTGCTGACTGCGAGTCGCGTCTGTCCCGACGCTCCGGCCATGGTTTGCGAGTTGGTTTTGCTCCAACGACGTCTCGGCACACGCGTGGAACGCGCTGGCGACCAGGATCGGGTCAATTTTTTGGCCCTGCAGTTGAGCAGCCTGATCTACGCGGCCTTCCTGCTGGACGACGAAGAACGCGAAGGCGGCCTCGCGGACGATTCCGCACCCTTTTAGCAGAGAAGACAGAATCTGGGGCGCAGCCTCGGCCGGGCTAATGCAGTTGGGCTCGCTTATCGAATGGTTGCGCCGATATCGAAAGGCGGTAGGGCGGGGTCGCCTGACCCCGCCTCGTTTTCGGAGGAGTGGCGGGGTCAGGCGAACCCGTCCTACAGATTCAACTGCATGATCCAGGGCTCAGGCAGAATCACGGCGGAAGGTCTTTGCCACCAGTATCCGGTATCCGGCGGCCTACGGCGGGGCTGGAATCTGACCTGCTCCCAACGCCCGCGCCCGTTCGAGGTTGTTTTGGGCGTCCGAATAATCCGGCTTGAGTCGGAGCGCAGTCTGGAATTCCCGCACGGCCTCCGGACCCCGGCCGGCGTGGAACAGCGCGGCGCCGAGATTGTTGTGTCCTGCGGCGTAATCGGGTCTGGCTTGCAGCACCGTTTCGAATTGCGAGATGGCCTCCGTTGTCCGGCCCTCCTGCAGGAGGGCATTGCCGAGGTTGGTGCGTGCATCGAGGTAGCCGGGATCAATCTGCAGAGCCAGGATGTATTGTTCCGTCGCTTCCCGCGCCTGGCCCGCGACGAGGAAACCGTTGCCGAGGTTATAACGCGCTTCGGCGTCGTTGGGCTGGATGCGCAGCGCGACCTGATATTCCGCAATCGCGTCAGCCGACCGACCCAGTTTCAGCCAGGCATTACCGAGGTTGTAATGGGCCTTTGCATCGCCGGGCCTCAGCCGCAATGCCTTTTCGTAGTGGCCGATCGCCTCCTGCACCCGCCCCGCTTCGAGTAGGGCGTTGCCGAGGTTGTTATGCGCCTTCGCGTAATCCGGCTGGAGCTTCAGTGACGCCTGACACTCCGCGATCGCCTCCGCGCCCCGCCCCGCCTTCAACAGGGCGTTGCCGAGGTTGCTGTGCGCCTCCGGATAATCCGGCCTAATGCGCAGCGCTGTCTGATAGTGGACGATGCCTTCGGCGATCAGCCCGTCGTCGACCAGCGCGTTGCCGAGGTTGTTGTGGGCCCGATCATTGTCCGGACGCTTGGCGACCGTGTCGGTCCACAACGACCGCGCGTCGCCGTAGACCAGGTTGCGGCTTTCGGCCAGGCCTCCGAGCGCGCCGGCCCACGCGAGCAGCGCGACGATGCCGGCCCGGCCGCAACGGGCGGTCACGATGATGGCGACCAGCGTGATCAGCGCCGCGATCGGGAGATACATCCGGTGTTCGACGATCATCTGGATCCGACCCGGCATGATGCTGGTGGGGGCCAGAATCCCAAAGAACCAGGCGCCGAGAAAGCCGACCACCGGCCAGCGCCACAGTGCGATGAGCGTCGCGACAGCCAGCGGCACGACCACGACAGCGTAGGGCAGCACTTCGGCCACGTGTTTCGCCCAAAACGTGCCGTATTCAAACACGAGTGGGTGCGGCCAGAACGAAAGCCAGAGGTAGCGCGCCACCGCCTCGAATTGCGTCATCCAGTAAGCCGAGGGCGGAACCCCGATGTCGAAGCCGGACGTGCCATTGCGATTCCAACCGGTGCTCGCCACCATGCCCGCCAGGACCACCCAGGTGCAGGCCAGCGCCAGGTGCATGCGCCATCGCTGTCGCCAGGCCTCCGCAAAGTTTCCGGCAATGAAGGTGCGGTCGTAGAGCAGCACCAGCACAGGCGCCAGTGCGATCACCTCCTTGGTGGTGGCCCCGAGAAAGCAGGCGACGATCGCGCACACCTGCCACCGCCGGGGCCGCGGTGCCTCCACCGATCGGATGAAGCAGTACAGGGTCAAAAGGAAGAACAGGCTCATCAGCGATTCGACCCGCTGCACGATGTAGGTCACCGCCTCAGTCTGCAGCGGATGCAGGGCCCAAACGAGGGTGATGGCCAGGGCGAGAAACGTGGAATTGTCCGGTCTGGGAACGGCGGCGGACGTGGATGGCGGGGGCGGGCCTCGTTTCGAGGCCGGAGGAGAAGTTCCCTTTGCCGGTGGTTTGTCACGAGCCAGCAACCGTTGGCTGCGAGCGCCGGCCAGCGTCCGCCGAACTACCGCGAACAGCGTCAATGCCGCGAGCAGATGGACGAGCAGGTTGAACGCGTGGTAACTCCAAGTCCTGGTCCCGCTGATCGCGTAATTGACGGCGAGCGTGAGGTTGGCCAGGGGCCGGCCGCTGACGGTCAGGTCGCCCGGCGGCGCCAGCGGCCTCCAGACCGGCCAGAGCTGCCGGATCGTCGGGTTGTCCAACACCGCCGTTTCATCATCGAAGACGAATGGTCCCAAGAGGCTGTTGTGATACGCCGCCAGGATGGCGAGACAGATCGCGACCGCGGCCAACCTGATCGGCCACCGGCGAACACGCGGAGATAGATTCACGGGCAGGGCCGGCGACTTCATGTTGGTCTGGTGGGCGAACGTGGCTGGGCCTCCACGGTTCGTCAACAGTGCTTGCCCTGCCCAACATCAGCCCTTGTTCAATCCCTGCATGAGGGCGGCCAGGCACATCATGTTGGTGAGCTGGTGTCCGATCACGACGACGCGCGCCATATCGCCCGGTCGCTCTTCGGGCGTGCCGAGGCGTTGTTGGATGCCCTTCAACTCCTGCTCGAGCACCGGAGCATCGGAATAGATCCGCCGGACAACCTCCCGCAAGCCCTTCCGCAGGTATTGGAACGGGGCCCCGCTCTCCCGCGAGTAGGCGGTGAGCGCCGCGTGGAGTTCGTAGACCGTCGGATAGTCGCGTTTCGCAGATGTCATGGAGAACCACCAATCTGCACCGGCCTCAACTGGGCGGGGCAGGTGAATCACCTGCGCAAGCGGGCTGAAGCCCGGTGCGCGATTCACGTTCTATCCTCTGGTCGCGAAACGGGAATCATGCAAGCCAAGGAATCGCGCGGGACCGACGTCCGACGAATTCTTGGTCACTCCGGATTCGGTAGCGGGAGCGCGAAGGAAAAGGTGGCGCCCTGGCCCGGATTGCTGCGCGCCCAGATGTGCCCGCCGTGGTCCTCGATGATGCGTTTGCAGATCGAGAGGCCGAGACCGGTTCCCTGGGTTTTGCCATAAGTGGCAAAGGGCTGGAAAAGCCGCGGCAGGATCTCCGGCGCGATGCCCTTGCCGGTATCCGCCATTTCCACGCGCAGTTCGCTGTCCGTCACCGTGAACCGCAGGGTGATCTTTCCGCCATCGGGCATTTCGTCCGTGGCATTGTGCACCAGGTTGTAGAATACCCGGGAGAGCCGTGGCGGTTCAATGCACACCTCAATCTCGGGCGGCGGGTTCTCCAATTCGAGGGAAACCCTGCCTTCTGCGAGTTCCTGCCGGATGTCGTCCGCCAGCGAGTTCAGATAGGAGGCAAAACCCACTGTGCGCATTTCCGGTTGCCGGCCGGAAGGCCGGGTATACTCGATCAGCTCATTCAGCATGTAGGTCATCCGATCGACCTGGCGCAGAATCGACGCCCTCGCTTTCTGCCGCATGACGGTGGTCGTCGTGGTCGCGCCAGTCACTTCCGCCGCCAGCCGGATAACAACGAGTGGATTCTTGAAATCGTGGACAATCGTCCGGGCCGACCGG
Source organism: Opitutia bacterium (assembly GCA_003142955.1). GTDB lineage: Bacteria > Verrucomicrobiota > Verrucomicrobiia > Opitutales > Opitutaceae > Fen-1467. Next base: position 154,278 of record PLOH01000113.1, on the reverse strand, counting down.
CCGACGAGCGCGAGGCGCTCCCCTTGGATGACCTCGTCCAGATAGCGGAGATTGGTCGCCCGCATGCGGGAGCTGAACTCGCGGATAAGGGAAAGGGTCAGTCCCGGATGATGGGCTAACAGCTGCATCATCTCCGCACGGCTCAGGTAGAAAGCGATCGTGTCCGTCTCGGCGATCGCAGTGGCGGAACGGGGGGCGTCGTCGACCACGGCCATCTCACCAAAGAAATCCCCGGGTCCGATCGAGGCGAGCCGCTGCGGACCGCTGCTGTTGACGGCGGCGGCGATTTGCACACGACCAGTCTCGATCACGTAAAGGCCGTCCCCGACATCACCGGTGGCGAAGATGATCTCGTCCGCGCGAAAAGGGCGGACGTGTGCAGCATACTCGGTCGGAGAGAGCTCCTCGCGCAACACTTGAGCAAATTGTTTCTCTTCAGTCTGCGGCATGGGCGAGGAGGTCCGTTGGTTTATGGCATGTCGATGGCGCCCTGTGGTGTCATGGCGGCAGGCGGGAAGTCAGAGGATGGGCGGTCAAAACACGACGATAGGCCGATCATAGTGTTTGCCTCCGGAGAAAAAACGGAAGCAGTTCATCATCCAATTGTTATCGTTGGACGCGGCAAGAGTCGAGAGGAAGAATGCACCATTCCGCGCGCCCGGTCATGCACTCACCTCATAGACATCGGCGACTCGGCAAGTGCTGGGACTTGCAAGAAATCGCCCGCAGTGCCATTATAACAGCTATAGATCTTCACCTCCGGGATCTTCCATTCCTGAGGGCCTGCGCATTCGGGGGTCAGACTCAATTCCAGCCAAGAACTTGCAAAAGGCGGCCTAACGTTGGGCATGCGCTGGCCGATCTTCTTAAGGTGAACAATGATTGATGTTCTCTACGTTGAAGATAGCACGACCGCCCAGGTCCTCATGAGGAAGTACCTGGAGGGAATCGCCATGTTGACGATTGCGCCTTCCCTCGATGCGGCGATCCAGTTGCTCCGTGAACGCCGGTTTAAGCTGATGATCGCCGACTATAATTTTCGCGAGGGCAATTCCTTGCAGCTCATTCAGTACGTTCGCACTTCGCCGATGCATCACCAAATGCCGGTGATCGTCATCAGCAGTTCCATGGATGGACCGATGCTGACGCGGATTCTAAGGGCTGGGGCCAATGACGGCCAGGCCAAGCCTCTCCACGTCGCGGAGTTTCGGACGCTGGTTACGCAAATGCTGTCCGCGCCCTATGTTCGCAGTCTCGAACACCCGGTGATCGACGTCACTTGTTTCCAGTGGCGGTCGCACCTGGGTGTTCACGAGTTCTGTCCGGAACTTAATCTCATGGTGACCGGGGCCACGAGAGAGGAGGCCGTCGATCAGATGCGCGCCGCCCTCCAGCAACACGGCGGGCGCGAGGATGTGACCTTGGGGAACATCAGCGATGAACTCATCGTCCGGCACATGATCAACTCCTAGGTTTTCAAAAGGTCGGGACTACCTCGGTGTCCTGGCTGCGGGGTATCTGATCTTGGGAGGAGGTTGCGGAGGAAGCGTCAGATTGAGTTTTTCCAAGAGCAGGGCGACGTCGGTGTCGCCTGCGGACAGCCTGCAGCCGTCCGGACCGACATTTCTGGGACTGGCCGGCGAATCAAAGTCTGGCGATATCTGAACCCTTCCGACTGGCCCGCACCGCCATCGGACGCGGGTGCGGCACTTCTGGAATAAGATTGCAGCAGCGGCGATGAATTGTGAGCAATTTAGAAGATCTTTGGCTGTAACCGACACAGGAGGATGAACCCATGCGAATCAGGAATGTTTTGCCCATCGCCCTAATTGCGATTTGCGCGTCGCTACTCCGGGCCCAAACGGCCGGTTTTTTCGACCTTGTCCAGAATGGCTCTCCGGCGGATGTCCAGGCGGCCATCGCCAAGGGAGCCGATGTGAATGCGAAGGATGGAAACGGCGCGACTCCCCTGCTTCTCGCGGCCCAGGCGAACGGCAATCCGGATGTGATCAAGGTTCTCGCGAAAGCTGGGGCGGATCTGAACGCCAAGGATTCCAACGGATGCACTCCCCTGGTATGCAACCTCGAAAACACCAAGCCAAGTCCCTCGGTAATTCTCACCCTCGTCGCCGCCGGCGCGGACACGAATGCCAGCGACAACAACGGGTATACGCCGCTCCTTCTTGCCATTCAAAAGAAGCTTCCCGCCGACCTGATCGGGACTCTCTTGAAGGCAGGAGCGAGTGCGAAGCCGACTTCGGTCGAGGCGCCCTTGATCGCTGCTTTGAATAAAAAGTACCCGCCTCAGATCATCGAGGCCCTCCTCAAGGCCGGCGCAACCGCCAACGATAAGAACCGCAATGGCGTCACGGCGCTCGCTGCGGCGTTGTCGAGCAATCAGAGCTCAAACACGATCTCGATTCTGCTCAAAGCCGGCGCCGATGCGAAGGCCAGGACGCGGGACGGATTGACGATGCTGATGCTCGCGGCTTCCAACGATTTCAATCCCGGCGTCGGTCCGCTGCTGGTCAGCGCGGGCGCGGACATCAACGCGAAGGATCCGAACGGCGGGACTGCCCTGCTCTATGCCCTCACGCAGGGAATGGCCGCGGGATCGACGCCGAGAGTGGTCCTCGCGCTCGTGGCCACCGGGGCGGACGTGAACGCCCAGGATGCCGATGGCGTGACCGCCTTGATGTATGCCGCGAGCCTCGAAAGCGCTCCCCTCCTTGTTCCCGCCCTGCTCAAGAANNTCGACGCTTCCTGATTGGGGCGGAGCTTCCGGGAAGACAGTCTTCGACTGCCCGAGCCTGAAGCAGGAGCCCAAGCTCCTCCTATCCGACGGAGAAACTCTATCAATGATGCACTGACGAAGGCGAAATCTTGGACCGCGGAGTTGGCAAACAACCCATCTCTCCGGCACACAGACATCGCCTGCCGCGAAAATCTCACCCGGGCGCGCGTCAAACAAATGTTCACCCTCAACCGGATCTCCCTTGATGCCTAGCGGCAGATCCGGCAGAGATTGGGTATTGGGAAGCGCCCGCTGAGTATCCGCCTCCTCATGGAACTCACCAACAAATCCGCGGACCAAGAGGACGCTACCCGCAGCGGGATTTGAACGCCTGCTTTCTCAGGAAGAACAATCAAAACTGGTCGCGATGAAAAAAGTCATGCATCGATTGATGCTCTGCGCATTCGCCGGGCTACTACTCATTTTGAAAGGAACGGCAGGGGCAACGCCCGTGGTCGCCCAGCCCTTGCCGCCGGCTCTAGAGGGGCCGGCACCGGTACAGCCGTCACCGGACCACCGGTGGGTGCCTGGCCACTGGTATGCCGTCAAAGACGGCTACTGCTGGGCTGCTGGGCATTGGGATCTGCCACCCGGGCCCGGCGCGGCTTGGATTCCTGCGCAATGGGTCGCATCCAACGGCGGTTACGTGCTTTCTGAAGGTGGGTGGCAGACTCCTCAGATCGCTCAGTCAGAGACCGTACCACAGGAAGTCATCGTCGAGGCTGCTCCACCGCCACCTCAAATGGAAGTGATCACGGCGGCGCCTTCTCCGTATCATGTCTGGATCGCAGGATACTGGGGTTGGAGGGAGGGCCGGCACGTTTGGATCGCCGGGCGGTGGGAAAGACCGCCTCGGGAGCACGTGGTGTGGGAATCTCCTCGCTGGGAAGTGCGTGGCGGGCGCTATGTGTTTGTGGAGGGCCGCTGGCGTGAACCAGGCGTCTCAGTGGTCGCCAATGTGCCGCTCGGGCCGATCGATCTTGTCATCCGCACGGGACCGCCGGCGCCGCGACATGAAATGATTGACGAACGCTCGCGGCCGTCGCGAGAGCACGTCTGGATTGCTGGTTATTGGGCGTGGCGCGGCGGTACGCATGTCTGGATCGGTGGCCGTTGGGAAAGGCCGCCGCACCGGGGCGCCGTGTGGGAGCCAGCGCGCTACGAACCTCGCAAAGGCGGCTTTGTTTTTATCGAAGGTCGCTGGCGGTAACCTGCATGTAGTAACCTAAGATCTCACCCGGGCGCGAGCGACTGGGCTGACCCTCAATTGAGTTTCTCCTCAGGCGATCCGGCACATCCGGCAGAGGATGGCGGCATGAAGCGCCGGGTGAGCATCCGCCTTCTGCGCGGAATCGCTGAGGGCTGCCAGGGTCGTGTCCCGCAAATAAGTCCTCATAAGCGCGGGGGCCGATAGGATGGCCGGATGTCACGCAAGAGCGCGCCGGTTGCTCACGGCTTCGCTCGGTTTTTGGGCTGCGTGCAACCCGGCTGGATCTGCGCAAGACGCTGGCGGCAGCGACCTTCCGTCAATCCATGGTGGCGGTTGCGTTTTTCCCGGGTGGACGATCCGGACAAGGTGGAGTGATTGAATAAATCTTACTTTTGTGACTTGCCTTACTCGGTGCCAGTGTCTTTCTTATTCCATCATGTCCTCCAATCCTGACACGGCCTACGTAACCTCGAAAGGCCAGGTGGTGGTGCCGGTCAGAATCCGCCGGAAGTTCGGCATCAAGGCCGGCACGCGGCTGAACTTCCAGGAGGAAGACGGTCGCATCGTGGTGCAACCGGTCACGAAGGAATACATCAGCTCCTTTCGCGGGATCTTCAAACTGCAGCCCGGGGAGAAATCCGCCGTGCAGGAGCATCTTGACGACCGGGCGAAGGAACGCGCCCGGGAGGAACGTGCGATCGCGACGGACCGGCAGCGATGAAAGCCCTGGTTTTCGATGCCTCCGCGCTGCTGGCCCTGCTGTTCGACGAGCCGGGCGCCGCGGCGGTGGAGTCGCTGATGCAGCGGGCGGCGGAGAAAGAGCAGGCCATGTTGATGGGCGCGGTGAACTGGGCGGAGACCTGTTATCGCATCGAGGCGAAACGCGGCGCTGACGCGCTCGGGCGGGCAGAGGAATTCGCCAGCAACGCCCCAATCACGATTGTTCCGGCCGATCGCGAGCTGGCGGAAGCCGCCGCGGCCTACCGGGCGGCCGGCCTGCTCGCCCTGGCCGACGCCTTTGCGGCGGCGCTGGCGAAGCAGCGCCACGCTAATCTCGTCACCGCCGACCGGGAGTTCAGGGCGGTGGAGAAGGAAGTCACGGTGGTGTGGCTCCAGAGCTGACTCCGAGCCGAGTTCTCACGGGAGACCGCGGAAGTAACCGCCGCGCCTTGCAGATGCCTGTCATGAGAGGACCGGAATGCCAAGGTCGGCGAGATAGTTAAAAGTCGGATCGTAATAGGCCGACGCACGAGTAGAGTCAGCAGGCGCGCCCTGCGGAACAAAGAGCACCATCCCTTGACGCGCTCGCGTCAAAAGTACGCGATAGGCATTGCGCAAATAGGCTCGGTTCTGAGGATTGGCGATGTTGTTCCAACGATTACCTCGGAAGTCATGATGACTCCACCCCTGACCGGTAAAGCGCAGATCCGCGTCCCAAGTCACACACGCCCAATCCAACTCAAGCCCCTGCACCTGAAACTCCGTTGCTGCATCCTCAAGAAAACAGCTCGATCGGGTATCGTCTTTTTCGCTGAGAAACCAATGCACAGGATCGACGCCGACCCGGATATCAATCGCATGCGGTTTCAATCGCTGCGCTTTTGACGAAGCGACCATTCCAAAACGCTCTGATCCTCTCGCGTGGGTACGGACCCACTGCTTAGCAAGGTTGATGTCTCGCGTTACCGCGATTGGATAACGGCTAATGAGTCTCGCGAACGCATCTTTGGCCAATTGCCGCTCACAATCGAGGAGAGCCTTGACGAACGCCGAGACGTTCTCCGCTCGAAAAGATCTCAAAGACACTGCTAGGTGCAAGCTGTCGTCCAGGTGAGTATTACGGCGTTTGCAGACGCGATCCAACACTTTGCCTGCTGCGTACTCACTATCGGTAAGTCGTGGCGAGATGAACATGTGCCAATCGGGAAAAGACGCGTTCACGGCATCCATCCATGCGTCGATTCCGGCTTCCCCGATATTGATCTCCTGCCCACCGCCGACGAGGCATATGATCACAGCCCAGTCTGTGTGCCGGTCCATGTATGAGATCAGGAATTCAGGCTCTGACTGCGCAAAACCTGCTCGCCCTTTCTTCCTCTGCATGAAACTGGCAGTCTGCTTCAGGTTCCATGCGCGCTGTGCCTCGTCAAAAATCACGACGTGTTCGATCGGTGGGCCAGATTCGATCAACGCATCGTCGCGAAAATGATGGACGTTTTGAATGAAGGCTTTGACGCTTTCAGCGACTTTGCCTTTGCGAACTTTTTCACCCTGTTTCTTCCGGCGAATCACTTCGTCGCGAGTCAATGCTTCACTGAGCACGGCAACCAGCGGGCCGTTGCCGGACAGAAATACGGCGTGGGTTGGCTTGTCCGGTTCGCGGCGAAGAGTCGCGACGTTCAACCCAACCAGCGTCTTGCCTGCTCCCGGCACGCCGGTAACAAAGCAGATTGTCTTGCGCCTTTTCTCTCTCGCCTCGTCCACCAATTCCTCAATCCGACGTGACGTAACGCGCAGATTCAAAGCTCCAGCATCAAAGCGGGCAATAGCCGCAACAGAGTGTTGGGCATAGAGGGCTCTTGCAGCTTCAACGATTGTTGGCGTTGGGTGATAAGGTGCGCTCGACCATTGATCACCAATGATAGCTGCGCCGACAATAGATCGCAGCGCCGTATCTACGATTGGCCGAAAACCTTTGGTGCCGACAAGGACCGGCCTATAGACACTGTCGGCGTCGGGTCGAAGCTCGATTGACGGCGAGTTGGGAGCTTCGGTCGCAATTAGAATTGGTACGAGTGATACCGCGTGGCTAGCTTCGTGGAAATTCTTCAGGTCGAGTGCGTAGTCCCAAACTTGGTCAATCGCGGCGCGGTCAAAGCGTTTTTCTCCGACTTTGAATTCGATCACAAAGACAACCGGCCCAACAACAAGGACAGCATCGATCCGGCGCCCCATCCGAGGGATATTGAACTCCAAGAACAATGATCCTGATAAACCGACAAGGTGAGAACGCAGGATTTCAATCTGCGCAATCCAGGTATCGCGTTGGGTGGGAATGAGGGCGAAATCGTTGCTCGCAGCCAACTGCCCCAAGACCGATTCTGGCTGAGTTCGCAGAAACTCCGCGATCGGTGCGCTATACCATGCACGCGAAGATGAGAACGGTGAGGGCAGGTGCGTTGGTTCCATTGCTGGCGGATTGGTTGTTAAAGGTTGACCCAACCTATGTCGAGTAAACCGGAGGCGTTTTAGATACAGTTTCCAGCAATCGTTCCAGAGGACAAACCGCGCGCGGGACCGGCTCGTTAACCGCACGGTGCGGAAAATGGGCTGGGGCGTGCTGAGGATTTGGGAGCATGAGCTGACGAGGAAGAACGAGGCCGGGCTGCTGGGCCGGCTCCGGCGGGCGTTAGCCAATGATTCTTACAGGAGGCCGCAAAGGTAGCGAAGATAGATCCAAGTCATTCACGCGACGAGGGCGTAGCGTCTCAATTTTCGGTTTCCTTGTTTGCCTTTTGTAGATTCCCTCTGCTTCCTCTGCGCCCTCCTGTGAAAGGTTTTGCTGACGCTGACGGCGCAGCGCCCTCCACCAGGGCACGGCCCAGCGGATAGGAAACCTGATTTCCTGAATTCCACCTTGCCTTCAGGCGCCCGCCAGATCGCCTGNNGGTTGCGGCCTTGCCTCCCGGATTGGCGGTGCAATCCTGCGGCCATGAAAGCCGCTCCCGCCCGGTGTCCCTGGGCCACCACGCCGGCCTACGTCACCTACCACGATTCCGAGTGGGGCGTTCCACAACACGATGACCGGGTGCTGTTCGAGTTTCTGCTCCTCGAGGGCGCGCAGGCCGGGCTGAGCTGGCTCACCATTCTGAACAAGCGCGAGAATTACCGGCGCGCGTTCGACGGCTTTGACGCGGAGAAGATCGCCCGCTACGGCGACCGCAAGGTGGCCGCTCTGCTGGCCGACGCCGGCATTGTCCGCAACCGCCTGAAGATCGCTGCGGCCATCCGCAACGCCCGGGCCTTTCTTGCCGTGCAATCCGAATTCGGTACGTTCGACCGCTATATCTGGCAGTTCACGGGCGGCCGGCCGATCGTGAACGCCTGGCGCACGCTCAGGCAACTGCCGGCGCGCACGTCCGAGTCCGATGCGATGAGCCGCGACCTTAAGGCGCGCGGATTCACCTTTGTCGGGAGCACGATTTGCTACGCCCATATGCAGGCCACCGGCATGGTCAACGACCACCTCGTCAATTGTCCGCGCCATGGCGGGCTCGGTGCCGGCGGGTAGGGCGCAGCGGACCGACCGGCTGGTGGTTGATGTAGGAGCCTGCTTGCAGGCGATTCCGAAGTGAGAATCGCCTGCAAGCAGGCTCCTACAATTGCATGACTCGGATTCGCACCGGCAGCCTGCGCTCGCCTTTTTGCGAGCGGCCATCAACTTCGACCAAAGATCCAACGCCGCGCATGACTACACCGGCCTCTGCTCCCGCTCCGCTCTTCGACTGGCTGAAAACGCGTGCCGCCGGCGTGTTGCTGCACCCGGTCTGCCTGCCCGGCGATTTTGGCATCGGCACGTTCGATCAGAACCTCGACCGTTTCCTCGAGTTTCTGGAAGCCGCGGGGTTTACCCAATGGCAGCTTTGTCCGCTCGGCCCGACCGGCTACGGCGATTCGCCCTACCAATGTTTCTCCGCCTTCGCCGGCAATCCGTATCTGATCAACCTGCTGGAGCTCACGCAGCACGGTCTGCTCCGGCAGGACGCGCTCGGGCCCCTGGTTTTTCTTAATGCCGATCGCGTCGACTACGGCGCTCTCTACCGGCTGATCTGGCCCCTGCTCGCCCGCGCCTACGAGAACTTCCGCGCCGGCCGCGGAACGGCGCCCTACGGATCGTTCGAAGCCTTTCAACAGGAGAATGCCGCGTGGCTCGAACCGTACGCCTATTTCCGGGCGCTGAAGGACCATTACGAGGGGCGGCCCTGGTGGGATTGGCCCACGGAAACGCGGATCTACGCGAGGGCGCGATCGTCTGAGCTGCGCCGCGAGCTCCAGCAGGCGGTCGCGACGCACGCGTTCTCCCAGTATTTGTTCTTCGGTCAATGGCGCCGGGTGCGGGCGACCGCGGCGAGGCGCGGACTGCAGATCATCGGCGATATTCCGGTCTTCGTGGCCATGGACAGCGCGGATGCCTGGTCCGCCCCGCATCTCTTTGAGATCGATGAGCGGACGGGCCGGCCGCTGGCCGTCGCGGGCGTGCCGCCGGACTATTTCTCCAAGGACGGCCAACTGTGGGGCAATCCGCTCTACCGCTGGGACGTGCACGCGGCCGATGACTTTGCGTGGTGGCATGCCCGGATGCGCGCCGCGTTCGAGCTCTACGACGTAGTACGGATCGACCATTTCCGCGGGTTTGCCGACTACTGGCGGATCCCGTTCCCCGCTGCCACTGCCCGCAAAGGCCAATGGCGGCCGGGCCCGGGACTGGCCTTCTTTGAGTCGATCCGTCGCGCCTTTCCGGAGGCCAGGATCATCGCGGAGGATCTCGGCGAGCTCTCGCCTGTGGCGCGGCGGCTGCGGCGCGACACCGGGCTGCCGGGGATGGCAGTCCTGCAATTCGCATTTGGCGGCAAGAGCAACAACTGGTATCTGCCGCACAACCTCGAGGCCAACGCCGCCATTTATCCCGGCACGCATGACAACGATACGAGCCTCGGCTGGTATGCGACGGCGAACGAGAAGGCCCGCGACCATGTGCGCCGCTACCTGCGCGTAAGCGGTGCCGAAATCGGGTGGGATTTTGTCCGCGCCTCGTATTCCGCCGTCAGCCGCCTGGCGGTTGTGACGCTGCCGGACCTGCTCAGCCTGGGCACCGAGGGGCGGTTCAACACTCCGGGACGGCCGGACGGCAACTGGCAGTGGCGTTATCGTGCGTCGCAGCTCGACCACCTGTTTGGCGAGACCACCCAATATCTGCACGAGCTCGCCGACCTTCACGGCCGGCTGCCCGAAGCGGCGGACAGTGAGGCGGCAATTCAGCACGAGGACGATACGCCGGATGCGCCGACTTAAGCCGTGATTCCCGGAATCATCATCGTCCTCGGTTCGCCGAACGACGAGCGCGGCGGACTCTTCAGCGTCGCCATCGAGCGCGGTGAAGCGGCGCGGCAGCTGCTCGCCGGCCGCCCCGGCTGGAAACTCCTGTTGACGGGCGGGTTTGGCGCGCATTTCAACACCGCCGACAAGCCGCACGCGTATTATCTTCAGCGTTGGCTGCAGGGTCACGGAGTGGCCGATGAGGTGTTTTTGCCCTGGGCCCTCAGCCGCAACACGCTGGAGGACGCGTCACTCGCCAGGCCGATCGTGGTCGCCGCCGGCACAACGCGAGCGGTGGTGGTGACGTCCGACTATCATCTCGACCGTGCGCGCTTTGTGTTCGAGCGGGAGTTTGCCAGCACCACGGTGGAGTTGGAGTTTTCCTCGACCCAGACCGACGAAAGCATTTGCCGGCTGGATCTCGTCGCGATGCGGAAGCATGAGACAGAGGCGCTGGCCGCGATGGGCTCAAAACATTAGGTCATCCGTGCCCAGCCGCGGAATCCGTGGTTGGATTGAACTGCCGGGATTGGGACACCTGCTGACCGGCTTTCCTGATTCCCACATTTCACCTGGCCCATTCAATTTCCACTCGCTGGCGCTCGCGATTGCGGATCGGGTGGGAGCGGTGGTTGCGAGCGCTGGCGAGCGGATTCAACCTTTCCCGCCGGCGCTTGCTGAGGGCGGATTTCGCGGAACAACCACGCGCGCGCGAACGTCCACCGGCGCTTCGCCGTCGATTCGGGAATGCTCAGAACCTGGGCGGCCTCCGGCAAGGTCAGGCCGGCGAAGTAGCGGAGCCTCACCAATTCAGCCTGCTCGACGTCCTCGGCGCCGAGGTGCGCCTGCAACAGCTCTTCAACCCGTTGCTGTAATTCCGCGTCTCCCGCGCCGGCCCGGCCGAGAAAGACGGCCTGCTCCACTGCCGGCAGAGCGACCGCCTGGGGAAAATCTCCTCCTGGCGGCGAAGCGATTCGTTCATGGCGAAGAGGCCGGGGCTACCTGCTGAGGAAGCAGGTAAATGCGAAACGAATCTTCCAGTCAGTAATAATCGCAACCCGTTCAGGGCCTCGCAGCAGGACGATCCCAACGCATGCTTGCAGCCTTGGGACTTTTGTGAAACGGTCCGTTTTCAATAAAAACCACGCATCTATATATGGCATCGTGCGGCACCGTGGTGATGGCCTTCCTTACTCCGGCGGCGTGCGGACAGGCAGCAAACGATCAACCAACCCAAGGTCATGTCAGCACTGATTGTTGGTCCAGAATCCGGGGTACCTGAACAGGGGAGAATGCACGACTCTCCGGTACTTCCGAACAGCGGTTTGCGGGAGGGACCTCAGGTTGTTGGGCCTTCAAGCGAAGAGCCGGTGGAGATGGGAGAGCTGCGGATCCAGGAAGACGAAAGCACGGTCATTACCTTTCGCGACAGCGCACTGCCATTCAGCCCCGGGGCGCCCACTTCCACGGCGACGCAACTGCCAGCGGGCGAGGCGGCTATCCAGACCCAGCGCGACGTGGATCGCCTGCTGGCGTTACAATTGCTCAACCTCGAATGGACCTCGCTCCCGTTTGAACTTCAGCGGGCCGTTGTATTGTTGCTGAGCGATTTGGCGAAGGGCCGGTAGGTTTGGCATCAGGCGGACTTTTGCGGAGCGGGATTATCGTTGTCCGCAATTCTGCGGATTGTCCGGGGCGATGTTGTAGGGCGGGGTCGCCGCACCCCGCCATGTTCGATAAAATGGCGGGGTGCGGCGACCCCGCCCTACATCCGACTGCATTGTCGGGACTGAGGGCGAGGCGCTTGGCAGGTGGCCGTGAGCGCCAGCGAGCGGTTCCGAAATCGGACGGGCCAGTGGATCAGATCTCAGCGTGTTCGAGCCTCCGGACGTTTGATGGATTTACAGGATTAAAGAATCACTAATATTGGATCGCGACGTTACTAATAATCGCGGTTCAGGCCGCAATGTTCAGCGGGAATTTGGACCAGTTGCGGGGAAAACGGCGCACATAGGATTGGCGCGAATCGGAATTCCAGTGGCCTTCGTCGTCGGGCGGTGCGCGCCAATCAACCACCACCAAAACACGCCCTCCCATGCGACTATCCCCGAAATCGTTTCTACGTTCAGCGGCGATCGTCGCCGCAATTCTCGCCGGTAATAGATCTCAGTGTGGGCACGTTGACCTCGGGCAAGCTGACGATGCTGACGGGTATCCTCCACGAATGAGGACGGGAGTTAACACCTGCCGCTCAGCCCAGCGTTGCCACAATCTTCGCGCCGTCCTTGAGCTTGTCGACGGGGACGAGGTTGCCTGGAACCGACCGACCGTCGACGGTGAGCGATTTTACGCCTGAGCAGACGCCGGCGGGGTTCCTGACCTCGATGTGCACGGTCTGGTCGCGGAACCGCCGGCGCATGGTGAAGCCCGGCCAGGCCTTGGGAATGCAGGGGTCGATCCGCAGTCCGTCGACCTCCGGGCGCACGCCGAGGAGCCAATGCGTGGCGGCGTAGTAGGCCCACGAGGCGGTGCCCGAGAGCCAGGGCGTGCGCGAGATCCCTTCGTTGACGTTGTAACGTGAATACGTGGTCTGGCAGTGGACGTACGGCTCGACCTGGCGGATTTCGGCGCGGTCGTTGTAGGCCGCCGGATTGAACGCCCGGTAGTAGTCGTAGGCGGCGTCGCCGTCGCCGAGCAGGCATTCGGCGATCACCGCCCAGCTCTGGGTATGGGAGAAGATGCCGGCGTTCTCCTTAATGCCATTGTTGAAGAGCGTCGCCTTCATCACATCCGGGTTTGCCTTCATGAACGGCGGGGCGCAGAGCATGGCGCCATAGGGCGTAGCGAGCTGCTCTTTCATCGTCTGCATCGCCCGGTGGGCCTGGTCGGGGGTGGCGGCACCGGAGATCACCGCCCACACCTGGGTATTCATGTAGACCTGGCCCTCGGGAAAGTTCTTCGTGCCGTAGACCGTCCCGTCCTGGCCGATGGCCCAGATGAACCACTCGCCGTCCCAGCACACCTTCTGGATGTTCACCTCGAGTTTCTCCAATTCGGCGCGGGCCCAGGAGGCTTCCGACGGCAGGCCGAGCTTGTCCGCAATCCCGGCGTAGACCTCGAGCCCGTACCGGACCTGGAAGGACACAAACACGCTTTCGCCGAGGTAACCCAGCTTGATGCAGTCATTCCAATCGGCGGAGAGCCCGCAGGGCAGTCCGTTGCGGCCGGTTCGTTCGAGGTTGAACTCGAGGGCGCGGCGGAGGTGACCGAACACGGTCGCCTCCCCATGGTCGGCGTAAGGCAGGACCTTGCGGTAGAAGTCGAGGTTGCCGGTTTCGGCTACGTAGACGGGCACGGCGTTGAAGAACCACAGGCAGTCGTCGGAGCGGTATTCCTCTTCCGGCGGCGGCGCCTCGTGGCCGGGGTTGTGCGTGAAAGGCTTGATGACCGGAATCGCGCCGCCGTTGGCCAGCTGGCCGGTGAGCATCAGCTCGAGGCGGGGCTGAATTCGCTCGCGGATGAGCGGGATGGCGCCGAGGAAATCCTGTACCGTGTCGCGGAAGCCGAGGCCGTCGCGCTCGCCATTGTACACCAGGGAGGCGGAGCGGGACCACGCGTAGGTGATGAGGGCGTTGTAGGCGTTCCAGACGTTGACCATGTGGTCGAGGGCCTCGGCGGGCGTCTGGACGACGATGGATCCGAGATCGGCGTGCCAGGCGGTCTTGAGGCGGCGGAATTCCTCTTCGCAGTGGGCGGCCGTGCCGAACGTCGCGACCGTCGCGCGGCCGTGCGAGGCCGGCGTGCCGAGTCCGAGGAGAACGATCAGCTCGCGGGTTTCGCCGGGCGCGAGTTCAAGCTGGACCTGCAGGGCGCCGCAGACGTTGTCGCCCTCGGTGAGGAAATTGCTGAGAGGGCCGCCCTGGGCGATCGCGGCGGGCGCCGCATAGCCGCCGTAGGCGCCGAGAAACACTTCGCGGCGCGTTTCCCAGCCGGCAAGCGGGGCGCCGGCGAGGGCCATCCACGAGCGTCCGCAGCCGGTGAGCTCCTGGCCGTCGAAATGCTGGTTGGGATTGTTGGCGACCCCAAGCACGCCGCTTTCCATCGAGGTCTTGGTGATGAAGAGGGAATACTGCAGGTTGACCAGGTCCTGGTAGGTGTGCCAGTGGTTGGCGAACTCGCAATACGTGGTGATGGCGAGTTCGCGCCGGCTGGCCGATTGATTCGTGACGCGCAACCGCCAGTACTCAAACGTCTGGCCGAGCGGCACAAAATAGAGCGACTCGGTGCGAATGCCGGCGTACGTGCTCTCAATCTGGGTGTAGGCGGTGCCGTGGCGGCAGACGGACTCGTAGCGGTCGAGCGGCTTGCCCACGGGCTGCCAGGAGGAGCTCCAGAAATCGCCGCTTGCGCAATCGCGCAGGTAGAAATAGCGGCCCGGCTGGTCGAGCGGCACGGAGTTGAACCGCATCCGCAGGAAGCGGCCGGTGGCGGCGCTCTTGTAGAACGAATAGCCGCCGGCGTGGTTTGTGATGATCGCGCCGTATTCCGTCGTTCCGAGGTAGTTGGCCCACGGGCGCGGCGTGTCGGGACGGGTGATGACGTATTCCTTGGCGTTGTCGTCGAAGTGACCGTACTTCATGAGGGTGGCCCTGAGGTGAACAAGGCGCGGGGCGGGAGGCAACAGCAACTGCGCGGAGTTGCATCTTCCAGGATGGTCGCTTAGCCATAATCCCCTTTTTCCCGAAACCATGGAAGCCGCACGTTTCGCCCAAGCCCATATTCTGAGCCAGCCGGTTTACCAGCCGGGCAAACCGATCAGCCAGGTGGCCCGGGAATTCGGGCTCGACCCCCAACAGATCGACAAGCTGGCCTCCAATGAGAATCCGCTGGGACCGTCACCCAAGGCGATGGAAGCCGCGGCGGCGGCCTTGCGCGAAGTGAATCTTTATCCGGACGGGAGCTGCTGGGATCTCACCGGCAAAGTCGCGGCCCGGCTGCAGATGGGTCGCGACCAGCTTATTTTCGGCAACGGTTCCAACGAGGTGTTGGAACTGGTGGCGCATGTTTTTCTGGGACCCGGCGCGGAGGCGGTCATGGGCGTGCATGGATTTGCCGTCTACAAGCTGGTCACCCTGCTGCTGGGAGCCAAGGCGGTCGAGGTGGCGATGCCTGGATTTGCCCACGATCTCGCCGCCATGCGCGCCGCGGTCACGCCGCGCACCCGCGTGATTTTTCTGGCGAATCCAAACAACCCGACCGGCACCGCCCACACCCAGGCGGAGTTGATCGGGTTTGCCCGCAGTCTGCCCGAAAACGTGCTTCTCGTGCTTGACGAAGCCTACACGGAGTACCAGGACTACGCGCCGGACCTTCGTTCGCTGATCGCCGGTGGTCAGGCGGTGTTATGCACCCGGACGTTCTCCAAGATCTACGGCCTCGCGGGCTTGAGGGTCGGATACGGTTTCACCCGGCCCGACATCGCGGCGCTGCTGCAGCGCGCGCGGGCGCCGTTCAACATCAACACGGTGGCGCAGGCGGCGGCGACGGCGGCCCTCGATGACGCCGCGTTTGTGCAACGCAGCCGCGAGGTGAACCGGGCCGGACTCAAACAGCTGGCGGCCGGTTTCCAGGAATTGGGGCTCCCGTTCGTGCCGTCGGCCGCCAACTTCATCCTCGTGCAGGTTCCGGATGGCGCGAAGGCCTTCCAGTTCATGCAGGCTCGCGGCACGATCATCCGGCCGTTCGGAAATCTACCGACCCACGTGCGGATCACGGTGGGAACCGCGGCGCAGAATGAGCGTTGCGTGGCCAATCTGCGCGCCTATCTCGCCACGTGCGCCTGAGTCGAAATGGTGGAACCAAACTCGCGACTTGGGTGAATGGGCCGCTACTAGATGATTGCAGGGCGGGGTCGCTGACCCAGTCTTTTCGTACCGTGGCGGGGTCCGGCGACCCCGCCCTACATCAACCCAATTGCACAATTCTGCCTGGAATGTAGGAGCCTGCTCGCAGGCGATGATTCTCTGCCGGCCTCTACTCGCTACTCACTACCCGCTGCTCACCACTTCCCGCAATGCATCCTTCCCAGGATTCCTCCGGCCGGCTCTTGCTGAGCGGCAATGAAGCGGTGGCGCTGGCGGCGCTGCATTGCGGGGTGGCGCTTGGCACCGGCTATCCCGGCACGCCTTCCACCGAGATTCTTGAGGGTTTTGGCGCACTCGGAGGCAAGGCCCAATGGTCGCCGAATGAAAAAGTCGCGGCCGAGGTCGCGCTCGGCGCCGCCTTCGCCCGGGCCCGGGTGATCTGCACAATGAAGCACGTCGGCCTCAACGTGGCGGCCGATGTGCTGTTTACCATGACCTACTCGGGAGTGGATGGCGGCTATGTGCTCATCGTGGCCGACGATCCCGGCATGGCCTCAAGCCAGAACGAGCAGGACAGCCGGCGGTACGCGGAGGCGGCCGCCGCGCCGATGTTCGAGCCGGCTGACTCGCAGGAGGCCTATGATCTCCTGCGGACTGCCTTCGAGGTCAGCGAGCGGTGGCATCTGCCCGTGCTTTTCCGCCTGACCACGCGGGTGTGTCACTCCAAATCGCCGGTCACGCCACGGTTTCCTGTTGGCGTGGCGCCTGGGGAAACCGGCGCGCCAACCCCGGAGTTTATCCGCAATATCGCCGGCCGCGTCATGGTGCCAGGGCATGCCAAACCCGCGCACAAGCGGTTGCGCGCGAAACTGGCCGACCTCCAGGCATGGAACGAGGCGGAGGGACCGAACCGCGTCGAGCGGCGGAGCGCGGTCCTGGGCGTCATCACGGGTGGCATCAGTTATCACCATGTGCGCGAAGCCGCACCGGACGCCAGTATCTTGAAGCTCGGGCTGAGCTATCCGCTGCCGATGAAGACCCTGCGTGACTTTGCCGCGTCGGTGGAGCGGTGTGTCGTCATCGAGGAAAACGATCCATGGCTCGCCACCGCCTGCCGGGCTGCCGGTCTGACCGTGGAATCCAAGGACGACGCGATCTTTCGCTTCGGCGAACTCAACGTTGACCGGGTGCGGCGGATCCTGGCGCACGATTCCAGCCCGGAGCCGATGCCGCCGCGCGGCAAACCCCCCGAGCTCTGCGCCGGCTGTCCGCACCGCTCCAGTTTCGAAGTGCTGAAGGAACTCGATTGCATCGTCTCCGGCGACATCGGTTGCTACACGCTGGCCGCGTTGCCGCCGATCGCGGCGATGGACATGATGATCGACATGGGGGCGGCCGTCGGCATGGGGCTCGGCCTGCGTCATGTGCTGCCGCGCGACCAGGCCAAGCACGTCGTGTCTGTCATCGGAGACAGCACGTTTTTGCATGGTGGGCTGCCCGGCCTCGTCGAAATGGCCTACAATCCGCCCGCCACCGGGCATGTGCTGGTGATCCTGGACAACGGCACGACCGCCATGACGGGTCAGCAGGAGCACCCGGGGACCGGACGCCAGCTCGACGGCGCGGCGACCTATCAGGTCAGTTACGAGGCGATGGCGCGCGCCGCCGGGGTGAAGAATGTCGTCACCCTCAATCCGATCCGCGAGAAGGCAAGATTCAAGGAGCTCCTCGCGGAGGCGCTGCGCAAGGACGAGCTGACGGTCTTCATCGCCCGCAGCCCCTGCATCCTCGCGGCCGGCCGGATCGTGGCGTGGCAGAAGGAGCTGAAGGCGAAGGAAGCCGCGGCGGCGAGCGAGTGCGGGCCGGACTGCACTTGCGGCAATGCGCCGGGCGGCGCGGAGGAAGATGGCTTGGAGGGAAATTGTAGGGCGGCATCGCCGGATGCCGCCGCTGGACTGGACAGGGCGGGGTGCGGCGACCCCGCCCCACAATGTTAGCTGGCTTCCACGGCATGAGCTTGAATCCACTCGCCCCCATCAACGTCCGGTTCGCCGGTCTCGGCGGCACCGGCGTCATCAAGGCGTCCGATATCTTCGCCGACGTGGTGTTCCGCCTGGGCCACACGGTCAAGAAGGCCGAGGTTCACGGGATGAGCCAGCGCGGCGGCTCGGTGCAATCGGACGTTCGCTTCGGACCCGAGGTGCACAGCCCGATGATTCCCGACGGCGCCTG
The DNA here is from genome assembly GCA_003142955.1 of Opitutia bacterium. Taxonomy (GTDB): domain Bacteria; phylum Verrucomicrobiota; class Verrucomicrobiia; order Opitutales; family Opitutaceae; genus Fen-1467. The sequence goes on along the minus strand of PLOH01000113.1, from coordinate 136,082 downwards.
CGACTTCCTCGTAGTGCTCGAACCGTCCCAGGTCGAGGTCGTGCGCGAGGGGCTGCGGTCCGGTGGCGTGCTGCTGACGCCGGCTGACATCGACGTAGCGAGATTGCCCACTGCCAAGGCGCTGAACGTTGCCCTGCTCGGGCGGCTCAGCCGGCAGTTTGATTTTCCAGAGCAAAACTGGCGCGACAGCCTGCGAACCCATTTCGCGGAAAAGCTCCACGCGGCCAATGACAAGGCGTTCAGCCTCGGCCGCAGCGTGTAATCGCACGAAAGATCCGGCGGCGCTCGGCCGCTGGTATCAATTGCATTTTGGGATCGATCCGGTGCCGGCCGATTACAGTCAGCGCCCGTGGTCGCAGGAGATTCTTGCTCTGTCGATTTCCCCCCGGTAAAGGAGTTTCTGCTAAGACGCCCACCCCATGATCCGGAATCTCTGGAACGACCTCGACGGCACTTTCTTTCCTGAAAGTGCGTTGGATTACATGCCGGCCGACCGCCTGCGCGAAGTGCAGTTGCAGCGGCTTAAGGCGGTGACGGCGCTGGCCTACGAGCGCGTGGCGCTCTTCCGCGAACGCATGGACGCAAAAGGGGTGAAACCCGGCGACGTGCGCACGCTGGACGATGTGCGGTTGCTGCCGTTCGCCGCAAAAACGGATCTGCGCGACACGTACCCCTACGGGCTCTTTGCCGTGCCAATGAGCGAGGTGGTGAGACTGCACGCCTCCAGCGGCACAACCGGCAAGCCGATCGTCGTGGGCTACACGGCGCCGGACATGGAGGTCTGGAAGCAGGTCATCATGCGCACGCTTTACGCCGCCGGCTTCAGCCGCGGCGACGTGGTGCAGAACATGTTTGGCTACGGTTTGTTCACCGGCGGCTTGGGTCTCCATGACGGCATCGAGGGCATCGGCGCCACCGTCATTCCAATCTCGGGCGGCAACAGCGAACGCCAGATCATGGTGATGAAGGATTTTGGCGTCACCGCGGTTTCCTGCACCCCGAGTTACTTCATCCACTTGATTGAGGTCGCAGGCAAACTGGGGATCGATTTCAAGCGCGATCTCAAGGTGAAACGCGGCGTGTTCGGCGCGGAACCCTGGACGGATCAAATGCGGCAGTTCATCGAGACGGCCTCCGGTATCAAAGCCTACGATATCTACGGTTTGTCGGAGATCATCGGCCCGGGCGTGGCGGCGGAATGCGGGTGCCAGTCCGGACTCCATGTGTTTGAGGATCATTTCCTGGTGGAAATTGTGGATCCGAAGACGCTCGAACCGGTGCCGGAGGGGCAGGAGGGCGAACTCGTGATCACGACGCTGAGCAAACAGGCGATGCCGGTCATCCGTTACCGGACCCGCGACATCACGGCGATCGAGGCCCGACCGTGTGCCTGCGGCCGGAGCATCCGGCGGATCCGGCGCATCAGCCGGCGCAGCGACGACATGTTCATCATCCGCGGCGTTAATGTCTTCCCCTCGCAGATCGAGACCGCGCTGCTCAAGACCGAGGCCAGTCTTCCGCACTACCAGATTGTGCTGACCCGGAAATCCGGCCTGGACCGGATGGAAGTCCGGGTCGAGGTCACCGGCGAAATGCTGCGCGACCGTCTGAGCGAAATGGAGGGATTGCAGCGGCGCTTTGCGCACAGCATTGAACAGATCACTAGCTTGCACACCGACGTGATCCTCGTGCAGCCCGGCACGATCCCGCGGAGCGAAGGCAAGGCGAAGCGGGTTCTGGACCATCGCAACGATTCTGTGTGAAACCCGTCACCATGGCCGAACGATGAACGACGATTCGGACTCCGGCTGCCGAAGTAGGATCGCCGCTCGTCGGCGGACCGTTCTCAGTCCTGTCCACGCCCGATGCTGATCGGCCCCGACGCATTACTCGCTACTCACTGCCCGCTACTCGTACCCCTCCCATGAAAATCCGCCAGATCTCCGTCTTTCTTGAGAACCGTCCCGGGCGTCTGTCTGCGCTTTGCCGCACCCTGGCCGAGGCGGGCATAAATCTCAGCACCCTGACGCTGGCCGAAACCGGTGAGTTCGGTCTGCTCCGCCTCATCACTCCGGATCCCGCCAAGGCGCAGCAGGTGATTGAACAGGCCGGCTACGCGGCCACCGCCACAGAAGTGGTGGCGTTGCAGGTGCCCGACCGGCCGGGCGGGCTTGCCTCGGTGCTGCAGGTGCTGGAGGCGCACGGCCTCTCGGTGGAGTACATGTACGCGTTTGCCATGCGGGCCGGTGGCGACGCGGTCATGGTCTTCCGCTTCGACGACATGGACCGCGCGCTCACGGTGTTGCAGGCCGCCGGAGTCAGTGTCTCCAAATCCGTCGATCTCTTCGGGGCCTGAGGGATGCATTGGAAATGTAGGGCGGGGTCGCCGGACCCCGCCTTCCTTGCGGAAACGCGGCGGCATCCGGTGGCGCTGCCCTCCGATTCGGCGCCCGCGGAACTCCTGCGCGCTTTGGAGGGCCGCTACCGCACCGAGGCCGGCGAAGGGTACACGTTGTCGCTCCGCCAGGGACGGTTAAGCCTGGCCTACTGCACGTATCCGCCCGCCCTGGTTGTCGTACAGGCAGACGGCTCCTTCACCTGTCCAATGCTCTGGGGCACCAAAGGTAAACTCCGGCGCGAGCCCGGCCAGCCGGTGTCGGCACTCCTTCTTTCGCAGTTCGGGCAGGAGTCTATCGCGAAGCGCCTGGCCGGAGACGCCGGCGGGGGATGCGGCCGCGGCGCGTTGAGCTGCATACATGCAGTTGAATGTAATCGAATGTAGGGCCGTCGCTTGTCGACGGGCCGCCGGCCGAGCGCAAACGGTCCGGCCACAAGGGCCGACCCTACATTCACTGAATGGCCGCAAACGTTTCTCTGCATATTCGCGGTGCGACTGCGTGGTTCCGGCTTATTCCGGACTCGGACATTGCCTTGCGTCGCAGGCTCACGGTCCGGTGCAGCGAATTTACGTTCTGGCAAGACGGACAGTTTTAGGCTTGCGTAAGTGTGTAGTAAGACCTACACACTCACACATGGACCGGCCTTTCTCAGATTACGTGCGCTCGGTGCGTCAAAAGAGGGCGGAGATCGATCCGGCGTTCTCCCTTCGGCGCATCGCGGGAGTGGTAGACCTCGAACCGTCCTATCTCAGCAAGATTGAGCGAGGGTTGGAGGCTCCGCCGGGAGAGGAGAAAATCAAGCGTCTCGCCGCTGCGCTCGGCGAAGATCCTGATGTGGTGCTCGCCCTGGCCGGCAAGGTTTCCAGCGAACTGCAGGCAATCATCTGCCAACGCCCGGCGCTTTTCGCGGAGCTTCTCCGCACCTTTCGCAACCTGCCAAACCACGCGGTCGCCCGCGTCGTCCGTGAAGTGCGCGACGGCGACTGGTGAATTTCCCCCCCCACCGTCAACCCCGCATCACCATGATCGAACTCCAAGACGACGAGCTAGGCTGAGTCAGCTAGATTCTCGCGTCTTGGGGTAGGCATGTAAAACGCTGAAGGTATCGTTGTGAAAGAACGATGGACACTTCCGGTCCCGGTTCGCTTGGCCGGGCTCAGACAGCGAAATATTCGCCCTCCGCAGAGCTACCGATATCTCGCGCCACATCAGACAAAATCGCTTGCCGAAGCGGGGCAGGCAAAGGCTGCGAACCCGAATGTTTCGCACTCCACTCGATAGCCTGCGTGCAGACTGTAGGTGATCCCTCGGCCCAGCCTGCCGGCCGGCACATCCGGGCTAGCGCCATCGACAATCCGAAGATGCGTTTGCAACCGGACAACGACTTCCTCACGCCTTGACTCGCCTCCGATGTTAGACAAGTTGTTAAACATGAAGACCGCCACTGTCAGGGAAGTGCAGCACAAGCTCAGCCGCGTGCTGGCCCGCGTCAAACGCGGAGAGGAGATCACAATCACCAAGCGTGGAAAGGCGGTCGCCCGACTGGTTCCCCTGGCGGTTGCGGAGGGACCGGGCGCTGGCGAGTGGCCGGATTTTGCCGGCCGGATGAAACGCCTGTTCCCGGAGGGCCCGCCGCCCGGCAAGCCCACCAGCGAAGTGGTTATGGAACTGCGCGAGGAGCGGTCTTGATGCTCTACCTCGATTCAAGCCTCGTCGTTAAGCTTTACGTACCGGAAGCGAACTCGCAGGCCGTCGTCAACTTCGTCGGATTGCGGAAGCAGCCGCTGGTTGTGACCCGGCACCTGCGACTGGAGGTTGAGACAGCGATCCGCCGACGGGTGTTCAACAAGACCTTGCCGGCCGAGAAGGCGAAACAGGCCATTTTTCATTTCAATCGTGATGCAGCGCTGAGCTATGTCTTCAATGATCCGGCGTTGGATCTGCATGGCGTTTACGGACGATCCTTGCGTCTTTCACGTGACTGGGCGGATACGCTTGGCGTCCGCACCTTGGACGTTCTGCATGTGGCCGCAGCGCTGGAACTAGGCCTAAGTGAATTCGCGACCGGCGATGAACGGCAGGCGCAGCTGGCCGAGAGATGCGGCCTGACCGTGACAAGGCTATGATCCTACGAGCCGCTACCGCGTGTCCAGCCACGCGCGGGCAAGGCCGGCGAGCAGGCCGAACAAATGGCCCTCCCACGAGGTGCCGTCGCGGACGGGCTTGAGGCCGGCGAGCATGCCGCCGTAAAGCAGCATGACACCGCCGGCGACCAGCAGGTCGGGTGTCGTCCGGGTGAACCAGGCGATGGCCAGCAGGTAGCCGAGAAAACCGAAGATCACGCCGCTCATCCCGACGTGAGACGCGTTCCGTCCGAAGAGCCAAAGCAACGCGCCTTCGCCCAAAGCGATGGTCACGGCGACTTCGATGAAATGCGGCTGGTCGTGACGCAGCACGAGCGCGCCGAGAACAATGAACGGCGGCAGATTGGCGGCGAGGTGGGCGATGTTGGCGTGCACGAAGGGCGCGGTGATGAGGCCGATCAGCCCCGACAGTTTCCGCGGAACCACGCCGAGCCGCGCTGCCCAGCTACGGGAGAGGAAGGGGAGGATGGTGCCGGCCACCATCGCGGCGGCCGGCCAGGAAAGATAGCACCACGGCGCCTCAAAGTAGAGTCGGTGAAGAAACGGGAGGATCTGATTCATGCGCAGGTTGGTATCGCCAGTCTGGATTCATCCTAATGGGGCAGAGACACAACCAATCCCAGACCATTTAACGGGAGGCAGGGCAACGGGGACAGCTTGTTTCCAAGACGCTCCAAGCGCGTTGGGGACAACGCGTCCCACCAGTGTCAGTCTATTCTGCCGGATTCAGTGGGGCGTTTTCCACGATCAACGTGCCGCAATGTAAGGCTCGATCGGGCGAAAACCGGGTTGGGCGCAGGCCGCGTCGCGCGCGACGCCGTCGGTAAAAAGATAAGCCGCGTATCCGCCAAATCCGCCGCCGCAGTATTTGACGGCCAGCATTCCCGGCAAATCGGCCGGCAGCGGCGCCATGCCTTCCGCGGTCTGGACGGCCGACGACTGCCGCACCGCCTCGGCCAGTTGCGCCAGGTCCTGCCGCCACACCGCATCACGGGCGGTTCGCCCGGCGCGCTCAATGGCATCGTAATCGCGCGCTTGATTGGCGACGCCGGGAGTCGAGTGCTGGTTCCCGGTCCAGAATACCGCCATGCGGCCCCGCAGAAAGGCTCCGTCCGTCTTGAGTTCCAGGTCCGGGCGCCGGCCGCTTCGCCAGACACACAGGCCGGACTCGGCGATCACCGCCGGGTCCTGCCAGCCCACACCGAGATCGAGTTCGGAATCCACTCCGTCCTTGCCGTTGAGCAGGGCCCACGCCCCGCTCCCTCCGAGTCCGGCATTGCGTTCGTAGGGCCAGGATCGCAGCGACACGGTGGGCGAGATCGCGCAATTGACGATGAAGGCGCCCGGCCGGGCGAAACGCGGCACGTCGAGCCAGCCGCCGGCGAAATCGACGCGCAGCGGCGCCTCCTGCGGGGCGCGGATCCAGCGGACAATCTCGGTGGTGGAGATCGACGGGAATTGCGGCGGCGTCTTGGGCAGGACGACATAACGCGCCCCGATCTCCGCGCAGAGCGCCTGTTTGGCGGCGGCGTATCGATCGTCCTCGGTCACGGCCAGGATATGGGGCCGCAGGCGGAGAAAATGCTCCTTGAATTCGAGCCCGTCCTCCAGGCCGCCGCCAATCACCACTTCGTCCACCGGTCCCAGCGATGCGATCAGCGCGCCCTTGTGCTCGTCGGGCAGCGAGCTGCGCCGTTGACGCTGCCGCCACAGCACTTCGGTCGAGGCGAAGGACACCGTGAGGTGATCGCCCAGGGCACGGGCTTCGCGGAAGAACTGCAGATGACCGGCGTGGACGATATCGTAGAAGCCCGAGACAAAGACCTTGATCATGGGGAATCCGGGTTAGCCCGCATATTTCATAGTCTTTGCCATCACCACGATCATTTTTCTGCTGGCGGTTCCTTTGCTGGCGGTAGTCAGAGGATATGCGGGCTTATGCAAAACCGCCCCTCCGAAGAGAGACAATGCGACCGTGCATGACTGTGAAAAGACGGCTGGCTCAGGAGAGCCTTAGAATCTTGCCCGTTCTCCTGCGGAGCGTTCTGGGGGCGGTTTTGCCGATAGCCCGGATGTGCCGGCCAGCGTGCTCGACCCGCGGTTAGCCTACAGTCTGCACGAAGGCTATCGAATAGAGTGTGAGACATCCGGGCTAGCACGACGCAGGACGGGGCTGGCGTCAACCCGGCGTGCAGTCCGTCTTTGCCAAACGCCCAACGTTCTGACTTCTTTCCGGAATGCGGATAGCCGTTCTTGCCGACACGCATGACCATTGCCCCGCCGGATTGCCGGAGCGGCTGCGCGGCGCCGATGAGATCTGGCATCTGGGTGACGTGTGTGATCCGGCGACGCTGGCGGGGCTGGAACAGCTCGGGCTGCCCATGCGGGTGGTGCTGGGCAACTGTGACTGCAATCCCGCCTGGCCTCGCGAACTCCGCCTCGAGCGGGTCAAAGTGCGGTTTGTCCTGGTCCATGTTCCACCGGCGAGAACCCCAGGCGGGGCCGACGTCGTGCTGCATGGCCACACCCATGTGCCGCGCGACGAAACCGACTCGCGGGGTGTGCGCTGGCTGAACCCCGGTTGCATCTCGCGACCCCGCGGCGGCCATTCGGCGAGTTTTGCCTGGCTCGATCTCACGCCGGGCCGTCTCGACTGGCGACTGGTGGCACTCTGACCGCCATGAAGAAACGGCTCCCTAATCTGCTCAGTTTCATTCGTCTCGGATTGGCGCCGGTGATGGTGACCGTGGCGTGGCTGACGGGCTCTCACGTCGCGTTCCTGATCGTGCTGGGGCTCGCACTGCTGACGGATGCGCTGGACGGATTTCTGGCCCGGCGGTGGGGAGTAGAGTCGGATCTGGGGCGCCGGCTCGACAGCTGGGGCGACTATGTCGTGACCTTTGCGGCCGTGGTGGGCATCTGGAGGTTGTGGCCGGCCGTGATGCGGGAAGAATGGCCGTGGTTTGTGACGACCCTGGCGGGGTGCTTCGCCATCGTCGCTTACGGATTGGTCGGCTGGCGCCGGGTGCTCGGTTACCACACCTGGCTGGCCAAGGGGATGATGATCGTCACGCCGATGACGGTGATCGTGCTGTTGGCCGGCTGGTCCGCGGGCCCGTTTCATTGCGCGGTGGGCCTGCAGGTGCTGTGCGGGATTGAGGAGCTGGCGATCGCCATTCTGCTGCCGGGCTATTCGGGGCACATGCCGAGCCTCTGGCACGCCTGGCGCCACCGGAGAAGGACGGTATGACCGATCGCAGCACCGATGCCCCGAGAGCACTGCCGGGCGAACCGGCGGCCGCGACCGGGCAGTTGTTCCTTTTCGAACCGACGCCCACACCGGCAGTTTCTGAACTGGTGTTCGTCCGCAGCCCTCGCGCCCGCCACTACCGGCTGACGCTGCGGCGGGACGGCGTGGCGGTGGCGACCATCCCCCGGCGCGGCTCCGAGCCGGAGGCGCGGCGGTTTGTCGAACACCATCGCGCCTGGCTGGAACGTGCCCGAATCCGCCAGCAAGCCCGGCCCCGCTCCGCCGCCGTGTGGACGCTGGGCACGAGCGTGCTCTGGCGAGGCCAGGGCGAGGAGATCCGGCCGGCCGGCGAAGGCGGGCCCCTGCGGGTGGTCCTTGGCGCCGACGTGTTTCGCGTGGCTCGGACCGACGGTGACTTGCGGCCGGCGCTGGAGGCACAGTTTGCGCGCCGGGCGCGGATCGAATTGCCTGCGCGCACCTGGGAGCTGGCGGCCGGGACTGGCAGCGTCATCAAGCGGGTGGTGATCCGCAGCCAGCGTTCGCGGTGGGGTTCCTGCTCCGCGCGCGGCACGATCTCGCTCAACTGGCGCCTGATCCAGGCGCCGGAGTCCGTCCGCGACTACATCATCTACCACGAGCTGGCGCATCGGCGGGAGATGAACCATTCGGCGCAGTTTTGGGCGTGCGTGGAGACCCTCTTTCCGGCGTGGCGGGCGGCCGAGCGCTGGCTCAAACACGAAGGCAGCCTCCTGGGCCTGTGAGCCGCCGCCGTGGTATCCGGTTGACGGCGGCCGGAGGGACCCGGAGCATCGCGATCTCGAGGCGGCGCGGCCCGCCGCCGGGTTTCAACCCGTACCATGCAAGGCGACCTTCAGTTGGTAAGCATCCACAGTCCCGGACCGTTCCTGCTCGCGATCCTGAGCATCGTCCTGATCGACATCGTGCTGGCCGGCGACAACGCCGTGGTCATTGCGCTGGTGGTGCGGACGCTGCCGCGGCCGCAGCGGTTGTGGGGCACTTTTCTCGGTGCGGGTTTGGCGGTGCTGCTGCGGGTGGCGCTTACCGCGGCGGCCGCGCGGCTGATGAGTGTGAACTACATCCGACTCGTCGGCGGTCTGCTGATCTTGTGGATCGCGGTGAAGCTGCTGCTGCAAGAAGCAGATGGAAAAGCCGGCGGCCGGAAGGCGGGCACCCTGTGGCAGGCCGTCTGGCTGATCATGGTGGCGGATGTTTCCATGTCGCTGGACAACGTGCTGGCGGTGGCGGGCGCGTCCAAGGGGCATCTCGGGCTGCTGCTCTTCGGCCTGGGCCTCAGCATTCCCCTGGTCGTGTTCACCAGCAACCTGCTGGCGCGGCTGATGGACCGGTATCCAGTTATCATCTACATCGGCGCGGCCCTCCTGGGCAAAGTGGGCGGCGAGATGATCATGACCGACCGCCTGACGACCACGCTGCTCGCCCCGCCCGCGTGGCTGGTCGGCGTCGTGGAGGCGGCCCTGGCGGCCGGAGTGATCGGGTTGGCGCTGGCCCTGCGGAAGCGCCGCGTCCGGGACGAGAAGTGACCGCGGGCGCGTGGCGGAGAGGGCAAACTCCATCCGGTCCATTTGGTTCGCGGCGATTTTCCCGCGGGGCGAGAGGTCCGCGCTACGGACGGCCCACGGCCCGCTCATACGCGGCCCGGGCGGAGAGACAACTCCAGCGCGCCTGGGCCAGCGAGGCTTCGGCGCTGGCGAGAGCCGTTTGGGTATCGAGCAGATCGGTGATCAGGGCGGCGCCGTTCTGGTAGCGTTCGCGCTCGACGCGCAGACTTTCCTCGCTCGCCCGGAGATTGGTTTCATTGGCGGCGATGGAATCGCGGGCGCGCTCAAGTTCGGTCACCGCCGCCCAGACTTCCTGGCGGACCTGCAGCAAGTGGGTGTCATACGTCGCCTGCTCGCGGGCGAGTTCGGCTTTGGAGCGGGCGACCCGGTGGGCTCGGCTGCCGGCGTCGAAGACAGGGAGATCGACGGACAGCCCCACCTGCCATACCTTGGTCTCGGGCAGGAAGGTGGTGTCATTCACGCCATAGGAGCCGTCAGCCCGGAGCTTGGGGGCGCGGGCGGCCCGTGCTCCTTCCACGACGGCACGGGCGGCGTCGACCTGGAGTTGCTCCGCCTTGAGTTCCGGTCGGCTGGTGATGGCTTGCCGGACGGCTGCGTCGATGTCGGTCGCAATCGGTGGCAATGAGTCAGCCGCGGGCGGGGCAATGGTGACCGGGAGCTCGGCCGGGCGCCCCATGGAAGTGTTAAGCTGGCCGGCCGCGGTGCGCACGCGACTGCGGGCGCTGATCAGCTGCAATTGGGCCGAAGCCACCTCCGCCTGCACCCGCAGCACGTCGGCTTGCGGCACGGCGCCGGCGTCATGCCGCGCCTGGGCGAGCGCGCGGTGACTCTCCATCCGCTTCAGGTTGCGTTCGGCCACGCCGGACAGGTCCTGCGCGGCGGCGAGCCCGTAAAATGCCGTTTGCACCGCCAGACGAATGTCGCCCCGGGTCGCCTCGGAGTCGGCCTGAGCGCCCTTCCAGCGGTCGCGCGCGGCATCGAGGCCGGCGCGGCGTTCTCCGAAATCAAACAACGTCATCTGCGAGTACAGGCCGCCGGTCCAGTCATTCAGTGGACCGACGATCTCCGGCAGGGGCCGGCCGGGGATCATCAGACCGGCCGGAAGGAAAACGCGTTCCTGCCAGCGGTGAAAGCCCGTGCTGAGGTCGACCCTCGGCCAGTAAGGCGCCTTTGCCTCGCCCACGGATTCGTTGGCGGCGCGCACACCGGCGGCCGCGGCGGTCAGCGCGGGATGGTTGTCCGCCGCCAGGCGAAGACAATCCTCGAGCGTAAGGGCCGCCGGCTCCGATCCGGCAGCCGTGGCGAGGGCAAGCAGCAGCCCACCGATACATCTCCGGGCGTAGGCAGGCCTAGGAGGAAATGAAAAACTTGAGTTCATAGGAGGGATGGAGTTGACGGGCCGACGGGCGGCGGCCCCATGCGCGAGTGCCGGGGGCGCGGCACCGCCGCGCCAAATGAAACGCGCCCAAGCTGACCCGGGCCGGCCGGACGAACCCTGAACATGGGAAAACCCAGCGGGAAGCCGGTGGGAGCAGCGCGTTTCATAGCGTTTTGTGGAAACGTTTCACGGCGAAGGTCAGCACGATCAGGCCGATGACCAGCAGGGCGGTGAACTGCGGCCAGAGCAGTTCCAAGCCGATGCCTTTTAGAAAGATTCCGCGGATGATGATGAGGAAATAGCGCAGCGGATCGCCCAGGCTGAGCCACTGGATGACGGCGGGCATGTTGGCGATCGGGAAGATGAATCCGGAGAACAGCATGGCGGGGAAGAAGAAGAAGAACGTTGTCATCATCGCCTGCTGCTGGGTCTCGCTGACGGTCGAGATGAACAATCCGATGCCGAGCGTGCTGAGCAGGAAAAATGCGGTGCCGAGCGAGAGCAGTGCGAAACTGCCGCGGAGCGGGATGTCGAACCAGTACAGTCCGACCAGTGCGACCATGCCCACGTTAAGGAAACCAATCACCGCAAACGGGGCGCACTTGCCGAGGATGAATTCCACGGGGCGGATCGGGGTGACCATGATCTGCTCGATCGTGCCGGCTTCTTTTTCGCGCACGATGGACATGCTCGTCAGCATCAGGCTGACCAGCATCACGAGATTGGCGATGACGCCGGGGACATAATAGTTGCGGCTCTCGAGGTCGGCGTTGAACCAGGCGCGCGGCTGCAGGTCGACGCTGCCGACCGGAAGCGTCTGTCCGGCCCGGCGCAGCACCCTGTCCAGCACGAGCTCGTTGTCATAGGTGGCGGCGATGACCGAGGCGTAGTTCACTACAAACCGGGCGGTGTTGGAGTCCGAACCATCGACAATGAGCTGGGCCGCGGCAGGCCGGCCGCCCTTCAAATCCCCTTCGTAACCGGCATCGATCTGCAGGATCGCTGCGGCATCGCTGGCGTCGATCAACCGGCGGGCCCCGGCCTCATCCCGGGGAAACGCCACGACGTCGAAATAGGACGAACCGGTGAACCGGGCGGCCAGAGCACGGCTGGCGGGTGTTTGATCGCGGTCAAGGATCCCGAGGTGGACGTGGCGCACGTCGAGGCTGACCGCATAGCCGAAGATCAGCGTCTGGATCACCGGCAGCACAAGGATGACCATGCGCATCCGCGGGTCGCGCAACACGGAGCGGAATTCTTTGCGGAGCACGGTGTAGATGCGTTCCCACATGGTCAGCGGAGTTTTTTTGCGGTGAAAACGATCGAAGCGCCGGCGACCACCAGCGCAAAAATGACGAGAAACAGGATGTCGGGCCAGAGCGTCGCGATGCCGACCCCACGCAGGAAGATGCCCTTGACCAGCGCCACGAAATAGCGCGCCGGCACAATGTAGGTGATGGCCTGGACCGCGACCGGCATGTTGCCGATGGCAAAAGCGAAGCCGGAGAGCAGGAAGGCCGGCAGAAAGGTCGAGATCATGGCCACCTGGCTCGCAAGCAGTTGCTGCCGGGCAAGCGTGCTGATGAGGATGCCTTGGGCGAGCGTGCCGACCATGAAGATGCCGCCGACGGAAAACAGAAGGAGAACGCTGCCGCGGAGGGGAACGTGAAACAGAAACACCGCCATGAGCACTGCGATGACCATGTCCAGCATGCCGATGCCAAGATAGGGCAGCAATTTTCCGAGGATCAGTTCAGCCGGCTTTACCGGAGTCGAAATGAGCTGTTCCATCGTGCCGCGCTCCCATTCCCGGGCGATCGTCAGCGAAGTCAGGAGCGCCGCGATCAATCCCATGATGACGGCCATGATCCCCGGCACGATAAAGTTGCGGCTCTCCAGGTCGGGGTTGAACCAGATGCGCGGGCGCAGGTCGAGGGCGGGGGAGGGGATCGCGCCGGGGGCGCGCCGGACCTGGGCGAGCGTGATGTCCTGGTTGAACCCGCTAATGATTCCCAGGGTGTAACCGAGAATGATGGAAGCCGTGTTGGAATCGGAACCGTCGACGACGGCCTGCACCGGAGCGGGGCGTCTGGCGTCGAGCCGGCGGGCGAACTCCGGGGGGATCACCAGGACGAGGGAGGCATCACGGTCGTCGATCACGTGCTCCAGCGCTCCGTAATTCTCCACCGTGCCGCGGAAATCGAAATACCGCGAGGCGGTGAAGTGCGCCAGAAGTGCGCGGCTCTGGGATGTTCCGCTCTGGTCCCACACGACGAACGGCACGTGATCGACATCGAGCGTCAGCGCGTAACCGAACATGAGCAGCATGAGCATCGGAATGCCGAGCGCGAGCCCCAGGCTGCTCGGATCGCGACGCACATGCAGGGATTCTTTGCGGGCGACGGCCCAGAAGCGCCGCAGGTTCATCGACGGACCTCCGCTTGCGGCGCCTCGGCGCGGTCGCGCGCCTCGATAAGCGAGACGAACACGTCTTCCAGCGTCGGAACAATGCTTTCGACCTTCGTGGCGCGGAAACCGCCGCTGGCCAGCGCGGCCCGGATGGCCTGGATGGCCGGCGCGGCGTTGGTGTCGCGGGTGACCGCATGCAAGCCTTTGCCGAACAGCGCCGCCTCCTTGATTTCCGGAAGACGTTCCACCAGCTCCATGGCATCGCTTGGCCGTTCGCACTCGATTTCGAGCACCGCCCCCTGCATGTGTTCCGTCTTCAGTGCGCGCGGCGTGCCGAGGGCGATCAACTCGCCGCGGTAGATGACGCCCAGGCGGTCGCAGTATTCCGATTCCTCCATGTAGTGGGTCGTCACGAAAACGGTCACCCCCTGCCCGGAAAGCTCGTAGATGAGGTCCCAGAATTGCCGGCGGCTGTTGGGGTCGACGCCCGAGGTGGGCTCATCAAGGAAAAGAACCGGGGGCTCATGCAGCACCGCGCAGCCGAGAGCGAGGCGTTGTTTCCAGCCGCCGGAGAGATCGGCGGTGCGGGCGTGGCGGTGGTCGCGCAAGCCGGCCATCGTCAGCACCCACTCTTTGCGTTCGATCTTCTTGCTCTTGGGGAGCCGGTAGATGCCGCTGTAGAAATCGATGTTCTCCTCAACCGTGAGCTCGTCGTACAGGGAAAACTTCTGGCTCATATAGCCGATCCGCGTCTTGATCTTCTCCGCCTCGCGCACGATGTCGAATCCCGCCACGCGACCCGAGCCGGACGAGGGAGCGAGCAGGCCGCAGAGCATGCGGATCGTGGTCGACTTGCCCGCGCCGTTCGGGCCGAGAAAACCGAAGATCTCTCCGCGGCGCACCGCGAACGAAATGCCCGCGACGGCCTGGAAAGTGCCAAAACGCTTCGCGAGGTTTTGCACCTCGACGATGGTTTCGGCGGAAGAATTCGGTTCAGCGCGCACGGGAGGGAAAGGATGTCATCTATTAAATGACAAATCAGCGGTCGCTGACGCGGAAACAAAGGTGGCGCCGGTCTTTGACCGGCGATTTCGCCAGTCGGAGACTGACGCCACTTGACGGCCCGGTTCCACTGATGAAATCGCGATCATCGCGGACCGGGTTTCTGGGCGAGCACGGAGACGAACACGTCTTCGAGCGACGGCTCGATGGTACGGATGGTCAACGGCTCGAAACCGGCCGAGGTCACAAGCTGGCGGATACGGGCGGTGGCGGCTTCCGGATCGCGCGCGGCCACGTGCACGCGGTCGCCGAACAGGCCGACGGAGGTGTCCGGCAGTTGTTCGCGCAAGAGCGACGCGGTGCGGCGGGGCGCCGGAGTGCGGACCTCGAGCAGCGCTCCCGGCATCATCGCCTTGACCTCGTCAGGCGTGCCCAGGCCGAGCAGGCGGCCCTCGTGCAGGAGCGCCAGGCGGTTGCAGCGCTCCGCCTCGTCGAGATAAGCCGTGGAGACGAAGATCGTCACCTTCTCCCGCACCAGCTGGTAGAGGATGCGCCAGAAATCGCGGCGGGACACGGGATCGACGCCGTTCGTCGGCTCGTCGAGAAACAGCACGCGCGGCGTGTGGATGAGCGCGCAGGCCAGGCCAAGTTTCTGCTTCATGCCGCCGGAAAGATTTCCGGCCAGGCGCTGCTTGAACGGCGTCAGATTGCTGAAACCGAGCAGACGATCCGTCCGCGCAGCCAGCTCCCGTCGAGGGACGGCATAGATGTCGGCATAGAATGCCAGGTTTTCCTGCACCGTCAGATCCGGGTAAAGGCCAAAGCGCTGGCTCATGTAGCCGATGTGGTCCTTGAGGCGGTCCGTCTGGCGGACGACATCGCATCCCGACACCTCGGCGGTGCCCGCGGTCGGCGGCAGGATGCCCGTGAGCATGCGCATGGTCGTGGTCTTGCCGGCGCCGTCCGGGCCCACGAGCCCGAAGATCTCGCCGTCGGCGACGTCGAGATCGAGTCCGGCGACGGCGATGAGTTCACCGAAGGCGCGGCGGAGACCGAGGGAGCGAATGGCGGACATCGCAGGGAGTGAGGGTGAAAGGGAAGGTGGAAGTTAAGGTGAAAGGGAGGGGCGGGCGAAAGTGAGCGAAATGGTGAAAGTCAGAGTTGGAGTGAAGCCAAGGGACCGGAGTGCCGCCGCGACGGTCCATCGGGCAATGCAGTCAACGTTCGCCCTTCCACCCTCACCCTCACTTTCACCTTCACTCTCACCCTTCGGCCGGAATGGTCGCGTCGGCCGGCATGCCCGGCTTCAGCTCGTCGTTGGAATTGGCCAGGTCGATCTTGATCCGGAAGACCAGCTTCACGCGCTCCTTGGCGGTTTGCACGGTTTTCGGCGTGAACTCGGCCTCGGAGGCAATGAAGCCGATCGTCCCTTCATACGTTTTGCCCGGAAACGTATCGGTGCGCACGGCGAGCTTCTGGCCGAGGCGGATGCGCCCGAGGTCCGTGTCGTTGACGTAGGCGCGGACCCAAACGTGTGCGATATCGGCCACGGTGATGACGGGCGTTCCGGGGGAAACGTACTCGCCAGGCTCGATGTTTTTTGAAAGGACGACCCCGGTCAGGGGCGAGAAAAGCCGGGTGTTCTCGACCTGCGTCTCGGCGAACGCGACGGCGGCCCGGGCCTGGTCGACCCGGGCGCGGCCTTGGGCGACGTCTTCGGCGCGCGGTCCCGCCTGGACGAGCTTGAATCGCTCGGCGGCCTCGACGACGCGGGCTTCGGCGACTTTGAGCTGCGCCTGTGACGCTTCGAGCTCGCGATCCGCAATGGCGTCTTTGCCGCGCAGATCCTGCTGGCGGGTAAAATCCAGCCGCAGACGGTCGCGGTCGGCTTCGACGCTGTGCAGGGTCGCCTCGGCGGCGGCGATTTCCTGCGGCCGGGAACCGGCTTCCAGCGCGGCGCAGACGGCCGCGGCTTCGGCGAGTTCGGCGCGGCGCAGGGCGAGCTGCTCCTGCTGTTCGGTGTCGTCCAGCCGGGCCACCAGTTGGCCGGACTTAACGCGGTCGCCCTCGGTGACGAGACGTTCGATGACGCGGCCCGGCACTTTGAAGCTCACCTGGGCATCGGTTACCTCGATGTTACCAGAGAGCACCAGCTCGCCGGAGCCATCGCGGTTGGAGCAGGCGCCCAAAAGCAATGTGGCGGCCAAGCCGGCGGCGGAGAAGAGTCCGGGGCGTTGACAGAGGCGGGCGGCGAGCGCCCAGCGATCAGATGGGGGAATGTTTTTCACAGGAGGCGAGATGTCGGTCATAATCTCTCCGGCCGGCGGGCGAGAGAAGCCCGCCGAAGAAGAGATGGATGGCACGCTCCAGGGTTTGCCGGGGCGTGAGTTGCGTGCGTTCAAGCACGGCGGGATGGATGAGACCGCGGATGGCCTGCAGCCAGAATTCGACGGCGAAGGCCGGATCGATCTCGGGACGGACCTTGCCCTCGGCCAGGCCGGCGCGAATCAGGCGGCCGAAAACATAAGGCACGTTGCGTTGCCGCAGATCGTCGATCTTCTGGTAGAGCTGCGGCGCGAACCGCTGCAGGTCATGCAGCATGCCAGGGCTGGCCAGCGCGAGATTCGAGCCGACGACCTCAACCAGGGCGCACAACTTCTGGGTGAAATTGAGTTTTGGATTGGTTAGAAAAGAATCCATCCGGTCGCGGATGGCCTGCCCGATCTCCTCGATGATTGCGTCGATGATGTCATCCTTGCTCCGAAAATGGCGGTAGAGCGTCTTCTTGCTCATCCCGAGATCGTGCGCCAGCTCGTCCATTGTCAGGGAGCTGTAGCCGGAGGCGAGGAGGCGGACGCGGGCGGCCTGGCGGATCCGGGCGCCGGGGGTGATGGCGGCCGGGGCGGGCGGACTGTAAACTGGATTGATCATCGGGAAACCAAGGAAACTAGGACAGTATTTCTAGTTTCCTTGCAAGTCAATTCTTCGCACCCGATGTTTAGACTTTGCGCATGGCGTGGAGGGCGAGGCTCCCGCCGAGCCGCCGCGATCTGGGTTTCGGCTCGGCAGGAGCCTCGCCCTCCAATGGCCCACGATACGCAAGAATTTTTGCCACGCTGTGCAGTCTTCCCTGAAAGAGTGCATGAGACTGCCGGACCACAAAAAAGCCGGGCGCCCGGCCCGGCTTCGAATGAAAAGGGAGGGAAAGATTATTGGCGATAACCGCGATCGCCACCCCGGCGGTCGCCGCGATCCCCGTGCCCGCCGCCGCCGACCCCCCCGCGCCGCTCGCCGCCGCCCTCGAACTGCCGCGGGGCCCGTTCCTCCCTGGGCCGCGCCTCGTTCACGGTGAGATTGCGGTTGTCCATGGCAAATCCGTGGAACTTCTGGATCGCCGCCTGCGCCTCGGCGGCAGTCGACATCTCCACGAAGGCAAATCCGCGCGAACGGCCGGTGAATTTGTCGAGAATCAGGTCGACGCTGGCGACCGTGCCCACCTGACTGAGGAGGTCCTGGAGGTCTTGCGCGGTGGAGGCAAAGGGTAGATTGCCCACGTACAGTTTGGTGCTCATGGATTGGCTAAGGAAGACTGCTTGACCAGATCTTCTGCCCGTTCCCGACCATCGAGTTTCGAATCACCACTGAACCGCGGTTCATCTGACAATCCACCAAGCAGACGACCCCAATGACAAGCGGAGAGGGAGGCTTAAAAACGCGTTCTTCGATGGCAAGGAAAAATCCGGCCGCGGGGGGCTCAATACGGCCTTTTTTTGAATGAGTCTCGTCTGACATGGGCGAGACGCCCATGCCACGTGGCACGGGCGNNCGCGACGGCTCCTCAAAACAAAATACCATGCGGAGCTCAAAGACTCCAGTGCAACCGTATGGCAAAAATAGATACGGGACCGCGGGCGCGGTTATACGCCGGATTCGCGACGAACTGGTAATCCAACGCGGCGTTCAGATGGGGTGCCAGGCGAACGTCGTAATAGGTCTCCACAATCTGCTCGGGGCCGTAGGAAAGCGCCCCGTCGCCGGCAAGGATGCCGGTGCCGCCGGCGGCGAGGAAGTCCCGATGGGTGCTGGAAATGGCGTTGATCACTCCGGCG
Organism: Opitutia bacterium; assembly: GCA_003142955.1. GTDB lineage: Bacteria > Verrucomicrobiota > Verrucomicrobiia > Opitutales > Opitutaceae > Fen-1467. The sequence goes on along the minus strand of PLOH01000113.1, from coordinate 117,790 downwards.
AGGCCGAGCGTATCTCCCGGCCGCCCCCACGCCTCGCCTTTGAAGCTCAGGCCAAGCGACGCAGTCCGGTCGACGTCGGCAAACACCCAGGCTTCATTCTGGCCGTCACTCCAGCCCAGGCGGGCGAAAGCGCCGACATTCTTGGCAAGTTCCTGCTCCGCGTTGACGCCATAGCCGGTCTTGTAGCGGTAGACGCGTGTCGCGACGATGTCAGCCGGCCGCCCCGGCGAATCGAGCGCCACCTGATAGCTGCCCATATGAGCCCGGTTGTCATAGACGAGGAAACGGATCGCGCCAGACCGATCGCCCACCTTGAACCGGCGCTCCAATTCGGCCACGGCGCCCTGCCACAGCTGGACGTCGGCATACAGATCGAAGGACACGGTGTCCCTGATCTCGCCGTGGTCATCGAGGCTGTTCGGGCCGGAATACTGCGCGACGAAGCCAGGTGTCGCCTGCACGATATCGGTGTTTTGAACATGCCAAGTCCACGTCGGCGGCTGGGCGTTCGCTGGCGGCAGGACGGGGGCCGGTTCCGCAGCGGAGAAACGGTTGGTCACAATACCGGTGAGCAGGCTAAGCGCGTTAGGGACAACGCACTCCACCTTTGCCGGTCATTTCAATGCGCCGGCCTCAGCCCTTGGCCGCCTTCTCTTCGAAATACGGATAGAGCAGCGGCACGAGGAAGATCGTCAGCAGCGTGTCGGCGATGAGTCCGCCGATGATGACCACGGCAAACGGCCGGGCCGTCTCTGCGCCCACGCCGTGCGACAATGCCGCGGGCAGGAGACCGAGCATGGCCATCAGGGCCGTCATCATCATCGGTCGGATGCGAGACACTGCGCCCTCCCGAATGGCGTCTGCCAGGTTATGGCCGAGGTGCCGCAGTTCGCGGATGCGTGCCACGAGGATGACCCGGTTCTGGATCGAGATGCCGAACAACGCCACGAAGCCGACCAGCGCGGCCACCGACAGGTTCAGCCCCGACAGCGGCAGCGCGAGAATGCCGCCTGCCGCCGCATAGAGGACGTTCACCAAGATCAGGGCTGCCAGCCTCCCGGAGTCGAACGTCGTGAACAGCAGGAAGAAGACGAGCAGCAAGGTCACCGGCACGATGACCGCCAGACGCCGGACGGCCCGCTGTTCGTTCTCGAAGGAGCCGGTCCATTCGAGGCGGTATCCCTTCGGCATCGACACGGCCGCGGCCACCTTGTATTCGGCTTCGGTCACGACCACGCCGAGCGAACGGCCGCGCACCGAGAGCTTGATGGCGATCCGGCGCTCGTTGTCCTCGCGCATCAATAGTCCCAGGCCGGTGCGCACGTCCACCGCGGTGAGCGCGCCCAGCGTGAGGCGCTCGCCGTTGGCCCCGAAGACTGGGATGTTGCGGATTGACTCAACATCGGACACGGCGCGCGGCCGGAGGTTCACGTTGAACTCGGCCACGTCGAAGCCGTTGACTGGGCTTGTGGTGAGGGAACAGCATGGCTAGAATGCCTGTCAGTTCAATTCCTTCGGCCCGCTGCTCGATCATCATGCCCGTATTCCTTCACACCCGCATCCGCGTCGGCGACCTTGATCGCACTATCGCGTGGTACGGCGAGCTCGGTTTCGCGTGTACCCGGCGCATCGCGAAATCGCCGCAGGGCAACCAGCTCGCCTTTCTGCAAATCCCCGGAAGCGCGCACGCGCTCGAACTCTGCTATCAACCAGGCTATGATCTGGTCGTGCCGGAGGACTTGATGCATACGGCGGTCGGCTATCCTGATCTGTCCGCGAAGTGCGATGAGCTCGAGCGCAAGGGCTACAAGATATGGCCCGCCGACTGGCGCCAGTCGTTTCTCACCGGCAGACGGATGGCTTTTGTTACCGATCCGGACGGTTATGAAGTGGAGCTCCTGGAGGAGTGACGGGCTAGCACGCCAACATCCGGGCTAGAGCGTTACTTGACGAAACCGTGTACCGTCACTTGAATCCTGGTGCCGTCGATGCGCGCAAATGCCTCATTTCTTTCCTGGATCGGTCCGCTGCTGGGCGTGGCGATAGCGGCGCTGCCGCTGCAGGCGACGTCCAATCTGCTGGAGAACTCACCCTTTCTCCCGGGCAACGTGGCGGCGGGAGCCGCCCAGAACTCGGCCCCACTGGAACTGCGGAGCATTCTGAAACAGGGTGGCGAATATGAATTCAGCCTCTATGACACGGCGAAGAAGCAGAGCACGTGGGCCCGGTTGAACGAGTCCGGGCACGATTTCACCGTCAAAGCGTTTGATTCGGACAAGGAGATTGTGACGGTTGAACAGAAAAACCGGACGTACCTGCTCGCTTTAAAGGAGTCCAAGATTGCTCTGCTGACCGTAGCTCCCGGACAAACGTCAGCGAACGCCGGGATGCCACCGAACAGCGCTCCAGGCGGCATCTTGCCGCCAGGGGTTCTTCCCCCGGGTGGCCCATTTCCGCCGGGTGTCCGCGGCCCGAACGGGAGCGCTCCTTCGTTGACCCCGGAGCAGCTTCGCAGTCTCGAGGCCGACATCAACCGGCGGCGTGAGCTGCGGCGCCAGGCGGCTGCTGCACAATCCGCGGGAGCAGCTCAGGCCCAGCCGAGAAGCCAGCCTTAGCCGAATGTTTGCTGTCGGGAGTCGAGTGACGAATCGAGTGTCCGATGGTACTGGTCCGCTTGCGAGCTGTCGACGCAGAACCCTCTGTGATCGAGCGTGTTCGACTTTCAAATGCCGGCATGCAATTGGCACGCCAACAGGAGTCACGGTGTTTGCGGCGGTGGAAAAGACCGACCATCACAAAACGGTGGCTGACCTGCTGCCACAACCCGAGCCGCCCGCGCCGGGTCCGGAGGCGACGCCTAAAGAAGTGCTGGCGCACCGGCTGAAGACGACCCTGGGAAAGCTACTCTACCAGCTGCGCAAGCAAACCGTGGAACCGGTCTTTGGCCTCATCAAAGAGGTGATGGGCTTCCGGCGCTTCAGCTTAAGGGGCCATGCGAAAATCGCCTGCAAGCAGGCTTCCTACATCGATCACCTGATGGCATCATTAGCCACGAGTGAGGTCCGGGTTTGTTGAATAGAGATGGCTTGGGCCGAGCCGTTGCGATTCAGGGCGAACCGTGCAAAGATGGGTGCTCAGAATTCCAAACTACCATGCCTACTGCCAATATTTCCCCCCTCGTGGTTGCTGAATTGCAACGCCAGTTGAACCAGGAGCTCGCTGCCGCCCATTCCTACCAGGCCTTGTCAATCTGGTGTGCCGGCCAGAATCTCCGGGGCTTTGCAGGTTTCTTTGCCAAACAGGCCGGCGAAGAGCGCGAGCACGCCGAGAAGATAATCGACCATCTCATCGACCGTGGGGTGGTGCCCGATTTGGCGGAGTTGGCCCGGCCCAAGCAGGATTTTGACCTCCTGCTGGAAGTGGCGCAGTGGGCGCAGACGATGGAGCAGGCCAACACGAAAGGGATCAATGCCGTCTACGAGGCAGCGGCGGCGGCCAAGGACTATCCGGCGCAGGTGCTCATGCACTGGTTCATCGCCGAGCAGGTGGAGGAGGAGGCTTGGGTCGCGGAGCTGGTTGCCCGGGTGGACGACGCCACGTGTGCCGGCAGCCTATCCGCTCTCGACCGCCACAGCGAAGAACTTCTCGGCAGGAAAAAGCCGGATTGATCTCGCTCCCTCGTGGCGGCAGTCGTTGATATTCTCCGACGAGCC
>PLOH01000113.1:0-114064 GCA_003142955.1 Opitutia bacterium | reverse complement strand
GCTTATAGCCGGCGAGCCTCGATCAGGCACACGCAGTTGGAGCCATCTTGCGTCGGCAGCCAGCGGAGCTTCAGGCGGCCGAACGCGGCCTCCATCGCGGCGTGCAACCCGCCGACCTCGATCAGCAGCAGGCCGTCGTCGGTCAGACGGTCGGGCGCCTGGGCGAGGAGCCGGCGGATGACCGCGAGTCCGTCCTTGCCCCCATCGAGCGCAAGGCGCGGCTCTTTCCGGAACTCGGGCGACAGGGTCTTCATCCGGGCGGAGGGCTCGTAGGGCGGGTTGCAGACAATGACTTCGTAGCGGGCCGGTGGCACGCCGGCAAAGACATCGCTGCGGTGCAAGAGCACGCGGCCGGCCAGTCCGTGTTCGCGCACATTGATTTTCGCCACCGCGAGCGCCTCCGGTGCGAGATCGATCGCGTCGACCCGGGCATCGGGAAACTGGTGCGCCAACAGGATGGCCAGGCATCCCGAGCCGGTGCAGACATCGGCCGCGCGGGCGACGGCCGTCGATTTCTTCAACCAACGATCGAGCTGGGGAATGACTTCGAGAAAATAGCTGCGCGGGATGATCACCCGTTCGTCGACGTAGAAGCGGTGTTCACCGAGGAAGGCCTCGTGGGTCAGATAGGCCGCCGGCACGCGGTCGAGGATCCGTCGCCGGAAGATGCGGGATACCGCGGAACGCTCCGCGGCGGCGAGCGGGCGAGCGAGCACCGCGGCGCCACTGTCGAGCGGCAGGCCGAGCGCACGCAGCAAGAGGTAGAGCGCCTCGTCGTGCGCGGTGGTCGCCACCTGGCCGAGGGCGAGGTCGTGGCGCGCGTACTCGGCCTCCGCAAACGCGAGCCATTCGCCCAGTGAGGAGCAACCGCGGCCAAAGTGAATCTCACGCGAAGCAGACGCAAAGCCGCGAAGTGAGGATGCCGCTTTGAAGGTCGAGCCCGTCGTGTCCCTGCTGCCAGTCTTTCTGGGAGCGCGGGCCGTGGTCGCGCCCTCGGAATCGTTGCACCTTGGCGGCTTTGCGCGGGCCATTTCCGACCGATTCTCCGGACTCATGCTGTTGAACCTGTAGGGCGGGGTCGCCGGACCCCGCTTCGTCTTCGGAGGAATGGCGGGGTCCGGCGACCCGGCCCTACAACCTTTCGATGACGGCACGATCATTCGATAAGCAAGTCCAACCGCATGATCCCGGATTATCGTTTCGCTTCGTCATCCACCAGCACGTGCTCGTGGTTGAAGAGGTGATCCGGGCAGTAGCACTGGTTGCCGGCGCACTTCGAGCAGTAGCGGAAATCCATCCTGGGATCGCTGAGATCGGTCTTGCCGCACACGCGACAGCGATGGCGATGCTCCCGCTCGTCCGCGCCGGCGGCGAAGACCTTGGCCTGATGCGTCATGCGCCGGCGGCCCGTGCGGATCTGGCTGACGATGTCACCGGCAAAAAAGAGGAGGAAGTTGCCGGTGGCGGCGAGCACGGCGAGCCGGGCGGACCACGGCCCGACCACGAGAACGTACCCATAGCCAAGCCACTGGAGCAGGGCCAGCCACTTGATCTTCACCGGCAGGATGAAGAAGAGCATCATCACAAAGTCGGGATTGAGGTAGGCGAAGGCCAGGAAGACACTGCCCGCCAGAAACAGATTCGAGGCATAGGCGAACGGAGTAATGAACGCCGCGGCGATGGTGAGCAGCCAGCCGACGCCGAGAAAAATGTTGTAGCGGAAAGCGCCCCAATTCTGCTCAAGCGCTGTTCCCATCAGGTAGAACAGGTACCAAGCAAATGCGATGAAGACCGGATGGGCATTGGGCGGGACCAAGACGAAGGTGGCGAGCCGCCAGACTTCCCCCGCCACCACGGCCACGGGGAGCAGGGCAATATGTCCGAGGTCGAACCCGGTCATCAGCGCGAGGCCCCAGAAAAAAACCTGCCCGACGATCAGGTAGAGCGAGAGGTTCGGAATCGCCAGACGGCCGAACAGGTGTTCAAGCTTGGTGAGAAAGGACATGAGGAGGAACGCGCCGGAGTCGCGGGCGGTGGTCCCGCTACTGCCTTTTGCGCTCCTTACTTCTCAGCGTTTGCCGGAAGCTGGTCGAGCAGCTTTTGTTTTTGGGTGCTCAACGACTCGGTGGTTATCATGACCAGCAAGAGCCGGGCGTGATCGAACTTCTTCTGTTTGATCAAGATATTGGCGGCCTGGAGGCGGATGGTCTCCTTTTCGAGTCCAGGTCCGCACTGGTCTTCCAGCGCGCCCCATACTTTGAGCGCCTCATCCCAATTTGGCTCTGCGAGATCGTAGAACGACTGGGCATAGCGATAGGCGAAGGCGATATTCTTCGGCGCCAGCTCGGCCGCGCGGCGGAAGGCCTCCTGCATGGTCCGGTCGATCTGGGCGCGGGTCCACTGGCCGCTCTTCAAAAAATCGTCGCGTGCGTCCGTCAGCAACTTGCCCAGCTGGTAATGGTAGAGCGGCTCGTCCGGCGCCAGGCGGGTGGCCGAGAGGAAATAACTCGCGGCCTCGATCGGTTCGCCTTCCTCAGCCAGATAGTTGCCGAGCTGGTTCTTGACGATCGGGATGTCCGGATCGATCTGATTGGCCTTGAGCAGAATCGCCGCCGATTCCCGGCGCATCCCTACTTTGCCCAGCAGCAAGCCATAGGGGACATAACCGGGGGCGAAACGAGGAAACACGCGGAGGAAGGCATCGTAATCGAAAATCAGGTTTTGGATGTCGCGCATAACGTTGTCTTGATCGACATCATCTTTCCCGAGCTCGGCCAGCAGAGTGTCCTGGCGCGCCACGAGTTCTTTCAGCTTCGGGGTGGCCCGCGCGGCGATCTCGGCCCGCACGGCATCATCTTCTGGCGGTTTCGGGGGCAAATCCGACTCGGCGGCCGAAATGGTCGGCGTCGTCGCGGCTGGCGGCGCAGCGGGCGCTGCCGAAGGCGAAACCGCCGCGGGTGCAACAGCGGGCTGGGGCATGGGCGCGGAGCTGGCGGTCGCCCCAGGCCCGGCGGAATCGGCGGCGGCCAGCGGCGCCATCAGGGCAGAAAAGACCAGCCAGAGCGGCAGGGAACGATGAAGGGGCATGCGAAGGTGCAATAACGCTGTTTCAGACCAGCGTCAGGCTGAATCGTTCAAACGATTTTTTGCGTGCGCTCGGAAGGCTTCGGCGGCAAACCGGAGCACGATGGCCGCCCAACCATTCATTTTCATCTGCGGGCCCGATGATTTCCTGGTCAACCGGCTGGGCAAGGAGCGCTACGACGCGCTGGCGGCGGAGGTGGCGGACGAATTCTCACGGGAGGTGCTGAACGGCCTCGCCAACAACGCTGGCGAGGTCGAGACGGCGGTGAACCGTTTTCGGCAGGCGGTGCAGACGATCTCGCTGTTCGGCGGAAAGCGCGTGGTCTGGCTCAAAGACGTAACGTTTTTGGCTGATTCGGTGACCGGTCGGGGCGAGGGCACATTGCGCCAGGTTGAGGATTTGCAGACGCTGCTGGCAGCGGTGAATCCGGAGGAAGTGGCGGTGGTGATCACGGCTGCGCCGGTTGACCGCCGGCGGGCCTTCATCAAATGGTGCGAGGCGACGGCCGACTACACGTTCATCGGCGACGACGGTCCGGCGGGCGCAGCCATGCTCGAACAAGTGGCGCTGGCCGAGGTGGCGGGCCAGGGTGCGACCATCACGCCGGATGCGCTGGGGCTCCTGCTGGCGAAGACCGGCCCGAACACCCGGCTGCTCGTCGAGGAGGTGCACAAACTTAGCACGTACGCAGGCGAAGGTGGAACGATCGAAGAAAGCGACGTCGAGGAACTGACGCCGAATTTCGCCGAAGGGGATTTCTTCGAAGCGGCTGACGCGTTTGGCCGGGGCGATCTGTCGCGGACCTTGGCGGCGCTCCGCCGGCATTTCTTCGCCGGGGGAGATGCCCGGCCGGTGATCACCGCGCTGCAGAACCGCAACCGTCTGCTGCTGCAACTGCGCGTGCTGTTGGATACGGGCGAAGTGCGGCTGGGGGCGCGGGGTTTGGACAAGGCCGGTTTTGAGCGCGCGGCGGCGGCTTACACCCGGCATTTTGCCGGCGCGACGGAGAAGAGTTCGTTTAATGTCTTTACGCAAAACCTCTGGTATCTGGGCAAGCTGGCGGGTGCCGCGAAACTGCCTCCCTTGCGCCGGTTGATCGACAATCAACAGGAGTTTATGGCCGCGTTCGAGGAACTGATCCGCCGGCCCGCCGAAGCGGAGGAGGTCTTGCGGGAAATGGCGGTGCGGTGCCTGGCGTAGAATAAGAAATCTCTGAGAATCGCTAAATCGGCGTCAAGCTGGCGCCCCGGCAATTTTTCAGTAGCTATCGCAGGACGCTTTTGTTACGGCTCCCGCTCCGCTTTCTCCACCTTGAAACCACCGTCGTCCAGTCTGGCCGCCCCCTCCGCGGCGTCCGAACCCAAGACCCCACCGGCTTCCGTTGAAGTCCCGGGCCAACCACCGGCTGAGCCGATCGTCAACGTGCTCGCCGAACGGTATGCTTCGGCGGCCATCAAGGACATCTGGTCGACCCGGGGGCGCATCCTGCTCGAACGGGACTTCTGGATCGCGGTGATGAAGGCGCAGAAGGACCTCGGCGTGCCGATCCCTGGCGAAGCAATCAAGGATTACGAACGCGTCAAGGGCATCATCAATCTCGAGTCTATCCTGAAGCGGGAGCGGGTGACGCTGCATGACGTCAAGGCGCGGCTGGAGGAGTTTTCGGAGCTGGCTGGCCGGCAATTCATCCACCTCGGGCTGACCAGTCGTGACCTGACCGAGAACGTCGAGCAGCTGCAAATCTTTCGTTCGCTCAAGGTGGCTCACTTCAAGGCGGTGGCTGCGCTCCTCGCCCTCGCCCGGCAGGCCGAGACGCATCGCGACCTGATGATCACCGCCCGCACGCACAACGTGCCGGCCCAGCCCACGACCCTGGGAAAACGGCTGGCGATGTTCGGCCAGGAACTGCTGATCGCCCTCGATCGGCTGGAGAACCTGATCGAACGCTATCCGGTGCGCGGCTTGAAAGGGGCGGTCGGAACGCAGCTCGACCAGCTGACGCTGCTCGGCGGCCGGGCCGATCGCGTGGCCGAACTCGAAGGCCGGATCTTGCGTCACCTTGGTTTCCGGGCTTCCTTGGTGGTGGTCGGGCAGGTGTATCCACGGAGTCTCGATTTCGATGTGGTGTCAGCCCTCTATCAGCTGGGCGCAGCGGCGGCGAGTTTTGCGCATACGCTCCGCCTGATGGCGGGACAAGGCCTGCTGACCGAGGGATTTCGGGAAGGCCAGGTGGGTTCGTCCGTAATGCCCCACAAGGTGAATGCCCGCAATTGCGAACGGATCTGCGGCTTCCATGCCATCCTCGGCGGGCATGTGGCCATGACGGCGGCGCTCAGCGGCGACCAGTGGAACGAAGGCGATGTCTCGTGCTCGGTCGTGCGCCGCGTGGCGTTGCCCGACGCGTTCTTCGCCATCGACGGGCTGTTTGAAACCTTCCTGACCGTGCTGGGGCAGATGGAGGTTTTTCCGGCCGCGATCGCTGCCGAGAATGAGCGCAATCTGCCGTTCCTCGCCACGACGACAATCCTGATGGAGGCGGTCAGACATGGTGCCGGGCGTGAGGTAGCGCATGCGGCCATCAAGGAACACGCGCTGGAGGCGGCGCGGGCGTTGCGATCCGGCGCCACCAATGGCGAAACCGACCTGTTGGGGCGTCTGGCCGGCGACAAGCGGATCGGGCTCGGAAAGAAACAGCTCCAGGCCATCCTGGCGGAGAGCAACCGCTATGTCGGGGCGGCGCCGCATCAAGTTGACGCGTTCCTCGGTGAAGCCCAGTCGTTCGCCAAACGGGCGAAAGGGGCGGCTGATTACCGGCCGGGCAAACTGCTGTAGTCTGGATATTGCCTGCTGCCAGTGGGCGCGAGGTGGGCATGAACTAACGCGGATAAAGTTCAGCTGTGGCCGAAAACGCTAATGTAGCTGCGAGCGCCAGCGAGCGGACGAGCGTTCCGCTCGCTGGCGCTCGCAGCTACCCATGCTATGAAACCGCTCTGAACTGATGAGATTGTCTGATCATTTCGTTGTCGCGCGCGACGATCTTGCTGGGGGGCGGTGCGCCGTCACCGCCCATGTCCGATTCTCTGGCCCGGACGGCGCCGGGCCTTCCATTGATCATCCGGTCCCGCGCTGTAGGGCGGGATCGCCGGATCCCGCCGTTTCGCCGAGTGTGGCGGGGTGCGGCGACCCCGCCCTACAACACCGCACCGGACAGTCCGTGGAGCCATATGCGAAAATCACCTCGACAACGTCGAACCGACGAAAAGAGGGGTTCCCATGCGCATAAGCGGCGGAATTGCCCGCGGGGTTCCACTCACCGTGCCGAAAGGCGATGCGGTGCGGCCGGCCACCGACGGCATGCGGCAGGCAGTTTTTTCGAGTCTCGGATCGCGGGTGGTCGGGGCTTTCTTCTGGGATCTCTTTGCCGGGAGCGGTGCCTACGGACTGGAGGCGTTGAGTCGTGGCGCGACCGGGGGGATTTTCGTCGAGCGGAATCCCAAGGCGCTGGCCTGCCTCAAGAGCAACCTGGCCGCGGTCGGTAAGAGCATCGGCCACGAAATAAGGACTGCGAGGACGGTGGAGGCCGACGCGCTCAAGTGGGTTTCGCTTGGGCAGGAGGAAGTGGCTCACCTGGTATTCATCGATCCGCCGTACGAGATCATCCCAGAGGTGGCTCCGGTGCTTTTCCCGCGCTTAGCCCAGGCGCTGGCCTCCCGGCCGGAGGCCTTGGTGCTCTTCGAAATGCCCGGCGAACTCAACCTCGCTCCGGAGGGCTGGACCTGTCTGAAACGCATGGGGAAAGGCCTCCATCAGCCGACGGTCGCCTGTTTTCGCCGGAGCTGAACGTCACAGGAGCCGATGGTCGCTGGCTTGATCATTCTTGCGAATCTGGCCAAACGAACCGACTACATCAGCCCGCGTTTCGCCTTCATCAACGCCACGGCGGCGGTGACGGCGATCTCGAGGCGCAGCACGCGGGGTCCGAGATGCCCGAACGAAAAACCGGTGCCGCGCAGGGTGGCGCGCTCGGCGTTCGACCAACCGCGCTCGGGACCGAACGCTAGGGCGATCGCCCCGGCGGACAGCGACTGCGACGACAGGGGCCCCGACGCATCGTAATTGTCGAGCGCCAAGCGGGTCGCATCCGGCGTCAGGGTGGTGATCGCCTCGATGAGCAGGCTGCCGTGGGCGATCTCCGGCAGGCGCGTATCGAACGCCTGTTCGGCGCCTGCAATCAGGTGACGCTGCCATTCGCCCGAAGCCCAGAGCGTACTGTTGGCGTAATTGCGCTCCCCTTTATCCGTGACGACGAAATGGATCGCGGCAACCCCGAGTGACGTGGCATCGCGCAGGATGTCGCGGGCGGTCTGCGGCCGCGGCAGGCCGACGATTAGGATGATCGGGTCAAGCGGCGGCGGTTCCGTGGCCCAAACGAAGGAGAGCGTCAGTGACTCCGGGCAGATGGCAACCACGGTGCCCTTGCCGCGCGGGCCGTTGATCAGCCCGGCATCAAAGGTATCGCCTTCCCGCCGCCGCAGAACCTGCAACAAATGGATCGCGCGTCGGTCGGTGCACGGCAGCGGTTGGGCGGTCTCCGCAGCCGTAAACAGAATCAGGTTCATGCTAGAATGGGAAATCACCTGCGGGCGGTGGGGCCGCTTTTTGTTCAACCGGTTTCTTGGCCCGTCCGTGCTCGCGACGGCTGGAGACGGTGATGGCCTTGGCAGGCAGGGCGGGGCAGGCATACTCGCAGCCGCCGCAGCCGATGCAAAGTTCGCGGTTGACCGTGGGCAGGTGAAGATTGTCCCCGTACGGTATGGTGTAAACCGCCTTGGTGGGGCAATGCTCGGAGCAGGCGGCGCAGTCGGTGCCCTTGACGACAACGATGCACTTCTCCTTTTCAAAAATGGCCTCGCCGATCTGCGTGACCTGCTTCTCCGCCAGGTCGAGCAGCATGATCGCGCCGCTGGGGCAGGCTTCACCGCAAACCCGGCATTCGTAATTGCAGAACGACGTCGTGTAGTCCATCCGGGGTTTCATCAGGCCGTCGAGGCCGTAGGCGGTCCAGGTGGGCTGGAGCACATGGGTCGGGCACGCACTGACGCACAACTGGCAGGCCGTGCAACGGTCGAGAAACCGGTCGATGCTGCCGGAACCCGGAGGGCAGATAACGCGGCGGTCATTGCCGGTCCCGGCGCGGTGGGCATCGTCCAATCCCGGCCGGTCGCGATCGGGAGCCGGCGGCCCGGCGCGCAACCGCGCGCTGGCGCCGAGCGAAGCCGCGAGGGCCGTGGCCGCACCCGCAATGAAAGCGCGCCGGGCCGGATCCTGGACGGCGCCGGATGGCACGGGAGCAACCGGGGCGGAGACGGCGGCAAGCTTCCGGCGGCGCCACTTCCAGCGGTAGCTGATGCCGCCGTGGTCGCACGCCCCGATGCAGTCGTAGCAGGCGACGCAGCGGGAGAAGTCGATGGCGCCGTTCCGCAACTCAATGCACTGCGCCTTGCAGATCCGCAAACACTCGGCGCATTTGGTGCAGGCGCCTTGGTCGATCTCCAGCCGGAACGCGGCGTTGCGAGCCAGCCAGCCGAGCAGCGTCCCGACCGGACAGAGGGTGTTGCAGTAAAGCCGCCCCCGCCACACGACCAGCACCGCGAGCAAGACCAGGAGAAAGGCGGACGCGGACAACACTCCGGCGGCAGCCCAATGCGGCTCAACCCGGTAAAGTTCGGTGAGGCCAAGCGCGTTGGCCGGGCCGACGATCGCGTTGTTCGCAAGCATGAGCAGCGGGCGGAAGAGCGCGGAAGCAATCCGGCCAAAACCGCTATAGGGATCAAGGACCGCGAGGGTGAATCCGGCCCAGCCGGCAACCACCCCGGCCACCGTTGCCACGAGCACGGATTGACGGAGCCAGTTGACCGGCGGAGCGTAGCGGCGGCGCGGCGGCTTCCGTCCGGGCCACCAAGTGGCGATGCGTGCGATGATGTCCTGCAGAATGCCGAGCGGACAGATGGCCGAGCAGTACATGCGGCCGGCTGCGAGCGTGGCGACTGCGATGAGCACCGCGCCAAGAGCCACAGACGCTCCGGTAACCAGTGCCACCAGCGACGGCACAAACTGCGCGGAGGCGAGCCAGTGCCCGACGCGCGGCGGTAGCGCCCCCCGGAAGTCGACCAGTGCGGCGGTCAGCCCGGCGAAAATCGCCAGCGCCACCAGGACCCGGAGCAGCTTCAAGCGGCGATGCAACACAGTCTCAGGTCAGCTTGAATCGCCGGATCTCGACCTGATCGAGATTCATCGTGCCCAGCTTCATCTGATCGGCGATCCTGACGTGGCGCACGTCTGCCGGCTGATGGCCCAGCATTTTCGCGGCGGCGGCGTCCAGTGCCACGATGTCGGTCGACGCCAGCAAGGTGCGCATCTCCACGACATCTGCTGCCGAGATTCCGCGCGGTCCGTTGCGAACCATCGGGTGGTAGGCGTCGAGCACGTTGAGTGTCGGTTGTTTGAAGGTAAGGAAATCTGCGATCGTCTGATGCAGATCGGTGCGATGATAGGCGCCGCGATCCCAGATCACGCCCATGAGGTTCTTCATCGCCGCCGTCATCAGCGAACCGCTATGGTGCTTGAGCACCGGGACGTTGATGAAAACGTCGCTGTCCAACACCAGGGAGTGCACCTGGGCGTGTTTCAGTTTGATTCCGCCCGGGATCTCAACTTCGCGGTAAAGGCTCTCATCCTTGCCGTTGACGACGATGGCACCGGCGTCCTTGGCGGCCTGCGCAATCCCGCTGTTGGCGTACGTTCTCTGCCACTGATCGCACGGGTTGTCGAAAATGCTGACGGACTTCGCCCCGGCGTTGAGGCACAGTTTGACCAGGTGGCCGACAAGTTCGGGGTGGGTGTTGGCGCCGCGTTCCGGTGCCGCATCCCAGCCGATGTTGGGTTTGACCAGGACCGTCTGCCCCTTCTTGACGAAGGCCTCGATGCCCCCGAGAGCGGCCAACGCCTGGTCGAGCATCGCCATGCGGCTGCCATCCCGCACCGCGACGAGCACGGATCTTGGGGCGGCTGCGGCCGGCGTCGGCGTGGTTGCGCCACCGGCGACCGCCTCGGCGGCGAGGAGCCCTTTCCGGCTGACGAGGGAGAGCGTGGCGCCGAGCGCGAGCCCGGTTTTGATGAAGTCGCGGCGGCTTTTCATGGCGGAGGGAATTGGGCGGGTGAATCGCGAGGAACGGATTGGCGCGGATCTCCGGCGCGATGAACGCGCCGAGCCAGCCGACAATCCATCATTGATCTGCCCAAGATTACACCAGTGGTTTCTCCCTTACACCGCATGATTTGGCAATAACGCGGCAGAAATTGACCTGCAGGAGCCGGTCGGACTTCGTTCGCATGCACCTTGCAAATGGCGTCTGCCCTTTGGAGGAGAAGGGTGTCTTTTCTTCCGATTCGAAGGAGCAGTTTTGAACTTTAGTGTGGGCCTTGCAGCAGAGAGGCATAAAACTTGACCCGGTCACACAACGTTTTCCAATTCCAGGACTCCAGCCACGATTGCACCTCCCGCCTGCTGACATGACACCGCTGACCTTTCGAGACATAGTTGAACGCCTGGCCCGCTGGCCGTTTCCGGCGCGCCTCGATGGCGTCGTGGGCATCGCCACTGGCGGCGTGGTGCCGGCGGCGTTGGTGGCCCAGCGGCTCGGCCTGGAATTGAAGGTCATTGCGCTCAACTACCGGGATGAGGCCAACGAACCGCGCTTCACCGAACCCCAGTTGCTTTCGGCCGTGCCCGACCTGGGCCTTTGGAAGCGCGTCTTGTTGGTCGACGACGTCTACGTCTCGGGCAAGAGCTGGGAGGCCGCGCGCGGGTTGCTGCCTCCAGACGTGGAGGTGCTGCCGTTTGTGCTGAAAGGGAAGGTGGATTTCGCGCTGATCCAGGATGTCGACGGCTGTGTGGAGTGGCCCTGGCGAGCATACTGACGCTGCAGAGCCCTTCGCGAGCCGGTTGGTGTGCCGGTGTAGGAAGCCCGCTGGCGGGCGATCATCGGTCGCAAGCGACCTTCCTACACAAATCTGACTCAGCGCCGTTGGGGACAACGCGCTCCCCCTGTTTCAGCCGATTCCACGAGAATCAACCTTACGGCCCGCTGAGGATCCGGTTGATCGCCGTCAGTTCGTCCGGGCTGAAACTCAGGTTCTTGATCGCGCCGAGGTTGTCCTCAATCTGGCTAATCTTGCTGGCGCCGATGAGCGCGGAGGTCACGGCTGGCTGCCGGAGCACCCAGGCGAGCGCCATCTGCGCCAGGGACTGGCCGCGCGTTCGCGCCAGGCCATCGAGCTGACGGGTCTGGGCGAGCACGGCGTCAGTGATATGCTCGGGCCGGAGAAAGCGCGGATCGCGGGCGGCGCGCGCATCCGCCGGGATTCCGGCGAAATACCGATTGGTCAGCATGCCTTTGGCGAGCGGGGAAAAAGCAATGCCGCCGATGCCTTCCCGGACGAGCACATCGAACAAACCCTGCTCGGCCGTGCGTTCGAACATGCTGTAGCGTGGCTGGTGGATCAGACAGGGCGTGCCCATCCCGCGCAAGAGCTCTGCCGCCCGGAGGGTTTGCTCGGGGCCGTAGTTGGAGATCGCGGCGTAGAGCGCCTTGCCCGTGCGGACGGCGTGGGCCAATGCGCCGCACGTCTCCTCCAGCGGCGTGGAAGGATCGGGCCGGTGACTGTAGAAGATGTCGACGTAGTCCAAGCCGAGCCGTTTGAGGCTCTGATCGAGGCTGGCGAGCAGGTATTTTCGGGAACCCCAGTCTCCGTAGGGGCCGGGCCACATGTCGTAACCGGCCTTCGTGGAAACAATGATTTCATCGCGGCAGACGGCGAGGTCGTCCCGCAGGACGCGGCCGAAGGTCTGCTCGGCAGATCCCGGGGGCAGACCGTAGTTGTTGGCCAGATCGAAATGAGTGATGCCGAGGTCAAAGGCGCGCAGGATCAAGGCGCGGCTGTTGGCAAAGTCATCATTGGCGCCAAAGTTGTGCCAGAGACCCAGCGAGAGCAGGGGCAGCTTGAGGCCGCTTCGGCCGCAGCGGCGGTAAAGCGCGGAATTGTCGTAGCGAGTGGAGGCGGGCTGATGAGGCATGGCGGGGGAAGTGTGGCGAAGCGCGGCCGCAAAGTCGCGTTCGAAAAGCGAAACCAGCAAGACGCCGGTCGCAAGCGCGGCCCGCGGTTTCAGGCCGAAACCGGCACCGGGCGACGCGCCCGGTCGGCGAACAAGATCACAAAGGCGAGGACGGACAGGCCGGCGCAGGCCCAGAAGACGACGCGATGGCCGAAGGCAGAGGCGAGAACGCCAAAGGCGAGATACCCAACCGTCCCTCCGATCCGGCCGGCGGTGGCATAGAGATTGGTGGCCGTGCCCGGCTGTTCCGGCAGGAAGTTCTGGAAGAACGTGATGGCGATGCCGCCCACGACGGCGGTGATGGCGGCACTCAGGATCTGCAACGGGTAGACCTGCCACGGCACCCGGACAAACGAGAGCAGGGCGTAATAGACGATGGCGATCACCACGGCGATGCGGATGAGTCGCGCCTGGTCGGACTTGGTGGCGAGCAGCCCGAAATAGAGCATGAATGGAATCTCGAAAGCCGGGGAAACACTATAGATGATGCCGACCTGCTGCCCGGTGCCGCCGAGCACATTCAACACGAGCAGCGGAAGGTTCATCATCCCCATGGTGCCCGCGGCGAACAGGAGGGCGAAACTGACGAAGTAGGCCAGGATGTCGACCCGGACGAGGACGCGGCGCAGCGGCATCTGCGCGGCCGCCGCCCGGGCAGTCTGCAGCGGCGGGGTGGCCGGGACGAAAGCGAGCAGGATGATAATAAACAGGAGAAAACACAGCGCCGCCACGAGAAACATCCCGACGAAGTCGTAGCGCAGCATCACCCAGGAGGCGATGGCGGGCCCGGCCGTCCAAGACACCGCGAAGAACAGGCGAAAGACGTTCATGTAGAGCGGCGCCTGGCTCGGCGGAATGTGCGAGCTCGCGAGGAGGTCGCGGGCATAGGCGAACAGCTGCGAAAACGTGATCGAGGCGATGCCGCCGAGCACGCAGCCATTGATGGTCAAGGACACGAGGTCGTGCATGTAGGCGTAGCCGAGGTAGTTCAACATCCCGGCGATGCCGCCGATCAGAAGCACCGTCCGGCGGGGGAGTCGCGTGTCCGACCACCGCGCCAGCCAGGTGCTGATGGCAATCGCACTCAGCGAGAGGACCGTCATGAAGACGCCGAAGACGAACGGGCTCATGCCGACCTTGCGCGTCCCGAAAATCGAGAAAAACGGCGAGACGAAGGCGAAGGCGAGGCCGACGAGAACATTGCAGCCTAGCAGCACCATGAACACCCGGTGGTGCAGGATGATGCGGGCAGGTGCGATGAGGCGTTGCATGGTCGGAATGAATCTTCTCCCGCGTTCCACGGATCACGGCGAGTTCAATTCACGGGCTTCGCGTTCGACGGACCGCTGACCGAGAGACGAGCCGCAGTCCGAACCCAAGAACCCGGCTCAAATTATCGCGTCAGGCGCAAACCGATCGCGGCAGGCCCACAGTCCGAGCGCCGGATTGGAGATGTAGAAAATGCGTTCGCCATCCGGCAGCGTATTCCAGCCATCTTGCAGTTTCGTGGGATCGTAGCGCTGCGTCATGGTCTTCAGGTCGGCATGCGTGAATCCGACGCTCTCGATTTCCCGTTTTGTGAGCTGGCCCGGGCAGTAAGTGATGCGGAAGCGGCCTTCGCTCGACCCATGAATCAGGTGGGCGGCGGCGCTGAGGTTGTTCTGCAGTTCGACGTTGGCCTGGACGGCGGCCAGCGTGGCGGGGGTGCCGCGGTAGCCGTATTTGCGAATCAGCCGGTCGATCTCCGCATCTTCGCCAAATTCCTTCAACCCCGGCGCCAGGACGAGCAATTCGCCGCCATCGGCCATGGCCAGGCGCGTGCGATAAACCGATTTGTTGCCCAGCCAGGTGCTCTTGAATTCCGCGGGATCGAGATGCACCACGACTTTCTGCAGCGGCTGGTCGAGCATCTCGAAGTTGACCTGCCGCGAGAGCGCGGCGGCGCGGTTGAACACCTCGGGATCGTCGCCGACGTACAGTCCGCGCACCTGCAGCCGGCCCTCGGCGTCGCGTCCGACCACCGTGTGGACATAGACGATGGGCAGGTGCTTCGTGAAATGCTCGCCGGCGTAATTCAAGATGCGGCGGACCGGCGTGTCGGTCCGCCCCATCATGCGTTCCATGCCATAGGCGGCGCCGATAAAATGGCTGCGGTTGATGCTGTCCGGTCCCCCCGTGCCAATGAAGAGGTTTTTGTTGTGGTTCGCCATGCCGATGACCTCGTGCGGCACGACCTGGCCGATGGACAGGATGAGGTCGTGGCCGCCAGTCGAAATCAAGTTGGCGAGCTGAACCGGCCACGGGAAATCCACCGCTCCTTCCGAAACCTCGCGGACAAACGCCGCGGGCACCTCGCCCAGCGTCGCAATACCGGTGCGCCAGTTGTGGACGCGGAACAGCCCCGCGGGGACGCCGGCGAACATCCCGGCGATTTGCTCCGGTGTCATCGGGGTGTGGGTTCCGAGCGCCGGCAGCACATCAGTCAACTGCGGGCCGAAATAATCATAAGCCAGGCGCGTGAGCAGGCCGGCCTGCGAGTGGCAACGGGTGAAATCGGGCGGGACGACCAGCACGCGTTGGCGCGGGCCGAGCTGCCCGAGCGCCGCGTGGAGACCGGCGCGCAGGTCAGCGACGGTGAGTCGGTCGGTGGGAGAGCCGCGGGAGTAATACAGCATGGCTGGCGCCTACAGCGATTTCAGAAGAGGTGTAGCCGCGAGCGCCAGCGAGTGGACGGACCATCCACTCGCTGGCGCTCGCAGCCACGTTCGTGTTCTCGGCCACAGTTCAATTTAAATCGCTCTAGCGCTGGATGCGGGCCGAGCCGCCCCCGGCCAGCGCCTTCACCTGGTCGAGCGTGGCCATCGTGGTGTCGCCCGGAAAAGTGGTGAGCAAGGCGCCGTGCGCCCAGCCCAGATTGACCGCTTCCTGTTCGGGAACGCCGGCCAGCAGACCGTAGATGAAGCCAGCCGCGTAACCGTCGCCGCCCCCCACCCGGTCAAGGACGTCCAGTTCGCACGTGGGCGAAACGTAAGCGTGGCCGTCCATCCACGCCACCGCCGCCCAGCGGTGGCGATTCGTCGAAAGGACTTCGCGCAGCGTGGTGGCGACGATCTTCACCTGGGGATGCTTCCGGCGCACGTTTTCCATCATGCCCAGAAACGCGCTGGGATCGAGTTTCGACCGCGCGGCGACTTCCGGTCCTGGGATGCCCAGGCCGAGCTGCAGGTCCTCCTCGTTGCCGAGGAGCACGTCAACGTGCTGCACGATCCGGTCGAGCACGGTGACCGCCCGGTCGTGACCACCGATGATGTTCCACAGTTTCTCGCGGTAGTTGAGATCGAACGACGTCACTGCGCCGGCCGCCTTCGCCGCCTGCAGGCCCTCGATGATGAGCTCGGCGGTGGTGGGTGACAGCGCGGCGAAAATACCGCCGCTGTGGAACCAGCGCACCCCGCGCGCGAAAATGGCGGCCCAGTCGAAATCGCCGGGCTTGAGCCGGGCCGCAGCTTCGTTGCTGCGGTTGTAGAAGACCACGGGAGCGCGGATGCCCTGGCCGCGATCGCTGTAGACCGTCGCCAGGTTCGGGCCCTGGACGCCGTCGTGCGAAAAATGCCGGTAGAACGGGGTCACGCCCATCGCGCGCACCCGTTCGGCGATCAGGTCGCCGATCGGATAATCCACCATGGCCGTCACGATTCCGGTCTTGAGTCGGAAGCAATCGGACAGGTTGGCCGCCACATTGAATTCGCCGCCGCTGACATGGAGGTCGCAATGGGCGGCTTTGCGGAACGGAATGATTCCCGGATCGAGGCGGTGGACCAGAGCGCCCAGCGACAGGAAGTCCAGCGCACCGTCCGGAAGAAGGCTCAGACCATATTTCACGAGGAAGAGTGAGTTAAGGGTTCGAAGAAATGAGCTGGCGGACGCGATTTTCTATTCTCACCTTTTTTTTGCAAATCGGTGCAGGTGTTTCCCAGGGACCGCGAAACCGGGCGCGAAAGTGGTGCGGCTAGACGGAATCGAACCGACGACACCTGCTTGGAAGGCAGAGGTTTTACCACTAAACTATAGCCGCTTACGCGATTTAAAGGCTTCACTGCATCGCCCGGCGGTCAAGCCTTCGTTTCAAGAGGCGCCCCGATCCCGGCCTCCGCGCCACCGCGTGGCGGGGCCGACCGGCCGGGGAGGCTGGCGAAGCCGCGCGAAATTGGAGTTGCGCAGAGGGGCCATGAACGCATTAGACTTGGCTTACCATGGCATTCCTTTCGAACGCCGCCCCCGGGTCGCTGGCTTCACCCCGTCAGGCGCCATCTCAGACGAAGAAGACGGACATTCGTACTGCCCAGACGCTGGCCAAGCAACGGTCAATCGAGAGGAAGGCGAAGAACTACCGGCTTCCGTTGGGCGAGCTGGCTGTTTTCACCCAGCAAATTGCGTCGCTCCTCAGCGCCGGTCTCCCGCTCGTGCAATGCCTCGAAGCACTGCAGGAGCAAACGGAGGATCCCGTTTTTCGGGTCATCATTCGCGACGTGCGTGCTGATATTTCTTCGGGCACTTCGTTTTCTGCCTCGGTCAAGAAGTTCCCCCGGGCCTTCAATTCGTTATTTACCTCAATGGTCGAGGCGGGTGAAGCCTCTGGTGCGCTGGCCGAGATTCTCAGCAAGGTGGCCTCCTATTTTGAGTCGACCGTCAAGCTGACCAAGAAGGTCAAGTCAGCCATGACCTACCCGATCGCGGTCATTTGCCTGGCCATCGCTCTGGTCAACGTGCTGCTCATTTTTGTGATCCCGGTGTTTGCAGAGCTGTTCTCGTCTTTTGGCCATGCCTTGCCGCTTCCGACGCAGATGCTCATCGATGTCAGTGATTTTCTGAGGCATAATATCCTGTGGATTATCATCCTCGGAATTGCGGCTTGGTATGGATTCAAGCGGTTCATCGAGACGCCGAGAGGGCGCCGGATGAAGGACCTTGCGCTCGTGCGGGCTCCTATCTTCGGCAGCCTCCTTCACAAGATCGCTTTGTCGCGATTCGCGCGGACGTACGCCACCCTCATCCGGTCGGGTGTGCCCATTCTGCGGACGCTGGAGATTGTGTCGGCCGCCAGCAACAAGGTGCAGATCGAGGATGCTTGTGAGGAGATTTCCAAGCATGTCAGCCAGGGCGGTCAGGTATCCGAGATCCTGGCCGTGAATCCTTTTTTCCCGCCAATGATGAAACATATGGTCAAGGCCGGTGAAACCACCGGTAATGTCGATGGCATGCTGAACAAGACCGCCGACTTTTATGACACCGAATGTGAGGCCACGATTGCGGCCCTCACGTCACTGATCGAGCCGTTGCTGATCGTCTTTCTCGGCGTGGTCGTCGGTGCCATTGTCATGGCCATGTTCCTGCCGATCTTCAACCTGGCCGCGGTGGCGGGCGGCTTGCAGTAAACGGTCATGTCGAAGCGGAATCAGCCGGCCGTTGCCTCTGCGGCCGGGGCTCGGGCGCCCGGTTGGCAACGGCTGCAATATTCTCGCCGATCTGAATGAATGTGCGGTTAGCCTTGCACCAAGTGATCGCAGCGTGTTCGCTCAACCCAGTATTTCCTGCTCATGCCGGCTGTTCTAATAGTTGACGACCTGCTCTCTATCCACGAGATGCTTGACGCGGTTATCCAACCCACGGGTTTCGCGACGGCGTTTTCCACGGATGGCGAGAAGGCATTGGTGCGATACAAGGCCGAAAAATTCGATGTCGTTCTGGCGGACATCGATATGAAGCCGATGGATGGCATCACGCTGCTCAAGCAGCTCAAGCTGTACGATCCCAACTGCGTGGTCATCATCATGACCGCGTATGCCAGCACCGATAGCGCAATCCAGGCGCTGAAGTTCGGTGCGTTCGACTATTTGCAGAAGCCGTTCAAGGTCGACGAACTCATCGCCACCCTGAAGCGGGGCATGGACTACCGGAAGGTGAGCACCGAACATTCCACGCGGTCGGGTGTGTCTGCGATCAAATCGACGGAGATCGAGCAACGAATGATCGGGCAGAGCGCGAAGGCCCGGAAGCTCATCCAGCAGATCAAGAAGCTCAGCGCCGTGCATACGCCGGTGCTTCTGGTCGGTGAGAGTGGCAGCGGCAAAGGGACCGTGGCCGAGGTGCTCCATGCCACCGGCGGATCGCCGGAAGGCCCGCTGGTGCGCATCGACTGCGCGCTCAGTTCCGCCCAAAGCATTCGCGAAGGACTGCTCGGTTTGGACGGGGCTGGCGGAACCTGGGTGCAACAAGCCAAGGGAGGAACCTTGCTGCTCGAGCATCTCCACTGTTTGACGATCCCGGTGCAGAAGGAGCTGGTGAGCGTGTTGCGCAACAACGGCCACAGCTTCCGGCTAATCTGCACCTCGGACGAGGATCTGGAAAAACTCACCGACGAGGGGCGATTCAATGACGAACTGTTCTACCGCGTGGCGGCGCTCCCGATTGCGTTGCCCCCGCTGAGAGAGCGGCTCGATGATCTGGCGATCCTGATCAAACATTTTACGCGCGGAGCGGCCAACCCGCATTTCGACGCGTCGCTGGTTGAATTCAGCGAGGACGCGATGGCCCAGATCCGGGCTTATCGCTGGCCGGGGAATCTGGCCGAACTCGAACAGGTGGTGTCCAAGATTGTCTCCACCAGTGAATCGCGGGTCATCACCTTCCAGCAACTGCCGCTCCGGTTGCGCGAGACCGAACAGTGGCCGAAGCTGGACGATTACCTTTCCGGTCAGGAGAAGCAGTACATCGACATGGTCCTCCACGCGTGTGAGGGCGACAAAGCCCGGGCCGCAAAAGTGCTGGGTGTGAGCGCCCACAAGCTGGGTTAGCCAGGACCGATCCGGCCGCGGCGCGGCCGCAATCAAAGGCGGAAGGCGAGCCGCGCGGGCCGGGGAATTGCGGCCTGGGCGGGAGCCCCTCACTCCAGGGGAAACCGCCCTGTTTCAAGGAACGACGGGCGCGAGGCCGTTCCGCCCATGGCACGGTCTTTTGTTTTGGAACGAGTCTCGTCTGACATGGGCGGGACGCCCATGCCACGTGGCANNCCCGTGGGATCGCGCGACGGCTCTTCAAAACAAAACACATGCCCATGGCCGGAGAGCACCTTTCCCGCTTGCGCCATGGCGGCCCGCTCGCAACCCTCCGTGCAATCTACGCCCATGCCCAAACGGACCGACCTTGAATCCATTCTTATCATCGGCGCCGGGCCCATCGTCATCGGCCAGGCCTGTGAATTCGATTACTCCGGCACCCAGGCGTGCAAGGCGCTGAAGGAGGAGGGCTACCGCGTCGTGCTGGTGAACTCCAATCCCGCCACGATCATGACGGATCCGGAGTTTGCCGACGTGACGTACATCGAGCCGCTGACGATCGAATTTCTCGAGAAGATCATCGAGGCGGAGCATCCCTCGGCGTTGTTGCCCACCCTCGGCGGCCAGACCGCCCTGAACCTCTCCATGGCGCTGCACAAGGCTGGCATTCTCCAGAAGCATGGCGTCGAGATGATTGGCGCCAAGCCCGACGCGATCCGCAAGGGGGAGGACCGCGAGGCCTTCAAGCAGTGCATGATCCGGATCGGCCTCGACCTGCCGAAGTCGATGATGGCGCATTCGCTCGAGGACGCGCGGAAGGCCGCCGACTACATCGGCTGTTTCCCGGTGATCATCCGTCCGTCGTTTACCCTGGGCGGGCAGGGCGGTGGCATCGCCTACAACCGCGAGGAATTCGACCGGATTGTGGGCAATGGCATCGAGATCTCGCCGGTCCACGAAGTCCTGATCGAGGAGGCGCTGCTTGGTTGGAAGGAATTCGAGATGGAGGTGATGCGCGACTACAAGGACCAATGTGTCGTCATCTGCTCGATCGAAAACGTCGACCCGATGGGAGTCCACACCGGGGATTCGATCACCGTGGCGCCCGCGCTCACCCTGACCGACAAGGAGTACCAGCTCATGCGCGACGCCTCCTTCGCCGTCATCCGCGAGATCGGCGTGGAGACCGGCGGTTCCAACATCCAGTTCGCCGTCCACCCGCAGACCGGCCGCATGGTGGTGATCGAGATGAACCCGCGGGTCTCGCGCTCCTCCGCGCTCGCCTCGAAGGCCACCGGTTTTCCCATTGCCAAGATCGCGGCCAAGCTGGCCGTCGGCTACGCGCTCGACGAGCTCCGGAACGACATCACGCGCCTGACCCCGGCCAGCTTTGAACCGACGATCGACTATATCGTGACCAAGGTGCCTCGGTTCACCTTCGAGAAATTTCCTGATGCCGATCAGACGCTGACTTCGTCGATGAAGTCGGTGGGCGAGGCCATGGCCATCGGGCGCACGTTCAAGGAGTCGCTCCAGAAAGCGCTGCGTTCGCTCGAAATCGGCGCCCGCGGCTTCGGCGGCGGCGGCAAGTATGGCGGCGACGAGCGGCCCGAGGACAAGGTCATCATGCAGAAGCTCGGCACGCCCAATGCCGAGCGGATCTTCTATATCCGCCACGCCTTCCGGGCGGGCTACTCGGTCGAGCGGATCCACGATCTCACCAAGATCGACCCGTGGTTTCTCCACCAGCTCCGGGAGTTGCACGAACTGGAGGAGACGCTCAAGAAGCACACGCTCGCCACCATCGATGTCGGCCTGCTGCGCCGCGCCAAGGAGGCGGGCTACTCCGATGTCCAGCTCGGGCATCTGCTCGGGACCGACTTCGGCGCCGTGCGCGCCCACCGCAAGCAGGCCGGGGTGCAGACGACCTACCGGCTGGTCGACACCTGCGCGGCCGAGTTCGAGGCGTTCACGCCCTATTACTATTCGTCGTACGGCGACGAGAATGAGATCATCCCCTCCACCCGCCGCAAGATCATGATCCTGGGCGGCGGCCCCAACCGGATCGGCCAGGGGATCGAATTCGACTACTGCTGCGTCCATGCCTCCTTCGCCCTGCGCGAGATCGGCTTCGAGACCGTCATGGTCAATTCGAACCCCGAAACGGTCTCGACCGATTACGATACCAGCGACCGCCTCTACTTCGAACCGCTGACGCTCGAGGACGTGCTGGAGATCTACCAGCAGGAAAAATGCGAGGGCGTCATCGTGCAGTTCGGTGGGCAGACGCCGCTCAACCTCGCCACCGCGCTGAAACAGCATGGCGTGAATATTATTGGGACCTCGCCGGAAAGCATCGACATCGCCGAGGACCGCCAGCTCTTTGCCGCCATCCTGCACAAGCTCGCCCTCAAGCAGCCGGCGAACCGCACGGCGCTGACCGAGGCGGACGCCATCCGCTTCTCCCATGAGGTCGGCTTTCCCGTGCTGCTGCGTCCGTCGTTTGTGCTGGGCGGTCGCGGCATGTTCATCGTCTACAGCGAGACCGAGCTGCGCGCCGTGGTCCGCCAGGCCTTCGACGCCATGCCGGGCAAGCCGGTGCTGGTCGACAAATTTCTGGAGGATGCCATCGAGCTCGACGTCGACTGCCTGGCGGACGGCGAGACCAGTGTCATTGGCGGCATGCTCGAGCACATTGAATACGCCGGCGTGCACTCGGGCGACGCCGCGATGGTGCTGCCACCCCATACCTTGTCCAACGAGATGCTCACGACGGTGCGCGAGGCCACCTACGCGCTGGCCCGGGCGCTCAATGTCATCGGATTGATGAACGTCCAGTTCGCCATCAAGGAGGGCGAGCTTTATGTGCTGGAGGTCAACCCGCGGGCTTCGCGCACCGTGCCGTTTGTGGCCAAGGCGATCGGCGTGCCGCTGGCGAAGCTGGCTGCCAAGGTCATGACCGGCCTCAAGCTCAAGGACCTCGGTTTCACCCGCGAGCGCACGCCGCGCCACTGGTGCGTGAAGGAGGCGGTCTTCCCCTTCGTGCGTTTTCCCGGCGCCACCATCACGCTCGGCCCCGAGATGCGCTCGACCGGCGAAGTCATGGGCCTCGATGACGATCTGGGCATCGCTTTCGCCAAGACGCAGGCCACCGTCAACGCCCTGCCGCTCGCCGGCAACGTCTTCCTCAGCGTCAAGGACGCCGACAAGGCGCGGGGGGTCGACCTCGGCCGGGAGCTGGTCGCGCTTGGTTTCACCCTTTGCTCCACCAGCGGCACCGCCCGCAGCCTGCGGGAGCACGGCGTCCCCGTGCAGCTCCTGTCCAAGATCGACGAGGGCCGGCCGACGGTCATCGACCTGATCAAGAACGGCCAGCTCCAGATGATCATCAACACGCCGTCGGGCATGATCCCCCGCAAGGACGAGAACAAGATCCGTTCCGCCGCCTACGCCCACAGTATCTGCCTGATGACTACGATCACCGGCGCCTTCGCCGCGCTCAACGGTATCAAGGCGCTAAAGCAGAAGCGCGTCGGCGTGCGCCCGTTGCAGAGCTACATGACCAACGTCGCCGCGAGCGGCTGAACCGATGACGTCCTCCGCCCCCACGCTCATCGCCCTCCTGCACGGCCCCGACCAGCGCGGTCTGGTCGCCCGGACGGCCGGGTGGATCTTCGAGCGCGGCGGCAACATCCTGCACGCGGACCAGCACCGCGACACGGAATACAATGTGTTCTTTCAGCGCATCGAATGGGTGCCCGTGCCGGCCGTCGGCAATCCTCCGGCCGGCATAGCCTCCGTCGCCAGGCCTCCGGAGGCCCGGGTTGCCGCTTCCGTTTCGTCATCTCCAGGCCTCAAGGGCGGGGAGGCCGGGGCGGTCGACTCGGAAGCGGCCGCGTTCATCGATTTCGCGGCAACCTTGGGCATGGTGGCGCAGGTGGCCTCCTCGACCCACCGCCCGAAAGGCACCCTCTTCGTGTCCAAGGCCGATCACTGTTTTCACGACCTCGTTCTGCGGGGGAAAGCCGGGGAGTTCGCGGGCGATTTCGCCTGCGTGATCTCCAATCACCCGGACCTGGCGGATGCGGCCCGCGGCTACGGGCTGCCGTTCCACCACGTTCCGCTGGCGGCCGGGACGAAGGCGGCGGTCGAGGCGGAGGCGCAGCAGTTGCAGATCCTGCGCGAGGTCGGGGCCGAGTTCGTGATTCTCGCCCGGTACATGCAGGTGCTGTCAGGCGGTTTCCTGCAGGAATTTGGCCGGCCGGTGATCAACATCCACCATTCGTTTCTGCCGGCCTTCGCCGGCGGCCGGCCCTACCACCAGGCGCACGAGCGTGGGGTAAAGCTCATCGGCGCCACGGCGCACTACGCCACCGCGGTGCTCGACGACGGCCCGATCATCCAGCAGGACGTCGTGCGCGTGACCCACCGCCACAGCGTCGAGGACCTCATCCGCAAGGGCCGCGACCTCGAGAAAACGGTGCTGGCCCAGGCCGTGCGCTGGCATCTTGAGAATCGCGTGCTGGTCTACGGGCACAAGACCGTCGTGTTCGACTAGGAAGGAACGGGGCGGCCTCCGGCCTTCCCGTCCCTCTTCAAAATGGCGGCGCCATTTTGTACGAACCATACCGCTGGAGGGCGGTGCGCCGTCACCGCCGTAAATCCCGTATCGTATCGCTCCGCAGATTGCACAGATGGGCTTGCTCAAGCTGTCTCCCGAAGATTAACTCGGTGGATAGCAACGAGACCGCTCGCGAGACGAGCAACCGGGGAAATCGACGATGACAGACAAAAAAGAAGGGACCAGATTTCTGCACTACTTTGGGCCGTTGCTCGATGCGTTGCGGGCTCTGGGAGGCTCTGCCACCCCGGAAGAAGCGACGGACAAGGTGGCCGAGCTGTGCGCAGTCTCGGAGGCGCAGCAGAATGAACTCATGGAGTCAGGCCAACCGCGATTCAGAAATCAGGTCGCATGGGCTCGATTCTATCTCAAAAGGGGAGACCTTCTCGACTCATCAACGCGTGGGGTATGGAGTCTCACCGACAAGGGACGCGCGACGCGAATCGCGGAGAGACGGTGCTCGACCGATCGAATTGGTGGATGGCGAGAAGCTTGTGGCGATGTTCGAGAAACTGGAGCTCGGCCTAAAGCCCAAAACGGTCTTCGACGTCGACGAAATTTTCTTTGAGGAATTTAGGAACAGTAGCGAGAAACAACCTGATTAAGACCGCCCGATGAAGTCAGTAGACGGCGAGGAACCACCCATGGAGCTGGTTGAGGAATACGTCGCGAGAGCCGCGGAGATCATTGGGGAGCGCACGCCGGGAGAGGAGAAATTCGACCGGGAGGTGCTTCGCTGGCTCGAAAAGGGGAAGCACATCCGGAAGGCGATTGCGAAAGCGAACGACAAGTATCCCCGCGAAGCGCTCAAGATTGATGATGCATCGCTGCCCGATGTGCAAAGCCACTATGAGTACCTGCTGGAACACGAACGGATCGTGCGGCGGCTGAAACCGTGAATCCGATGTCACGTATTAAGTGACAAAGGAAGCGGCTCCCAGCGCCGCGCGCGGGGCACGAAGCGGGCCACGAGGTTTTGCGGAGCTTGATGTGCGCGCCCGAGGTGGAGCGGGGCGCGCCAGGCGGGTTCCGCGACCAGCAGCAGCGCGTCGACATGCGGGTAAACGGTGATCTCATGGCGGGAGACCTGGTCGGCCCGGTGGCGGGCGTGTTCGGCCTGCGCGGCCGCCAGCCGGTCGGCCGTCTTGATCTTCCCAGCAGAGCGGCTCGCGCGCCCAACCAGTTCGCGCTCGTAGCGTGCGAAGTAGTCGTCAATCCGCTCCAATTCGCGTCCAAGATGGGTCGTCTGGCGCTGGCGGATTCCGGAAAGTTCGCCGGCTAGATCCTCTTCGACGGCGCGTTGCAGCATCGCGCTCCATTGCGCCGGATCCGGCGCGGGCCAGTCGACAGTCACGGACGGCTGGACCACCCGGGCAAAACCGAGGTTGTGGGCCAGATTCTCGTCCCGTTGACCGCCCGGCAGCGCCTGAAGATCCGCTTGAGCAGCGCCCGGGTGGAAGCCAGTGCAGCGAGGCAGTAGTCACCGGGGTGAAGTCCCGCCGGCTCGCAGACCCAGCGGAGGACGTGGAATGGGGCGCGGGTTCCGGTCGGCTCCAGGCGGGCCCGCCGCACGACGTTTCCGGCGGCGTCCGTCCATTCGAATCGGATCAGGCCCGCCGTTGCATCCAGCGTGACCGTCAGCCCGGGCAGCGTGCCCGGGAACGAGAGTTGGCCGCTCTCAGCGGTGTGCGCCGGCTCCGACGGAGGTTCAGATTGGCCCATTAACCTGATCGCAGATTACCGGGCCGGCGCGGTCAAGCGCGGGAACGAGGACATTTCCGCGCCCCGACGGAGCCACCGCCAATCGGGGGGATGCGCGCCGACGGCGAATCCGTCCGGATTTTGCCTTGTGAGAGGCAAAGCGCCCGCCCATAGTGCGCGGTTTCCATGAGCACTCCGCTGCCCAACCAGCCTTCCCCCAGCCCCACTCACCCTGGCGATCCGGCCGGCAAGACCGATGTCGAACCTCCCTTCGAGGAGCAATTGCGCGCGATCTGGGACAAGAAAGAAAACCGCACCGCGATCTTCGTCGGTTGCGCTGCGGTCATCCTGGTGATCCTCGGATGGTACGGCTACAAGGCGCTGGCCGCCCAGCGGGAGAACGAGATCGAATCCGCCTATTCCGCCGCCGTGAGTCCGGCCCGGTTGCGGGCCTTTGCGCAGGAGCACAAAGGCCATCCACTGGCGGGTGCCGCCTATCTCAAGCTGGCGGATGACGCCTGCACGGCGGGCAACTACGCTGCCGCCATCGACGATTACAGCCACGCCGCTGCCACGCTGCCTGGCACACCGTTCGCATCGCGGGCCCTCCTAGGGAAGGCCGTGTGCCAGATTCGTTCCGACAAGGTCTCCGAAGGCACGACTGCCCTCCGCCAATTGGCCGACGATGCGGCGCGGTCCAAAGCCGTGCGCTGCGAGGCTGCCTATCATCTGGCCGCGCTGGCTTTCGATGCCGGCAATTTTGACGAAGTCACCAAACTCACCGACCTCGTCATGCAAGTCGACGCCGGTGGCCCGTGGGCCCAGCGATCGATGCAATTGCGACTCAAGGTGCCGGTGACGGCGACGCCGGGTCAAGTCACGCCGGCGGTTGCGTTGCCAAAACCGGGCTCCTGAGCAGAGCAGCCTGTCGGACTCTGGGTCCTCCGGGCTGCTCCCAGAACGAACATGGCCGGAGCCGTTTTCTGACCCGACAGCAAGCTTGGCTGTTTCCCACTCCATGCGCACGCATGCTTGAGCAGAAATCCCAGCATATCCGCACGGTGGTCTTGGGGCTCGTGTGCGCGGCGGTCGTGGGTTTGTTCGCTTGGATGGCCGCGGAGAGCGTGACCGAGCTGACCGGTCGGTCGGCGGCCGACAACCACTACAACCTGTTGGTCCGGGGATTTCAGCATGGGCAGCTGAGTCTCGACAAAGAGGCGCCGCTGCAACTGGCGAGACTCGCCGATCCCTATGATCCGGTCGCGAATGGGCGGTACCGCACCGGGTATGGGTTGCATGACATGACCTATTACAAGGGCCGGTTGTACCTCTACTTTGGAGTTGCTCCCGCCTTGCTGCTCTTCTGGCCGTGGGCGACTTTGACGGGCCATTATCTGTTTCACCACCATGCGGTGGCGATCTTTTGCGTGGTCGGGTTCTTGACCGGCGCGGCCCTGCTGCGCTCGCTGTGGCGGCATTACTTTCCCGAGGTCGGGGTGGCAGTGGTAGCGGCCGGGATATTGGCCTTGGGTCTGGCGACCGGCGTGCCGGTTNNCGCTGGGAGCACTCTGGCGGGCCGTGATTGACCCTGAACGGCGGGTGTGGTGGGTGGCAGCGGCGAGTCTGGCGCTGGGCTTCGCGGTCGGGGCGCGGCCATTTCTGCTTCTCGGCGCGCCGATTTTGTTGGCGCCGGCCGTCATCGCGTGGAACGAGGCGGCAGCCACCGGCCGGCGGCGCCTGCCGTGGGCCTTATTGGTGTCGGCGGTGCTTCCGGTGTCGCTCTGCGTGCTCGGGCTGATGATCTACAATGATCTGCGCTTCGACAGTCCCCTCGAGTTTGGCCAACGGTANNGAGCCGGTCCGGTGGACCCGGGAATTCCCGTTTGTTGCCGATATCGCGACGCCGGCGGTGCCGGTGGGGCATGCCGACATCGAAGATCCCTATGGCATCCTGACCAATATTCCGATCGTCTGGTTTGCCCTGGCAGCGCCGCTGGCGTGGTGGAGGCGCGCGGCGGAGGATCGTGTCCGGTTGCGGGGGTTTCTGGTGGCGGTGGCCATCCTCTTCGGGATATGTGCCGGGGTCCTGATCTTGTTCTACGGCACTTGCAGCCGCTACGAGGCGGAGTTTCTCCCCACGTTGGTTTTTCTGGCGGCCGTCGGGATTCTGGCGGTGGAGCGTGTGCTGGCGGGCCGCCCGCGCTGGCGCGTGACGGTTCGGGCGGTCTGGGTGCTCCTGCTTGTCTTCTCCCTGGGGTTTAACCTGCTGGAAGGTTTCGATCATTATGCGGTGCAACGCTGCCGGCTGGGCAATCAACTGGATGGCGCGGGACGGTTGCCCGATGCGATCCGGCAGTATCAGGCGGCCCTGACGGTTAAACGAAACTACGTCGAGGCGCATAGCAGTTATGGCAATGTCCTGCGCCAGGTGGGCCGGCTGCCGGAGGCGATCGAAGAATGCCGGACGGCGTTGCGGCTCGATCCGAATTACGCGCGGGCCCACAATAACCTGGCCAACGCGTTGCTGGACACCGGCCAGGTCACCGAGGCGATCGAGCACTACCACGAGGCGTTGCGACTCCGGCCTGAGGATTCGAAGATGCACTATAATCTGGGCAACGCCTGGCTGAAAGCGGGCCGGGAGGCGGACGCGATTCAGGAATATCAGGCGGCTTTGCGGCTGAATCCGAACGATGAGGGGGCACATTTCAACCTCGGCAATGTCTACTTGGGCGCCCGACGGATCGAGGAGGCGATTGCGCAATACGCGATCGCAGTGAAGATCAAGCCCGACTACGCGGAGGCGCGCAATAATCTCGGCAACGCGCTGCTCGATGCCGGCCGGACGTCACAGGCCATCGCCCAGCTGGAGGCGGCGGTGCGCAGCCGGCCGGATTATGCCCCGGCCTACAACAGTCTGGGGGCGGCGTTCTTTCATGCCGGGCGCACGCGGGAGGCGATCGCAGAGTTTGCCGCGGCTTTGCGCATCAACCCCGACTTCGTGGAGGCGCGCCGGAATCTCGAACAAACGCTGGCCCGGCTTCCGGCCAAGAATTAGCCGGGGAATGGTCCGCAGCAGCCCGGAGGCCTCAAAGTCCGACGGGCTGCTGGTCGCCGAGACTTGCTCGAAAATCAAATCGGGCTATCTTTCTGGCAATGAAGTACCGCCATCCGTCGCAACGATCCGGTCGGTTGTTGATGGGAGAGCGCGACCACGCCTGACAACACCCTGACCGCCGCAATAATCCTGGAAATACCATGCGCACATTCACTTCGACCCTAATGTTAATCGCGATCGCCCTCGTTGGGGCGATGCCGCTGGCGGCGCAGCAGAAACGCCTCAGTCCTCACGAAACGATCAGCAACAGGATTGACGGCAACCGCATCACGATTGTCTACGGTCGGCCGTATTCCAAGGATCCGAAGAGCGGGGAGATCCGCAAGATTTGGGGATCGCTGGTGCCCTATGGCAAGGTCTGGCGCGCCGGGGCGGACGAAGCCACATTGTTCATTACGCAGAAGCCGATCCTGCTCGGCGGGGCGCCCATCGCGGCCGGCGCCTACACTCTGTTCATGCTGCCCCAGGCCGACGGATCGGCGAAATTGATCGTCAACCGGCAGGTCGGTCAATGGGGCACGCAGTACGACGAGAAACAGGATTTTGTTCGGGTCGAATTGAAGAAACAGGCGGCGGAAGCCCCGGCGGAGCAGTTTACGATGGCCGTCGAGAAAGGCGCGAATGGCGGCGGCATGCTCAGGCTGATCTGGGAAGAAACGCAGTACACGGTGACGTTCACGGTGGAGAAATAGGCGCTTGTCGGGCGATGCCCGTCCGCGCCTTTTTCTTCACGAGTCCGGAGGACGCGAAGGCGGCTGGCGGGACCTAGCCGGCGGTAGGTTTCGCATTCAACTCATGCGGGGCGGCTGGGCGCAGACGCGCTCGTAGAGCTCGACGTAGAGGGGGACGATCCGGTCGGCGGAGAACTTCTCCTGCGCCCGCNNAGGCAGAAGCTCTCGTTATCCGAGGTGTAGAGTCCGAGGTCGGCCGCCTGCAAATAGTCCTCCACGCCGGGAACCCTCTCGCGCACGATCACCCGATCTTCCAGATGGAGCCGGTGCACCTGTTCCTCATGGGGCGCAAAGTCCGCGCCTGCGAGGATGACCAGCTTGAACGCCTCTCGCGGCTGCACCCGGGCGACGGTCTCCAGCAGAAGGTCGATGCGTTTGAGCGGGCGGAGATTCGAGAGGTGGAGCACCAGGGCCTCCTGAGTCAGGCCGAGTTCGCGGCGGACGTCTTCCCGGGAGCGTCCCGGAGCCCGCGGGGAGAAAAAATTATGGATGACATCGATCGGCCGGTCGACCGCCAGCAGGCGCCGGGTCTCGTCGCGGAGCCACTCGGAGACGGTCGTGACCGCGTCGGAGCAGGCGAGCGCATGGCGGATCGCCGGACCATAACCGGGATCGCAACCGAGGAGCGTGGTATCGGTGCCGTGGAGGGTCGTCACCACGCGCGGGCGCTGTTCCGGGGGCAGCATCGATTGCGCGAGAATCGCTGCCGTGGCATGCGGCACCGCGTAATGCACGTGGAGGACATCGAGGTGATGATCGCGGCTCACTTCCGCCATCTTCACGGACAAGGGCAGCGTGTAGTCGGGATATTTGAACAAACCGTAGTCATTGATCGCCACCGGGTGGAAAAAAAGGCGCGGCGTGCCCACCGGCATCCGGAACGGCTGCTCGTAGCTGATGAAGTGGACTTCGTGGCCGCGCCGGGCCAGTTCCTCCCCCAAGGCCGAGGCGAGCACGCCGCTTCCGCCGACGGACGGATAACAGGTGATGCCAATTCGAAGTGGTCTGCCGTCGATCATATCAGAAGTGCCGCGCGGCGCGGCCGAGTTGGGCCAGCGAGGCGACGACGAGCGGATCGTTCGGGAACAGGGGCATGGCGAAATCCACGCCGCACCGCCGGCCGTTCAGTACCGCGCGATCGAGCTGAAACTCGAGGTAGTTCCGGGTTTGGGCCTGCGAAACGTGGGCGGCCATCGCCTGTTTCCATGCCTCCATGACGGCCGGTGCGGAGAGATCAAAGAACACTGGCGGGTGGCCTGCCGGCTCGGCTTCGAGCGTGACCGCATAGAAGAGGAGATGCTCGATGGCGTGGGCCGGCTGCACCGTGAGTTCCTTCACGCCGCCGTAGCGCGCCAGACGGGCGGCGTCGCGCGCGAGCCGGCCGAGGACGGTGTGATCCGGGTGTTGGTTTTCCACCGGAGTAGGGGCGAGCACGACTTGCGGACGCACGCGGCGGATGATGGCGGCCAGCTGCAGGGCGGACGCGACGTCCGCCGCAAAGCGTGCATCGCCGCCGAGGTCGATGAACTCGATCGTCGCGCCGAGCAACCGGGCGCCCTGCTTCGCCTCCTTCGTCCGTTGCGCTGGCGTGCCGTTCGTGGCGGACTCGCCCCGCGAGCAGACCACCAGGTGGGCCGTGCCGCCGGCCTGGGTTTCCCGGGCGATCACTCCTCCGCACCCAAACTCGATGTCATCGGGATGCGCGCCAAATGCCAGGAGGGTCTTCGGGCTAGGCAGGGAAGTCGGTGTAGGCTTCATCGGAGCGGTCGATCGGATCGCGAGGGGAAAAGACGATGTCAGGAGCCTCCTCGGGATGCAAATACGCTTGTTCGCCCGGGCCGGCGACGTAGTGGGTGCAATGCACCACGGATTGCATCCAGCGCAGGCGCGTGTCGCGGGTGGGGCTAACCTGTTCCTTCGTAAATTCGGTGAGCGGGAGATCAAGGTAGGCCTCGCCGCCCTCGTGCAGCCGCCAAGCGCCGGCGGCCGGCCGCGCGCGCACGATCTCGCCTTGATAAGGAACGTCGACAAAGAAGTTCGCGACATCGCAGGCGGTGCGGCGAACGGCCGGATCGCCCGAGCGCACGACTCGGATGCCGTTGAGCAGGCCCATGCGCTGGTACATTTCGAGGCAGAAACCGGCTACCGTGCTGGCGGGATTGGTGCGGAAGGCATCGACCCAGGGTTCTTCCACATAAACCGGCAGCTGGCGCGCGGTGTGGTCGCGCCAGCCGGCGGGCACGCGTTTCAGGAAGAGCGGCGAGAATTTCCGCTGCAGCTTGTTTTCGAAGGGAAAATTGAGCAGTACGGCCGCGCCCGTCCGGCGGTCGCGCAGGATGGTTTGCGTCTCGCGCGGGTCGTGGTCGCTGTCGTGACAGAAGTAGACGATTTCGCCGCCGAGTTCCCCCTGGAGTCGGCGGGCGGTCCGGATCTTGGCCACCAGATACCGTCGGGGAAAGAATCCGCACGGTTGCTGACCGAAGCAGATCACAGGGCTCATGATAAGGCAGTGACGGGAGCCGCCGCTCCGCGGGAACCGATAAAGGCCTGGAGGAACAAGCTGAACAGCACGCAGGCGGCGCAACCGATGAGATTATACCAGAGGTAGCCGATGTTGAGCGTGAAATAGAGTCCAAACACCAGGATTTGCCCGGCCACCGCCGCCCAGAACACCGCGGTTCCCCCGACGCGACCAAGAAAAAACGCCACGAGGAAGAGGCCGAGCACGACGCCGTAGAAAACGGAACCAAGGATATTGACTGCCTGAATGAGGTTTTCCACCAGATGGGCGAACAGGGCGAAGGCGACCGCGACCAGGCCCCAGAGGGCGGTGAACCATTTGGACGCGGTGACGTAGTGGGCATCACCGGCGTCGCGCCTGACTACGTGCCGGTAGAAATCGATGGTGGTGGTCGCACCGAGCGCGTTGAGTTCGGAGGCCTTCGAGGACAGCGCGGCCGCAAAAATCACCGCGACAAGCAGGCCGATCACTCCGTGCGGCAGGTGGTCGATCACGAAGGTGATGAAGATGTAGTCGGAATCGTTGGTGCTTGTCCGCGGATCGGCGGCGTGCAGCACGCTTCTGGTCTCGGTGCGAATCGCTTCGCTGTGGGCCTGGGCGGCGATGGCGGCGGCGCGCGCCTGCGCCGCCGCCGGCGGATTGCCGGCGTGCTGGGCATCGAGCCAGGCGTGGATCAACTGCTGCTTCTCCGCGTGGACCGCGGCAAAGTCCGCCGCAAGCGCGCGCAGTCGGGGGCCCGCGGCGTGGTCGGCCTGGGCCTTCCAGGCGACTTCGTTGAAGAAGACCGGCGGTTGCTCAAACTGATAGAAGACGAAGACCAGGGCGCCCAGCAGCAGGATGAAGAACTGCATGGGGATTTTGCAGACCGCGTTGAACATCAGACCCAGCCGGCTCTCACGCAACGAAGCGCCGTGGAGGTAGCGCTGGACCTGGGATTGGTCGGTGCCGAAATACGACAGCGACAGGAACAACCCGCCCAGCAGGCCGGACCAGAAAGTGTAGCGCTGGTGGACGTCGAAGGAGAAATTCACCGCCTCCAGTTTCCTGAACCCGCCAGCCACGGTGAAGGCATCGGTCAGGGTGAGTCCGGCGGGCAGCCGCGCCAGCAGCACGATGAACGCCAGCACCATGCCGCCGAAGATCAATGCCAGCTGATATTTCTGCGTGAGGGTCACCGCCCGGCTGCCGCCCGTCACCGTGTAAACAATCACCAGCAGCCCACTCAGCACGATGGTGGCATCCAGGCGCCAGCCGAAAACGGTCGAGAGCACAATCGCCGGCGCGTAGATGGTAATGCCGGCGGCGAGGCCGCGCATCAACAGGAACAACGCTGCGCCGAGCAGACGCGTCTTGGCGTCGAACCGCCGCCCGAGAAATTCGTAGGCCGTGTAGACGTCAAGCCGCCGATAAAGGGGCAGAA
The DNA here is from genome assembly GCA_003142955.1 of Opitutia bacterium. Classification (GTDB taxonomy): domain Bacteria; phylum Verrucomicrobiota; class Verrucomicrobiia; order Opitutales; family Opitutaceae; genus Fen-1467. The sequence goes on along the minus strand of PLOH01000113.1, from coordinate 80,856 downwards.
AGACCGCCGCGACGATGATCAATGCGAGCGGCATGCCGAAGTAGTTCTGCACAAAGCCGAGGCCGCTTTCATAACCCTGTCCGGGGGTGGACATGAACGTGATCGCGCTGGCCTGGGTCGCCATGACCGAGATGCCGATGACCATCCACCGCGTGGTCTGATCACCCTTGAAATAGGTGGACAAGCTGTGCGCGCCTCGCGTCCGCCAGATGCCGTAGGCGGCGATGCCGACCAAGGTTCCAAACAGTACGAGGTAGTCGAGCGGGCTCATGCAAAGAGCCACCCGAAGACCACCAGCAGCGCCACCCACAGCGCAAAGCAGCCGAGCACGAACAGATAGACTGCGCGCCAGCGATGGAGCCAGGGAAGGCCCGGCAAATCGTCAGCGACCGGAGTGGGATCTGGCCCACGGGTTGCGGGCTTGTCGTGGGGCGGGGGATGCTTCATCTTCCGAGCGAAACGAGGTTGGCAAAAAGCCGGTAGGCGCCGGGCACGCCCGCGGGGAGTTGCCGGAACCACGCGAGTCCGGTATAGACAAAATGGCCTTTCCCGTAGGAGGCGACCAGCAAACCGCCTTTGAGCGGAGCCTCACCAGGATCGTTGCAGGCGAGGATCGGGACAAAATGTTCGTCCCATTTGTTGGGAAAGTACAGCCCGCGCTCCTGGACCCAGCCATCGAAATCCGCTGACGTGATCTGGTTTGGGGCGTGAAGCAACGGATGGTCCGGCGCGAGGAAGGTCATTGGCGCCGTCTCGTCGGTTACGCGTTCCCCCGACAGCTGCAGCGCAAAGGGCGCGAGCCGCGTGTCCTTCAAGCCGTTCGGATTGTTATACTGCACAATCAGATTGCCGCCGGCTTCAACGTAGGCGAACAGCGCCGGCAGTTGCGCGGCGAGATCCTTGTGAACATTGAACGCACGGATGCCGATCACAACCGCATCCAGGCTCCGCAAACGGTCCGGCGTAAGGTCGACGCCCTGAAGCGAGGAAACGGCGTATCCCATTTCCGTCAGGGCCTCGGCTACGCTGTCGCCGGCGCCCGGCACATAGCCGACATTCCGGCCGCGAATGGACAGTTCGAGGCTCACGGCTTTGCAGCGGGCGGCGGGTTGCAGGAGCAGGGGTGCGAGGTGGGCATAATGAATCTCCACGCGCTGGTTGCCAAAAATGACTCCTCCGATCTCGGCGTTGGCGGCGAGGCTCGCGGTAGCGGACTGCGCTGGCGCTGTAACCATGAAACGAAGGCGGGTCTCCCCGCCTATCGTCGCGAGTTGGAACGCCTGGGCGGCAGGCGCAATGGTCCAGCCCGCGGGAGCAGTCACTCGAAGCGTACCGGTCACGGCGGGACGGAACGTCGTCACGTCGACCTCCACCGGTCGGGTCGCGCCCGGAGAGAACAGCCTCACTTCCGAGGCGAATTTCAACGCCACCGGGGCAATCACCTCCAGGCGGCGGCGCGTCTTCCCGTGCACGGCGTCGCTGAGGATCTGCACGGGTTCATCAGGAAGCACGAGGGTCTGGCCGCCGACTTCGAAGATCTGTTCAACGGGGAAGGCAGCGGGATTCTCCGGCCGGCCGATGAGTTCGGCCTCGTCGACGCGGAACACTCCGGCAGACGGCTCAGCGCGCAACCAGTACGGCTGGCTCAACGGGGTGCTGGCGGGCAGGGTCTCGATGGCGGTGCGAATCGCGGGCTCGCCGGGATGCAATTCGACCGGATCGCCGGCCGGAGCCGTGGAACCTGGATAGCGGACTCCCATCCAGCGGACCGGCACCGGCGATTGCACCGTTGCAGTGTGGCGCAAGGTCATGCCCTCGCCGGGAACGACTTCGGCTCTTAGAACCGCGGTTTCAACCGATAGCCCGAGGCAGGCTTGGAGGATTCGGTCCAGCTGGCGGCGCTTTTCATCCACCACGGGATCGCGGGCGATGGCGGCCAGTTGGCTCCGCAGGGTGAGCAATGCGGCGACGCTCGCGGCGGGATTCTGCGGATCGAACTGCCCGATGATCTGTTCGACCGCCTGTCCGATCGCGGCGCCGCCGGACACACGCCCCCAGGTCGTGTCGACGCCGTCAAGAATGTCTTTGGTTGCGGGCTCGCCGCCGAGCAGACGGAAGAATTCGGGTCTCGGGCCGGTGGTGGCATTGGTGAATCTGTCGAACCCCTGGGTTTTGTGCATCGACCGGCTGCGACCGGCAATGGCGGCAAACGATTCACCGGTCACGGGATCGTTGCCGCCGGCGTCGATCTGAAGGAGGTCGGGTTCAACGGGGGCCGCGACACCGTTCGGACGCCAGGCGTTCCACAGAATGCGCGTGGGCTGCCACGGGGCAAGGGTGGCGAGCTGCTCGGGGAATGCCTTGGGATCACCGGCGAGTTTGAATGCCTCCAGCGCGAGCACGGCTGACGCCGTGTGGTGGCCATGCGTGCCGCCGGGCACGGTGGAAAAACGGGTGATGAGCACATCGGGGCGATACAAACGAATGACCCGCACAATGTCGCCCAGCACCTGCCGTTCGTCCCAGAACCGGAGAGTCTCGCGGTAATCCTTGGAAAACCCGAAATCGATCGCGCGGGAGAAGAACTGCCGGCCGCCATCGACGCGGCGGGCGGCCAGCAATTCCTGGGTGCGGATGACCCCCAGTTCCTCGCCGAGTTCAGGACCGAGCACGTTTTGCCCGCCGTCGCCGCGCGTCAGCGACAAATAGGCGGTGCGGTAGTGACGGCCGCGCGATAAGTAGGCGATGAGCTGCGTGTTCTCGTCGTCGGGATGGGCCGCGATGTACAGGACGCTGCCCAGTTCGCGAAAACTGCGCAGGTCCTGCAGGATGGCGGCCGCAGGCTCCGGGTCCGGAGCACCTGCGGCTGCGGAGAGTCCTCCGATCAGGGTGACGATGCAGACCAAGAATTGGAAGGTGCGGCGCGAGGCCGTCGTCGGCGAGGGAGCCGAACCCTGGGGTCTCATCACTGCAAGCTGGCGATGAGCGCCTCGTTCAAACGGGTGTATTCGCCCTTTTCCGGACCGGTGCTTTTGGCGACGAGATCGATGGAAGCCTTGGCCGCGGCGATCGCGCCGGCCTTGTCGCCCATTTTGGCGAGCAGCCGCGCTTTGTGGTAAACCAGCCAAAAGGCATTGGGTTGCTCGGCCAGCGCGGCGTCCATCCATCCGGCTGCTTTCTTCAGGTCGAGATCGTGGTTGAGATAGAACATGGCTGCTTCGCCATAGGGTTTCTTGCCGTCCGCCGCCATCGCCGCATCGATTTGGGCGACCACTTTGGCCGTTACATCCACGGTGATTTTCACCGGCACACGCCAATCGGCCCAGATCAAGTCGAGCGTGGCGGAATCGTCGCGAATGTCATTCACGTCGATCGTGAACGTCTCAACCGGCTGGGTCAGGGCGACTGGGGCGACCTTGACGCGCAGGACGTCGTCCTTGGAGTCGTATTTGTAAGCGCCCCATTGCTTGGCGGTTTTGTTGATGATCACCGTCCACTCCTCCCGGCCGGGAATGGCGAAGAGACCGTAAGTGCCCGCAGGAATCTCGGTGCCATTCAGTTTGACGGGCGTGCTGAAAGTTATCTGCGTCGCGGCGTTGGCGCCCGCGCGCCAGACCTGGCCGTAGGGATCGATGTTGCCGACGACGACGCGGCCTTTGAGGCCCGGGCGGGAATAGTTGATCTCAATGTCGGTGAAGCCGACGCGTTGTTTCAAGGTGCAGGCCGGGCTGGCGGCCGGAACGTCAATCTGGGGCGCTTGCGCGAGACCGCTGGAGGAGACCACGAGGGCGGACGCGAGCACGAGGGCGGAACGGAACAGGCGGGTTTTCATAGGGCTGGGCGGATCAGGGTTTCAAGACGTGTTTCCAAACTTCGGTTGCTCAATCAATCATCCTGGGGAAATGGATCCACAAAGAACATTCGATCGAATACCAAGACTGGTAGATAGTTGAGGCAGATATGATAACACCGACAGAGGGGGCAAGCCCTTCAAAAAATCTGCTACTGGAAGCCAGGTGGAGCACATGAGCTGATTTACCCCCAACTAATCACGCTCCGGCGAAAAAGCGAAAAGGATCCTGGCCCGGGTGCCGGCTCGCCTCCGATTGCGGGGCGGCCACAATCGGTCGCCACGAGAGCCTCGGAGGGCGAAATTGTCCCGCGACTGGGATTGCCTCCCCGGCCCGGATGTATACGAATCGACGGTCATGCGCTTCCTCGCATGTTTCCTGTTTGCCGTGGCCGTGGCGCACGTCGCCCGCGGGGCCGCGGCCAATGCCGACTCCACTATGACGAATTCAACGTTCGTTTCCGTGCGCGATCCGCGGATTGCGTACATGGGCCGCGTGGCCTTCGTCGGTGATGAAGCCATGATGGGATTCCCGGGCATTGTGCTCCGGTTCGTTTATCGCGGGCCGGCACCGGTGCTGCGATTGAACGCCGGCTCGGAGAATTGCTATTTCAACCTGGCGTGCAACGGATGGGATCCCGTGGTGATTCATCTGTCGCCAGGACAAAACGAGATCGCGCTGCCTACCGGCCCGGCTCCGGCGGGCGGATGGCTGGTCGAATTGGTCCGCCGCACGGAGTCGTGGCAGGGCGTCGCCAGCTTTCGGGGGCTGCTCCTGCCGCCCGGATGCGAGCTGCTGACCCCGCCGCCATGGCCGGCGCGGAAACTGATGTTCATCGGCGATTCAATCACCGGCGGCGAATACATCGAGCGGTTCCCGCCCGAGAACGTCTCCACTCCGCGCGCGGCCAATGCGGCGCGTTCCTTTGGCATGCTGCTCGGGCGATGGCTGAAGGCGCAGGTCCACCTCGTGAGCTACGGCGGCCGCGGTGTGATGCGGGACTGGCAGGGCCGCACCGATGTCCCCAACGCACCGCAGTTCTTCCAGCGCACCCTGCCGGACGACGCCGATGCGCACTGGACGCACGCGAACTATGTCCCGGACGTCGTGGTCATTAGCCTGGGCCAGAACGATTTTAGCAAGGATCTGCCGGACGAGGCCACGTACACGAAAGCCTATGACAATTTGGTCGGCGAAATTCGCGCGGTGTATCCCCGCGCCGCCCTGGTGCTGGCCGAAGTCTCGCTCTTTGGCGACACGCCGGACACGCCGGACCGGGCCAAGCGCGACCAGTTGCGGCGGGTGCTCGTGACCGTGACCGCGCGGCGTCGCGCGGGGGGCGACAAGCGGATCGTCGAAGCCCCGGTGCATTACTATCCTGGCACCCCGGGAAACGCGCATCTGGTGGCGTTTCAGCACGAGCAGGTCGCGCAGGAGTTGCTTGGCCCCATCCGGGCGCTCACGGGCTGGTAGGGTCGGATCGCTCCGTTCCGTTTGCGTCGGGGCATTGCTTCGATGGCGATGCCGTTCTCGCCATCGATCGGGGAAGGGATATTATCCAACTAATGCCTGCGCCCGACCTGCCGGCGGGGACGACCGGAAATGAGGCTCCTGGGGAGCTCGCCGAGGCGGGCGTCTACCCGACGGCCGCCGAAGGGTTCGAGCACGGCCTGGTGGCGCTCGCGATGGGCCAGGCGTACTGGCTTGTTTTCTCGAATGCCGGTTACCGGTTGCTCGTCGATCCGCCGGCGCTCGCGTTGGTGCGTGAGCAACTCGCGTGTTTCGATCGGGAAAGCACTGGCTGGCCGCCACCCCCGGTGTCGGATCATCCGGCATCACCGCGAACCGAGCGGTTCACGCCGCTCGTGTGGGCGATGGTGGTGGTCGCCATCTATTCGGTGCAAACCGGCTCGCCGGGAGTCTGGGAGGAGGCCGGCGCCTTGGACAGCCAGGCGGTGTTTGACCAGGGCGAATGGTGGCGGGTGGTCACGGCGTTGTTTCTTCACGCCGACTTGGGGCATGTGTTGGCGAATGCCGTCTCCGGTTTCTTTGTTTTCTCCGCGGTGACCTCAACGATCGGCCGTCTGCGCGGCTGGCTCCTGCTCGCGCTGGCCGCCGCCGCCGGGAACCTGGCGGTTGCCGCGTTGAATTATCCTGGGCCTTACCGATCGATCGGCGCCTCAACGGCGGTCTTCGCCGGACTCGGGCTATTGACCGGTCGAGCAGTCCGCGTGATTCGCGGGGAGAACGGACAACTGCGCTGGCGGACCGTGTCCGTGCCGCTGGCGGCCGGAGTCACGCTCCTGGGATTGTTCGGGGCCGGCGGTCTTCATACCGATGTCATGGCCCATGCCACAGGCTTTGTGGCCGGACTCGTCCTCGGGGCCAGCGCAGCCTCGGCCCGACCAATCACTGATCCAGCGATCCTTCAGTAACGGCGCTTGTTCCGCGCCTGAAAGGCTCCGGCGCGTCGGTCGGGGCCGAACGTGCGGCCACCGCTGTCTTCCTTGGGCCGGGCCTCGTTGACCGTCAGCTTCCGTCCGTCGAGTTCTGCCCCGTTCATCTTCTCGGCCGCGAGCTTGCTCTCCTGCTCGGTGCCCAACGTGACGAAGGCAAAACCGCGCGGGCGGCCGGTCTCGCGGTCGGTGGGAAGATGGACATCGGTCACGCTGCCAAAAGCGGAGAAGGCGGTGCGCAGCGAATCTTCAGTGGTGTCGAAGGACAGATTGCCCACGAACAGCTTGGAATTCATGTTGAGGATTCTCGTATTTTTCGTCCTCTGCCAGTCTGTTCCCGGAAGTCGGGTTTCGAATCATCATCTGAACTCAAGCTCGCGTGAAGACCCACCAGTCACTGTCATCCTACGATCGGTACGATGAAGTACTGTCCGCGAGAAGGCGGCCAATGGCAAGTCGTTCCGAGGGGAATCGATTAACCTGCTTGCCCACAAGTTGATCAGCATATTGCCGGGCGGTCGAGGATTCGGGCGCAGCGCTGGTGGAATCGCGATCTTGCGATAGCAGGGCAACCGTGGAACATCCTCGGTCAGCCCGCATCCGTTCGAACCAATACCGAACCGTCAACCTCTCGCTGGTGCCAGAGTCCCTCAATCGGAGCGGACCCGTGACATCGCTGCCGGCCCGGCCAAGCTAACAGCGCGAAGCCCCTTCCGATCATGTATCAGAGTTTTGGTGCGCGTGATCTCAATCACACCGGGACCGCGAATTTCCGGCTCTTCATTCCGGACGCGATTCTCGATCCGTCGCAGTATCTCCGGGGCACGTTCCCCTCCCTCGTGTCGGTCAAGGCCGTGGGCGATTTCCAGTCGGCGCTCGGGGGCCGGGATTGGACGCCCGATCTGGCGTTTGAACTGGTCCGGACTCAATATACCGATCCGGAGAATCAGGTGCTGCAGGGGTGGCTCTACGAGCTGACCACGCCGGTCCTGCCGGAAGGCTTTTACCAGTACAAGTTCTTCGTCACGTTTGCCAGTGGGCAGACCCGCTATGTCTGCGATCCGTGTACCCGGTACGGCGGCGGGGAGAATCAGAACTCCGGCTTTGTCATCGGCGGCCCGACCATGAACGTGCGGCCCCTCGCCGATCCACGGCCGCTCGAGGAACTCGTGATCTATGAATTGATGATTGATGATTTCACGGCGGGATTCCGCGCGGACCGGGCGCCCCTGGCCGCGGTGCGCGACAAGCTTGATTACCTTCAGTGTCTTGGCATTAACGCGGTCGAATTCCTGCCGTGGACCCAGTGGCCCGGAACGGGATTCAACTGGGGTTATGAGCCGCAAGATCTATTTGCCGTGGCCTATCCTTACACCCTCAACCCGGCGGATGATGCCGAGAAGCTTTTCCTGCTCAAGAAACTGATCTCGGAATGTCATCGCCGCGGCCTCCACGTGATTTTCGACGGCGTCTTCGACCACGTCACCGCCGATGGTCCGGGAAACGGCTTCGGCTATCGCTGGCTATGGGAGAATCCGGACGATTCGCCCTACTGCGGCGAGTTTGCCGGCGCCGCGTTCGGCCGGGACCTCGACTATCACAACGGTTGCGTGTTGGACTACATCACGGACGTCTGCCGCCATTGGATCGACGAGTTGTCCATCGACGGGATCCGCTTCGATTATACGTTGGGCTTCTTCGATCCCAGCCGGCCCGGGCTTGGTCTGCCGGCGCTGCTCGCGCGGCTGCGCGGGTACCTTGATCAGCACGGGCGCGAGAACTTCCCGCTGATTCTCGAACACGCCTGGGACTACACCTCGATCGACGTGGTGAACACGGTTGGCGCGACCAGTTGCTGGCTCGATCCAGTGCGCGGTCTCTCCCGGCAGTATCTGACGCAGCGCCAGATCCAGCCGGGAATCATGCGCCTGCTCGATGCCGCCCGCGATTTTGCGCCCAGCCGGACCGCGGTCACTTACCTTGAGAACCACGATCACGAGTCGATCATGCTCAATGCCGGGAGCCGCGAGGAATGGGTGCGTGTCCGGCCCTATGCCATCGCGCTTCTGACCGCGGCGGGCGCGCCAATGCTCCACAATGGGCAGGAGTTTGCCGAATTGTATCCAATGCCGGAGAATGACGGTGGTGCGCCGGCGGATCTGCCGGATCCGGCCCAAAAGCGGGTCGTGCCGCGGCCGTTGCGCTGGGAGCGCGTCGACGACGGACCGGGCGCGGCCACGTTGACGCTTTATCAGCACCTCATTGCCCTGCGGCGCAGTCATGCGGGACTGACCTCGCCCAATTTTTATCCCCGCGGCTGGGATGAATCGTGGACGGAGCCTGATGCCAACGGATTTGGGATCAATGCGGCGCGGCAGACCGTCGTGTTCCACCGCTGGGGTCCGGCGGACGATGGACGGTTGGAGAAGTTCTACGTCGTCCTTAACTTCTCCCCGGGGCCCCAGAACGTCGCGGTGAGTTTCCCGGAAGACGACGGGTGGATCGACCTGCTCAGCGGCTGGCAGCCGACGGTAAAAAACCATTGGCTGAATTTCCAGGTCGACTCAAACTGGGGCCATGTTTTCTACAAGAAATACTAGTGCGGAGCCGCTGTGACCGCCGCGTGGCATTTGAGCAGTTGTTTCGCTCGCGATTTCCGAAACCGACTAATGTGGGGCGGGGTCNNGTCAGGCGACCCCGCCCTACAAATCCAACCGCATAGTTCCGGGCTCGACGCCCTGGATCGGCTTGCGAGAATTGTCACGGCTGCGCCAGCACCCAGCGGACGTGTGCGCGCAACTGCTCGCGACTGGGAAAGACCAGGCCGAAATCCCGTTCGATCGCCGAGAGGTCATACAGCAGCGCCGGGCCATAGCCGCGGTCTTCAAACTCGATCGGCACCTCGCGCCCGTGCTCGGCCATTGCCATCCGGGCGATGTCCGCCCACGAGCACCAGTCTTTCGCCAGCGCAAAGTGGGTGGAGAACCCGACCTCGTGCGTCAGCAGCGCCTCGTAGACTTTCGCGAGGTTACTGGCGTGCAGGAACTGCGTGCCGTCATTCTGGATCAGGCGGACGGGTTGGCCGTCGCGAATCGCGTGACAGATGTTCCGGAAGCGTTTGTCGGAGTAGACGCTGGCTCCCTCGACCACGGGCTCGCCGAAGATGTAACCGGGGCGAATGACATGAACCGGCACCTTGGTGGTGCGGGCGAACGCGCGGGCGAACATCTCTGTCGAAGCCTTGGTCGCACCATAGTAGTCGGTCGGCCGCAACGAGCAGTCTTCCCGATCGTCGCCGCGCTGTTCGCCGACTGCGGCGGTGGAACTTGTGTAGATAATCCGGCGGACGCCGGCGGCGTGGGCGGCTTCAAACAAACCGACAGAGGCGGCGGTGTCGGCTTGGAGCATCAGCAGGCCACCTTCACCCCAGCCCAACGCCACATGCACGAGCACATCGGCCCCGGCGAGCGCCGGGGCCCAGCTCTTCGGATCGCCGAGTTCGAGCCGCGCCAGGGTGATGCCCGGCACGGCGCCGAGCGCCGGAACCTTCCGGGGGTTCCGTCCGGTGGCCACCACCTCGTGGCCGGCGCGCGCCAGGCGCACCGCGACATAACTTCCGATAAAGCCCGTGGCTCCAGTGATGACGATTTTCATGGGGATGCCCTGCGATGGTGTCGGTTCATGGGTCCGAGTCCACTCCATACCCGATACCGGATGGGCGGGGCCAAAGTCCTTTTCGCGGCTCTCCAGGTTGTCTGCCAAATCTTTGGTCCGATCGGACCAAAGATTTGGCAAACGAACTCCCGAATGGTCGGGATTTCGCGGCAAGGGAAGTCTGTGGGCGCGCTACAGGATGCTTGCCAGCCGGACCGCGGGTGCCGTTTGCTGCCCGGCTCGCATGCGCGAAATCCTGTTCATCTGCACCGGCAATTATTATCGGAGCCGTTATTCCGAGGCGTTGTTCAACGACGAGGCGTCCCGGCGCGGTCTTGGCTGGCGCGCGCTTTCGCGGGGTCTGGCGATCCACCTTGCTCCGCCGCGCGGTCTGTCGCCGCATACGATCCGCCGGTTGCAGGAGCGGGGAATCTCCCGTGGCGGAACCGGAGCGGACCCGGTCCAGGTGCGGGAAGCGGACTTCCGGCGCGCCACGCGGGTGGTGGCATTGAAGGAGACTGAACACCGGCCGCTGATGGCCCGGCTGCATCCAGGTTGGGAGAACCGGATCGAATACTGGGAGATCAGCGACCTCGATGCGGCGACGCCGGAGGTGGCACTGGGCGCGATCGAGGCGCAGGTGATGGCGTTGATTAGCGGGCTCGAGCGAGCCAAAGGCGGTCCGCACGCTAAGTGACCGGCGCCGCCGGATTGGCGGGGCTTTTTTTGTCCGCCAGGGCGGTTTGTTCAGCCTCCAGCAATTCCGCGTAGATCGTGGCCGCATCGGGTGCCGCGAGGAGGCGCGACACAACGTCGGTTTTCTGGACGATAAGGCAAAGGCGGGCCAGCGCGTGCAGATGAATCCGCTCGTCCTGGCAGCAGATTAAAAAGAACAACCAGGTGGGCCGGCCGTCGGGCGCACCAAAGTGGATTTCCTGGAGGGTACGGCCCACTACGATGAAAGAGTCCTCAAAACGGTACGATTGATGATTCCGGCAATGCAGGATGGCCAGTCCGCCGGGCAGGCCGGTGGAGCAGAGCGCTTCGCGTGACTCGACGCTGGCCAGCAGGTCCGCCGGATCCAGCACCCGTCCGGTCGCCTCTGCCAGCGCGACCAGATCGCGGATGACGGATTTCTTCGTCTTTGACGTCATGGCCTCCGCGATGAAATTGGACTGAAGCAGGTCGGGAAGCAGGGCATCGTGGGCAAAAACTGAACGCGTGCCGAGGGTTGATTTCTGATGATAGGCCGCCAGGCGTTTCGGTGGCAGGCCCAGAATCCGCTGCGAAGCCCAGGCATCGAGCTCACCGCGAAGGAAGACAATCCGCCCGCCGCGGTTTTGGTGCGGGATCTCTGTGGTTTTGAGCAATTGCTCCAACTCATTGCGCGTGACGTGCAAGTAGTCGGCGGCGGCAGCCAGATCCAGGGTCCGGTAGGGCATCAGCGATAGCCTAGCACCAAGGACGCGATCAGGGCACAAAAAAATCGATCCGGGCAGGCCGGTTTCGTCATTGCCCGCTCACGCCACCGGCGTTTGCAGCGCGGCGACAACCGGCAGGTCGGCGGCGGCGACATCGTAGCCGGCCAGTTCATCGGGTCGCACCCAGGCGAGGGCGAGATGTTCCGCGGGCTTCGGCTCCGGCGAGTCCGGGGCCAGACGGCAGACGAAAGGAATCATCTCGATCGTCCCCCGGTCGTAGGTATGCGTGGAACGCGGCAGAGGGCGGATCACGCAGATCTCACAATTGAGCTCTTCCCTGATTTCGCGGATGAGGGCGGCTTCGGGAGTTTCGCCTGACTCGACCTTGCCACCGGGAAATTCCCATTTTCGGGCCAGATGTTTGTGCTCGGGTCGTTGCGCGAGCAACACACGGCCGTCGCGCTCGACGACGGCGGCGACCACGGGCAAGGGATGGGAATCCTGGCGCACGAACGAGTATCTCCTGCCCCGGTTGGCGCCGCAACGGAAACCGTGGCGTCGGCGAGAATTCGGGTCCGGGTCTTGCCCATGTTGCGACTATTTGCCTCGCGCTGTGTTTTAGATGGGTATGAAGCGTTTTTTCATCATTTCCCTTAAGGTGCTGCTCGCTGCTGCCGTGGGCGTGGCGATCATCCATTTCTGGCCGCTGGCGGCCTTGCCGGTCTTCCTCGGCCTATTTGTCGGTCTCGGACTGCTCGCGCTTTTCCTGATTTGCTTGGTGGCCGTTGGGGCCGTCGGTGGCGGGGTCGGGATTGGCCTGCTGGCCGTGGTGTTGGCCGTCCTGGCGCTGCTTTCGCCATTGTTGATTCCGGCGGCGTTCTTTCTCGGGATCATCTGGCTGGTGAAGAAGTTAAGTCGCCCCCAGGCACGGCCGCCTATGGCCGCCTAGTCTGGCCGGTTGCAGTTGGACTAACAGGTTCAAGAACGTCTGCTTGTAATCCTGGCCGGGGTGTCGATTCCTCGCGGTTGGAGTTGAGCCGGCGGTCGAACCCGCGCATGTTCGGTGGTTCTATCTCATCATGAGCGTCGTTCCCGTAGTCTTCAACAACACCGTCCTGCGTGACGGACATCAGTCATTGGCTGCCACCCGGATGTCGACGAGCCAGATCGCAACCGTTGCGCCCGAGCTCGACACCGTTGGGTTCGGTGCCCTGGAAACGTGGGGCGGGGCGACGATCGATTCCGGGCTGCGCTTTCTCTCCGAATTCCCGTTTGACCGGCTCGATGCGGTGAAGCGCCTCGCGCCGAAGACGCCGCATGTGATGCTGCTGCGCGGCCAGAACATCGTCCAGTACACCAATTTTCCCGATGACGTCGTCGAGGCGTTTGTCGCTGCGTCCGCCCGCCACGGCATGGACATCTTCCGCGTGTTTGACGCGCTCAACGACCTGCGCAACATCGAGACCGCGGTCAAGGCGGTCAAAAAGGCCGGCAAGCACGCGCAGGGCGTGATCTGCTACACGACCAGCCCGGTGCACACGCCCGAGATGCTGATCGATCTCGGCACGCACATCGAGGCCATGGGCTGCGATTCCATCTGCATCAAGGACATGGCCGGCCTGCTGCCGCCGCACGTCGCCTTCCAGATCGTGCGCGGCCTGAAGACGAGGGTGAAAATCCCGGTGGTTGTCCACACGCACGAAACGGCAGGCTTCGGCGCCGCGGCCTATTACGCGGCGATCGAGGCGGGCGTCGACTCGGTGGATACTTCGATTTCGCCCTTTGCCAATGGCACCGGTCAGCCCGACACGTGGCGCATGTTGCAGGCGCTCTCCGGGCATCCGCGCCGTCCGAACTACGATCTGGGCAAACTCAGCCATCTGCGCGACCAGCTCACGGGAATTTACGCCGAGCTGGCGGCATTCACCAGCCCGAAGAACGAGGTGGTGGACAATGATGTGCTCATCTACCAGGTGCCGGGCGGCATGCTCAGCAACTTCCGCAATCAGCTCAAGGAACAGAAAATGGGCGACCGTTTTGTGGAGGTCATGCGTGAGATGCCGTATGTGCGCGAGTGCCTCGGCTGGATTCCTCTCGTCACGCCGACCTCGCAAATCGTGGGCGTGCAGGCCATGCTCAACGTGAAGTTTGGCCGCTGGAAGAATTTCTCACCCGAGGCGATGAAGATTGCGCTCGGCTACTACGGAAAGACGCCCGGGCCGATCAATCCCGAGGTGCTGGCCCTCGCCGAAAAGCTCGGCGGCAAGCCGAGGTTTACCGGCCGGCCGGCCGACATGCTCGAACCGCGCATGCCCAAGCTCCGGGCCGAGCTCGCGCAAAAAGGCCTTCCCGCCGACGACGAGCATTGCGTCATCTACGCGATGTTTCCGCAGGAGCTGGAGAAACTCTACAAGGCGCGCGACGGCAAGGCGGCGGCCCCTGCGGCGGCTCCAGCGATGGCGGCCGCTTCCCCGCCGGAGGTCAAGGCCCCGGCGCCGGCCGCACTGACGATTCCCGGAACGAGCAAGAAGATCAGCCAGCTCGCTTTGACGATTGACGGCAGGCGCCACGAAGTCTCCGTGGAAGAGCTGGCCTAGCCGCTGGTCGGTCGCTGCCTCCTCCAAGCTGCGAGATTCCAATGGCTCGGGCCATTGGTACGGATGGACAGTGCTGTCCATTTGCGACGGGCCAAGATTGGCATAGGTTTCCGGGTGCCGATCTGGTCACTGCCATTATTCAGCGGGAAAATGCCTCATGAGTCAGCACTCGCACATTGAAACGGGATTGTCGGTGCTCGAAGCGCGACTGCTGAATCCGCCAGAAGGGCAGGTGCGGCGCAGCGCCGAGGTGCGGCCGTTCATCACGCTCGGCCACGAAACCGCCGCCGGGGCGACCACGGTTGGACGTCTGCTCGTGCCGCTGCTCGACCAGTCGTTCCGGGAAGAGGGGCAGGGCTGGGTCTCTCTCGACAAGAACCTGCCCACCCACGCCCTCGCGACCCATCACCTGCCTGAGCGCCTGGTTGATTTTCTTTCCGAGGACAAGGTTTCCGAAATCAAATCGGTCATCGGCGAACTGGTCGGTTTGCATCCCTCGCTTTGGGAACTCGAACAGCGGGTGTCGGAGACGATCATGCAACTTTCCTATTTGGGCCGCGTGGTCATCGTCGGCCGCGCGGCCTATCTTGTCACCCGGCCGCTGCCGGGCGGGTTTCATGTCAGGCTCGCCGCGTCTGCCGAGGTGCGCATCCAGCGCGTGATGCAACAGCTGCAATGTGACGTGGCGGCCGCGACGGCCCACATTCGCCAGACGGATCGCGGTCGGCGGCGCTTTGTCCGCACCCGCTTTGGCGAGGATGTTGACGATCCGCATCTCTACGATCTCGTCATCAACACCGACCGGATGACACCGATGGCCGTGGCGTGTCTCATCATGGAAGCCATGCGCAACCGGATTCGGGATCTGAAGGCATCCGGAGGGACGGAATCGAAGGCCCCTTTCTCCGTGCCGACGGGCGGGATCTGATGATGCGCAAGATCCGCCTAACCGGACGCTTGTACCTGGTGGGATTTTAGTGCAGCCGGGGTGGCAACAGTTGCGCCGGCGGTTCACCGGCCGAGGCGCACGAGACACGCCTTCACGAGACTGGCCCACCGAGGGCAATCAGGAGGGACAGAAATGTTTTCAATAGAAGGATTCGAGGGAACACCACCCTCCCTTTAGCTTTCAAGATGAGACTGACGTATGGGAATGGCGAGGCGCCCACCGCTTGTTCCCCAGCGATTCAAGCGCGTTAGGGATAACGCGCTCCACCGTGAGGCTTAACCTGAACGCGAGCTAGCATTTGGCGGAAAGTCCGGCGGGCATTGGACCCGGCAGCCCGCGCTTGACCGCCTCGGCGAGCATTGCTGCGGTGGCGGTGGCGCCGACCCGGGTGACGCCGAGCGCCCGCACGCGCAGGAGGTCATCGAGGGTACGCACGCCGCCGGCTGCCTTGATCTGAACCTGCGGACCGCTGTGCTTCCGCATGAGGGCCAGCTGGGCGTCGGTGGCGCCGCGGTAGTTGTAGTCACCGCTGGGCTGCTTCACAAAACCGTAGCCCGTCGAAGTCTTCACAAAAGCCACGCCATGTTCGGTGCAGATCTCGCACAAACGGATGATGTGCGCCTCCTGCAGGTAGTCATTCTCGAAGATCACCTTGAGCATGGCCCCGCGGACCACGCAGGCGGTGTTTACTGCCTTGATCTCGGCCGAGACGTAGGACCAGTCCCCGCCGAGGACTTTGCCGATATTGACCACGACATCAATCTCGGTGGCGCCTTCCGCAATGGCCCGTTCCGCTTCGGCGATCTTGAGCGACGGATGGCTGTTGCCATGCGGAAATCCCGCCACTGCGCAAACGCCGACGCCGGAACCAGCGAGAGCCCCGGCTGCCATCGGCACGGAGTACGGCTTCACACAGGCGGTGACGCACGCGCAACGGCGGGCGACGGCGAGTCCAGCCTGGACCTGTTCGTCCGTCATTGTCGGGTGGAGGAGCGAGTGGTCGATCATCCTGGCGAGATCGAGCACGGAGGGAAGCACGTGGGCGGGAGGGGCGGAGGAAGTCAGGATGTTTGGGCAAGAACTCATGTTGGCAGTTTAGGGCAATTCTCCAGTGGCTGCCATGCCCAGATCGGCAAAGGCATATCGATTCGCGCACTTGCAGTAGGCGGGATTCCCGGCTGTCATCGGGGACCATCCGGCCCAATGCACGTCATCAAGGAACGTTACCACCGCCCGACGCAGGCTGACGCAGGCGTGCGCGTGCGTCCGGTGTTTGACGATTTCCACCGGTTGCGCATGGAAGGCGACTTCGAGTATCCCGTCCACCGGCACGCGAATTACGAATTGATCCTGGTCGAGCGCGGCCCCTACCGCTGCCGGCTGAACGAGACGGAACTCACGCTGGCCCGCGGCCAGATCCTCGTGGTGAAACCCGGCGACACGCACCTGGACCATTTGCGACACGGCCAGTTGCATTACGTGCTGCACTTCCGTTTGCCGGCGGGTTCCCCGCGCGGTCCGGCCGTCAATCTTTTCCGGCCCGAGGCGACGCCCCGGATGCAGATTTGCCGGACGAACCATGTCCACGACGTGCTGTTCATGCGGGAGCTCCGCCGGGAGTCCGAGCAGGGCGCGGCGCATGCGGCAGCGGTGCAGGACAGCCTGCTGGAGGCGCTTTTCTGGCGCGCGGTCCGCGATCTCCCGTCCGAGGGGCTAAGCGGGGAAATCCGCCGGCTGCCGCAGAACGAGGCGATGCGCGAGCGCATCGGCGCGGCGATCGAAGGGCACGTGCAGGGAAATCCAACGGTGCGAGAGATTGCCCGCGAGCTGGGGATCAGTCCGCGGCATCTGACGGGATTGTGTCGCCGGCTGTTTGGCGATTCCCCTGCGCGCCTGCTGCTGCGGCTCAAGCTCTGCCGCGCGGACGAAATGCTGCGATACGGCGACCGGCGGGTGAAAGAGGTCAGCGACGCTCTCGGTTTCGCCAATCCATTCCATTTTTCGCGGGTGTTTCGCCGGCACTTCGGCCGGTCTCCGTCGCAGCGGTGAACCGGAGCAAGGCCCGTGAGAAACGTGGCAAGTTTGCGCCCAATCAGTGAATGTAGGGTCGGCCCTTGTGGCCGGACCGTTTGCGCTCGGCAGGCGGCCCGTCGACAAGCGACGGCCCTACAGTCGATTGCATGGATCCGGGCTACGCCTTTTCCAGCGATTCGAGCCTGGCGGCCGCGGTCTCCCATTCGGCGGTGGCGGCGTGCAGGCGGTCCACCACGCCAGTAAGTTCGCGGTTGAGGGCGGCGGGCTTGCCGGCCTCGCTGTAGGTCTCGGGTGCCTCGAGCTCGGCGGTGAGTTCCGCCTGGCGGGCTTCGAGTTGTCCGACCTCCTTTTCCAAGTGAGCGACCCGACCGCGGAGCTCCTTCAAGCCGGCGGACTTGGCGGCGCGCGCCTCGGCCTCGGCCCGGCGCTGCTCGCGGGTCTTCGGGCCGGTACGGCCGCCCGATGACTCGCGGTCGGAGGCGGGTTCAATTCCGGGCTGGTGGTTGGTCAGGGCGAGACGCTCGGTGCTGGAGACGAGGGCAGCCCGGGCGTCGGTGGCGCGCGATTTTTCGAGGTAATAGTCGTAGTGGCCGTGGTAAAGCGTCAGTCGGCTGGTGTCGATGTGCAGCACGCTCTTGGCGAGCGCGCGGATAAAATAGACGTCGTGACTGATGAAGATCAGGGTGCCCGGGTAGGCCTGCAGGGCGGCGATCAGCGCATCCGTACTGGGGATGTCAAGGTGCGTGCTCGGCTCGTCCATTAACAGCAGATTGGGCGGCGCGAGCAGCAGCCGGGCGAGCGCGAGGCGGGATTTCTCCCCGCCGCTGAGGATGCCAATCTTTTTGTGCACGTCATCCTTGCGGAAAAGAAACGCGCCGAGCAGCGTGCGGGCGGTCTGCTCGGTCAGGGCCGGATTATGCGCGCGCATTTCCATCGCCTCGACGAGAACGGTGTGTTCGGCATTCAGCACATCGAGGCGGTTTTGGGAAAAATAGCCGGCGCGAACGTTGTGGCCCAGCTCGTGCGTCCCGGCCTGGATCGGCACAACGCCCGCGAGGATCTTGAGCAGCGTGGATTTGCCAGCGCCGTTGGGGCCGACCAGGACGATGCGCTGGCCGCGCTCCGCGACAAAATCCAGCCCGCGATAAACCACGTGGTCGCCATAGGCCTGCGAGACTCCGGCGAGCGTCACCACCCGCAGGCCGCTGCGCGGCGGCTGGGGAAAATGGAAGTGCAGGCGGGCAATCTCGGCCTCGGGCGCCTCGATGGCCTCGGCGAGAATATGGGCAATCTGTTTCTCCTTCGATTTGGCGCGGGACGCGAGGGAGGCCTTGGCGCCGAACCGATCGATGAAGCGCTGGAGGTGGGCGACTTCGCGCTGCTGGTTCTTGAAGGCGGCGAGTTGCTGGGCTTCGTTGGCTTCGCGCAGGCGGAGGAAATCGTCGTAGTTGCCGTTCCAGCGCCAGAGACGCTCGCGACGGAGCTCGAGGACGCCGGTGCACAGGACATTGAGAAACGCCCGGTCGTGCGAGATCATCAGCAACGCGCCGGGATAGCGCGAAAGATAATCCTGGAACCACAGCAAGGCCTCGAGATCAAGGTGATTGGTCGGCTCGTCCAGCATCAACAGGTCCGGCGATTGGACGAGCAGTCGCGCCAGGTGGGCGCGCATGACCCAGCCGCCGGAGAACGTGCGGGCGGGCCGATGGTGATCGGCCTCACGAAACCCGAGACCGGCGAGGATCTTCTTGGCGCGCGGCTCGAGGGCATAGTCCTCAATCGTGGAATCGGGCGAGGCCGCGGCGGGGCCGTCGGGTTCGTTCCTCTGGGTGCGCGGACCAACGGCGGCGGGGCTCATGGCGAGCTGCAGGATGGTCTCCTCCCCGGCGGGCGTGCTTTCCTGCGGGAGGAATCCGACGGTGGTTCCGCGTTGCCAGGTCAGGGTGCCCTCTTCGGCTGAATCCTCGCCCAGAATGATGCGGAAAAGCGTCGTTTTGCCCGCGCCATTCGCGCCCACGAGCCCAAAACGGTCGCCTTGCAGGATAGTGAACGCCACCTCGGAGAACAGGGTCCGCGTTCCAAAATGTTTGGCGATGTTGGCGAGCGTGAGCATGAAAGGAGATTTGAAAGGAAGGAGGCGGAACGCCGCGTCGTCGAGACTGGGTCGGGAGAGAGCCGGCCTCACCATCGCGTGGATGCGCCTCAGAGCGGAACGGGCTATTTCGGCAGAAGTCCGGCCACCATGGCCTTCTCCTCCTTCAATTCGTTCTCGGTCGCAGTGAGTTTGCTGCGGCTGAATTCACTAACCGGCAAGCCTGGAACCACCGACCACTTCTTGCCGTCGCTTCGGATGGGGAAGGAGTAAATCAGTCCGGGTGCGATGCCATAGGCGCCGTCCGAGTGAACGCCGATGCTGAAGTAATCGCCGGTGGGCGTGGGAGTGGTGAGTGCCCGGACGGTGTCGACCACGGCATTGGCGGCGGAAGCGGCCGAGCTGGCCCCGCGGGCCTCGATGATCGTGGCGCCGCGCCTCTGCACCGTGGGAATGAAAGTGTCCTTGAACCACGCCTCGTCCTTGATGACTTCCGGCGCGGCCCGGCCTCCGATCTTCGCGTTGGGGAAGTCGGGATACATCGTGGTGCTGTGATTGCCCCAGATGGCGAGGTTGGTGACCGCCGTGATATCCACCCCGGCCTTCCTGGCGAGCTGGGTCTTGGCGCGATTCTGGTCAAGCATCGTCATCGCAAACCACCGGTCGGCCGGCACGGCCTTGGCGTGGTTGAGCGCGATCAGGCAGTTGGTGTTGCAGGGATTGCCGATGACCAGGACGCGGACGTCGGCCGCGGCGTTGCGCGCGATGGCATGGCCCTGGCCCGTGAAGATCTTGCCGTTGATGCCCAGCAGGCCCTTGCGCTCCATCCCGGCCTTGCGCGGCACCGAGCCGACGAGGAGAGCCCAGTCGACGCCCTTGAAGCCCTCGTCGAGCGAGGCGGTCGGGACAATTCCCTGGAGAAGGGGAAACGCGCAGTCTTCGAGCTCCATGACAACGCCATTCAACGCCTTCAACGCCGGCTCGATTTCCAAGAGATGGAGGATCACCCGCTGGTCCGGGCCGAACATCGAGCCGGAAGCGATACGAAACAAAAGAGAGTAGCCAATCTGGCCTGCCGCGCCAGTGACCGCAACGCGAATGGGTGAATTCATAGGCACGCGAAATCTAGTGGTCGGAGCGCTTGATTGAATGCGAATCGCTTGGGATGGTTAGGAATTAGTGCGCGAAATGGCGAAGATTAACCCGAGCCCGCAGCCGATAACAAGCGGGCCCCCCCCGGCCCGCTTCCATGCGTGGGTCTGGTCTCAAAAGCGGCTCGGGATCAGGAACGAAACCGCGGGGCAATGGCGGCATGAACTTCGCGGATTGCCGCCTCGGTGACGGGCCAGTCGATGCAGGGATCCGTAATCGACACGCCGTGGAGAAGTTGTTCGCGCGGTTGCGGAAACGGCTGATTCCCGCCGAACAAATTGCTCTCGATCATCGCTCCCATGATGGAAGTGTTTCCGGTGGCGACTTGGTGCATGATCGCCCGGAGAACCTCCGGCTGGCGTTCGGGCTGTTTTGCAGAATTGCCGTGACTGCAGTCGACGAGAATGGCCTTGGGCAGTCGGGCTTTTTCCAGCAAACGCTCGGCTGCGGCGATGTGGTCGGGACTGTAGTTGGGCCCGTCAGAACCGCCACGGAGCACAATATGACAGTCGGTGTTCCCGCGCGTCACGACGGCGGAGGCTTTTCCCTCGATGCTGATGCCTAGGAAGGTCTGGGGCTGGGCCGCCGCCCGGATCGCATTGATGGCGGTCTGGAGGTTGCCGTCCGTGCCATTCTTGAAGCCCAGAGGCATTGAAAGGCCGGACGCCATCTGCCGGTGAGTCTGCGATTCGGTGGTTCGTGCGCCAATCGCACTCCAACAGACGAGATCGGCAATATATTGCGGGGTAATAGGATCGAGCATTTCTGTCGCTGTCGGAAGCCTGAGATCAAGCACGGTCCGCAGGAAAGTGCGGGCGAGCCGCAGGCCTTCAGCAATATCATGCGAACCATCCAAGCGAGGATCCATGATGAGCCCCTTCCAGCCGACTGTCGTACGTGGTTTTTCGAAGTACACGCGCATGACAATCAACACGCGGTCGGCAACCTCCCGGGAAAGCTCGGCCAGCCGTTCACCATACTCTTGGCCAGCAGCGAGATCGTGTATCGAACAGGGCCCAACGATCAGAAGGAGACGATGGTCGTCCCCAAAGATGAGATTGTGAATCTCCTGCCGGGCGCGGGTGATGAACTCGGCCTGCGCAGTGGTCTTTGGCAGGGATTGGAGGAGTTCGTAAGGTGTCGGGAGGACACGAGTTTCGACTACATTAATGTCGGACGTTATTTGCACAGAGGAAGCAAGTTGTGGCGGGGTCGGTCGGCAGGCAAGCCCTTGATCGGGAGCGACCGTGCAAACGCCGAAGGCGGCACTCTTCTTGGGCAAAAATAAAGCGGGCCGGCTACCCCTAACCGGCCCGCTATTGCTTTCTTAGTTACCCCAATACTCCCGCTAGGCGGGAGAAGAGGAAATGAAACGCCCAATAAAGAGCTACAGGAATTGCGATTCGTCAAATAAATCTTCGATAATCGCCTTCATTAATTGGGCAAAGTATTTATCAGCAATCATATAAGAATATATCTTTTTTGATATCGCGGACAAACGCTTCGCGAGAAAAGGGGACAAGAGCCAATGACGGGCTCGCGAAGTTGCGACCAGCTGGCTGAGAATATGATTATTGACTGCGATTCGGCAAAAATCAGGCTCGGCTGCTCGTCTAAAGCTCCCGAAATTCTATTCTTCCTCTTTTACCCATGAAGGATTTGGCTATTGCACGATTCACGGAGCTCTATGGACATGCTCCCACGGTGCTTGCGTGGGCGCCCGGGCGCATCGAATTCATCGGCAATCACACCGATTACAACGGGGGAACAGTGCTCGGAGCTGCCATCGATCTTGGAATGTGGGTGGCGGTTGCAGCGGCGCCAGCTGGGATCCTGAGGTTTGCCACGGATTCCCAGCGCGGCATCGTCGCCGTGCCGACCTCTGCTCCTTGCAAGCAGGTCGGGCCACAGCGTTGGGTGAACTACCCGCTTGGCGTCTGGACGAGTTTTCGGGAGTTTGGCTGGCAGCAGCCCGACGGATTGGAATACCTCGCCTGTTCAAACCTGCCGGTTGGCGCGGGCCTGAGCAGCAGTGCGGCAATTGAGATGGCTTCGGCGCTCGCGTATCTTGGCCTGACCGGTGGCAGCCCCGCGCGCGAGAAGGTGGTGGCGCTGGGACGCCACGCCGAGAACAATTTTGTCGGGGTGCCCTGCGGAATCCTCGACCAGGGCGTGTCGGGATTTGGCCGGAAGAACCATTTGGTTTTCATTGATTGTCGCGGCCCGCGGTTCGAGACGGTACCGATGCCAGCCGGAGCGCATTTCTGGGTTTTCAACACGCACACAAAACATGCCCTCATTGACGGCATGTATGCGGCGCGCCATCGCGAGTGCATGGATGCTGCGAAGGGACTCGGCGTTTCGCTGCTGGCGGACCTGACGCCGGCCCAACTCGAACAGGGCCGCGCCTTGCTGCCAGAGGTCAACTACCGGCGGGCGAAACACGTGATCGAGGAGATTGATCGGGTGGCGCGCGTGCGGGCGGCGCTCGCAGTCGGAGATCTTGCCGCCGTCGGGCGCTTGTTGACCGCGTCCCACCGGAGTTCGCAAGTCCAGTTTGAGAACAGCACACCGGAGCTCGATTTTCTCGTCGAGACCCTCACGGCGACGCCGCACGTTTACGGCGCCCGGCTGACCGGCGGCGGATTTGGCGGCGCAGTAATGGCCTTTACCGACGCGGAGTTTTCCGCCGCGGAGGCCGCGCGGGTGGCTGACGTCTATGCGAGACGTTTTGGCTCCAGGCCCGACGTGCTCCATTGCGAAACCGGCGAAGGGGCAGAGCGTTTGGCCCTCTGAGGCGTGATGATTTGACACGCTTGGTGGGGTGTCGCTTCTAATCGGAGTAATGTTGGCCTCTGCATGAGTTCCATGCCCGCCTCCGCTCACGAAACGCCGTCGGCTGCTTCCGAAACGCCGCTTGATACCATTGCGATCGCCAACGATCCGGCCCGCTCCGAGGCCGACTGGTACCAGCATGTGTATCAGGGCGACAAGGTGCCGCAACTCACGGTGCGGGCGGTGGCGATGGGTGCGGTGCTGGGCATGTTGATGAGCGCGGCGAATCTCTACACCACGCTCAAGATTGGCTGGTCGTTCGGTGTGGCCATCACTTCCTGCGTCCTCTCTTACGTCATCTGGAACATCTTTCGCGCCTTTTCGTTCGGCCGGCTATCCAGAATGTCCCTGCTGGAAAGCAACTGCATGCAGTCCACGGCGTCGGCGGCGGGCTATTCGACCGGCAGCACCATCGCCACGGCCTTTGGTGCGCTGCTCCTGCTCGAAGGTCATCATCAACCGGTGTGGATCGTCGCCTCCTTCACGATCTTCACCGCCGCGCTGGGTGTCTTTCTGGCCGTTCCCATGAAACGGCAGATGATCAACCAGGAGAAGCTGCCCTTTCCCTCCGGGCTGGCGGCCGCGGTCACCCTGAAGAGCCTGTACACCCAGGGCGCCGAGGCCGTGCGCAAGGCTTACGTGCTGATTGGAGGATTGGTGGCCGGCGTGATCGTCGGCATCCTCAATACCGGTGAGGGCACGCTCGGCATCCTCGACCGGTTCTTTCTTCGGACAAAGCTCCAACTGGCCGATCTGATCCCGGCCTCCGGCTATGCCACCATCAACGGCCGGCAGCTCCTCGGCTTCGGATTTGAACCGAGCGTGCTCCTGCTTGGCGCCGGGATGATCGTGGGTCTGCGCGTGAGCCTCTCCATGCTGGCTGGCTCGCTCCTGCTGTACCTCTGGGTGGGACCGGCGTTGATCGGTCTGGACGCGGCGCACCTCGGCGATGTGGCTTACAAGATTTCCATTCCGCTCATCGGGGGCGGTACCATTTATCATCTTCCGCGCTGGGCGCTCTGGGGCGGCACCGCCACGATGGTGTTCTCCAGCCTGGGGGCGCTAGCGCTCCAATGGCAGACGATCGCGCGCTCCTTCAGCGGCCTTCGACGCGGCCGCAATCGCCGGGCTCCGTCGGACCTGGATCAACGCATGGCCGCGATTGAAGTGCCGTTGGGCTGGCTGGTGGCCGGCCTGGTTCCGATCACCCTCGGACTTCTCGCCATTCAATATTTTGCGTTTCACATCAGCATTTGGCTGGGACTGATTGCGGTCGGCATGGCCTTCATTCTGAGCGTCGTGGCGTGCCGGGCCACGGGCGAGACCGACACGACGCCGATCGGCGCCATGGGCAAGGTCATGCAACTGCTCTTTGCCGTGATTTCCCCACCCGCGGCTTCGAGCGTCCATCTCTCGCTGGAGCACAATCTCATGGCGGCGGCCACCGGCGCCAACTCGGCGGCTTCGAGCGCCGACCTTCTCACCGATCTCAAGAGCGGCTATCTGCTCGGCGCCAACCCGCGCCGGCAGTTCATCGCCCAGTTCATTGGCATTTTCTTCGGGACCCTCGCCGTTGTCCCCGCCTGGTACCTCATGGTGCCGACCAAGGAGAAACTCGAGGCCTTCAATCCGCCGGCGACCAACATGTGGCGGGCGGTCGCGGAGCTCCTCGCCGGCGGCGGCCTCGACCAGCTCCCGCCCAGCGCGAAGATGGCCATCGTGATCGGCGCCCTGGTCGGAGTGATTCTGCCGCTGCTGGGCAAGCTGTTGCCCAAGGCTGGGCCCTACCTGCCGTCGGCCATGGGCCTGGGTCTGTCGTGGGTGATGGTTTTCAGCAACTGCCAGGCTTTCGCCATCGGTGCGATTATCGTCTGGCTCTGGACCAAGCTCCATGCCCGCTCGGCCGAGGGCTACAGTGTGGCGCTGGCCTCGGGGTTCATCGCCGGCGAGTCGCTTATCAAGGCGGTCATCGCGATGACCGCCACGGCGATCGGGCTTCTTGCCTCCAAATTGTAACCTGCCGCGCGCTCTTTTCCTTGGAGCCGGCGGGATTATTCCACAGACTTCGTGGCAGACCCCCAGAGCGCATGCAGAAGAAGCCCGTCAAGCGTATTGGAATTTTGACCGCCGGTGGCGACAGCCCCGGCTTGAACGCCGCGATCCGGGCGGTGGGCAAGGCTGCCATCGGCGAATACGGCTGGGAGATGATCGGCTTTCGCGATGGCTTTCTCGGTCTCGCTCTCAACCGGTGGGTGCGTTTCGACAAGACGCGGCTGGCCGGTATTCTCACCGTGGGCGGCACGGTGCTGGGCACGAGCCGGGACAAACCGCATCGCATGGAGATTAACGGCCGGGTGCGGGACATGACCGGTGCGATTGCCACCAATTACCGCCGGCTCGGGCTCGATGCTCTCGTCTGCATCGGGGGCGGCGGCACGCAAAAGAATGCGCTGCGTCTGGTGGAAAAGGGCCTGCATATCATCACTCTCCCGAAAACCATCGACAACGATGTGGCGCTGACCGACGCGACCATCGGCTTTGACACCGCGCTCGGCATTGCCACCGAGGCGATTGACCGGTTGCACAGCACCGCGCACAGCCACCACCGCATCGTCATCGCGGAGATCATGGGACATCGGGCCGGTTGGTTGACGCTCGGGGCAGGCATCGCCGGAGGTGCCGATGTGATTCTGATTCCTGAGATTCCTTACGACGTCGAAAAGGTGGCGGCGGCCGTCCGACGCCGTTCGCGCAATGGCACCAATTTCAGCATCGTGGCCATCGCGGAGGGCGCGATGTCAAAACAGGACGCGGTGGCCTTCGCCGCGGTCGAGGCGCGGCGCAAGCTGGCCAAGACCGAGCTGGAACGGGAGCATGTGAAAGCGGAGTTGGCGGCGTTGGAAGCGCGGCACGATGGCAACACTCTGCGGCTGGCAAAACAGCTGGAGCAGCTCACCCATCTGGAGGCGCGCGTGACCATCCTGGGCTACGTGCAGCGCGGCGGCACGCCCTCCGTCGCCGACCGGTTGCTCGCCACCCGGCTGGGCACCGCCTGCGCCGGTTTCATCCAGGAAGGGGTGTTTGGCGTGATGGTGGCGGCGCGCGGCGATGGCGTGAAAGCCGTGCCGATCGAGGAGGTGGCGGGCAAATTGAAGACCGTGCCGGCGGATCATCAATGGATTGAGGCCGCCCGCCGGGTGGGCACGTGCCTGGGCGACTGACGGCTGCGTAGGGCCGGCGCTTGCCGCCGGGCCGCGCACTGCCCTGGATGTCGCCTGCCCACAAGGCGCGACCTTGCGGGAATCACGGTTCGCCGACGAGCGGCGACCCTACAATTGCATCGTCACGCCACAGACCGGCCCCACCAGCTCGAGGCATTCTTACCAACGCAGAAGAACGGTCTTCGGTCCGGTCGCCGGAAGGGTGAACGACAGCCGGCCGGTCGCAGCGTCGTGGGTGAAAGTGATGGCGCAATCGTCCGCCACCACTGTCTGTGGCGGCTTTTCCGTCCAGACGACGACTTCGCCGCCATCGCGCAGCGTGATGGCGTACGCACCGTCCACATGCCAGCCCTTGGCCATGATCGCGCCGGTGCCATTGAGTTTGTCGGCCAAGCCGAGCACCGCCACTCCGTGATCCACTGGCGCGTAGGACACGATCTCCCATCCGCCCTCGGCCAGCTGCATCGGCTCGCGATCTGTGCGCCGGCTGCGCCACACGCGGTTGGCTTGCTGCGCGAATGCGGCGAATTCGTCGCCGGCGAGGTCCGGTGCGTCGGCGGGCGAGACGGTGCCGGCGATGGCGACGCGCGCCGCTTCGGCGGCGTGATAGTTGGCGTTGAAGAGGCCGATGACGGCACAGTCGCTGTTGTAATTGAAGATCTTCAGCAGCACTGGCTCGCGGGTGACGTCGGCAAAGAGGCAGTCGCGGGTCGGGCGTCCAGGCTGGTCCGCCCGCAGGACGCTTCCGTCGGACAAGACGAGCTTGCGCAGCAAGGCGAAGTTGTGGCCGTCAATCTTGTCCGAGACATAAACGGGTCCACCCGAGACGGCCCGGCCGGCCGCATGGAATGCTCCCATGGCGTGACCCGATTGGAACATGTCCCAGTCGGGCTGCATGAATTCGCCGAACCACATTCCCACCTGGGCGTTGCAGTAAAGATGAAGACCGTGAGTTTCGGGCCGCGTGGGCCAGAAATCGGTCGATGTGCGGATGAGGTTCGAGAGGGGCGCGCCGTAATAGGTCTCCATGCCGCTCGACATGCAGTTGATAAGCCGGCCGGCGAAATGGACCGCCACCGAGGTTTCCAGGGCCTTGCGGTAGGCCCGGGTGAGCGCCACCCGTCCGCCCTGGCCGGAAGCCAGGCTTTCAATGACTGCCTGGTTGTCCACCTTGACGCCATCCACTCCCTGCGCCTGCAGGCGGCGGTGATAGTCGTCCATGAACCGCCCGATCTGCCCCGCGGGCACCAGGCCGGCGAGCGGACCCCAATACTCGACATTCAGCCTGGGCTCGTGCTGGAGGATGCCAGGGCCGTACGAACGAGCCACGTCCTGCACCTCGTAGCCGGGCAATTCCCCGTTGTCGACGCCGCCCCAGTAGCCGTTGAGCGCGTGCCACACGAGAAAGGTGCGGATCTTGAACTCCTTTTTGGCGAGGCGCACGGTGGTGGAAAGGTCGCCGCCAAAGCGGTCGTTGGGCGCGAGCGAAGAGAGCCGCTCCTCACCGGTGGACTCCACTTTCGTTGACTGCCAGCCGTCGTCGAGAATCAGGAACCGCGGTTCCACGCCACCCTTGGCAAACGACTCCAATCCGGCGCGCACCTTGTCGGCCGAGACTTCGCGATAGAATGCGTCCCAGGTGCACCAGCCGAAGCGGTCCGCGAAGTCCGGCAACGGTTTGTCCCGCCGGAGCCGGGTGGTGCCGAGCCGCGCGGCGACGGCGCGCGCTCCCGCGGCAGCGAGTTGATAGGGATCGCGGCCCGTCGCGACGAAAAGCGCGATTCCTCCGGTGCCAGTCGTGAAGGGGTCACCCGTCTCGCCCGTCAGCTTTAGGCCCGCCGGACTTCCGCCCAGCGCAAAACGGAAGACGCCATCAAGCAATGGCACCAGCATCACGCATTCGCCTGATCCGGTCTCGGCGAGCAGCCACTGCGTCTCGGCCTGCACCTCGGCGTGAGTCGTGCCGGCCTCGGGGCGCATCCAAAAAGGCTCGTACCGGTTGCAGCCGGTGAACCGCCGCAGCCCGGCGATCTCTCCGAGAGAGGATTGGATGTAAGATCCGGACTTTGAAACCGACATCCGCAGGAAGACGCCGGTGCCAGAATCATCGGCCACGACCGTGAAGGCGGCCGGTAGGCCCAACAGCACCGGGAGGTCATCGAGCTTGAGAATCCCGTTTTGGAGCGAGTAATTCATGGCGAAGGCGGGGGCGCCCTCGAACAGGGCGACCAGAAAGAGGAGAAGTTTCAGGCACCAGCGCGGATTGACCGCTGAGCAAAGGCGGAAATTCATGGGTGAAGATAAGTCCGTGTTGCCGGCAGGAACAGGCTAGAGCAGCTCGGCCATGCGCGCGAAATAGGCGTCCACCCACCGGTGCAGGACGAGAAAATAGAGCAGCCCCGCGGCCGCGAGCATCGGGCCAAACGGCACCTGCACTCCAAAACCGATCGGACCAGCCACGGCGGGTCCGGCGGGAGTGCCTGATTTCTCTGCTTCGGATTTCTCCTCCGGCGCGGCCCCTGACGTGGGATCTTCAATCGCGCGGCGCCGGCCAAAAAGGCCGTGCCACAGCAGAGCCAGGGCGAACCAAACGGTCCCAATGATGGCGCCGCCGAACACGGCGAACACCGCGCCCGGCCACCCGACAAAAGCGCCGATGGCGCCAACGAATTTCACATCACCGAACCCCATGGCCTCCTTCTTGAGCACCGCCTCGGCCAGAAGCGCGATCCACAAGACCAGGCCGGAGCCCATGAGCAGGCCGCCGATGCTGTCGACGCCCGAACGCACGCTCGCGATCAGAAAGAGATCATCCTGCCGTCCGTGGAGCGACGGCACCGCGCAGGAGAGCGCAACACCTGCCACCCCCAGCCCAAGGGTGAAGGCGTCGGGGATGACCAGGTGGTCCAGGTCGATGAAGGTGGCGACGATCAGGGCGGCGCCGAGCAGCATGCCGCACAGCGCCTTGGCCGGGGGGAACGAGCACCAGCAGGCGGTGAAAACCAGCGCCGTCAGAACCTCGATGCAGGGATAGCGGAAACTGAACGGCCGGCCGCAGCAGCGGGCATGGCCGCGCAGAATGAACCAGCTGAAAATCGGGAGATTGTCGTACCACGCAATCGGCGCCCCGCAGGCGCAATGGGAGCGGGGCGTGACCACCGACTGGCCCGCCGGTATCCGATAGATGCATACGTTTAGGAAACTGCCGACGCAGGCGCCCAGTCCGAATACGACGGCGGGGAAAAACCACGGAAAAGCGGCGGAAAAGGCGGCGTAGTCGGGCATGGGGGCGGGACGATTGCGGAGCGCGCCGGTTTGAAAGTCAAACCATGGCTGATCGACGGGAACCATGCCGCCAAAGGTAGGGCCGGCGCTTGTCGCCGGGCCACGCTTCGCTCTTTCCGCTCCGGGCTGAGATCTTGCAGCGCCCCGGGTCAGCGGCTACACCTGCGGCTTCATGCGAGACCTCTGCTTCCTGCTCGGACTGCTCCTGCTGCCGGCCGCGCTGGGCGCCGCGGATTTGCGACCGGTCATCAAGCGCGAGGCCGGAAGGTGTGCCGCCGCGTGGGAGCGGACCGATTACGAAAAAATTCTGGCGTACCTGCCGCCCCAGGTGATTCAGCAGTCGGGGGGGCGTGCGGCGATGTTGCGGGAGATCAAAGGCCAGTTCGCCCAAGCCCGCGAGTACGGGGTCGAGCAGTGGGAAGCCTTCCCCGGTCAGCCGTCGCCGCCGAAGCCGATGGGGCGGTGGCTCACCTCCATCGTCCCGGTGACGGTGGTGCTGCACCGGGCGCCGCTCGACTTAACCCAGGAGACGCATGTGCTCGGGCTTTCCGCCGACCAGGGCAAGCATTGGTATTTCGTGGTCCTCTTTCATGTCACCCAGAAGGAACTGAACGCCCGGTTTCCTGAATTCGCCGGCAAGATTGTCGTCCCTAACGATCCCGAGCCGGATCTGGCGGCGTTTCGTTAGGTCACGAATCAAGCATGGAAAGGGCGGGTGGACGTAATCCGCCTTAACGCGAGGTCTTAATCAACCCGACTCCGCGCACTAATCCGGGGATGCCGCCGTCTGCGCGGCTTGCATCATGAACGGGGCGGTCCGTTTCGCGGGAACCCCGCTCCAGATCTCCAGGGCCTGCGCACCCTGGTGGACCAGCATCGAGAGTCCGTTGGCGTGCGCCACCCCCAACCGGGCGGCTTGGCGGAGCAACGGAGTGATCGGCGGATTATAAATCATGTCGTAGACGCCGGCCGGGCGCGGCAGCTTTGTCAGGTCGATCGGGAGGGGATCCGCCGCGTGAAGGCCGGCGGCGGTTGCGTTGATGACCAGAGCGCCGGACGGAAGGTCGGACGGCGGCGATGGTGGAGCGAATCCGTGCAAGGGCACGTTGCCGGCCACCGGCCGCAACAATTCGAGCAGGGCGTCCAGACGGGCGGCGGTGCGGTTGGCGATCCAGAGCGACGCGCAATGGCGCTGGAGACACTCCACGGCGGCGGCCCGGGCGGCGCCACCCGCACCGAGCAGGATCACGTGGGTGTCCTGCAAGGTTGCGCCCAATCCTTCGCGCAATCCCTGGGCGAGGCCATGACCGTCGGTGTTATAACCACGCCAGCCATGCTCCAGCCGGAGCACCGTGTTCACCGCTCCGATTGGCCGTGCCGCGGGATCGACCTCGGCGACGTGATCAAAGGCAATGACCTTGTGCGGCACGGTCAGATTCAAACCGTAAAAGCCGCGCTGGTGAAAGAGTTCGAGGGCAGCGGGCAGGTCGGCTGGCGGGACGTCGAAGCGGAAATACCGCCAGGAGGCAAATCTGCCCTGGTCGCGTGCCATCTCCGTCAGGGCGGCATTGTGCATCGCCGGGCTCAGTGAATGTTCGATCGGGTGCCCCAAAACCGCCAGCGCGGTGCCGGGAAATGACCAGCGCTCCAGGTCGGCCGGCGTGTGAACGGAATCGGTGGGGCTCAATGCGGGTTTTTGATCGCCGATTTTCGAGGGGAAGGCAAGCGGGCGGGCGAGGCGCTCGCGGACAACGATGCCATCAAGCAATCGATGTAGGAAGCCTGCTTGCAGGCGATTCAAACCTTGGGATCCTCCTTCGCAAGGCCGATGGAGGACAGGTCGCGAGCAAGCCCGCCTCCTGAAATTTGCATGGATCCGATTACGAGGAGGGACGTTCGGAGGTGGCTTCAAATTCCTCCACCAGATCGGCATACAGGCGCGCCCGGAGATCGTCGTGCGCGATGGCGTAATGGTGGGAAAGGTTCCGGCAGCACCGGCAGAGGACTTCCCGCACCGGCGTCGGGGCCAGATCGGAGAGCGAGGGCGCAACGTAATGCTGCCGGAGGGTCGCGAACAGCTCCGCCGGGGTGCGCAAGGCTCCTTGCTCGAAGGCATCAATGAAGAACGGGGTGGCGTCCAGAAAACAGCCCACCACAAAATGGCCCGGCAGGCCGACGGGCTCCAGGGTGAGTCCGATGCGCTGCGCGACGAGCACGTAAACCATGCTGAGCGTGATGGGCAGGCCTTTGCGCCGCGCCAGGACTTCGTCGAGAAAGCTATTGAGCGGATCGGTGTAGTGTTCCAGATTTCCCCGGAAGCCGTGTTCGTGGAAGAGCACCCGGTTGAGCACGCGGCATTTCTCCCGCGCGGTGGAAGGCTCGACCATGAGTTCGCGGCAGCGGGCCGCCAGCTGGTCGAAGGTCGCGTAACACGCGCCGATGTCCAGTTGGGGCGAGTGAATGCGACTCAGCAGAAGCGCGCCGGTTTCGAGTTCATAATTCAGCGAGCGAATGAAGCCCTTGAACTCGGCCACGGGGTCGCTGAGATTCAACTCCTGCAGGAACCAGGCGGCGTGCCAGGCCAGCGGGCGGTCCTGCCCCCGGGCGATTTCCTGGAGAAACGGGACCGCGCGCGCGCTGCGCCGGGCAAACTCCCCGATCAGCGCGGCGCGGACGACGGGGTCAGTGTCGTCGAGCAGCGCGCGGAAGGCGCCTTGCAGGGAAGCGCACCATGGCTCTGGATCCACGCGGGTAATTCAAGGCGGTTCCGCGGGCGAGGCAACCCGGAAACCGGGTGGCTGTTCACGCGTGCCGAACAACGCGGTGCCGACGCGGACGAGGGTGCTGCCTTCGGCCACGGCGATGGCCAGGTCGCCGGTCATGCCCATGGAGAGCTCCCGCAACGGCGCTCCCGTCCGGGCGGTCAGTTCATCCCGCAACGTGCGCAATGCCACAAACGTGCGCTGAGCCACCGCCGGATTGTCCGAGAGCGGGGCGATCGTCATCAGGCCGTCGACCTGGAGATGGGGCAGGGCCAGCGCGGCTTCGAGCAGGCCGGTGGTCTCAGCCGGCTCCGCACCAAACTTGTCCGGGTCATGGCCCGCATTGATCTGCAGCAGCACGGGAAGACGCCGGCCTAGTTCGCCGGCCGCGCGATCAAGGTGCGTCAGCAGTTTCAGGCAGTCGACGCTTTGCACGCGGTCAAAATGGGCCGCGGCGAGTGCGGCCTTGTTTGATTGGAGATGCCCGATGAGCTCCCAACGGATGGCGGCGGTGCACTGCGCCCGCTTGCTCACGGCCTCCTGCACGCGGTTTTCACCCACTGCCTCGAGGCCGTAGCGGGCGGCGTATTCCACCGCGGCCGGAGGATGGGTCTTGGTTACCGCCAGCAATCGCACCTCGGACGGATTTCGCCGGGCCTGCCGACACGCCTCGGCGATTTTTTCTCGCACCGCATCGGCCTGGCGCCTAAAAGTTTCATAATTGATAAACATTAAGCAGCCTACTTAAAAGATTGCGCCCCAATTAGTGCGCTTGATAATAGGCTTCGAAACAACTGCTTACCATGCAAGTGGAGAACTTCAAAATCTTTGCCGACCTCGTTGAGACCAAGAGCTTCTCGAAAGCTGCCAAACTGAATGGCATCACACAGTCGGCGGTGAGTCAACAGGCGCGTGCGATGGAGCGGCATTTCAAGACTCTGCTGGTGGATCGCAGCCAGAAACAGTTTCAGCTGACCCGCGAAGGCCTCCGGGTGTACGAGGCCGCCAAAGAAGTTCTGCACCAGTACGAGAAGCTCATGAGCGAACTGCAGGAAATGAAGAAGGTGATCAGCGGCACCATCCGCATCTCCACGATCTACTCGATCGGCCTTCACGAACTGCCGCCGTTCATCAAGCGATTCCTGCACGAATATCCCTCGGTGAATGTGCGGGTGGAGTATCGCCGCTCGAATCTGGTCTACGAGGATATCCTGCACAACTCCGTCGATTTCGGCCTGGTCGCCTTTCCGGTGAAGATGCGCCAGATCGAGATGATTCCCTTCCGCAACGATCACCTCGTGCTCATTACGCATCCCAGCCATCCCTTGGCCAAGACCGAGGAAGTGCCAATCCAGGCGTTGGCCGGGCACAAGTTCATCGGTTTCGAGCCCGACATCCCGACGCGCAAGGCGGTCGACCAGATCTTCCGGGAAAGCCGGATCGAGGTCGAACCGGTGATGGAGTTTGACAACATTGAGACGGTGAAACGCGCCGTGGAAATTGACGCGGGCGTCGCCGTGGTCCCGCTCGCAACGGTCTTGCAGGAGGTGAAGCAAGGGACACTCGCGGTGGTGCATTTCAAGGGAAAGGAATTCACCCGCCCGCTCGCCATTCTGCATCGCAAGGGGCGCGTGCTGACCCCGGCGATGAGGAAATTCATCGAAACTTTGGGCACCGACCTTCCCCCGGAATGATCGCCGGGGTCAGGGTGGAGTGCCTGCCCAGATTGGAGAATCCGTATGAAGATCATCTGCTCGAACCCGCTCGCCGCCCTGATCATCGGTGTTTCCCTTCTGGCCTGGCCAAGCCTTCGCGCGGCCGACAGCTTCAAGCCTTTTGCGGCGCCGGCCTGGACTCTGCCGGATGTTGACGGCAAGACCGTCAGCTCGGACCAACTGAAGGGCAAGGTCGTGGTGCTCGATTTCTGGGCCACCTGGTGCGGCCCCTGCCGTTCCGAGATTCCGGGCTATGTCGAGCTGCAGAAGAAGTACGGAGAGGCCGGACTGGCCGTGGTGGGAGTCTCGCTTGACCGCGGCGGGCCGCTGGTCGTGAAGAAGTTTGTGGAGCAACAGAAGATCACCTACCTGATTGTGATGGGTGACGACAAGATCGCCGCGGCCTTTGGCGGAGTGGAGGCCATCCCGACGACGTTCATCATCGATCGCGACGGAACCGCGCGTTTTCGCAAGGAAGGGGCCATGGACCCCGAGGAATTCGAGGCGATCCTGAAGCCATTCTTGAAGCAGTGAAAAAAAAGGGGCCGGCGATAACCCTTAACGCCGGCCCCCACGATTTTCTTTGTCCGTTTTTTCCGGACACCATGTTACCCAGAATCCTGCCGAGCAGGACAAGCATGACCGGATGTCTGCCATAGCATGGCGGGTGCCAGGATTGAGGCGGTGATGTTTTTTGCGGCCGATCATCGGTCGCAAGCGACCTTCCCCTATCTGCATGACCCCGGCTGCGGTGGCCATTTCTAGCCAGGACGCACGACATAAGGCGGCGGCTTCTCGATGTAGAAACGGGACAGCTCCGCCAGTTGATCAGCCACCTGGCGGTCCGAGCGGCACCGGGGCATCTTGTGCTGTCCCCCCCACCGGCCGCTCTTCTTCATCCACTGTTCAAAAACGCCGGGCATGACCAGCCGCACCGCTGGCGCTTCCAGCCCATGGCTCTTGCGCTTGGCCGCGTAATCATCGTTGCGCCGCATCAGCTCGAGGTCGATTTCCGGGCTGATGACATTGGCGGTCGGCGTTTCGATGGTGGGGACTTTCAGCTCGATCCACCATTCATGGCATCCGCGCGTCTGCCCGGTAAGCGTGCTGGCAAACACGGGGGCGACATGGAAATTCACGATGCTCCAGCGATGGCGCTGGCAGACGAGCAACAAGGTGTCGGTGAGCTCTTTCTCGATGACGTGTTCGCCAAACGCACCGAGCTGAAGTCCGGTGCGGCCGACATAGATCAATCGCGGGATCTCGGTCGAGACGAACCGCACCACATCGCCGAGAACATAGCGGAACAACCCGGCGGGCGTCGTGAGCAACAGAGCGTAATCAACGCCCGGCGCGACGCCTTCGAGCGGCACGACTTTCTCGCCAAGGTG
This sequence comes from Opitutia bacterium, assembly GCA_003142955.1. Taxonomy (GTDB): domain Bacteria; phylum Verrucomicrobiota; class Verrucomicrobiia; order Opitutales; family Opitutaceae; genus Fen-1467. The sequence goes on along the minus strand of PLOH01000113.1, from coordinate 45,441 downwards.
GGCGAGATTGTGTTCGTCGAACACGGCCATCGGCATGAATTCGAAATACAATCCCGCCCCGGTCATGAGCCGCAGCCCGGCGTTTGCGTCCGCATCTTGCGCGGCAATGAACCCCTCGGAGGCCGGGTACACCTCGTGGAAATTGACGGCTGCGCCCAAGGCGGCGCGAAGTTCTCCGGCAAACGGCGCAATCGGGACACCGCCGTGGACCAGGCACTCCAGGTTCGGCCAGATGGTCTTCAGCGGTGGAGGGAGGGCCTGGCCGGTGGGCCCCCGGTTGCGCACGGCCTCGGCCAGGATCAGGACCCAGCTCGGAATGCCCGCGATCAGCGTGATGTCGCGATGCCGGGTGCGTTCGGCGATGGCCTCGAGCTTGGCCGGCCAGTCGCTCAGCTGCGCGATCTCCGCGCCGGGCTCGTAGAAATGTTTCTGCGCCCACCGCGGCAGATTCAGCGCGGCGATGCTGCTGATGTCGCCGGCGTAAGGCGAGTCCGCCTTGTTGGCTGCAATCCGGCTGAGCGTGGTGCTGCCGCCCAGGAACAGATGCCGGCCGCGGAAAACGTCCGTGCTGCCGACGCGGACGGTATAGTAGAGCAGCGACGCTAGGCCGGTCTGGCGAAAATGCGCCAGCAGGTCGTCGGTCACCGGCAGGAATTTGGTCGGGCCCGCCGTCGTGCCGGAGGAAACCGCAAAATACGCACACCGGCCCGGCCAGAGCACGTCGGGCTCGCCGCTTTTCATGCGCTCGATGCAGGGGGCGAATGACTCGTAGGTCCGCGGCGCCACGCGGGCGCAGAACGTGGCGTAGGGCATCCCCGCCTCGATGCCGGTCATGCGTCCCATCTTGGTCGCGGCCAGACGACCGATGAGGTGTCGGAAGGTGTCGTGCTGCGCTGCGTGACCAGGGTCCGCACGCCGGAGGCGCCGCGCCGTGCGGGCGGACAGCACCCCGGCGGCGAACTTCACCAAGCCTTTGGGCGGTGGGGCGATCATTGCGAAGCCGTTTTCGCCAGACGAGACCACCGCCGCAACTGCGGCAAGCGTATTCACGCCGCGTGCGGGACTTTGCCGGATTTTAACTGCCGGCCGAACTGCACAAGGCAGCGGAGCGACGCGATCAGGTTGGCGGAGGGACGACGGCTACGGTCGCCATGCTTCGGGGCCGCCCGAAACGACGCAAAGTGAATACGCCGGAGTCATCCGATCTTAGCCCAGGAGGTCGTCCCCCGGACGATCCTGCCGCAATTGCGTGAGAACATCCCGGAACTTCTCCCGGTTGTGGTCATTGATGGCGGCGATGGCTTCGTGGGCCTGGGTGATGCGGCGGCGGACCCGGTTTGACGGTGTGGGTAGCGACATCAGCGGGATCATATCCGGGGGAACCGGTTGCGGCGGGTCCGCGATGGCGCGCAGCACGGATTCCATCGCCAGTTCCTCGAACAGGTCGCGAATCTCAGAGGGGAGCGCCTGCAGGGTGAACGAGGTTCCTGACTTCTGACCGTGGGCGAGCGCTTCGTGGATTGTGCCGAGCATGGTGCTGTCCAGAAAGGTGCAACCGGCGAAGTCCAGCACGATGTGCTTTCCAGCGGCGATTTCATCGCGGCAGGTGTCATGGAACGCCGCGGCCAGGGTCCAGCCACACCGGTCCTCAAAGCGGAAAAACGTCGACCGGTCATTGCTTCCGGCGAGAATGCGGCCGGAATGGACCAAGGAGGCTGGGGTGGGCGCCGCTGCCGCAGATTCGTGGTTCAGCGTGCCACCTGTGCCCCCGGCGGTAACGAGGACCAGCGTGACGTCATCCTCCCGTTCTCCGCCCCCATTGCAGCCAAAGGTCCGCTCGCGGATGCACCGGAGGAGTTCCTGCGGCTCCCCGGGCGATTCGCTCAGCAGCGCGAGCATGGTCCGGTGGTTCGGCGGCTGGCCGGCAGTCCCCGGCCCGGTGATTCCGTCGGTGTACAGCAACAGCCGGTCATTTCGATCCAAATGCGTCGACCACACCGTGTAGACAGCGTCTTCCGCCAGGCCGAGCGCGGGCCCGGTCTTGACGATGGTTTCTATCGTCCCCTTCGCCCGCCGCAGGAGCAGCGGAGGATGGCCGCCGGAGGCGACCAGGAGTTCCCCGGTCCGGAGATTCAGCTGGCACAGGGCGGCCGTGAGGAACAGGCCCGGCGTGGAGCATTCGAGGAGAATTGCGCGATTGACCTCCGTGAGCACCCGATCGGGCGGCAGAACCCGACCCGCTCCCGCGTCGTAAAGGCGCAGCCGCAATTTGAAGAGCACGGCCACCATCGCCGCGCTGACGCCGTGACCCGCCGCATCGGCGACGTAAAAGGCCGCGTGATCATTGTCGACCCGCACCACATCGTAGAGGTCTCCGCCCACGTTGTGGCCGGGGCGGTAATAGGCGTCGAAGGTGAACGATCCGAGATCCGGCACGCGTTGCGGCAGCAGGGCGCGTTGCACCAGTTCCGCCCGGACGAGATCCTGGGAGATGATTTCGGACTGCTCGGCCAGAAGGTTGAAGGCCTCTTCGAGCTGCCCGACCCGCTGACGGAGTTCCGCATTGCGTCGCTCGAGCTCGGATTGCAGGCGGAGCTGTTCGGCGACGAGTTTCCGCTGGCGCAGAGCGTTGCGCACGGAGACCAGGAACGATTCCATCTTCACGATGGGTTTGCTGATAAAATCGAAGGCCCCGAGCTTTACCGCCTTCACCGCGTCGTCGAACGTTGCCCGCCCGGACAAGACGATCCACGCCGGTCCGGGGCAATGAGCCAGAGCCCACTGCATCAGGGACAGCCCGTCGGTGCCGGGCATCCGGATGTCGGTGATGACCACGCCGATTCCTCCGCGGCGCAAGACCGCCTGGGCACATTCGGCATCACCGGCAGTTTCGACGGATTTATATCCGCCGCGTAGAAGGACCATCGATAGCAGCTGGCAGATGGTAGGATCGTCGTCGATTACCAGAATCCGCTCTGCGGGGCCGCCGTCTGGCGGCGGGCCAGCTGAAAGCGGGTCCGCTTCGGCAGTTGTGGGTTTGGAATCCGGCATGGCGACGGGCATCATGCACCAGCAGGGTCGGCGCGGCCTCTCGGCCCGGGGCGCAGACTTGCTCTCCCTATCATTACACGAGTGCCGCCGTTTCTCAAACCGGCGTCCCGGTACCGTCCATGGGCCTAAAACAGCGACTTGGCAGCGACGCCGACGGCAGTGATCGGACCCTGGTCGCTCAGGCCATCAACTGCCCGGTCGACCTTGCGCATGGTACCCTGTGCCTCGCGAAACAGAGAATCGTCGCTGATCAACTTCCCCAGGGTTCCCTGGCCATTGTTGAGCTTGTCGGAAACTTCTTTGAGGTTTTTCACGGCGAGCTTGACCTCCGTGCCGGTCTGCTCGTCGTAGACTAGGGCGCCGAGCGCCCCTTTGCCGGCTTTCACCTGTTCAACGATGGCCTGGGCGTTCGAGACGAAGGTCCGGGCGTCGGTAGCCGCCCCCTTGATTTCGTCGACCGAGGCGAGGAGGTCGTCGTGGAGCTTGGAATCGTTCACCAGTTTGCCGATGGTCCCCTCGCCGCTGCGGATCTTGGCGGTGATGTCCTGCAGATTTGAGATGGTCTCGGTGAGTTTCGGTCCATTGTCAGTGACCAGCTTGTCGATCTTCTTGAAGATGTTGCCGCTGTCATTGCCTCCGAGATTCTTGCCGATGTCGCCGACGACCTGTTCCAGCCGGTCACCCAGGGACCCCAACTTGGCGATGACTTCGTTCATATCGACGGTGTTCCGGGTCTTGATCTCAGCGCCCGGCTGCAGGAAGGGCAGGCCGGTCGAGCCGACGGTGATCTCAAGGTGGTTGCTGCCGAGGAGGCTGGAGGTGGCCACCATGGCAACGGCGTCGTTGGGGATGTTGATTCCGGGTTGAATGCTGAGCACGGCTTCCGCCTTGCGCTCCGCCAGACGGGTCTGCCTCACGGAACCAATTCTCACCCCTGCCATCAGAATGTCGTCGCCGTCCTGAAGACCTTTCAGGTTTTCGAACCGGGCGAGCAGCGCGTAGCCCTTCTGCTTGAAGACGCGCCCCCCGTTGAGCGACTCGAACGTCACCCAGAGCAGGGCCAGGCCGAGAAGGAAGAAAAGCCCGACGCGGATGGATTGTATGCGATTATTCATGGTCATTCTCCAGTTGTTTAAAGCGGGGATTCTTCAGATCGATGGTCGGATTGAGGAAATTCGCGATGGCGGGATTGGCGGGATGCTCGAAATCGGCGACCCCACCGATGGCGCGGATCCGGCCGTCCATGATGATGGCAATGCGGTCGGCGATCGACATGGCGAGGGTACGGTCATGCGAAACGACGATCGTGGTGACGGCGGTGTGTTCACGCAGCGCGGCGATGATCTCAATGATCGTGGCTGACATCACCGGATCGAGCTCGGAGGTGGGTTCGTCGTAAAGCAGCAATTGAGGCTCCATGACCAGGGCGCGAGCAATGGCCACCCGTTTCTTCATGCCGCCGGACAGTTCTGCCGGATACTGGGCCACGGCTTTTTCCAGCGACAGGATCTGCAGCGCGTGCATGACCCGGTCGCGGATTTGGGCTTCGTTGCCCAGCCGGTGCTCGCGCGGATAGAGCGCGAGATTGTCATAGACCGAAAGCGAATTAAACAAGGCGCCGGCCTGAAAGACCAGGGCGAGGTGGATCTGCTGACGCGTGGCGGGATCGGCCGGGTTAAAGTCGCCGATGTGGACGCTGCCGCTGGTGGGCACTTCCAGTCCGGCGACGTGCCGGAGCAGCACGCTTTTGCCGGAACCGCTGGGGCCCATGATGACGAAAATCTCGCCTGGTTTCACTTCCAGGGAAATGTCCTTGAGCACGGGGACGCCGTCGAAGCTCTTGTTGAGCTTCTCGATGGTCACGCCAAAGGTCTTCTCGGCGATGAGAGAGGTGGAGCCAGCCATGACGGATTAAATGAGAACTTTGGTGACGAAATAATCGAGCACCAGGATGAGGATGAGCGAAACCACCACCGCCTTGGTGACGGCGGCGCCAATCTCCCGCGGGCCCCCGCGGGTGTTGAGGCCAATGCTGCAGGAAACCAGGATCACCGCGAACCCAAAGACCTCCGCTTTAATCAGGCCATCCCAGACATCCTTCGCCCCCATGAAACGTTTTAGCGCGGCGAAGTAGGCGTCGGGCTCGACGGCGATGAAAGCGGTGTATTTGCAGACCAACGCGCCTCCGAACCAGCCGCAGAGATTCGTGATGCTGGCCAGCACTGGCATCATGAACAGCACCGCCACCAACCGGGGCATCACGAGCATGCGTTCGGGGGGAATGTTCATGGTCTCGAGGGCATCGATCTCCTGGTAAACCTTCATCGAGGCGAGTTCCGCGGTGATGGCGGAACCGACGCGGCCCGTCACCAGGATTGCCACCATCACCGGGCCGAGCTCCCGGACCATCGACATCCCGACGAGCGTTCCAATGAGCTGTTTGGCGCCGAAATTCTGCATGCTGTACCCGCTCTGCAGGGCGAGCACCGAGCCGATGAAGAAGCTGAGGATGGTGACAATCGGCAGGGTCGTATAACCGATCAGATAGCATTGCTCGATGAGGCGCGGGAATTGCCGCGGCAGGGTCTTCAGATACCTGCCGGAGTTGAAGGCCAGCAGCACGGTGCTGCCAATGCTCTCGATGATGGCGTTAAGTTGTTTCATGGTGACGCAGCCCCTGCGGCCTTCTTATCCGGATTGGAGGAAAAATCGAACACGAACAGCCGCCAGGAACTATTGTTCCCGTCGCGTTTCAAACCGATGACGCCGCTGATCAGCGCGATGCGACCGTGCCCGTGCCCGGTGGCGACGCTGAAAAGCGGGCCGAGATGGAATTCGCGGTGTCCGGGCGAGCGGCGCCAGGTGACCGCATCCCAGAGCAATGTAGCCTGGGTATTGTCGGTGGCAAACCGTTCGTATCGGTAGACCGCAAAAAGCGGCGTGTAGGCGCGCCGCACCGGCTCATTGTCTTGAAAAAACACCTCCAGCGGGCTTAGCAGCTGAAATTGCCGGTGGCTCGCTCCGTCGTCCCAATAACTGAAGACAGGCCAGACATGCGTCTTCTGGGCTGACGGGAGGCTGGGGTGATTCGCACTGCGCTCGCGGAGGGACCAATAGAAAAAGAAAAGGAACTGGGTCTTGGTCTGAGTGAGGCCGTCATCCGTCCATTGCTCGCGCCGGAAAAGGGGCCAGAGCACCCAGTGCTTGTCGTCCCCTTTGATGGTGGAATGGGTGTAGAATGGAGCCCAGCGGTTGATTCGGCGGTCGTCGCCCCGGCCTTGGACGAGGAGCGGCCAGAACCAGCGGGTTTCATCGTAATGGTACGGCGCCGTGCGATGGGTATAACCGAAGAACGGCCAGGCATAGGTCTCGCTTAACATGTCCGCGCTCTCGTCGCGGGCGTAGAAGGGCAGCACGCCCAGATTCACCTCCGGCTTGGGCTGCGACAATTTCGATTCATTCTTGTAGATCAGCGGCCAGAGGTAGAACTGCTCGTGATCGACGCCGGCTTTCGCCCGCCAGCCGAACAGCGGCCAGAGCGAGAAGCCATGATTGCCGTCTCCGCGCACGATTTTGATGATTGGCCAGGGAGTGGCGGTCGTTGTCACCCCATGCTGTTCGAACCGGCCGTAGAGTGGGAACAGCGTCCAGGAAAGGCGGTCATAGCCTAGCCGATCAATCATCGTGCCCTGGAGCGGAAACAAGGCGTGATAGGACGTGGCGGGATTGCCGGTGTTGCGGGAAAAATAGAACGGCCAGACATCGAAGCGGTGCTCCCGGTCGTCTGGCGGAGCGGACGGCTTGGGCTGTTGGGAATTAATCAACTCCAGCAGGCTCCACCGCGAGGCGGTTTCGTCCGTCCGGCGACTCAATAAAGGGTAAAGGAAATCGGTTTCGGTGGTGTGGTCGGCGGCGTTCTTCGCGTACACCAAAACCGGCCTGAAGCCTCCGCTACGGTTGCCGTCGGCAGTGGTTTGGCCGAAAAACAGAGGTCCCACCGCCTGCCAGGAATGTTCCGGCCCCGCCGGTGACTTGCCCGGGCTCCCCCGCACGACGATCAACGGCCAGTAATTGCTTTCCTCCGCCCCCGCCGGGATGCAGCAAAGGCCCGTCAGGCCAAGGAATGCGATAAGCTGGCAAACGCGCATGGAGAATAATTCAGGTGAAGCTGGTCAGAGACGAGGCACCGGACCCGGTGGCGGTGCGGCAATTACCCTATCCCATGAATACAAAATTGTCAGATTAGCGCCCGGTCCGTCACCTGCAAATGCTATGTTACTACCGTTGAACGCTGGGGAAGTTCCGCCAAACGCGCCCTCAGTTCCGCCAAGGGGCCCGCCCTGCTCGCATGGTTGGTAGAGACGGGCGGCTGGCATTCGCCATCGTGGCAGCAAGCGAAGTGGGGTGGTCAACGCACGTTTTCCATGGGCAGAAATCCGGGTTTTCGGGCAGGCGGCACGCGAATCGCATCCGGCCGCGGGGCGCGATTGCCGTCACGGGCGGGAAATTTGAATTGCCACGCCTCGGAGCGGAGCCTTTCGTTGATCCTCTACACGTCATCTTGAACCCTTTCATTCCTCCTCGCCATGGCTGAACTCGTAGGAAACTGTCTCGTCGCCCAATCCGGCGGTCCGACCGCGGTCATCAATGCCAGTGTGGCTGGTGTCGTTGCCGAAGCGCTCAACCACAATTGCATCGAAGAGGTCTACGGTGGCCTCAACGGCGTGCTGGGCATCATCAACGAGGAGTTTGTCGACCTGGCTGCCGAGTCACAGCAACAAATCCGGGCCCTCCGTCACACGCCGGGAGCCGCCCTGGGCACCTGCCGCTACAAGCTGAAGAAGCAGCAGGACTTTGACCGGGTGCTCGAGGTCTTCAAAACGCACAACATCCGGTACTTTTTCTACTGCGGGGGCAACGATTCCCAGGACACTGCCGACAAGATTTCCAAGCTGGCGCAGGCGCAGAATTACGAGCTGCGGGTGATCGGCATCCCGAAGACGATCGATAACGACCTGTCCGTCACCGATCATTGCCCGGGCTACGGCAGCGTGGTCAAATACGTCTGCACGACCGTGCGCGAGCTGGCCTGCGACAACGAGGCCATGGGCCAGAACGACCTCGTCTCGATTCTCGAGGTCATGGGCCGCAACGCTGGATGGATCGCCGCCGGCTCGGCGCTCGCGAAACGCCGGGATCATCCGCACGACCCGCCGCACCTGATTTATCTCCCGGAGACCCCGTTCAGCGCCGAAAAATTCGTTGAAGATGTGCGCCGCGTGCTGAAGCGGGAAAAATATTGCTTTGTGGTCGTGGGCGAGGGCCTGCTGGACAAGGATGGCAATTACGTCGCGACCGACAGCACGAGCACCGACGCGTTCGGCCATGCGCAACTCGGCGGCGCGGCCGAATACCTTAAGGGTCTCGTGGAACAGCAGGTGGGGGTGAAGGCGCGCACCGCGAAGCTCGGCATCGCCCAGCGGGCCGCCGCCCATTGTTCCTCCAAGACGGATAACGACGAGGCGTTTCTCGCCGGGCAGGCCGCCGTCAGGGCGGCGATCGCGGGCGAGACGGACAAGATGGTCGTGCTCGTTCGCGGCGACACCGAACATTACACCTGTGAAACGGGGCTGGCACCGCTCAGCGAGATTGCCAACGGCGTCAAGAAACTCCCGCGGGAGTGGATCAACGAAGACAACGTGAGCATGAATTTCCAGTTCTTCCGTTACGCGCTCCCGCTCATCCAGGGCGAGGTGCCCGTGCCGTATGACAACGGCCTGCCGGCTTTCGCCCGCCTCGAGAAGCACCGCATCGAAAAGACCCTCCCGCCGTACGAGGTGTAGGAGGAGCGCTTCGGACTTCGTCCTTATCGCTCCTTGGCCAAAACGCCGAGCCGTTTTGGGACAGGCAACACGCGTTTTTGCCCGGCACCCAACTGTAGGAAGCGAGCTTGCTCGCGATTTTCAGCGTTCATCGCCTGCAAGCAGGCTTCCTACTTTGTCAAATCGTACAGCGCGTAGCCGGCAAAAAGATTCGGGCGGAACGTGCAGGGCGTATGCCAGTCTCCGCGGAGGAGCGCGCGGCGAGAGATGGAAATTCCCCTGGCCGTGCTAAAACCTTCAAAGTCAATGATCGTGACCGGATTGGCCGGACGGCTTTCATACCACTCGGTCGTATAAACGGGATTGCGCGGCTTGCGACCGCGAAAAAAGGCGTCGGCACGGTTCTTCCAATAGCCGTGATTGACGAATCCAACCGTAACGGCCCGACCAACGCGCAGGGCGGCCAGGATGACGGCCGCCGGATCAGTGAGTTCCTGCACGGTACGGGAGCAGATGACGCGGTCAAAGAACCGGTCGGGAAACGCATGCATGAACGCCTCCATGTCCCCCTGGTAGGCGGTGACGCCGCGACGAACGCAGCCGAGGATTTTCTGGAAGTCGAGGTCCACCCCGAGGCCCCGGACCTGCTTGGTCTGCTGCAGGTAGTCGAGCAGCACGCCGCGGCCGCAGCCCAGGTCGAGCACGCGGCTGCCGGGCTCTACCCAGTCGCCGATGATCTGCATGTCCACCGTGCGTTTCTCGACGAGCTTGCTCATTCTAGGGCTTCAACACGGAGGCCACAAAGAGCGCGGAGGCAAGTCTGAACCAAGTCATAGCTTGGCCTTCCCGAGTTGGCGGTTGATCGCCGCCAGATCGAAGGCCGCCGGATCGTATTCTCCCATCCATTCCTTGATCTCGGCGTATTCCCGGCTTCTGGGTTTCTTTAGAACCTCGAGGTTGTGATAGAATCCCGGAATGCCACCGCAGTCTTCAGGTGGAACCGCTTGCTCGCCTGCAAGACAAACGGCAACCACGGGCCGCACGGACTCCTCGGCGATTTCTTCCAGTGCGATCTCGTGCAGCCAGCTGTCACCGAAATCGTATTCGTAATGGCAGACGTCTCCCGTCTTTTCAAGGAGGCTGCCCAGCCGGACCTTCTTCTCATCTTTGGTGGCGTGGCCGAATCCGGAATCCGAAAACAGCTCCTTGTCCGGCAGGCCGTAATATACGACCTTTTCGGTTCCAAATCTCAGCATGAACTGATGCATGTGGCTGTTGGTCCAGTCGAATGCAGCCTGCAGGACCCAGTGCAGGTCGGCCAGCGACGAGTTGGCCGGCAGGCGCAGCCTCCGGCAGATCGGCGGCTCGCTGCCGAGCAGGGTCACCTTGATGGTGAAGATCGAATACGCTCCGGATCCCGGGAGTTTCTTCTTCATGGTTCGTGGACGATACATTCACTGACGTTCGAAGGCATCGGGGCGGTCTTCATGGTTGCGGCGGTATTTCGGCGACTGGCAATCAACCAAGTGGGGGCAGCGACTTCACCAGCTTTACGGTCTCGGCGCTGACGGCGACAACTTGGCCGACCAAACGGAGGATGTACTCCTCATCGTCGGGGCGGTTGGGATCGCTGACGACCTTCTCCGGGTCGACCTTGTCGCGCTCGACACGGTACTGGTCGATCACCCACTCCAGTGCCGAGCGGTTGCCAAGCCGGTACTCGAAGACCTCGGGCGGGATCCCTTCGAGCGTGAGGTAGCCGTTGTACGCCAGCGCAGTCTTGTCCTTGGAGAGCTTCATCCGCTCGACGCGGAGGTCGAGCTTTGCACCCGGCGTTTCGACGCGCTTCAGCTTGTACTCTTTCTGCGACTCGTAGCCGATGTGGAGCTCGGCTAGCTTCTTGCCGGCTCCGGCGAATGCGGCGAAATCGGGCGCCAACGGGATGCGCGGCAGCTCCCGGCGGAGGTTGGCGGCGTACTTCTCGCGATACTCTGGGTGGTGGAGTATCGCGTAGACATAGTGAAAGATGTCGCGCTTCGTGAGCTTCGCTCGGGGGTAGTGGGTCTTGAACTGTTCCAACGCCCAGTCGGTGACGTTATCGCGCCGGTGCCCGCCGTCTGCGTCGTAGGTATAGAGCGGGAATGCAAAGCTGGAGCATCCGAATCCACCCATTGCAACGAAATCAATAGGGCGGTCTACCACCAGTGTTGTGAATGGTCGCTCGGGAGACAGATTCACGCAGATCGCAGAGACCGCGGTGTTTGCCGGGAAACAGGTCGCAACCAAACTCGGGCGGTCAATCAGCAAGTCATCGACGTAGGCGAATCGCGTCGAAAACGGCCGATAGCAGACAGCCCGGATGTGTCGTTTGTCAAAAACGCCGAAACGCTCACTACGGAGCTTGTTTTTCAAGCTTTCGCTCCACTTGACCTTTTCGTAGCGAACGACGTCGTCGATGTCGTCAGGCTTCCCTTTGCTCTTCCAGCGAAAAACTTCGGCATTGTACGTATCGACGAAGTCCTCAATGCGTTTTGCGAGCTGTTCTGTCTTGAACGCGTAGACCACATCATCGCGTTTGGTTGCTAAACCGAGGCAATATGTCCGGAAGATCGATTGGGCATTGAGGCTCTCACTCGCCTTGGCTTCCTTCGAGCCGACGGGCATGAACTTGGCGAAGCCGGCACTCTCCTCGTCGTGCAGCCATGAGTGCCGCTCGTCTGGCACCAGCTTCTTCCATTTCACGACGCCAATGTGCTGTTTCTCCTCCAGCCATTTCCATTTCTTTTCCTTGCGCCAGTCCGTGCCGACGGTCGCGTAACGAATAACAGCCTCGCGGCGTTTCAGTCCCTTCAGCTTGTGGCGGACGAAAAGAGCGATGCTCACGCCGACCCGGATGCCGAAGACGTTATGCGTGGTGCCCGAGAGCTTGGGATTCTTGCGTACGTTGCCGTTGAGATCGACGAGGTAAATTGCGTCAAAATCCTCGGCGAGGTGTTTGCGCACTCCGTCGGCGGCGATCCCGTCGAGGTAGCCGTTGTTGGTCACGTAGGCGACGATGCCGTCCTCGCCAACGCGGTCGGTGGCCCAGCGTAGCGCCTTGATGTAGGGATCGCTGAGGGAATTCTTGAGCGTGGCGGCTGAGTCGGCGGCATAGGTGTTACGAATGCGCTGGTCGAGATGAGGGTATTTCCGATTCTTGTTGTTGTCGTTCTCGTCTTGCTGCCAGGCGTTGTACGGTGGGTTGCCGAAAATTACAAAGATGGGCGCCTTCTTCTGGCGGTTCACCCGTTCGGTGTTCTCGGCATACATGAACGACATCTCCGTTTGCTCGCGCGGTTCGGCGAGATCGAAGGTGTCGACCAGGCAGAGCCCGGGAAAGGATTCATAGGTCCCGATGCGCTCGTAGTACTCGTGCTCCACGTTGAGGCAGGCGATGTAGTACGGCAGGAGCATAATCTCGTTGGCCCAGAGTTCGCCGGCAAATTTGCGCGGCAGGGCGGTCTTCGGCAGCTCGCGCATGAGATGCACGAGGAAGTTGCCCGTGCCGGTGAAGGGATCGAGGAAGTGCACGCCGGCGTCGCCCAGCTCGCGGCCGAACTCGGAGCGGAGGATCTCGCGGATGCTCGCGATCATGAACCGCACGATGGACGGCGGCGTGTACACGATGCCCATCGTATCGGCCACCTTCACGGCGAAGCCCTGGAAGAATTTCTCGTAGACCGTGTTCAGGAACTTCTGCTTCTCCGAGAAGTCGTCGATGGTGCGGGCAGCGTTCTCGATCGCGAGGTAGAAGCGGTCGAGTTTGCCGAGGAAATCAGCGCGGTCGAAATGGCCGGAGGCGAGGGCGTCGATCACCTTCTCGATCTCGACGGCGACGACGTTGCGGCGGGTGAACTCGGGGTTGGAGAAGACCGTACCGAAAAGCCGCGCAGTGAGCAGGTGCTGGATGAGCATCTCCTCGACGGCCTCGACGGAGAGTGTCGGGTTGATCGCGGTGCGGCAGAGAGTGGTGAAGGCGTCGAAGGCGGCGACGAACTTCTTGTTGGGCGCGAAGCCTGAACGCGATCGTTGGATGAGGTCGCGCACGCTGCGGCCCAGCTCGGGCAGCCGTTCGCGGAACTCGTCGACGGCATGTTCCCAGTCTGCAAGTGCCGGCTCAGTGTAGCTGATGAAAAGGGAGAGGACCTCGACGAGATTCTCCGGTCGGGCGATGCCGTCGGGCGTGATGAGGGGGAGGTCGCGGACGACCCTGCCGTCCTGCACGAGGAGGGCGCGGCGGGGCTGCCAGAAAAGAGTGTTTTTTGCCGGATAGCCGAGCTTCAGCTTGGCACGCATTTCGTCCTCGAGATCGTCGGCATCGTCCTTTGATTCGAGGCAACCATGCACGAGGCGGTATTGGTCGAGGAGGGCGCCATCGAGCCGAAGTGAAGACTCGGCTTTGCGGCGCAGCTCGTATTCACGGACGAGCGTCCACTTGAGCGGACCGGCGCATGCCTCGATGAGTTGATCGAAAGCGGCGCGCACAGCCAACTCATGCCGCGCGCCGACGTTGGCGAACTGCGCCAGCGAGACGTAATAGTTGCGGACGGGAGAGCTGGTAGGCTTCAGGGCAGGAGAGACAGGCATGGGGAGGAGTCAACCGTCTGTCGCGGCATCCTTGCCGATCCAGGTGAGCGTGGGCACGGCTGAGTCTTCGCCGGAACGCAGGAACGGTCACGCCAAAACTCTAGCGTTCCGGTGCGGCGGGCGATTCCTTCTTCGCTTTCGACCGCGCTCGCGGTTTGGTTGGTGGTGGCTTCACGGCCGCAGTAGTGGCTAGAGCGGCTGCCGGTTCTCCGGCGGGTGGCATCGGATTGGCCGGTGGTTCGAAGAATGATACCGTGGGAATGATAACCGACAGGAATGGACCGCGCCCGGTCGCCGCCCGTACGACTTCGCGCGCGACGCCATACAACAGGGACGGGGCGGTGATCCGCACCATCCGCTCCAATCCTTCCTCAGGATAGCCGTCGCGAATCACGAAGAAGCCGACGATTTCTAGGGCAAACGTGTAGGGATAGTTGATGCCCTCGTTTGGCGGATGCTTGAGCGTTAGCGCCACCTGGTAATGCCGAGGATTCCCGGGGTCGGGCAGAAAGCAGGGATTGCAGACGAAATGCACCGGCTTTGTCTCAATCGGCTTGCTGGGATCAAATTGGCGATTGGCCGAGAATTGCAGCTCGGTAAGAAAATAGTTCTGCAGTTCGAGTGGGGGAGCGGCCATGGCAGGTCACGCAGCTTGTGGTTCTCTGGCATCATCTGACTCTTCTCCCGTCGTTGGGAGGGGAGATGGCGTTCCGAGAGGAAGCTCTTGGTCGCGGAAAAACGTGGCCGGTGGCAATGCATTGCGTGGAGCCTCCGAACCCACCACTTGGCGCCAGTCGAAGATAGCCCGGCGACGGTTCCGCAGATAGTCCAGGGAAAGTTCGCCGTCCCGGAGTGCGCAGAGGATCAAGTTGACGAGCTGCGAAGGCCGGCCATTGCCGTTTTCCCAACGGGTGTAGCTCTTCTCCCCGCAGCGGAGCAGTCCGGAGATCTCACGTTGGCTAAGACCGAGGCGAATGCGCAGGACCTTGATTTTATCCTGAGTCATGAGCCCCATGTGCCGGGCTCGGGTTGCTTCGATGAGGTTGTTGCCTTCGTCGGTGATCAACTCCTCACCTGTGTCCGGGTCAATTCCCACGGGCACCTTGATCGGGATTTGGAAGAGGACACCATCGCCTTCGTCGTTCGGAATGCTGACGAGGAAATCGGCAAATCGATGGAGAGTTTTCATGGCGGCGTCACGTGTTACGGACAGATGGATTCGGTTTGTGGGCCGAAAGGATCTTCACAACGAGGCGACTGTTTTTCAGACAGATCTTCCCGTAGAATGGAAGCGATTGGTAAGTGAAGAGAAAAGCCCACGTTTGCCCGGGTTCATCTGGATAATCATGACGTTTTCCGGTAACCGCTGGCTGGGACAAAGCAACCAGCATAGCATGGCATGCCTATGCGCGGTGAGCCCCGAGGGATTCGGCTTCCCATCGTTGCTGGGCACTGGGTGTCCAAGTTCTTGAATTCCTGTGCATTGCCTGAAGAATCCGGCAGACTGCAGACCGCCAATCTTCAGATACTCTATCGCGCATTTCAGGAGTGACTTGAGAGCCATAGCACCCAAAAGGTATCAATTGATACCCTAGGTCAAACAAAATTATCTAGAAAATTCAGCAAGCAAATCCTATCACCACGACGCAAGCCTTATCGTGTCAAGAACCCGCGCACGAGCGCGTAGAGTTCCTCGGATTCGAGCAGGAACGAGTCGTGACCGAGGCTGGTGGTGAGTTCGGCGTAGCTGGCGCGCTTGCCGGTGCGCAGCAGGGCGAGCACGAATTCGCGGTTCTGGGCCGGGGGAAACAGCCAGTCGCTCGTGAACGCCACGCAGAGCGTCTCCGCCTCCACCGCCGCAAAGGCCTGCTCCAGCGAACCGTACGCGGCGGCCAGGTCGAAATGATCGAGGGCGCGGGTGATGTAGAGGTAGGAATTCGCGTCAAAGCGGTTGATGAAACTCTCGCCCTGATGCCGCAGGTAGCTTTCCACTTCGAACTGCACGTCGAAGGTATAGGCGGCGGACGTCGCCGGGGCCGCCGGGGGGAAGGCGTGGCCGGCGACGTCGGGTTTTCTCGACGGGGCCGCGGCGGCTCCGGCAGTTTTCCGCCGGCCGAACTTCTGGTCCATGCTCTGATCGGAAAGGTACGTGATGTGCGCCATCATGCGGGCGATGGCCAGGCCGACATGCGGGCCGCCGCTGCCGGCGTAGTCGCCGTGATGCCACTCGGGGTCCTGCATGATGGCCTGCCGCCCCACCTCGTTGAAGGCGATGGCCTGCGCGCTTTCCCGCGCCGTCGTGGCCAGCGGAATCAGGCGCCGCACGAACGCCGGATATTCGATGCCCCATTGCAGCACTTGCATTCCGCCCATCGAGCCGCCGACGACCGCATAGAGTGAGGACAGGCCGAGATGGTCGCACAGGAGCTTCTGGGCGCGGACCATGTCGCGGACGGTCACGAAGGGAAACGCGAGGCCAAACGGCCGGCCGGTCACGGGGTCGATCGACAGCGGGCCGCTGGATCCCTGGCAACCGCCGAGGACGTTGGCACACAGCACAAAGAAGCGGTTCGTGTCGACCGCCTTGCCCGGTCCGATGAAATTGTTCCACCAACCCGGCTTGCGATCGGTCAGGGCGTGGATGCCGGCGCAGTGGTGATCGCCGCTGAGGGCATGGCAGATGACAATCGTGTTGTCCCGGGCCGCGTCGAGCCGGCCGTAGGTTTCGTACCGCAGGGTGAATCCCGGCAGCACCTGGCCGCTCTCAAAGGCGAAGGGATGCGAATGGACGAAATCATGCGCCTCGACGAGGCCGACCTCGCCGGGTTCAGGGGGTGCAATGAGAACATCGTCCTCCGCATCGTTCATGAGAGTGGGTGAACCACAGAGAACACCGAGAACCCGAAGGGAAGCAAAGCGAATTCCGTGCCTTGGTCGGACACCTGCATCTGGACCGTCTCGGCCTTCAGGGCATTTCAACCAGATGGTAGGGCGGGTTATCCCTAACCCGCCTTCCCCCGCCTCAACAATCCGGCGCGTTAAGGATAACGCGCCCTACCGTGACTGCCCGATCCCCGGCTCAGGCCTGCGCCTGTTCGCTCAACGCGTCGTCCATCTCTTCGTTCGTGAAGACGTTCTGTACATCGTCCAGTTCCTCCAGCGCATCCTGCAGTTTCAGCAGCGAACGCGCCGCCTCGAGACTGGTGACGGGATGCATCTGCGTGGCCACGTAGGCGATCTCCGCGGAGTCGGTTTTGATCCCCTTCTTCTCCAGCGCTCGGATGACGGTGTCAAAGACCTTGATGGCGCAGCGGATTTCGAAGCCCTGCTCGGTGGTGATGACATCGTCGGCACCGGCGTCGAGGGCGATCTCCATCAACGCATCCTCGGTCGCCTTGTCCTTGCCGATAAGAAACTGGCCGAGGTGTTGAAACTTGTAGAGCACCGCGCCGGCGCCGGCGAGATTGCCGCCAAAGCGCGTGAAAACGCTGCGCACCTCCGAGGCGGCGCGGTTCTTGTTGTCCGTCGTCACCTGGATGATGATGGCGACGCCGCCGGGGGCGTAGCCTTCATAGGTCACTTCGTCGTAGATCACGCCGGGCAGCTCGCCCGTGCCCTTCTTGATGGCGCGGTCGACATTTTCGCCCGGCATGTTGGCCTCGCGCGCCTTCATCACGATGGTGCGCAGCCGGGGGTTCATGTCGGGGTTGCCGCCGCCCGCTCTCGCGGCGATGGTGATTTCCTTTCCGAGGCGGCTGAAGACCTTGCCCCTCTTGGCGTCGATGGCGCCTTTAAAGTGTTTGAGTTTTGCCCACTTGCTATGACCAGACATGGCAGGAAGTGAAGATGAAGGTGAGGGTGAGGGGGAACCGGAGAGCGGAAACCNNGGGAAAGCGAAATCGGAAAATCGCGAAGGCGGAAGGGGAAAAGCGGAAACCCAGAAACCAGAGACAATCTATTTCCTAAGCTTCTTTTTGGTTGGCGTCACGTTTTTCATGCCCGGTTTGCCGGGGGCCGGTGCCGGCTCATCGTCTTTGATGCGGTTGATCACCAGTTGTTGGCCGATGGTAAACAGCCCGTTGATGGTCATGTAAATCGACAGCGCACAGGAGTAGCTGTAGCAGATGAACGCGAAAATGACCGGCATGAACTTCATCATTTTCACCTGCGCATTGTCGACGGTGGGCTGCGGGGTGAGGCGCATCTGGTACAGCATGGTGGCGGCCATCAGGAGCGGCATGATGTTGATCGGAAAGTCGAGGCCGGGGATGTGCCCAACGGTGTCGGGCGCCGAAAGATCGGAAGCCCAAAGGAAGCTTTGGAAGCGCAGCTCGGCCGAGCTCTGCAGCATCGTAAAGAAGCCGAAGAAAAGCGGCATCGTGATCAGCATCGGCAGGCAGCCGCCCATTGGATTGATCTTATGCTCCTTGAACAGCTCGAGGGTTGCCTGATTGAGCTTCTGCGGATTGTCCTTGTATTTCTCCTTGAGCGCCGCGATCTGCGGCTGGAATTTTTGCATGCGCTTGGCGGAGCGCGAGGCCGCGAGCGTAAAGGGCAGACTGACAGTCTTGATGATCAGGGTCATCAGCACGATGGCCAGACCCCAGTTGAAGACCCAGCGGTGCGTCCAGTGCATGAGCGTGTTCATGAACGGCGCCACATAACCGCAGAGGAAGATCCGACTGTAGAGCGCTGTGCCGTACTGCATGACGCGGTCCTCGTTCTGCGCGAGCTTTGCCAGACGCTGGTATTCCTTCGGGCCGACGTAGAAATCGCCGGCGAGCTGCGCACTCCCGCCCGCCGCCAGCGGCGGGAGGTTGAATCGCTCCGCACCGGTCAAGCCGATGTTTGCCCGCGGCGAGCCGGGGAAGGGGGGCAGGTCGATTCTCCGGGCGATCACGGCGTCCCCGGCCTTGTCGGCGACAAAAATGCTGGCAAAAAACTGGTTGGTTACCGACGCCCAGATGACGGGGCCGTCCTTTTCCAGGAAGGCCTTTGGCGTGGTGTCCTTGCCGAGCATGCGACCGACGACGCCGGCGCCTTCCAGGTCGCTGCGACTGATGAACTGGTTGCCGTCGCCGTCGTAGCTCGCGACATTCAGGTACCGGCCGTAGTCATTAAGGCTGACGAGCGAAGCCGTGCCGAGGCTGAGCGCGGCGTGCGGCAGGGCGGCGGCTTCATTCGTCAAATTGCGAAAGGTGGTCTCATGCCGGATAACGTAGGGATCGCCGCGGGGGTCGCCCGGCGCGCGCACCGAAAAGCGCCGCGTGACTTCGAGCCGGTTGCCCACCACCGCACGAAAAACAACTTCAGTCGGGGTGGAGGAGATGAGCTGGTAGCGGGTCGTGCGGCTGAGATCAGGGAACGATTCTTCCGTGAACGCCAGGAGAGGATCGGCGTGGAGTTGGTTGAAGACGAAGGGCCCTGGCTCGCCGATCTCGGCGGGGTATTTCTTGAAGGCGATGTCGCGGATGGCCCCGCCAAAATCCGTCAGCCGCACTTCGAGGACGTCATTGGCTAGCGTGGTAATCGTTGCTTCTTTGCTGTCCTTGGCGAGCGCAGCGAAAGCGGCGTCCGACGGGATCTCCGCGCCTGGCGTCGCCAAATTCGCGGGCGCCGGCGAAGACGTCGCAGGAGCGACGGGCTGGCTGACGACCAATGCCCTCGGGGGCGGTGGTGGCGCAAAGCGTTGTCCGAGGTAAAGACTGATGAAGGCCGCGATGAGAAGGGCGGCGCCGATGATCGTGTTCTTTTTGTCCATCCAGGTGGGAAAGGTGAAGGTGAGAGTAGCGAGTGAGGGTGAAAGCGGCGCTGGCTGCAGCTAGGCAAATTGTAGGAGCGAGCTTGCTCGCGAGGCCGAGGCCGGAATCGCCTGCAAGCGGGCTCCTGCAACGATCATCGGTGAGGTTTCTCGCGGCTGCGAAAGGGCAGATTCATGACAAAGTCCCGGCTGAGCTGTTGGGCAGGGACCCTTGGTCTACCGCCCTGCAGGTTGGAATGCGTCTTGGCAGAGACGGAACCGGATCAAACCCGCCCGCGTGCCACGGATGGCACTTGAGCAGCCGGCGCATCGCCAGCCAGGATCCGCGCAGGGCGCCGTAGGTGCGCACGGCATCTGCCGCGTATCCCGCGCACGTCGGTTGAAAACGGCAGCCGCATCCCGGACCGCACACGATGGGCAGAACGGGCGAGAGAGAATGCCGGTAAAGCCAGATCACACCGAGCAGACCGCACGAGACCGGGTTGAATTTCGCGGGAAGTTCCGGGGACTGCGCGGTGCGGCGGGGTAGGGCGGAGTCGCACTGCTTCGCCAAGGCTTCGGAGCGCAGGCCGGATCCCGCCCATTCACCGGACGAGGCGGGGTACAGCGACCCCGCCCTCCACCGGGCTGCATTGGCACGGTTTAGCGACGTCGCGCTCATGATTTATCTACCGTGATGCGTTGGCACGTTTCGACGAACTTTGCCTCAACTTCGGCGAACCCAAGCTGGTTCACTGACGCGCGGGCCACCAGCAGAAGATCGATGCCGGGCGGGACCAGTTCCTGGTGACGGCGAAAAATCTCGCGCAGTCGGCGTTTCGCGGCGTTGCGGCGCACCGCCGGACCCACCGCCGCGGTCGATGCCACGACGCCGACCCGGACCACCGTTGGCGGACTTGCCGTCGCGTCTTCTCGTCGGCGCCACCACAGGGTGAATGCCCCACGGTCGATCCGGCGGCCTTGCGTGCGCACGCTGCGGAAATCGTCCTGGCGTCGCAGATGCTGCTCGGGGCGAAAGTGCACGGAGGAAACGCTGAAGGGCTGTAAGGCTGAAGAACTAAAGGACGGAAAGCTGAAAGACTGAACCCCGACCGGCGGAAGCGGGCGCGGACGAATTGGTCCCTTGGCCCATCACTCCGGCAGCCTTTCAGACATTTGGTCTTTCAGCTTTATCTCAGACAACGGTTAGACGCTTGCGGCCTTTGCGGCGTCGGGCGGCGAGCACCTTGCGACCGCCGGTGGTAGACTTGCGAGCGCGAAAACCGATCTTGCGGGCGCGTTTTTTGCGGTGGGGGCGGAATGTAGGTTGCATGATTGTGTCGAAAAAAGAGGGTCAAGGTGACCGGAGCCGCTCCGGTGTGTCAAGGACGGGGTTGGTGGCTTTTCGGAGTTTCACCGGGCCGAAAAGCGGGTAGCGTCTGTCCCATGTGTTATCGCTACGTGTTGCAACGGGAAGCGCTTGAGGCTTTGGCGACGCGATTGGCCCTGCCCAAGGCGGTTGATTGGAGCTCCCGCTTCAACCTGGCGCCGGGCGAGAGTGTTCCGGTGGTCCGGCCGGCCGGCGCCGATGGCCGGTTATTCGAGATGGTGAAGCTGCGTTGGGGACTTCTGCCCGCCTGGACGAAGGAGGTGGCGACTGCCACCGCCCCGGCGAATGCCCGGGCCGAGGGTCTGGCCAGCCGGCCGATGTTTCGCGAGGCGTTCCGCCGCCGGCGCTGCTTGGTTCCGGCCAGCGGATTTTACGAATGGCGCGGCCAGAACAGGCGCCGGCAGCCGTACTTGTTTCGTCTGCGCGACGGGGCGCCGCTGTGTTTTGCCGGCTTGTGGGAATCGTGGCGTGGGCTGGAGGGCGCCCCAGCGGTAGAGACCTGCGCGATCGTCACTACGCCACCGAACGATCTGGTCCGCCCGATTCACGATCGAATGCCGGCGATCCTGGCGCCGGAAGAGATCGAGCGCTGGCTGGATCCCCGCCTGACAGAGCCGGGTGAGCTCGATCCCTTGCTCCATCTGTTTGCTGCTGAAGCGATGATCGCCATTCCGGTGACCACCCGAGTGAACAACACCCGCTTTGACAACCCCGCGTGTCTCGAACCAGTGCCAACCGCAGGCGAAGAAGACGATTCCGCCCAGCTTTCGCTCGGAATCTAAAATCGCGCAATTGACAGCGCGGCGCCTTTCGCCTAATAAAAACCAGTAACAAGCTTCCCCTAGAAGCTGCAAACCCAGTTACCCTTTTTTGAGAATTTGCAGCTCCGTGCTGCCTGAGGATTCAGGCAGGCGGCTTCAGCCCAGACGGTCGCGTTCTTCCCCCCAACCCATCATTCCTATGAGCATCGCATGGCATTACATGAGAGACGGTGTCCAGACCGGACCCGCTTCGACGGACGAGATCAAAAACCTAATCGCGTCTGGCGCAATCAAGGCCGACACCCTGGTGTGGCGCGAAGGCCTCGCGTCGTGGGCCGCTGTCAGCACGCAGGCTGATTTCGCGGGTGTGGCGGCGCCAGCCGCTCCGCCGCCACCCCCAGCTCCGGCTGGCTCGGCCGACGTGGAGCAGAATAAGGTTTTCGCGGTGCTCTCCTACCTCCCGCCGCTGCTCTTTCTCGTCCCGTTGCTGGCGGCCCGGCAGTCGAAGTTTGCGATGTACCACTGCAACCAGGGCCTGGTGCTGACGCTGGCGGCGATCGCCGCGTCGATCGCGAACATGATCCTGGACCAGATCCTTTGGCACATTCCGGTCATTGGATTCTTAATGATAACCCTTCTGAATCTGGCGGTTTTCGCCGGCATCATCGTGCTCGTCGTGATGGGCATCATCAACGCGGTAAACGGCGTCTGCAAACCGCTGCCGGTGATCGGTGAGCGTTTCACCCTCGTCAAGTAACCTCAGCCGGCTTCGATCCATGGACACGCCTCCTCCCCCTCCTCCGCCACCACCACCAGCTCCGCCTCCTCCTCCGCCGGCTGCGGCGCAGAAAAACAACAAGACGCTCATCATCGTTCTGTGCGTCGTCGGCGCGATCCTCCTCATCATTGGCGGTTGTGTGACCACGTGCGCGTTCGTGGTGAGGAAGAAGGCCATGGAATATAGTCAGGATGCGCAGAAGAATCCGACGTATGCCGCGCTTTCCCTCGCCGCCTCGGTGAGTCCAAATATCCAGGTCGTTTCCAAAGACCCCAACACCGGCAAGATGACGCTGCGCAACAAGAAGACGGGCGAGGTGGTGACGATCAACACAAACGACTTCACCCCGGAAAACATCGGCAAAGCTTTTGAGCAGTTATCCAAGGGCATGAAGCCGGTCGTGGAGTCGGGCGAATCGACGGAGGAGCCCGCCGAGCCGGCGGTCGCTCGAGCCGTCAAGTCACGGATGACTCCGGCCGCCCAGCCCGCTGAGGAGGCACCGGCCGCCGAACCCGAACAGCCGGCGGCGCCAAAGATCTCGGTCGGAAAAGCAGCCGCGATGGCTGCCACCGCCAAACGGTTCCCCGCCTATGTCAGCGCTTATCCGAGTGGCCAGACCACCGAGGCGACCATGCAGAGCTTCGGCCCCGCGACGATCGGCAGCTACGAGTTTCTGACCTCCGATGGCACGGACGCCGTGTCCAGCTATTACGAGAAGAAATTCACCGCGGCGGGCCTCACGATCGGCGCCAACAACAGCGGCTCGAACGACAATGGCGCCACGGCGACATTGGTCGCCACGACGGCGGATAGCCTGGGCACCGTCACGCTCAACGCGGAAACGCAGTCTGGCGGCAAGGTTAAGGTGACGATCGGCTTCACGTCCGCCAAGCCCTGAGCCGGCCTGCGGCGGGCGGTTCTTCGCCGCGTCCCACTGCGGATTTCCGCGATCGCCGCTCCGTTGGAGAACGGGCGGCGAAGCTCTTGGTTTCGACCCGGCGAAAAGAGCCCGACGCCGCCTGCCTCCAGCAAGGGGGCTTCTATCGGCAGGGGCGGGTCGCCTTTGAAACATTTCCGGGCATAATGGCGTCTAACGACTGTCATGAACCGAAAAACTTACAGTGTGATCGCCATCCTCAGCCTGCTCGGGGCAGGCACAATCTTCGCGGCTGACGCGGACAAGTCCAAGACAGCCAAAGCAACAGTCACCTTCGATCATCCCGAGAAATTTGCGGACGTGAAGGACGCCTATATGCCTACGGACAAAGGGCGTGACGCCATCCTGGACCAGATCAGGCAGTTCGTCGAAACCAAGGCGGCATCCTATTTGGGTGCCGGGCAGAGTCTGGAAGTGAAGTTCACCGAGATAGATCTGGCGGGCGATTTCGAACCCCAGCGCGGGCCTCAGTTCATGGATGTCCGGATCATGAAGGAAATCTACCCGCCGCGATTCGACCTTGAGTTCAAGGTCACGGGCGCGGACGGAAAAGTGTTGAGCAAGGGCAAGCGCCAGCTGCGGGACCCGTTCTACCTTCAGCGATTGGTGCCGTTCCACGACGACCCGCTGTGCTACGAAAAGGATATTCTGGATGACTGGCTGAGGACTGACATCAAATCCAAGGCCGCGGCGGCTCATTGAATATCGTGATTCCGGTGCGCGGGCCGGGCAAAGTTCTTGGCCTGTGCNNCGCGAGGTGCGGGCGGGCGAGATGGTCGTGGTTCGACAGGGCTTGATCCACCGGACGCTCGCGGTGCTCGGGGTGCCCCGAACCCGGGTCAGCGCGAAGATTGTTGCCGGGTATTGCGACGACCGGACGCCGCCGGAAGAGTTCGAGAAAGTGCGGCGTCAGCCCGTCCAGCAATTCCTCGCTCGCGCGAAAGGAGCGGGGCGTCCAACCAAGCGGGATCGACGATTGCTCGACCAGTTGCTTGGTTGAAGCGCTCGACGGTTCTCTTCCCGATGACTCTTCCCCCAAAAATCGATACCGAAATTCAGCACCATCTCGACGCGCTTCGCCGGTGCGCCTTGTGCCCGCGTATGCAGGGTCCTGTTGTGGTCGGCCGCCCGGCGGCAAGCCGGATCATCCTCATCGGGCAGGCGCCGGGCGACAAAGAGCCGAAGTTTGGCCGCCCGTTCGCCTGGACGGCCGGCAAGACACTATTCAAGTGGTTTGAGGCGGTGCTTGGCTGGTCGGAAGATAAGACGCGTGATCGCGTCTACTTTGCTGCGGTTTGCCGCTGCTTTCCCGGCAAGAAACCTCAGGGAGGCGATCGGGTACCGGATGAAGCGGAGATTGCCAACTGCGCGCGCTGGCTGGAGCGAGAGTTTGCTCTCTTGCAGCCCCGTTTGGTTCTCCCGGTTGGCAAGCTCGCTATTACGCAATTGCTCGGCGAGCGACCGCTCGTGGAAACGGTTGGGCGGTCGTTCGAGGCAGTTTGTTATGGGCAGGCGATTGACGTCGTGCCGCTGCCTCATCCTTCCGGGGCTTCACCGTGGCACCGGATGGAACCAGGCAAGACATTGCTACAGAAGGCGCTGACGCTCTTGGCGGATCATCCGGCCGTGAAGTCGGCAGGAAACAACCTGTGAAGGAATAGCTTGCGTTTTCCCACCAGCATGATTCTCCTACACGCCGTTTCCTGGATAGACTCTGTGTTAGGTTACGAGATATGGTGAATTATCAGGCGGGCTTGGCGCCCGGTGATGATTTGAAACCCGGCGATCGGGAACAGTCCGTGAACTACCGGTAGATCAAGGGATAATCATCATGGGTTCTAAACTGTATGTGGGTAATCTGGCTTTCAGCACGACTGAGAGCGAATTGCGCGATCTCTTCGCGCAGCATGGTACCGTAGCCGAAGTGTTCATCGCGATGGATAAATTCAGCGGTCGTTCCCGCGGATTCGCCTTTGTGACGATGGGTTCGGATGCGGAAGCCAAGGCGGCCATCACTGGCGTCAATGGAAAGAATGTCGGCGGTCGTGACCTCACGGTCAACGAAGCCCGTCCGAAAGAAGAGGGTGGCGGGCGCTCCTTCGGCGGCGGCGGCGGTGGTGGTGGTGGCGGCCGGTCCTTCGGCGGCGGCGGCGGCGGTCGCTCCTTCGGCGGCGGTGGTGGCGGCGGCAATCGCCGTTACTAAGTCATCGCGCTTTCCAGTCATCGCGCTTTTCAGGCGAAGCCCACCGAGGGCTTCGCCTTTTTCTTTGGGTGCGCCCGGCAGGACGCACCTAGCTCGTATCTGTGTTCTTTACTTTCGCGTTTTCTCACTAAGAATTACGGCATGCGCAACGTTTTCTGGGCCGTTTTGACTCTCGCCATGGTCTGTGCCCAGCCAGCAAGAGCGCAGCGCGAGAAGCTGTCGTGGGACGACCGGGTTGCCGTCGAAAAAGCGTGGCCCAATGCGATCAAGAGTTCCACCGGGCTGCGCTACCTTGTACTCAAGGAGGGCACGGGAGACGCCCGGCCCGAGGCAGGGGATCTCGTGTCAGTCCTCTATCAAGGCCGGTTGCTCAACGGGAACGTGTTTGGTGAGAGTCTAGACCGGGCCAAGCCATTCAAGATTCGTGTCGGCCGTGACGAGCTGATCGCCGCGTGGGAGGAAGCACTCAAGCAGATGAGGGTGGGCGAGAAGCGGTTGATTGTCGTGCCCTATGAACTCGGCTATGGCACCCGGGGAGATCCACCGCGTATTCCGCGTCGCGCCACGCTGGTCTTCGAAATCGAAATCCTCGGAATTCGCAAGGAGTAGTGGCGATCCGAATCAGCTGTTGCTTTTTGCGGCTCGCAGTCGAATGAAGGGATACTGCTTGGCGAACTCAGCCGCCGCCATCGCTTTGGCCTCGTCCTCAGTTTTGGCAGTGCCGGCACCCAGCAACTCATGGGCCCGCTGCGCCACCCAACGGTCGTGGAATTCGGCCTCGACTGCGGCAGCAGGCGGCAGCTCCACCGGAGCAGATTTCTTTGATTTAACCTGGAGCAGGCTGCAGCCGCTGGCGAGGGTTAGTGCGAGCAGGAGCGCAGGAACAGAGTATTTCATGGAGTCGGTGGCTGAAATAGTGTTGAAGGATCTGCGCTCAGACCGCGAGCGCATCTTTTTGTTTTCGTTGCGACACATATTTGTTAAACCATCAGCTGTATGGGCGACGAACCCCAAAATCCTCCAGGGCCGCGTTTGAAATTGCGACTGCGTTCGGACAGGGCCGCTGACGGGACGCCGCCTGCTTCGGATGAACCCACGGCGTCCGAGGACCAGCTGCCCGCCAGCCCCGTGACGCCTGCATCACTGATGTTCCCTGGTCCGAGCGAACCCATTGCTGCCGCACCCAGCAAGGCAGCTCTGCCTTCGATCAAGCTCAAACCCCGCATCTCGATCAAGCCCTCGGAACCGGAGCGGGCGGGTGAATCAATTGTGGTCCCCGAATTGCCGCTGGTCCCGCCGCCTATCAGTTCGAATGCGCCTGCCCCCCTTGGATCGGCAGGGGAAAAAGTGAAAATAGATCTTGGGCCCCTGACCAGAGCGCTGGACGAGGGTTTGCCGGCTGGGGCCATTCCTCCGGGCAGGCCCGCGGGCGGGGAGAAAGCGGAAGCGAGCGGCAAGTTCAGACTGAAACCGATGTTGCACGGGACTGCGCCGAAACCGGCGGCGGCAAGTCCGTTGCCTGCGGGAGTCCCGGCCGCCAAGCCCATGCCGACGCTCGTGCCGAAGCCGCGGCTCAAGGAGATTCCCGCACCCTCCCAGCCGAAACGCGGCGCGTTGCTGGGTGTTCTCATCGGGCTGTTGGTCTTGTGTGTCGTGGGCTATCTCCGGTTCTCGGTCCGTGCGCCAAAGCCGGTCGCGGCTGCCAATTCGCCATCGGTGGAGGCCCGGCCGCGACCACCTTCGGCCGGCAAGACCGTGCCGCACGGCCAAGCGGCGGCTGCGACGGAACATCCGGCGGCAGTTGGTGAATCATCAGCGAACCCAGCGGCCGGCGTCCCGGCGGAAACACCGGGCGCTCTTGTCCCGGCTTCTCCGCCAGCGCTGACCTCGGCCAATCCGCCGCCTCCCGTCCCAACTCTGCTGTTTCGCACTTTCGTCGATCGGCTCAAGATCAGCGGCGTCCGCACCGGTCCGCCGGCCCGCCTGTTTGTCGATGGGGTTGCCTATCATCCGGGTGACATCGTGGATCGTGCGCTGGGCCTGGTTTTCGTTGGCGTCGATGTCGCCACGAGCGAGATCATCTTCAAGGACGCCACTGGTGCCGTGGTCCGCCGCCGTTTCTAACCGGCCGCGGTCACCGGGTCAGGCTGGAACGGATCGACTGCAGCACGGTGGGATCGGTGGCGATGTTGATCACGCCGTTGACGATGAACTGGACGCCAATGCAAAGCAGCAGGAAGCCCATGAACTTCGTCAGGGCGTTCATCCCGTTGGCGCCAACGAGCCTGACCATCCGGCCGGAAAGTCGGAGCGTGACGTAGCTGATCACGGCCACGATCACGATTCCAAGAATGATCGCGGCGTAGTCGAGCCAGTGCTCGGCGAGGGACGTAAAGCCGATGGTCAGCGCGATCGAGCCCGGTCCGCTCAACATGGGCATCGCCAGCGGCGTCAGGGAAATGTCGCGCTTGGCCCGAGCCTCTTCGCGCCGCCGCCTCTCGCCGGCCTCCTCGCGCGGCGGGGCCAGCATGGACAAGGCAATTCCCGAGACGAGCACGCCGCCCGCGATGCGGATGCCCGGAATGGAGATGCCGAAAAAACGAATGATGAAGCCACCGCAGAAAAGACAGCTCACCAGGATGACCACCATGTAGCAGCAGCCCATCTTCACCTGCTGGATCCGTCGGGCCTCGGTGTCGCCTTCGGTGATGGTCAACACGACGGGCGCGGACGCAACCGGGTTGATGACCGGCAACAAGGCGACAACGGTGCCGAGAATAAGCTGCCAGAAATGGGGCGTGTTCATGGATCCAGAGTGATAATCTGCGGCGGATGGTGCCGGAGCTCAATGGTGAAGAGCAGCCGCGGGTCCGCCTTTACCAGCGCTCAATCGGACCCCGCGGCACGGGAATGATGCCGGCGGGCTGGTTCGGATCGGTGCGCAGGAACGACGCGACGAGTTTCGGCGGCTGAAATTTCGGCCGCAGTTCGCCTTGCTCATCGCAGAACTGCGCCCGCCAGGCCCGGTATCCGGCCACGGCCATCGAGAAATCGGCGCGCGAGCGGATGGCAACCACGCGGCGGCGAAAATCCACTGCCGGGCCAAAGCGCCGGGCATACCAGGCGGCGATCTTGCGGAACATGCGGCAGCCGAGTTCCTCCCCGAAGACCTCGATCATCAGGTCGAAATGCCGGCCCATCACCCCCATCCGCTCATCGAAGGTGGGTTCGAGCAGCAGCTCCCCGGTCCGCAGGTAATGCTGGGTCTGCCTGAAGATCCACGGATTATAGAAAGCTCCACGGCCGATGCTCACGCCGGCGCAGCCCGTTTCGTCCAGCATCTTCTTGGCTGCGTCGGGCGTCGTGACGTCGCCGTTGCCGATCACCGGGATGTGCCGCACGGCTTCCACCACGGCGCGGATGCCCGCGAGACTGACGGGGCCGGCAAAGCCCTGGGCGCGCGTGCGTCCGTGAACGAAGATCGCGGCCACTCCGGCGTCTTCCAGTGCCCGTGCGAGATCCGGAGCCGTGATGTTTTCGCTGTCCCAGCCCAGCCGCATCTTTGCCGTGACGGGGATCTTCACCGCCTCGACCATTCCGCGGACCAGATCAGCGGTCTTGATAAGTTCGGTCATCATCGCCGATCCGCCGCCGATCTTGGTGACCTTGCGCACGGGGCAACCCATATTGACATCGATCGAAGCCAGACCGCGTGCCTCGAGCTGGATCGCGGCCGCGCGCATCTCGGCCGGGACACTTCCGAAGAGCTGCACGGCCAGCGGCCGGTCGGCCGGGCTGGTCTGGATGAGCTGAAGCGCGCGGGGGTTTTCCTCCAGCAACGACCGGGCGTTGACCAGATCGGTCGTCGCCCAATCGAGTCCGCCGAGTTCGCGCAAGGTCAGCCGCATGGGCAGGTTGGTGTAGCCCGCCAGGGGTGAGAGAAACAGGTTGGACGAGAGTTCGTATTGGCCGAGGCGCATGCGGTGGGCAGGAAGGTGACGCTGTTGGCTCGCCCGCGGGCATCGCAAGCCTGGAATGAGTCACGGCGAACTGGCTGTGCCTTGTGGAGGACGAGGCTCCCGCCGAGCCGCCTCTGACCTTTCAGCTTTGTCATCTATTAAATGACAAACCATTAATTCCGCGGCGGCCTTTGTCATTTAATAGACGACATCGAAACACTCGCAGAGGCGGGTCGGCGGGAGCCTCGCTCTCCACGTCGGGCGCGAAATCAGCTGCGAGGTGCGCGGTCATCCGCGACCGCGTGCTTCATGCGCGCGAGCGCGTCGGCGAGCATGGCCCGGGGGCAGCCGAAGTTGAGGCGGAGATAGCTGCCGGGCTCGGCGCCGAAATAACGGCCGTCGGACAGTCCCACGCCATGACGCTCGAAGTGGGCCACGGGATCTTTCAGTCCGAGGGTTTTGACGTTAAGCCAGGCGAGGTAGGTTGCTTCGATTGGAGCCTCGACCCGCACGCCCGGCAGTTCGCGGGCGGCATAGTCCAGGAGAAAATCGCGATTGCCACGCAAATAGGCCAGCAGCGCCTGGCGCCACGGCTCGCCCTGGCGGTAGGCGGCCTCGCAGGCCGTATATCCGAGGCAATTGACCTCGGCGACGATGCCCGTGGTAGCCTGGACGAATTGGGCGCGGAGGGAGGCGTCGGGAATGATGGCGAGAGAGGTGCCGAAGCCCGGGACGTTGTAGGACTTGCTCGGTGCCATCAAGGTGACCGTGCGCCGTGCGATGTCGCCGCCCAGTGTGCCGGTGGGCACGTGTGGCTGCCTGTCGAGGATGAGGTCGCAGTGAATCTCGTCGGAGCAGAGAATCAGGTCGTGGCGCAGGCAGAATTCAGCAAGTCGCGCGAGTTCATCGCGACCAAAGACGCGCGCGACCGGGTTGTGCGGATTGCAGAGAAAGAACAGCCTGGTTTGCGGCGTGACGGCGCGCTCCATCGCCTCCCAGTCGATCTCCCAGCGCCCGGTTGCCGTGGAAGTGGACGCGGGCACCGGCGCTGAGCGCAGGGCCAGCGGCACAGTGATGACGGCCCGGTCTTGCTGGCTCGGCGCGCTCATGAACGGTGGATATACTGGCGTGTTGCACAACACGGCTTCGCCTGGCCGGGCAAAAGCGCGGGCGGTGACATTGAGTCCAACGACCAGTCCGGGCAGCCACACCAGCCATGACGGTGCAATGGCCCAGCCATAACGGATCTGCATCGCCGCGAGCACCGCCTCGATCGTCGAGTCCGTTGGTCGGGCGTAGCCAAAGACCCCATGCTCCACGCGGGCATGGAGCGCGGCAATGACCTCGGGGGGCGCGCGAAAGTCCATGTCGGCCACCCAGAGCGGGAGAATGTCCCGGTCCGCGTATTTTTGCCATTTTTGAGAATCTGTTCCGCGTCGGTCGACGGGCGTGTCAAAGTCGTAGGTCATGCGATAGGGTGGAATCATAACCGGAAGCGGACCCGCGCCGCAATCCGAGACACGGCGCGACGGATTTTCCCGATCGGGCGGCACACAACAGGCAGAATGGCCCGTCCCGGCTTTAACCCCGGGAATTAACCGCAACAGCCAGCGCAACTTGCCGGACCGACGGTTGTGGCACCGCGCCAGCTCAACGAGTGGCCGTGCAACACTCAATCACCACCGCACATTTAAAAAAGGGAATCCACCATGCGTAGTATGATCCATTACACCAATCTCGGCAGCAGGCTGCTGCCTGCGTTCGGCTTCGCGGACCGTAGTCCCATCGTCCGTCTTGAGGGTGACTTTGGCCGCTGGTTCGAAACCGCTTTGGCCGGGCTGGCCGCTCCGGCTTGCGACAATCACTTCCCGGTCGATGTCTACGAGGACAAGGACAACACCTACGTCCGTGCCGAACTCCCGGGCGTCAATCGGGATGACATCAAGGTTGAGATGGTCGATGGCTTTCTGACCATCAACGCCAGCCGCAAGAGTCAGGTGGCCGAGGGCAAGGGGGAGGAATCCTTCTCGTTCTGCCGTTCGGTCAGCGTGCCCGAGAACGTGCAATCGGAAAAGGTCGGCGCGGCGTATGAGAATGGCGTGCTCACGGTGACCCTGCCGAAACAGGAGGAGACCAAGCCGAAGAAGATAACGGTCGCGGTCAAATAGATACGCCAGACACCGACGTGAACGCCGAAAGAAAAGCCCAACCGCAAAACAGAAAGTTTAACCATGTCATTGCTACAGAATCTTGATCCCACGTTGGCCGGGTCGCCGGCTCGCTGTGAATGCGACTGCACTCCCAACGCTGAGCCGACCGTGAGGCCGCGGCATGAAGTGAGTGAGACTGATGAAGCTTGGGGCCTGCAGGTCTATCTCCCGGGGGTTGCCAAAGACGGGCTCGAATTCACTGCGGAGGATGGCCAGATCGTCATTCGGGGTCGCCGTGATTGGAAATCCCCGGACGGTTGGACCGCCCTCTATCGTGAATCGGCCGATGCTCCTTATGAGCTGGTGTTACGGCACGACCAAACGATCGACGTGGAAAAGATCCACGCCGAACTCAAGGATGGCGTGCTGCGCGTCTCGCTGCCGAAATCCGCAGCGGTCAAACCGCGCCAGATTACCGTCAACTGAGCGGTCGGGCGCTTGCAATCGGGCAATCATCGCCCGCGGTTTTGCGAATTGTCTCTTGCGATGTTGTAGGGCGGAGTCGCCTGACCCCGCCCTCTACGCGCCCGCGTCAGGCCGAGGGCCACCTGATTTTCGGACCTGCCAGTGACCTCAGCGATCTCGCGGCAGTCGAGTCCGTCTCCTTCCGCCCGATCCTGTTCGTGGAGCGGACGGTGAGCGAGGCGCCGGCTGCAGCCTCTGTCCGACGCCGATCTCCCGAGCCTCACAAAACATCGGTAAGGTCAGGGGCAGCGCAGCGCTAGAGCGGCTTAAATTGAACTGTGGCCGAGAACGCGAACGTAGCTGCGAGCGCCAGCGAGCGGATGGTTCGTCCACTCGCTGGCGCTCGCGGCTACACTTTTTCTGAAACCGTTCTAGTGGAAATCGAGCAGCTCGATTTCGAACACGAGCGACGCCTTCGGCGGAATCACCGGGGGGCGGCCCGCGGCGCCGTACGCCAGCCACCAGGGGATGATGACGGTGCGCTTCTCGCCGAGCTTCATCTCCTGGATCATCAAGTCCCATCCGGGGATCACGCGGCCGACGCCGGTCATGAAGGCGAACGGCTCGTGCCGGTCGTAACTGCTGTCGAACTTCTTCCCGTCGAGCAGGAGGCGGCCCTCGTAGTTGACCGTCACCTCCTGGCCGGACCGCGGCGACGCGTTCCCACCGCCGGGCGCGCGAATCAGAAAGCGCAAACCCGATGCCCGGCTCGTGGCGGTGTTGTATTTCTCGGCGATGACCGTGCTCTCTGCTGTGCTGAGCTGGGGCGACTGGGGCGTGTCCATTGCTTCGCGCATGTACTTGTTTGCAGGCTCGCCGGGCTTTTCCCGGCTCAGAATACCGGATCGCGCAACGAACGCGATGGATCCCATGACGACGATCAGAGCGATGAGTATGTAGGCGCTGCGCATTCCGCGAGATTGGATCATCCGCGGGAAGGAACAAACACGAAATCCAGGCTGGTGGTTGATCACAGGGCGAGCGGCCTTCGCTGAAATTCATTGGGATACCAGGCCGCAGCATTGCCAATCTTCCGCCTGACCAGGAAGATCAGCGATACCATGGACGCAGGTCGTTTTGATACAGCGACCTCCGATGCAGCAAGTTTGCTGGGATCGGGGTCATGATTCGCCTCAAGTAGGTCGGTATCGGACCGATAGCATGGGGAACCAGATGAGAGGAACGACCGTTGTTAGCGCCTTGTCGATGACATGAGGCGTCGCGGGAGCGATGTCCTTTTTCCCTCCTTTGGCCATGGCTATGCTCGGAGCCGCCATCGCGCGGCAGCGAATCCGGGATGCCGCCTTTACGCTGGAACTGCCGGTTTACGCGGAAAGGCCGATACCATGAGCCAGACAAGCGCGGTCCCAAACAACCGAATTCTGATCATCGACGACAACCCGTCGATCCACGAAGACTTCCGGAAGGTTCTTTGCCGGCGCGAGACCCGGCATCCCGGCTACGCCGACACCAAGGCGTTATTGTTTGGCGCGGACACTCCCGAGCCGGAGCGGACCACGTTTGAGGTCGATTCGGCCTTTCAAGGCGAAGAGGGGCTCCAGAAAGTCCAGCAGGCGCTCGCCGCGGGCCGCGCCTATGCCCTCGCCTTTGTCGATATCCGCATGCCCCCGGGCTGGGATGGCGTGGAAACCGTCGCCCGAATCTGGAAAAGCGACCCCGACCTGCAGACCGTTATCTGCACCGCCCATTCCGATTATTCGTGGAACCAGATGACCCGGCAGCTCGGCGAAACTGACAATCTGGTCATCCTCAAGAAGCCATTCGACAACATCGAAGTGCTGCAACTCGCCCATGCGCTCAGTCGAAAATGGGAACTGCGCCATCAGTTGCAAGGCCGCCTGAACAACCTCGATCAACTGGTCCGTGAGCGTACCGCGGAACTGCTCTCCACGAACGAAAGGCTCAAGCAGGAGATCGCGGAGCGCGGTCACATCGAGCACGCTCTCCGCCTCTTCGAGGAGCGGTTTGCGAAAACCTTCCGGGCCAGCCCCATTCCCCTGGCCATCCAGTCGGCGGCCGAGGGAGAATATGTCGACGTTAATCACGGTTTTGAGGCGATCACCGGCTTCACCCGGGAGGAACTCCTTGGGCATACGCCGACGGAGCTGAACATCTGGAGCGATACCACCGGGGCGGATGTTATCCTGGAGAAACTAAGCGAAAAGGCGGCATTCCGCGATCTGCCCTGCCCGTTGCGGACCAAGGGCAAACAGCTGTGCGACACCCTGCTGTCCGCGGAGTTTCTGGAACTCGAGAGCGAGCCTTGCATTCTGATCATTGTTCGCGACATCACCAAACAGCTGATCCTGGAGGCCCAGCTGAGGCAGGCGCAGAAAATGGAGGCGGTCGGGCAGTTGGCGGCGGGGATTGCCCATGACTTCAACAACATCCTGACGGTGGTGCAGGGTTACACCTCGCTGCTGCTGTCCGAGAAGGCGCCTGGATCCAGCGACTACGAGTCGTTGCAGACGGTATCGGCAGCGGCCGCCCGTGCCGCCCGTCTGATCCGGCAGTTGCTCGCCTTCAGCCGCCGGCAGGTCCTGCAATTGCGGACCATGGACATCCGCGATACCCTGGCAGCCATTTCCCAGATGTTCCCGCAGATGCTGGGGGAACACATCGAGGTCAAGATCGTCGCGGCTCCGGCCCTGCCCCTGGTCAAGGCGGACTCCGGGATGATCGAACAGGTGTTGATCAACTTGGCGGTCAACTCCCGCGACGCGATGCCAAACGGTGGCCGGCTGGTCATCGCTGCCAAGGCCGTTAAGCTGAACCCGCCGGCGGTGCCCGGCAATCCGGAAGCCCGTCCCGGCAGCTACCTCTGCCTGAGCGTGGCCGATACCGGCTGCGGCATGACCCGGGAAACGATGGCACGGATCTTCGACCCGTTCTTCACCACCAAGCCGATCGGCAAGGGCACCGGCTTGGGATTGGCAACCGTTTATGGAATTGCCAAACAGCACTCGGGCTGGGTCGAGGTGCAGAGCGAGGTTGGCCGTGGCACAACGTTCCAGATCTTTATTCCCAGCAATGATGAGGCTCCCTTCGTTCTTTCCCCGACCTCGGTCACCCCAGTCCTGCCTGGAGGACGCGAGAACGTTCTATTGGTTGAAGACGAGGAAGCGGTCTGCACTTTTGTCGCCAAAGTCCTCAAGTCCCACGGCTACACGGTGTATGCTGCCCAATCCGGCGTGGAGGCCCTCGCGCTATGGCCGCAGATCAAGCCCAGAGTCGACCTCCTGCTGACCGACCTGGTAATGCCCGGCGGCGTGATGGGCCGCGAACTGGCAGAACGCCTGCTGGTGAAAGATCCAACGCTCAAAGTGGTCTATTCGAGCGGCTACAGCCCCGGAATGGCCGGCCGGGATCTGAAGCTTCTCGAGGGCCGCAATTTCCTCCCCAAACCCTACGATCCATCTCAGCTCTTGCAGGTCGTCCGCGAGTGTCTCGATGGGGGAAAGAAGGCCAATGCACCCTGCCGGCTGACGCTGTCGTGAGCGGAAAAGAGCGAGAATCCGCGCTTGGGATTTGTTTGGCTGGCGGCCGGTTCTGCTGAGATCTGCATCGTGAAGTGACAGCCGAAGGCCGCGGCTTGTCCCCAAGGCGCTCTGGGCGCGTTTGGGACGGCCGAGCCCCGTCGCGGCGGGGCGACATCAGACACCCAGGCGATCCCTGACCTCCGCCAAACTCACTCCGTCAATGCGCACGACTTTTTGCCGCGACTTGTCGCCGCGCACCAGGATCACCGCCCGCCGCGGCAAACCGAGCTGGCCGGCGAGAAACTCGGTGAGCGCGGCGTTCGCGCGACCGTCGAGTGCGGGCGCGTGGACCTTGACCTTGAGTGCTCCGCCCAGCCAGCCGGATACCTCGTCTCGTGGCGCGTTCGGGATGACCTTGAGCTCGAGGGTGCAGGCGAGGCCCCGCCCTTGACTGGGCTGAGATCTTGGATCGGTCAAAGGAGTACACGCTGGTCCAGTCCAGCGTCGGTGCCTCGCCTAATGTCCGCTCCGCGGACAGAACGACAATTGAGATGCGATCCGGGTCCTGCCAAAGAGCGTCGTGGAGCAGATACTGGATCAGAGTGAAATGAGTTCACGGCTTGGGTACTCTCATGCCCATGGCTCAAGTTTTGACGCCGTCAAAACTTAGCGCTTCCGCGAGCGCGGCGATGATGTCCTCCACCGGTTCGTTCCCGATCGAAAGACGCAGGAGTTCCGGATCGATGCCGCTGGCGGCGAGCTCCGCTCGGCCGGCGGCGGTCTTCACGAGATCGTAGTGGGCGATGTAGATGAAGGGAGAGAGGAGCGAGTTTTTCATGCCAAAGCTCGGCCCTTTTGGCAGACGCACCGCGTCGTAGAACGGCGCGAGCGGCGTGTTCAGCGTGAAACTCAGCATTCCGCCGACGGCTCCGGCAGCATGGGCGATCTTCAGGTAATTTGATCGCGAGTCAGGTGCCAATGGCCAGTATACCCGTTTGACCTGCGGATGCGATTCCAGCCAGGAGACCACTCGCGGCGTGGCCGCGTTCAGCTGCGCCATGAATCGTTCATAATCGCCAATCTCGGCGGCCAGCCGGGCGAGATCGCGTGAATACACCGGCTCCAGGCGCTGGGCGACGTGCCGGCGGAGCGCACCGGCATCGGGGCCGGCTGGGTTCACCGCGACCAGACCCGCGAGGATGTCGCCTTCGCTGGCGGCAAATTTCGTCAGGCTGTTCACCATTAGATCGGCGTGGGTCAGCACGTCGACGCAGAAGAGCGAAGCGATGCTGGGATCAAGGATCAGTTTCGCTCTATGACGTCGGACCAGCGCGGCGAGCGCCGGCACATCAGGAGTCTGGATCAAAGGATTGGTCGGAGTCTCGGCAAAGACGCCGGCGATCTGGCGGCCTTTCTCCGCGAAGAGCCGTTCGAGCGCGGCGAGGTCGGTGACGTCGGGCAGGTAGACATAATCCCGCGCCGGTTCGGGCGTGAACCGTTTGAGGAGGGCGATAGTGTCGCGGTAGAGCCACCCGAGCTGGACCCAGATGGTGCGACCCCGGGCAGCCTGCAGTTCGCTCACGGCCCGAAACGCGGCGTAGATGGCATTCATTCCGCTGCAGGCGGGAAACAGATCGACGTCGCTCGTCGTCGGCAAAGCCTGACGCAGCACGCGCTTGATTTCGGCGACGGCATCCCCCGCGAACAACGACTCGGTGGCCACGGCGGGCAAAACCCCGAGCCGCACCAATGCGTCCTCGGCTTCGCGCGAGCTGAGGAACATCCCGGTGTGCTGGAGCAGCGTTTTTGCTTCACCGTACAGAGCGGAGCTTTCGAGGTGGGTGATGCCGTGCAGCCCCTGGTCCGCAAACGGCAGAATCTGCGCTCCCCGACCCGCGGGAACCCCTGCCAAGTGGCCCGCGAGTTCGGCGCCGCTGCGGGCGGAGGCGGTGAGCCAAAGGGTCCGGCCGGCCAGGCCGTGCCGGCGTGCCAGATGGTCGGTGAGCTGGCGCAGACAGGGGTGCAGCACAAACCGCGGGTACCCCGAGGCAATGTGCTGGACGACCGCCGGGTCCTTCTCTTCGTAACCGATCATGTCCCGCATCGTGGGCAGACTGACGGAGACAGCGTGCAGGCAGTCCGGAATGCGGCGACCGAGCGGGAGAGGAGGGAAAGCAGACATGGCTGGCGGGACGCCGAGCTAGGCTGCCAGCGTGGTCCGGATGATCTCAACGCCTGAGGCTTCGGCTGAAATCCGCCAAAGGCGCCCCGCCAAGGCATCCGCTTCGCGGACGTTAGGGAAGAGAACTGGTCTGTCTCGCAGCGTGAAGGCCATGGGCGAAGAACGTGATTTCGATGGGAGTTGGTTCCTGCGAATCGGGAATCCAAAGGACGCATAAAGTAGACACATCATGCTTCCGTGCAATCCGGCATTGCAGACCTGACCGGATTGCCCATAGGAATCCCGCGATCCTCGCGAGATTCCTGCATGAAACTCATCTCCTGGAACGTCAACGGCGTCCGCTCAGCTCTGAAGAAGGGCCTGCTCGAATTTATGACCGCGGCCAAAGCCGATGTACTTTGCCTGCAGGAAATCAAATGCCATGACGGCGACGTCCAGCATGTAGCGTGGCCCAAGGGTTACGAGGCCGTGTGGAACCCGGCCCAGAAAAAAGGTTACGCTGGGACGGCGATGCTTTTCCGCACCAAGCCGCTCAACGTGGGGTTGGGCATCGGCGTGACGGAGCACGACACCGAAGGGCGCGTCATCACGGCGGAGTTTCCCGACTGGTGGCTGGTCAACGTCTACACCCCAAACTCGCAGCGCGGCCTGACGCGGTTGGATTATCGCGTGACGTCCTGGGATGGAGCCTTCCTGAAATATCTCAAGAAACTCGAGCAGAAGAAACCCGTGGTGTTCTGCGGCGATCTCAATGTGGCCCATGCCGAGATCGACCTGACCAATCCCAAGACCAATCGCCGCAATGCCGGATTCACCGACGAGGAACGGAACAATTTCACTGCGCTGTTGGCGGCCGGGCACCTCGACACCTTCCGCGAATTTGAAAAAGGGCCCGGACACTATTCCTGGTGGAGCCAGATGATGAACTGCCGCGCGCGGAACATCGGCTGGCGCGTCGACTACTTCGTGATCTCGTCCGCGCTGCGCCCGCGGCTCAAGCGCGCCTGGATCTCGCCCGACATCACCGGCAGCGACCACTGCCCGGTGGGCATCGAAATCGAATAGGCCGATTCCCAGCCTACGGTTTCAATTCGTCATACAGGCTGTCCGAAAGAACCTTGCGGAGCTTGGCGAGGTCTTTGAGCCACGCCTGGCCGCGACCTAATTCCTGTAAATAGGCATCAACCTTGTCGGTCTGAATGGTGACGACCCGGAGGACGGTCGCGTGGGCGTCGATCGCAAAGATCGAGGACACAAACAGCAATGCCGCGACGGCTCCTCAAAACAAAACACCATGGGGCCGCAATCGGGCGGGCGGAGCGGTCGAGAGCAGGCTTTTCTCCGGGAAAGAAACAGGACAGGCTTCCGGGACACTCCATGGATTTCGGGACCGAATTGAAGGATCTCATGCTGGGGCCGCCCCGGCTCACCCTTGCGGTGGCCGAGAGCGTGACGTGCGGGCGTCTGCAGGCGCGCATCGGCGCGATCTCCGGGGCGTCGCAGTTCTTTCTCGGCGGACTCACCGCCTACACGATTACGACGAAAGTGCGACACCTTGGCGTGGACCGCGCGCAGGCGGAGCAGGTCGACGCGGTTTCGCCGGGAATCGCCGAACAGATGGCGCGGGGGGCGTGCGCCTTTTTCGGCAGCGATATTGCGGTCGCCACAACTGGCTATGCCGAACCGGCGCCGGCGCGCGGCGTGACACAACCCGTGACTTTCTGGGCGCTAGCGCACCGCCGCGCCGACAACGTTTTCGTTTTGCGCCAGGGCCGCATCGATGGCGGTCAGGCGGCGCGGGTGGAGATGCAGAAAGTGGCGACCGACGCGGTGCTGGCGGCCTTGATCAGCCACCTCCGGGAAATTCGCGGCGTTGGATGAAGCGATGGACGAAGCCTAGAGGTTGTCCGAAAAGTCGGGAAAGAACCGTAGGGGCGCAGGCTTGCTGCGCCCATTCTAGGAGGGCGCGACAAGTTCGCGCCCCTACAGATGCGCCGCAGAATCGGGTTCAACCGACTTTTCGGACAGCTTCTAGTTAGTCAGCCGCTGGAGATAGGTCATGAGCGGCTGGGCCTCGGGCTGCGGCTTGATCCAGTCGCTGAAGAGAATCTCCGGAATTCCATAGTGGGTACCGTAAAATTGCTGGGTGGCGTCGACGGAAGGCGACATGGCACCGGTCTTGACTGTCGCTCCAGCGTAGAAGCCCTTCACGTTCGAATAGACGAACACCTGCGCGCCCAAGGTCTCCGTCGAGCGTTCAGCTTCGGCCGCGGCCGGACCTGCGACCGCTTTGGCGTCGAGGCCGAAATTGAACCGTGGCTTGAACAGCAGGCGGGTGGAGTAATCATCCATCAGCACGTAGACGGTCTCGATCGCCTTGCCCCCGGCCTGCACCCCAAAGCTGAGTTCGCTCGCCTTGATGAAAACCGGCAGGCTCCATTGGCCGTTGGCTTTCTTGATCATGGCGGCACCCCAACCGTCTTTCACGCCGAGGACCAGACTCACCTGGACCTGGTTGAGAATGACGATGCCTTTGGCCCGGTGGAGGATTGCCGCCGGGATGGCGCGGTTTGGGTAGAGCATGATGTCTTGCAGGATCGCTTCGCAGGTCTGGAGGCGGGCGACTAAGTCGGCGCGATCGATTTGGGCGGCGCCGGCGGCGCAGGCGGACGCGAGCGCGACGACGAGAAGCAGGAGTCTTTTCATGGAAGAATGGAGGGCGGCGGTCTGGAAGTTTCCGGAGATTGGTCAGATTTAGTAAACACCTATGCCACGGATGACGAAGAAATAAAAGACCAGAGTAAACTTCTGCAAGACAGCAAATATGAATAGGCCAGCGAGGCGCAGCTTCAGACCATCGAGCACCAGAGAGCAAACAGGATCGGTGGTCGACCAACGTTCAAGTGGGCCGAACGCCTCAATGTCGCATCCACTGCGCGGGCGGGTCGATCCACGAAAAGGCCCCATCGCGCGGCCGGAAAATCGCTGCCTGAGAACTTGACCAAGTCCCACCCATCTCACTCCAGGCCTCGCGCTTCAAGGTCGGACTCATCCCAGCCGAAATAATGGCCGAGTTCGTGGAGGTAAGTGACGCGCACTTCATCGCGGTAGGTCGTTTCGTCATCCTCAGCATAGTCCCAGATATTCTCGAGAAAGAGCAGAATCTGGGCGGGGAGGGGCGCCGGGTCCCCGGGATCGGCGCCATGGGGCGAGCCGACAAAAAGCCCGAGAATGTCGGGTTCCCAACCTTCGGCGAGGATCTCGTCGTTGGGGTGGGGTTCAAAACACACCGGGACCCGCATGGCCGGCTCGCGCACCTGGGCCGGCAGGCGGCGCTGCGTGGCGGCGACCACTTCCCCGGCGATTTTGGCGAGATGAAGGATGGTCATGATGGCGGGAGCTCCGCGGAGAGATCGAATTGTTCGTAACGTCCGCCCAACCACCAGACAACCGTGGCGAGTTCGCCGATCAGGACCAGACTGGCTGCGCCCGCGCCCGCGCTCAGGGCGGCCGCCTGCGAACCGGCCAGCCACAAGACGATAAAATAGAGTACGGCCGCGACGAGCGCAGCCGGCAACAACGCGGCTGCCAGCACCACCAGGTAGCCTCCGGCGAAGATCATCCGCTGCCCCATGACATCGAGGCCGCCCCCGCCCTGGCCCACGGCCGACATCCACGAGGGAAAATACAGGGTGGCCGCGAACGGAATCCCGGTCATCAGCCCCACCACCGGTGGAACCAGCAAGGCGACACCGACTACTCCGAGGCCGCTGAACAGCACGGTGGAACCGTATTCCCCGGTCAGCGTGGCGGCAGCCACCGCCAGCACGGCCAACAGCAGCCACTCGATTGCCGTGATGAGCGCGATCGGCGCGAGCATCTCCCCGAGGACGACCTGCCAGCCCCGCAGGGGATAGGTCTTAACCACATCCAGGCGTTGCATCATCAAGCGGACCTCCCGGCGCATGAGCATCGGACCTGCGATCAAAACCCAGAAACCCACTGGCAGCGTCGCTGCCTGCACGACCACCATGACCGTCCGATACGCCGGATGGGACGCGAGCCAGAGCATCGTGCTGACGACCGCCGCCGAGATGAACAACCAGTTGCGGGGATAGAACCAGGGCCCGGCCGAGATCAAGGCCCGCCACAGGAATGCGGTCGCTGCCAGTCCGTGCGGTGGCAGGTCGAAAGGCTCGCGCCGCTTTCTGGCCGGCCGGTTTCGCTCGCTCCAATGGCCGGCCCGGCGTGCCTCACTCCGCTCCGCCCGGCGGCGGGCGAGTTCGAGGGAGGCTTCTTCGAAAGCCACCTCGGAGCGAATCACCCACAGATAGTGCGCGGCGAGGATCAGGAGTGCAGGCCCAAGCGCCCGAAAAAATGCGGCCAGGTTCGGGGCAAAGAACGGGCGCAGGATCCAGAGGCAGGGCGCGAGCAGCCACGACACGGGCGGCGTGGCGAGCACGCCTTGGAGATAATGGACGATGGCCATCGGCTCGGCCAGGTTGGCAGCGCTCGGTGCCGGAACCGTGCGACGCAGCCACCACCCGAGCCCAACCCCAATCAGCAGAAGGCCGCCGCCAACTAGTGCGCGCCGACGCACCGGGTTCAATCCGACCTCGAGCAGGCGCTCCCGGGTGAACGAGGCCGCGATGCTGTGCAGTTCGAGCGTGGAGAGAAGAATCCACCAGCCGGCGGCATGCGTCCAGACGTTCCCTCCGAGGAAGCCGACCCGGTGGGAGACGAGTGCAAACAGCAACGCGGAGAACAGAATCCGGATCTGGGATTTCAGCAGTTTGTAATGCACCAGCACGCGGCGCGGGACCGGCGCCTGAAACAGAAAGGCGACCTCCGCCTCGGTGAAGCTGAGGGCCGCGCGATTCGCCGAGAAGATCCACGAATAGACAATCCGCCCCGTCATGATCACGGCGGCGACGGATAGACCCACCAGCAGGCCGATGTTGGCGGGCCCCGGCGGCGCGCCGGGACCGGCATCACGGGGCGACAGCTGGCGGAAAAAGAGGAAATAGAAGTAGGCGAGCCCGAGCAGCGTCGCGATCAGGTAGCGAGGTTGACGCAGGCGCCGGACGCGCTGCGCGACCGCGTTCCGAATCACCATGGCTTGCAGATAAACCAGGGCTAAGGTCATGGTTGGCCCAGCACCGGCGGGATCCGATCATCGCCCGTGGCCGTAAAGAACACGTCCTCCAGGCTGGCGTC
Source organism: Opitutia bacterium (assembly GCA_003142955.1). GTDB lineage: Bacteria > Verrucomicrobiota > Verrucomicrobiia > Opitutales > Opitutaceae > Fen-1467. The sequence goes on along the minus strand of PLOH01000113.1, from coordinate 2,600 downwards.
CGTTTGCCGGGCGTAGCGCGCGCGGACCTCGGCCAGCGAGCCGTCGGCGATCTTTTCGCCTTGTTTGAGGATCAGGACATGGGAGCACACTTCCTCGAGGAGGCTCAACAGATGCGAGCTGAGAATGAGGGCCGAGCCTTCGCGCGCGAGGCGCCGCATCGTATCCTTCATGCGGCGGATGCCGGCGGGGTCGAGGCCGGTGAGCGGTTCGTCGAAAAAAATGACCCGCGGGGCGTGGAGCAGGCCGCAGGCAATGGCGAGTTTCTGCTTCATGCCGCGCGACAGCGCCCCGGGCAGCAGATCCCGCTGATCCGAGATTTCCAGCTCAGCGAGGAGCGTTTGGGCGCGAGCCGGGAAATCCGTCACTCGGTAGAGACGGGCCACGAATACGAGGTGCTGCCAGACGGTGAGGTATTCAAAGAGGCGGGGTTCGTCGGGGAAAAAGGCGAGCTGGCGCTTGGCCTCGACGGGATCGGTCGCGAGATCGATCCCGGCGATCCGCACCGTGCCGCGCGTGGGCGGGATGACGCCGGTGCAGCAGCGTAGCGTGGTGGTCTTGCCCGCGCCGTTGGGGCCGACCAGACCCATCACCTCGCCGGCCTGCACGGCGAACGATAGATCCCGCACGGCGGTGAACTCGCCATAGCATTTCGTGAGGCTGCTGACTTCAATCATGCGGCGCGACAGTGGGGGATTCTGCGGGTGAAGTAAATTCCGCAACGGTCAGTTTCGTCCGGACGGACGAAACTGTAACCGCGGGAGATGGGGGGCGTCTTGCCCGTTAACCGAGTCCAGCGACGAACCCTCAACCTGACGGTCAAAGAAAGATTGCATGAAACCAACGTTTAAGATCGCAGTGATCGCGGCCGGCTTCGCCGTGGCCGCCTGGCCCGCCCTCCGCGCGGCCGATGAATCCACTCCCGCCCAGCCCCCGCCTCCACCCGCCGCAGGCGGCGGAGACAATGGCCCGGAAGGCCGCCCACATCATTGGCAGCGCGACCCGACGGAGCAGGCGCAGCACCTGAAGCAGGCGCTCGACCTGACCCAGGGACAATTCGACCAGGTCCTGGCGATCTTCAAGGACGCAGGGGCGCAACGCCAGGCAATCACGAACGATGACTCGCTGTCGCGGAATGATATACGAGCCAAATCGCGCGAGATCATGAACGGCTCCCAGGCCAAGATCCGCGCGTTGCTCACTCCCGAGCAGCAAAAGAAATTCGATGCGATGCCTCGTCCGGGATGGAACGGAAGAAACGGCGGTCCGGGACACAAAAACCCACCGCCTCCTCCTCCTGCTGGCGATGCTCCACCGCCACCGCCTCCTCCCAGCGACACTCCCGCTCCGGCCAGTCCTCCCGCGGCCGGCGGCACCTGATCACGAATCATCTTCCCGGGGAGCGTACTCCCCTCAGTTCTGCAACCCGCCGCGGCGCCTTTCGGTCCGCGGCGGGTTAATTTTTCGACAATCGATGCCGCAGGGGGCACCCTGATGACCGAATGCCACCCGAGCGGGTCATGATCATCGGCGGCGGGGCCGCGGGATTCTTCGCGGCCATCGCCTGCGCGGAGCGAAATCCTGATGCGCGGGTCACGATCTGCGAGCTGACCGGGAATCTGCTGGCCAAGGTGCGCATCTCCGGTGGCGGCCGTTGCAACGTCACCACCGCCACCACGGATCCGGCGGAATTAGTGCGGAACTATCCGCGTGGCGGCCGCGAGCTGCTGGGGCCGTTTCATCGCTGGGGCCCGACCGAAACCGCTGCCTGGTTTGCGGCGCATGGCGTGGAGCTCAAGGCGGAGACCGATGGTCGCATGTTTCCGGTGACCGATGATGCGGGTACGGTCGTGGCCTGCCTGCAACGCGCCGCCGTGGCCGCGAGGGTGGTGGTGCGGACCCGGTGCGGCGTGCAGGCGGTGCGCCCGGGTTTTGCGGTGGAGCTCACCACGGAAGAGACCGTGGCCTGCGACCGGCTGTTGATCGCGACGGGTGGCGGAAAGGCCGGGAGTGGCCTGGAGCTGGCGCGGCAGCTCGGACACACCATTGTCACTCCGGTGCCGTCGCTGTTCACCTTTCAGCTGGCGGATCCCCGGTTGGCTGGCCTGGCGGGCGTGGCGGCGGAGCACGTGGAAGTCCGGGTGCCGGGGACGGAACTGCGGGAACGCGGGCCGTTGCTGGTCACGCATTGGGGAATGAGCGGGCCGGCCATCCTCAAGCTTTCCGCCTGGGGCGCGCGGCTGCTGCACGATCGCGATTACCGGTTTGACCTGACAGTGAATTGGGTGGCGCCGCGCGGAATCGATCAGACGCTGGCGGAACTCGTTCGCGTGCGCATGGACCACCCCCGGCGACAGGTGACGGGTGGAAACCCATTCGGTTTGCCGCAACGACTCTGGGAGCGGTTGGCGTTGGCCGCGGGCGTGGCGGCGGCGCGGCCCTGGACCTCCGTGTCGAACGAGGTCCTGCAAGCGTTGGCCCGCGAGCTCGGAGCCGGCAGATTCTCCGTGACCGGCAAGAGCTTGTTCAAAGAGGAATTCGTCACCTGCGGGGGTGTGCGACTCGATGAAGTCGACTTCAAAACGATGGAAAGCCGGCGGCG
>PLOH01000040.1:375-5455 GCA_003142955.1 Opitutia bacterium | reverse complement strand
GTGTTGGCCCCGATGCCGGCGGCAAGGGTCAGGACCGTGACCGCCGCGAAGCCTAATGTCCGCATGAGGTTCACCCTGGCTACGCTCAAAAGCTCAGTTGTTGTGTATTCCGGCGAAGCTGCACGGCATTCCGGGCCGAAGGTGAACACCATCGGAGCGAATAACTGTGCGGACTGCTCAAACGGCCAGGGACTCCCAAAGTGAGCCGCAGCCAGTCCATAGTGGCCCGAAACGGAGCGCAACGCTGGCGAGGGGGGTCAGACAAAATCGAGGAGGAGGTGAAAGATCTCGACTTGCCCCAAGTGCCGAAGAGCCCGTTGATGCCTGGAAACGCGCACCGTCTCCAAACCTTTGTCACTCCAAGCCACAGGCTCCCATTCCGGCGCATCTCCGCACGCGACCTCTATTCGCCGGTCTGCTAAGCCAGCGGCCAGTCGCTCCAGCCAGGTGGCGCAAGTAGCGGATTGCACGTAGCCGAGCATTCCCGCCGATGGCCACTCAGCCGCGTATTGGCCCTGAACAAACATCTGCAGCCCTCCAGATGCAAAGTATTCACTGACGGAATCGGACCGGTACAGCCGTTTCGCCTCAATGAGAAACCGTGGCCGCCTACCCCGCCCGGTGGTCACGAACTCAATGTCTATGCGGGGGCGTTTCTTGCCGTACCGGTTGGGAGCATTCTGCGGAGGATCATCAAGCACCTCAATATGCTCCATCCAAGACTCCACTTCCGTGCTTTCGAGGAGAACTTTGGCGCTCCTCACCAACTCACCGGTAATATGTGGTTCCTCGGCCGTCGCCAAGGAATGGGGGGCCAGACGTTCCCGGGCATGAACTATTAGGATCATACAGTTACGAACGAATGCCAAACGATATGCAGCCTGCAAACTTTCGGAAGGAATATCGAGCATTCAGTGGATACCTTCCGCTGGCACTGATGGGCGTGATCGAAGCGAATCAGCGATGATCTCGCCGGCATCCTGGATAGCCTGCGTCCGGGTCCAGTGAAGCCGCTGCAGTGGCTTTAGAATATATGTCCCAGAACTGTCATAAACCCTTAGGTTCCGGTTGAAGTAAAGCCATTGACTACGCTGCTCGATTAGATACGTTCGAGCCTCTGCCAGTCGCCGAGCACCTTCCTGGGAAGCGTCCCAAATCCGAACGGGTTCATGGCCGCCTATTCCGGACATCAAGTCGACGGCGATCAACCCCGATCCGCCACCGACCATGACCTCAACCCTATGCCTGGTATTGCTCGCTGGCCCCAGGAAGGAATCTAGATCATCTCTAAGCGATTCGGCATACGCCGTGACTTCATTCGGCGCAGGTGGGGCAACGGCGGAAGCCGCTACCTTTCCCCGCATTAGTCCAAACCGAACATGTACCAGGTCGTGGACGGCTGTTCGCGCTCGCGATGACAACCTGAGAGCGTCGAAGGTTAGCTCATTCAAATCCCGAACTAGGTCCGGCCGATTAAAGTCATCTCGGTCTGGGACCTCGCGAAGGATCCGTGTATATAGCGTTTCCCAGCGTTCGGTACCCTCGCCATGCTCGAAAGGCAAAGGCAGCAAGCGGAGCGATTCGAGTGTGCCTCTCGTCTTCTGCACACCAGACTCGGTCGCTGTCAAGAATTGATGATAGGCCACGAAGTCTGAGTTTAGGTACAAAGCGAGGGCTTTGAGAAATTGTTGGTCGCCTGTCGGGGACACAATGCCAATTTGCCTAGACGGTACCACCAAGAGTTCCTCGGTGTAGACAGCAAAGTTGCGAGAGGCGCCGACGATGATTTGCTGCGGTTGGCATACACTCAGCTTCCGCTTCACGCCTCCTCTCCTGCTCACAAAGACGTCCGCCAACTCAAGGCTCCTGAGCGCCGAGTTTGGGAATCGATACAGAAACCGGCGCCCTTTCACTTCATCGGGCAAGATGGTCCTCTTACCAACTAACTCCTCGTGAAGTTCAGCCGTCTCTTCAGTCGCCACGCCCGCGCCTATGAACTCCGGCCCCTGAGAAACAATAAGAACTTTCTCCTGCTCGAAGTGCCGAAGTGATGGAAACTGGTTCTGGACCTTCTCAAGCAGTTTGGCGTCTACGGCCGATCCCCACATCGCGATCTTCCATGGAGTCGGTTGCCCGGTGGCAACGTCTCGATAGTCGATCTCCCGAACTTCGCTGGAATTCACAACAATACTCCACGTGCCTTTGCGCGCCCGTCTTCCGGTTCCCTGGCTAATAGGTTGATTCGCCAGCATAGGCGAGTACGTCTCAATAAGTTCCGCCGAAGGCTCGTCTACGCTTCCATCGGTCACGGGCGAATAAAAGAACGCCGCAGCGGGCAAGGTGGCGCGTCCACCAAATAGCACGTTTGCAAGATTCGCGAAGTTAGCCACCGACCAGAGTCGATTGCGCCCCAAGAATTCCCTACGGAACGCCGTGGACTCATACTTGAAAAGCGTCATCGCCGGCAAAAGAAGCGCGGCGGCGCCATCCGGATCGAGAAACTCAGAAGCAAGCCAGGCAAAGGCTTCGGCGATTTGATTGCCACCGACGGGCCGTTCTTTTCGTTCCTTCTGGATCCACTGCCACGCCACTCTGCCGGCGTCACTGAGCTTCTGGGGTTTCAGTTCCTTCCATGGCGGATTGCCGACAATCCACTGGAAACCGCGCTTACGTCCCTCTTGGTACCACGGTGAATTATCGTCGAAGGCGTTAGCACAAAAAATGTTCCGATCGCGCAGCACTGGAAGCTGGAATTGAGTTTCTGTCAGGTCCGGCGGATTAACGTATTCTAAGAGCGTCAACGCCAAGCTGAGTTCGGCGATTTGGCAAGCGTCCTCGTCGATGTCGACGCCGAAGATGTGGTGGGTCAGCAAGCGGCCGAGTTCTGCGGGTCTAAGGCGCCGTCCGAGTTCCTGCAAGCGCCGCTCGATGAGCTTTCGGTAGCATTGAACGAGAAAGGCCCCGGATCCGCATGAACAATCCAGCACCCGCATGCCCGGCTGCAGAGGCCTGCGCGAGTCGAGCTTGTCCAGCATGAAGTTCACAACCGGAAGTGGTGTATAGTACGCGCTCTTTGCTTCGCCTTCGGACTCGCCGGATGAGTCGAGCCGATCATGGAGGAACTGTTCGTAGATTACTGACAGGGTTTCTATTGGGATGAATGAGAAGTCGTAGACGTCGAAAAGAGGAAGCTGGCCACTGACAGCCTGCTCTCCACTGAAGACCGACGCCACTTTTCGAATTCGCTCCGCTCCGAACTCCCTGATCTTCGCCGTTGGGATTGGGAAGACCGAGCCATTTAGCCACTCCTCTACATGCTGTACCAATTCGGCGAACGCGTTCAGCCGAGCATTGTGGCCGAAGACATGTTCAGCATCAATTTTCCAATCAGCCAGCCGGGCATCCGAAAGGATCCCACGTTGGCGCAGGTAGCGAAGGTAAACGAACTTGCCAATCATGGCGTGCGCAAGCCTACGATCCTCCACTCCGTCCGCATGCAACCACTCGTCCAGATCACGAAGATTGGCTAAAAGCTGCCAATCAACTCGTCTTTCGGTCGCGACGGCGGCTCCCATCTGTGCCCATACCCTGCCCGAATCCAAAGACTCCGCGCGAAGCGTACTTAGACTGCTCGCGATTTGGTTGAAATCTTCAATTGCCTGCAGCGCTCCCTGAAGGCGATCACGCGACACGTCGCGGTCATACTTGAAACCCGGATAAAGCCGGACCCAACCTTGGCTCACAACCAACAAGAAAGGAACGGCGTTCTGATTCCAGACCTTCCGGTGTATTTCTCGCGCCTCGCCTTCCGAATTAGCCTCACAAACGTAGACTACCGGCACGATTCCTTGGGTCTTGTCGTAAGCAGATCCGTTCAAAACGTACGCACCGTGCAGTTTGCATTCGGCCCGCGCCTTCCGGAACACATGTCCAAAATCGCGATCCGATTCGAGCGTCTTGGCGGAAAAGAAGTTCGGCGAGGAATCGTATTGAAGCGAGTTCAAGACCTGGTTGAGATCCATGATTCCGACGATCAGACCACTAGCTTAACTCCTGGAGGAAACCGCATCCGAAGTCTTTCAGGCTCAACCCCCGTTATGTTCTGTCCGGAGCTTCCGCTAGGTTCGAATACACCGTGCCAATGGTACGGTCATCACATGGACGATTATGTCACAAAATGTCCGCCAAATGCGAACAAAAAGCGAAAATGACGCCTCTCTTTGGAATGTCTGGCGTTCGGCAATCAAGATGCCGTCACGCCCCTACGTGGCGTTTAACCTGGCCGTCGCCGTCCCGTACTTATGCCGGCTGGTGGCCCAGATATGGCGTTCTCTGAGATCGCTCCCGTGACGGAAACTAGCAGGCCGTCATAGAAGAGTAGGGCCGATGACAACTTTTCTACGAAACAACCCGTTTCTTTTCCANNACCGTTTCCCCGGAACAACTCGCCGCCAATCGCGCCAACGCCGCCAGTTCTACCGGCCCACGCACTCCTGAAGGAAAACACCGCTCTTCCCAGAACGCCCGCAAACACGGCTTCACCGCCACTACTTTCGCCGTAGTCCGCCTCGAAGACCTCAATGAGGTCGCCAACCTCCGCGAAGACCTCATCGCAACCTATCACCCCGTCAACTCCCAGGAACTCTTCGCCCTCGAACGCGTGGCCCTCGCCCAGCAGGCCATCCTCCGCGCCGCCCGCCTCGAAGCCGGCTTCCTCACCACCTGCCTCAACGAGTCCTTCGACACCAACGGAGAATGGGAGAACCAGTGCTGTCCTCAACCGCTTGGAAACCGAGTCGTTCCCATCCTCCGCCTCCCCAACCACCCGGGTGACGCATCCTGCAAAAAAGTGCCTCCCNNCAATCTCGCCCCGCCGCCTCAACTCGTTGAAAAGGAGCGGCTTAAAACCTCATGATTATGAACTCCACATCCCCGGAACAGATGCGTCACCCTTGTGTCGCATCTTGCAAAAAAGTGCCCCAAGATGCGTCACAAATCTCCGCGCAGCCACCTCAACCCATTGAAAAAGAGCAGCTTAAAACCTCATGATTATGAATTCCACTCACGAACCGATGCGTCA
>PLOH01000040.1:0-176 GCA_003142955.1 Opitutia bacterium | reverse complement strand
ACCTGTGCCGATTGCCACGACCAGGGGCAGAAGCTGCAAGCTTCCGCCCACGCATCGGTCGCGTGCGCCACCTGCCACCTGGGACATGACGTGTACCCCCACCCGGAAGGCGTCCCGAAACCCGCTTGCAGCCGGTGCCACGCCGCCCAGGTCGGTGAGCATGCTCAAAGCGTACA
>PLOH01000071.1 GCA_003142955.1 Opitutia bacterium | reverse complement strand
TAACCAGCTGAGCTACCACCCCGTAAACTTATAATCAACAAGTTACGGAATTAATTCGTGTTTCCATTGTCACTTTTCACACCTATCTTCTACACGTGAGCAAAGAATCAAAGAGAGATACCCCGCAAACTTGGGAAACAACGAGAGAACCAAACCTGTTAAGGAACACCGGAAGCGGTCGGTATTACGGAAGGTTCACGTTAGCGGGCAAGCAAAAATGGATCAACCTCGATACCAACCTCTGGACGGTCGCCAGACTGCGCCTCGCAGACGAGCGGAGCAAGATTGAACGGCTTCGCCAGAGCGCAACCAACGTTACGGTCGGCGGGGCGTGCATGGGAGATCTCATGGCCCTATACAAGCAGCGGATTGAGGACCGGGTTGACATCAAGCCCAAGACCAAGCGCCGGTTGCGAGAGGAAGTGGACACCATCGCCAAGACATGGTTGGGTTTCCAAACCCTCTCGCCAAGGCGGCTCACGCGGCAGGCGGTGATCGAGTGGCGGAACCGAATCAGCCGCGAGGGGACCGGATTCGTGGTTCCCGGTGCCAAAAAGGTCAGCCCGAAGATCAACGGCTCGTCGGCATCGCTTCTCAACAAGTGCATCGATGCCATACGCCGGATGCTGGACATCGCCGTTGAGCGCGGACAACTTGCCGGCAACCCGCTCTACGCTCGTGGCCTGAAACTCAAGAACACCCCCAGGAAGCCGAATCTGCCGGAAGCCGCGAAGATTGCGGAGATCTTCGCCGAGATCGAGCGCGGCGGCGGCAGAATGTCGCGTGATGCGGCGAATTTCTGCCGTTTTCTCGCCTACACTGGGTGCCGGCTCAGCGAAGCGCAGGGCGTGACTTGGGCCGACGTGGACTTCCATCGGGGCATCTTGCGCGTCCGGGGAAGCAAGACTGAAGCCGCGAACCGCGAGGTTCCACTGATCCCAGCGGCCAAGGCGCTGCTCGAACGGCTCGACGCGGGCCGCCAGAAGGCCGCTACGGATGCCGTTGACGGGGTTGCATCGGTTGGGGACCCTCGCGGCAAAGTTCTCCGCGTTGGCGAGGCAGGGAAGTCCCTCGCGCGGGCATGCCAGAAACTCGGTGTCGAACTTCTAACACACCATGATCTACGGGATGCCTTCGCAACGGCCGCGATCGAGGCTGGGGTGGACATTCCGACCGTGGCGGCCTGGCTTGGGCACGCGGACGGCGGTGCACTGCTCATGCGGGTTTATGCCCACCACCGTTCGGCCCATAGCGTGGCCCAGGCAGCGAAAGTGGAGGTTTGAGGAGCGAGCGCTCCGGCAAAACGAAACGTCTGGAGGCGCAATCCGTCGTTCCAACGCGGCCTTTTTCACTGTCGGGAAAGCTTACACTACGCGTTCTGAGTGTCATATGTTCTATCCAACTACCAACCATATTGTTAAAGAATTGCACTCCTTGGTCCACGTTTCCAAGGGCGAACAAACGTCGGATTGCTTAACATTTGCGATAAGGATATCGAGCGACCAGGACATGGGAGATTGTTTTTTTAATTTCGCTAACGCTTGATAATTAGCATATAGAGTAACAAAATTCAGGCTTTACCCCGGAATGGTATGATTCAAGCTAATTGCAAATAATAATGAATAACCTATTTAAGCCCCTCTGCAAAGCACTGGCGGTCGTCGCTCTCGTGGGAGTCGCGTCGAGCGCATTCGCCAATTCAGTTAAACTGAATGTGGGAGCCTACAGTGATAGCTGCGGCGGCGGAGAGTTCACTGCATCCGGTTCGGGACTTCCAACTGGAAGTTACGCTCTAACCACTTCCTCTTCTGACGGTTCTTTTGAGACATTTTGCATGGCGTACAACGAGGAGTTCGTTCCTGGGACGGTGTACGAATTCTCTCTCGGCAATTCCGCCAAATCGAATGATTCCAACGTTCCCTATAGCCCTCTCACCGAAGGTACCGCATGGCTTTATTCCCAGTTCGCTGCCGGGACGTTGTTCGGCTACGACTATACCAACGCGGATAACGGGCGGGCTTCTTCGGCTCTGCAGCTTCAAGAGGCGATTTGGGAGCTTCAGGGACAGGCCGCGCCGAACGGTGATGCGACCTACTTCATTACTCTGGTCGACGAAACTCTCGGGAAAAGCGTCGCCGATGCGACAGCTACTGGCACCGCAGATGGCGTTCAGGTGATGGTCCTGACGGGTATTAATGGCTATGGCACAACGCCCTATTCCCAACCTCAGTTGTATTACAACGTTCCGGACAACGGCACGACAATGCTCTTGGTCGCCGGGGCTTTGTTCGCCCTTCTTGGATTCAAGCGCCGCTTCAAGAACATTTGATTCAAGCTTCCTTTTTTCTTCAAAGGCGTTTGGGTCGGCCCCAAACGCCTTTTTTTGCGGGTGTCACGGGAGTCTTCCTTATTCGGACTCAGGAGTCGCAGGAGGAGCTTCCGCCCCTTCGGCGAACGAGCCGGGATCGGCGTGCGCTCCGAAGGCTTGGCGAGGGAGGGCGACGTAGAAGGGGAGGCGCGCAAGTCAAGTGCAGTTTGCGCA
>PLOH01000041.1 GCA_003142955.1 Opitutia bacterium | reverse complement strand
CTAACGGCCTGGTGAAGCGTTCGGCAGGTGCCGCATTTCTGGAGGCAGGCGGGGTTCGGCGACCCCGCCCTACATTTCCAATCGCGCGGACCCGGCTCACAGTCCCAGCAGCCGCGCCGCATTCCCCGCCAGCAATTGGGTTTTTTCAGCGGCGCTGAGCCCCGCCCGGTCTATCTCCGCAAGGACTCCCCGCCAGCCGGGTTCGCTCTCCGTCTTCGGATAGAGCACCAGAGGATAGTCACTGCCAAACATCACCTTCTCCATCGGCACTACATCAAGCGCCTTGCGCCAGATTTGAGCGTCGCAAACGAGCGGCGAGGCGGCGGTGTCGTAGACCACGTTGGCCAGGTCGTTCCGGACGTCCGGATTCGTCTCGAGCAAGGCCAGTCCTCCACCCCAGTGGGCGAGAATGAAGGTCGTCCGCCGAAATGGCCGGGCCAGCCGACGAAAATCATCCAGTGGCGTCTCTGCCCGGCCAGGATATTTCTTCCCCTGCGGATCCGAGACGTGAAGATTGACCGGCAGGCCAAACTCGCCGGCCAGTTCCAGCGCCATCGCCAGCACGGGATCATCCACCGGACAATGCTGCGAATGCGGCGAAAGCTCCCCGAGCCCGCAGAATCCGGCGTCGCGCGCCCACCGGATCTCGTCCCGCACCGCCGCAGCTCCCGCCGCCGGATGAAACGTCGCAAAAATCGCGAAACGGTCCGGATGGGCTTTCCGGCAGTCCGCGAAAAAACGGTTCTGCCAGGCGCAGGTTGCCGGTTTTTCCCAATACCAGCCGAGAAGCACGGCCTTCTCCACCTGTTCACCATCCATCTGCCGCAACAACTGCTCCGCCGTCGGAAACGTCTGGACGGGCCGGCCGTCGCGCCGGCGGCGCGTGCAGAGCTCCGCCCAATGCGGCTCGCCTTGCGCAACCGCCCAACCCGCCGGATCAGGTCCAACCTCGGGCGGATAGAGATGCACGTGAGCGTCGATGATGCGCATGAATCGGGTGACGTCCGAATCAGATTAGGCGTATGGCTGCAAATGGTAGGAAGCGAGCTTGCTCGCGATTCCGCGGCTCGGCACAAGCTGCCTCAAGGTCTGGCCTTCGGAATCAGCTTCCTTAGCCGCTGCGTGGTCTGATTGCGATCCAGCCGCGAGGCGGCGACATCGAGCACCAGCGATTCCCAGGCCGGACTATCAGGCCTTGGATCAATTCCATTCAAGCGAAGAAACACGATAGCGGCCGTCATGGCAGCGCGCTTGTTTCCGTCCCGGAATGGATGATTGCGGCAAATATAAAAAAGATAGGCTGCAGCGACCTCGATCAGATCTGCATAAGGGGACTGCCCAAACACGGTGGCCTGCGGTGCCGCAACGGCGGACTCCAGCAAACCTCGATCGGCAATGCCGTCCATTCCGCCGAATCCCTCAAGAACGACGGCATGAATCTCAATGACCTGGGTGACCGTCAAGTGAACACAATCGTCGGGTCCGGTTTCCATCAGGCCAGGTGGGACAAAGTCTTGCGATAATCCCTAACCGTTTTCCGGATGACCTCCGTAACTTCTCCTGGTGCAGGCTGACTGCGTATCGGCGCCAGGTAGATGGCCCCGCCCTCGTGGACGGTCAGGTTGACCTGGTCGCCGACCTTGAGATGGGCGAGTTCCATCAGCGCCGCATCAAGCATGATGCCCTGGGAATTGCCGATCTTGGTGATGGTTTTGATCATGGGTCAAACATAGTTTTACATTGGTGCCTGTCAAGATCGGGTGCTCTCCCCGGATACGTTCGGTGTCTTCGTTCTTTGTCCATCGCGTGGAGGGCGGCGCGCCATCGCCGCCCAATTTCTGAGCGGCGCTGACGGCGCAGCGCCCTCCACCGCAAAGCGCAACGGATTTTCCGGACAGCCTCTTGGATTTAGGCCATGCCACCCCGCCTAGCATCATCCGAGTTGAACTATTCTTCTCGGTGACTTCTACTGACCGCCTTCCCATGTTCGAATCGCTGACAGAACGTCTCGGCCAGGCGCTGCGCAATCTGCGCGGCGTCGGCAAGCTCACGGAGGAAAACATGGCGGAGACCCTCAAGGAGGTCCGCACCGCCCTCCTCTCCGCCGATGTCCACTTCAAGGTCGCCCGGGAGTTCGTCGAGCGCGTGCAGACGCAGGCGGTCGGACAGGACGTGCTGAAGTCCGTCACGCCCGGCCAGCAGATCGTCAAGATCATCCATGACGAGTTGGTGAAACTGCTCGGCGAAGGTGCGACCGAGCTCACCGCGAAACGTCCCCTCAAAGTGCTTCTGGTCGGCCTCCACGGTTCCGGCAAGACCACCTCCACGGCCAAGCTCGGCCGCCTGTTGAAGAAACGTGGGTACAAACCTTTTCTGGTCGGCTGCGACGTCCAGCGTCCCGCCGCCATCGATCAACTGGAGATCCTGGCCCGGCAGGAAGAGCTCGGTTTTTATGCCGACAGAGTCTCCAAGGACGTGCCCGCCATCGGCGCCGCCGCGCTCAAGATCGCCCTGGAGCAGGGGGCCGACGCCGTGCTTTTTGACACCGCCGGCCGCCTGCAGATCGACCACGATTTGATTGAGGAAGTGCGGCGTTTGAGCGCCCGCATCGTCCCGGACGAAGTGTTCCTCGTGGCAGACGGCGCCCTGGGTCAGGAGGCGGTCAATGTCGCGAAAGCGTTTCACGAAGCCCTGGCGCTCACGGGCCTTGTGCTGACGAAGCTGGACGGCGACGCCCGCGGCGGCGCGGCGCTCTCGATCAAGGCCATCACCGGCGTGCCGATCAAATTCATCGGCATCGGCGAGAAGTCGGCGGATTTCGACACCTTCTATCCCGACCGGCTGGCCTCCCGCATCCTCGGCATGGGTGACGTCGTCTCGCTCGTCGAAAGAGCCCAGGAGACCATCGATCAGGACCAGGCCGAGAAGATGGCGGAGAAATTCCGCAAGGCCGACTTCAATCTCGAGGACTTCCTCGCCCAGCTGCAGCAGGTGAAGAAGCTCGGCTCGATGGAATCAATTCTCGGCATGATGCCCGGGATGAGCGGGGTGAAGATCGACGACGGGGCCGAGAAACAGATGGGTCGGACGGAGGCGATCATCAAATCGATGACCCTGCAGGAACGGCGCAATCCAAGTCTCCTCAATGGCACCCGCCGCATGCGCATCGCCAATGGTGCCGGCGTGAAGGTCGTCGACGTCAACCAGTTGCTGAAGCAGTTCCAGCAGATGCAGAAAATGATGCGGATGATGAAGGGCAATGGCACCAAAAAGCTGATGCGCCAGATGGAAGCGATGCGCGGCAAGGGCGGGTTTCCGGGGATGTAAGCAGCTAGCTGGCGGTGCATTCCCCGCCGTGGGCTCTGCGATTGCCCGTGTAGGGCGGGGTCGCCGGACCCCGCCGAGCCACAGGGAATACGGCGGCATCGGGCGATGCCGCCCTACAACCATCCAGTGTCATTGCGTCAATTCGAGGCACGGGGATTGACTGGCCCGGTCCGGCAGAAGCACCTGATGCGGAGGGTCGACGATTTTCTGTCACCTCTCTATCCTTTTCTGGCCCTTATAGAGCATTATGATGACAACCGAGACGATGCCCGCAGCAGAACCCAACGACGCCGATTTGGTGGCCGACAGCCTCGATGGACGCCGGGATGCCTTCCGCCAGATTGTCGAACGCTATCAGACCTTGGTTTGCTCCCTGGCCTACAGCGCCACTGGAAACGTGAGCCAGAGCGAGGACGTGGCCCAGGAGACCTTCATCAGCGCGTGGAAGGATCTCCGACTGTTGCGCCAGCCGGACAAGCTTCGCTCCTGGTTGTGCAGCATCGTCCGAAACCGGGCCCACCGAAGCCGGCGAGACGACGGACGCGAGCCGGTGCGATTCGCCGCCCCGTTGGAAGAGGCGGATGCAGCGCCAGCCGGCGAAGCCCTTCCGTCGGAGCAAGCCGTCAGCCGCGAGGAAGAAGCGATTTTGTGGCGTTCACTGGAGAAGATCCCCGAGAATTACCGCGAACCGCTTGTCCTGTTCTACCGCGAACACCGCTCAATCGAACAGGTGGCGGCGGAATTGGAATTGTCGGAAGACGCCGTCAAGCAACGGCTGTCGCGCGGACGCAAGCTGTTGCAGGAGGAGGTCCAGGCCTTCGTGGAAAACACGTTGCGCCGGACGGCGCCGGGCCAGGTGTTCTCCGGGGCGGTGCTCGCCGCCCTGCCCATGGCCGCGGGGGCGATGGCAACCGCGGGCGGGGGCTTGGGGGCGAAAGGCGCGGCGGCGGCCAAATCGGGCCTCCTGGCCGCGTGGCTTTGGCCCTTCCTCGGAATCTTCGCCGGCTTCGCGGCGCAATGGGCGATGTTCGGCGGCGGGCCCACGGGACGTCAGCGCCGGGTCACCCGGATCATGCTAATCGCCTCATGGATCTTTGCCCTGGTGTTCGCGATCGGCGGTCAGATGACGGTGCGATATCTTGGGCAACGCTGGGGGTGGAATGACCGTACATTTTTCTCCGCAATGGCGTGGTTCTGGTGGTTCTTTGCAATGGTCTTTGCCACCTGGACGATCGCGTCGTACCGGCTCACCCAAGCCAAGCGCCAACTGGACACAATGCCGGCCGGCACACCTCTCCTTAAGGCTCCGGCGCCCATGAAGCCAGGCCCGCGCATGTTGGCGATGCTGGGAACGAATCTCATGCTGTTTTCATGCGTCATTTCGCTGGCGTGGTGGGCGCACGACCGGGTTGCCGCGGGAATCATTGTTGGAATCATGCTGGTGCTGAGCCTCTGCCATTTCTATTTCTCCAAGGGCAAAACGGGCGTCGCGGCGGCGCTGAACTACACCGCCCAACTCGCGTCGACCTGCGCCGTGATGCTGGCCATCTTCAATCTGCGTTTCGACACCTGGGCCGCGGTCTGGTACGGAGTTGGCGTTCCCGAGCTTCACCGTCTGGTTCCCACATGGATGGTTCCGCTGCTCACTGGGGTCGTAGCGGTCTGGGCGGGAGTGCTCCTCGCCCTGACGAGACCGAAATCAGGTATCCGAACGTAGGGGCGCAGGCTTGCTGCGCCCATGGCCGCGCGGCGGGCGCACGCAAGGGGCGCCCCTACGTGACCGGACCTTACGGAATGAAATTACGATGGTAGGGCGCGTTGTCCCCAACGCGCTTGGCGCGTCTTGAGGACAAGCCGCTCCAACTCGATCCGGCGCTTCCTTGGTGACCTTCATCAGAACAGCTCCCCCTGCGGTTTTGATACCTGGACTCCGAGAAACGGGCCGTACCGTTCGAGCCAGTCGTCGAGCTTGTCGGCGTAGTAGGCCGGGTCGTACGGGTTCCGCAGCGGATCGTAATTTGCCACCGCCTGCGCCCGCTGCCAGTCCGCCGTCCGGCCCTTGCCTTTCGCGGTGATGTAATAGCTCACCCGGTCACCCATCCGCGGCGCCGGGTGGAGCTGCTGGGCCACCTCCGCCGCCGCCCGCCGGGGTTTGCCGCCCGCGGCTACAAACTGCGCATAAGCCGCGGGATTCTGGCCGAGGATCTCGGATTTCGCGATCTCCGTGAGCTTCATCTCGCGCGTGGCCAGGCGCCGGCGATAATCCTCCAGCAACGGGAGCGGCGATTCAGCACCCGCAACCAGAAGGTGGTGGAGCAGCCGGTCGGTCAGCTGCCGGAGGTAGGGTTCGATGCCGCGGGAACGCAACGCCGAGCCGCGCAAAATGATCCGGTGCCCGTCGTACAGCGCATAGTTCTTCGCCTTGTAGCAGAACATCGACTCGTAGCGGCCGTCGAATTCAAGTTCGATCCCCGGCGGCAAGACACCCGTCACCAGGGCCAGCAGCTGTTCCGGCTCGGCGAAGTACTGCGCCGACGAAAGGTAAATCCCGTCGGTGTCCGCCTCGAGAATGGTGCAGCCGTGGCGGGTGAATTCATCGATCAGTTTCTGCAGCAGCTCGCGGCCGCGCCGGGTAACCTCCGCGGCCAGCGCGCCGTCCCCAAAGCGCGCCCCCGAAAACCCGAGGTAGCCGTAGAACGAGTTGATGAGGATCTTGAAGCTGGCCTGGCGCGCCTGGTATTCGGCGCGCAGCTCCTCGGTCGCCGCGGTGCGCGCGCGTTGCTTGTACTTCAGGCGGTATTCGCGCAGCCGGGTCAGCAGCGGGATGAAGATGCCGAGCGAATCATTGCCCGGGTTGCGGCCCATCGCGAGCAACAGACTCGGATACAGCGAGGCCACGTCGAAATGCAGCACCTGGCGGAACACGCCTTCCTGGAAGCTGCGCGTATAGCCGCCCTCGAACGGTTTCACTTCCGGCGGCACCGGGCAGCTCTGGCGCGCCTGGTAATACTCCTCGAGAAACAGCAGATCGATCTTGTTCGTGGTGCCGCGCAGCGTCGCTTCCTGCAGCAGCATCGGAAAAGTCTTCACCTGTTCGAAGTAGGTCGGCAGGAGCAGATCCGCCACCCCCTTGGTCTCGCGCAGATCGTCGCCGAGATAGGCCAGAAACCGCGCCCGATCGGTTTGAAAGACCTCGTGAATCCGGCTGCCTTCAATGTAGGTGCGCTCGCCCTCCGCCTCGTCGGTGACACCGAAGTAGATCGCCACGTCCTTCAACCGGTAGGACACCATCTCCCGCGTCGTGACATCGTAGAGCTGGACGAGCAGGTAGGTGTCCACCACCGACCGGCCGGGGAGGTCGCAACGCGGATAATCGATCCAACGCTCAGCCACCTTCAAGCGGCTGTTGCGGAACGACGCCCGCTGTCCGAACCGCCCCCAGGCACACGGCACACGGTGGCGCTTGCACCGCACGCGCAAGTACTCCAGATCGAATTTGAAGAGATTGTGTCCTTCAATGACGTCCGGATCCTCTTCTTCGATCGCGTCATTGAAATCGAGCAGCAGGCGCTTCTCCGCGGAGTCGCTCGCCTCTTCCAGGACCAGCAGGCGCTGCCGGGCGCCCAACTGCAGCCCGATCGCCAGGATTCGATCGGCGGGCTGGTGCGCATCGCTGAACCCGCTCTCGGCCGAGCGTCCGGTCTCGATGTCGAGTTGGCAGCGGCGAAGCTGCGGAAACGTCAGGTCGCCGAAGAGCCGGCGGCGGCGCTGCAACAGATACTGATTCTCCAGCGGACGGATCCAGTCGATCGCCGCGCCGTCGGGCGCCCCCCGCACGAATGCGTCAAAGTCCCCCAGCGTCCGCGCGTGGGCCAGCCAGCGGAAGGGCGCGTCGCCTTGCAGCGGTTCGACCTCGACTCCCCCCACGCCCTGCACCACGGCCGCGTCGCCGAGCCAGGCAAACGGCCGGAATGTATCCGTTGATTCAATACGTCTGCCTTCCGGAGTGGCGAGGGCGAGATGCGCGAGCCCCGCGTCGTCGATCCAGACGCCGCACAGCTCGCCGGGAGGGGCCGGATTCGGTAGTTCGTCAGGCGTTTTCACCATCAATCTCACCAGCGTAGGCCATCCCGCCCGCGAGGCAACTGGCGATCATGTGGGTCCGCCGGCCGAGCGGCCAGCACTGCCCCAGCCGGAACGATGCAGTCGGGTAGGGTCGCCGCTCGCCGGCGGACCGTTTCTCCGTTGAATGGTGGCCCGGCGGCGAGCGCCGGCCCTACGCACCATTTGGTACCGGCCCTCGTCATTTGCAAGGCGGCGGTCCACCCCATGATCCTAGTCTCAGGCGATGGTCGGATCCACTTCCTCGGGGCGCCAGAGCCAGCGGCCTTCCATGCCGCCCGCAATCACCAGGGTCTGGCCGGTGATGTGGCGCGCCAGCTTGTCGGAGGCGAGGTAGACCACGGCATTGGCGATATCGTCCACCCGGGCGAGCTGCGGCAACGCCATCGTGGCGGTCACCCGGCGGACGGTTGCCTGGTCCTGGAGGTGCTTTTCGGAAAGCGGCGAGACCGTCCATCCGGGGCAGACGCAGTTGACCCGGCCGCCGCAATAGCCGGCGGTGTGGGGCGCCAGCCGGGCGATTTCATTCTTCAAGGTGCGCGTGAGACCATAGGCCAGCGCCGACTTCGCCGCCGCATAGTCGCCATGCCCGGGTTCGCCGAACACGCCCGCGGTCGAGCCGATCACGACGATGTTGCCCTGCTGCTGCGTCCGCGCCAGACGGAGGAACTCGCGGCAGCAGAGAAAAACCGAGGTCAGATCGGCCGCCATGGTCTCCTGCCACTGGGCCAGCGACATGTCGGCGATCGGAACGCCGCGCTCGCACCACACGCCGGCGTTGGCCACCAAGCAGTCGACGCGGCCGAACCGCCGGCCGGCTTCCGCGAACAGCGCGCGGACCTGGGCCTCGTCGCGAAGATCGGCGCCCGTTACAAGTGATTCGGCGGCTCCGAGCTCGGCGGCGAGCCGCTCCGCCGCGGCCCGCCGGGAATGATAGTGCAGCACCAGCCGCGCGCCCTCGGCCGCGAAAGCCCGGGCCATGGCGGATCCCAGCCCACCCGACGCTCCAGTGATAAGAACAACTTTGCCGGCCAGATCGGTATTCATGGTTTTGACGCGCGCCTCCAGCCTGCCATCGTCCGCCCACCGCCGTCAACCGGGCCGTGGCTGTGCCGGCCGTTTTTTCGACCGGCTGTGGCCGCGAAGGGGCGCAAGTGGTTCTGCGATCGTGTCGTGGCGGACGCCAGCAAGCCGTTCTCGGATTGTGTCGCCGTGAGCAGCGAGTGGGTCCGAAACCGATCTTCCTCAAATCAGCAATGTCATCTATTAAATGACAAAGGTTGCGAGGTTGTTGGCATCTGCTCGCTGACGCTCGCGGCTACACTTTTTCTGAAGCCGCTCTAAAACGGCTTCAGGTACACCATGGTGACCGCGGTCACAATCAGGAAGAGTGCCACCGCGATCAGCAACCCGGTCTTCCCGCGGCGCCGGTAACCGATTCCGGCCAGCGCCGAAAGGCCGAGCCAGCAGACGACCTTGACGACGAGCCAGCCCACCGGGTCGTAGCCATGCTCATGCCACATATGGAGGCCGGTCGCCAGCATCACCAGCGAGGCCGCACCGGTCCAGATCAACACCCGCTTGCGCGTCTCGGGCGCCGCGGCAAAGGCATAGAACGTATGGCCCACGAGGACCATCGCGGCCGCCACATGTAGGACGTGCAGAGCATCAGATTCGTGCAGGTACATAGGAAAGTCGCGGCAGAAAAGAGAAACAACACCCCACCTGTGCCGTATGCTCAAAGGCTCTAGTCCTTTTTAAGCTAAGGTGGGCGCCGCCGGGTGGTTTTTGCTTTCCGATTTACGGCCTAGCAGCTGCCACCGTTGGTTGGCTCCCGGAATTTCTCAAAGGCAAAGAGCGGTTATCGAACACACCACGAACACTGCAGGGTGTCGGGGGGACACCGTAGATGGACCGTGCCCTCGGTCAAACTGTAAGCGATCTATTTTTTGTGAATTTGAGCTTGCCCCAGCCACGCGACAGCCACAGGAGCAGCGCGACATTGACCGCGACAATCCAGCCGGCGGGCCGACCCGACAAGAAGGCGCCGACCAGGCCCGCCAGCGTCACCGCCCCCGCCAGCGCATCGGTCCAGTGGCGGGACACGGCCCGCGCCATTGCCGCCATCAGCGTCACCCACACGAGTGCACCCAGTCCGGTTGACACCCGCGCAAACAGCTCCGCCTGGGCCGCGCGCTGATCGTGGGCAAGTGCCATCGCCAGCGTCCAGAAGAGCACCTCGTTGAACCAGGCGAATCCGGCGCCGAGCGCAACGAGCAGGGCCGGCGTCACCGGGAACTCACCGCCGGCACCCGGCGGCGGCAGCCGGCTCGCCAGGGCACAACCCGAGCAACAAAAATAGGCGCGCCCCGGCTCAAGTTGGCGCACCTTGACGGGAAGTCCGCAGTATCGGCATTCAGTTCGGACCATCATCCCTCCAGGATCGCCGCGTCAAGGTGCTGGATGATCAGCTCCTGCAACGTGGCCAGAAAGACATAGCCCATGTAGCCTTTTTGGCCGGCCTCGCCGAGTTTGTCGAGGTCCACCCCGGCGCCTTCCAGCGCCTCGTCGGACAATCCCCGGAGCTCGCGGTCCCGCAGCCGGAGGCGGATGGCGGCGCACGCCCGCAGCACCGACTCGGCATTATTATCGTCAAAGGCCACCATCCCGCTCGCGAAGAACTCGCGATCAAAGAGCGCCAGAAACCGCTGGCAGTCGCCGTTCTGATCGTTGAGCAACTCGCCCTTCCACGCCGCACCCAATTCCTCGTCCAGGTCCCGCAGCGACTGGGGGGCGGCGAGCTGGCCGTGCAGATCATCAATCGTCCGCTTGATGAGATCGAGCAGGGGCGCCACCACGGGCAGGGCCAGTTTGACCTCAACGCGTTTCATCGGGCTCCAGAATGGCGGTCAGGTGCCATTGCTGCAACGTGAAGACATACGCCTCCGCCTTTTCGCGCAATCCGCTCCACACCACCGAGCGGCCCTGTTCGTGGACCTCCAGCATATGGCGCCGCGCGGTCGGCTCGTCGAAGCCGAACACCTTGCGGAACACGAGGACCACGTAGGACATGAGGTTGACCGGATCGTTCAACACGACCACCCGCCACAGCCCCGCGAGGGCCGGTTCAGTTTCCGCCCGCGGAGCGGGGGCAGTCTCGGTCCTGGCCGAAAACCGGGTCATGCCTTTGCCGCCAATTGGGCGGCGGCCACCGCCGACCGAACGCGCGCCTCCGCCTCGGCCAGCGGCACCTTTGCCACGTCCTTTTCCGTGCGCCATTTCATTTCGATCACCCCTTCCTTTAATCCACGCCCGCCGATCGTAATCCGCAGCGGCAGGCCGATCAAGTCGGCATCCTTGAACTTGACGCCCGGGCGCTCGGCGCGGTCGTCCACCAGCACATCGGCCCCCGCGGCTTCGGCCGCCGCGGCGAGTTTCCGGCCGACCTCGCCGGCCTCGGGCAGCTGCGGGTCCAGCAGCACCACCAGCACCTGGAACGGGGCCACGTTCCACGGCCACGCCACGCCGTCGGCGTCGTGGCATTGTTCGATCACCGCCTGCAGGGTGCGGCTGATGCCGATGCCGTAGCAGCCCATGACCATCAGCTTGCTCTGTTTCTGCGCGTCGGTGTAAACCGCGCCGAACTTTTCACTGTACTTCGTCCCGAGCTTGAAGACATGACCGACCTCGATGGCCCGGCGGATCTGCAGCGGGCGCCCCGATTTCGGGCACGGCTCGCCCGCGCGCACGCGCCGGAAATCGCCGAACCGGGTGATGGCGAGATCGCGCGCCACATTGACCTGGCGCAGGTGAAATCCGTCCCGGTTCGCCCCGGTGACGCCGTTGCCGATCAGCCGCACCGCCTGGTCGGCATAGACGCCGGCCAGCGCCGCGGGATTCTTGATCGTGCCGCGCACCGCCCCGAGGCTGCCGGGCTTGGCCCCCATGACGGGTTCGATCTCTTCCGGGGTCGCGGGACGCCAGAGCGTAAACCCGAGGGTGCCGAGCTTGGCCTCCTCAAGTTCATCTTCGCCACGGATGATAACGGCAAACAGCTTGCCGTCGCCCATATAAAGCAACGTCTTGAATTGCCGACCCGCCGCCACGCCGTAGGGCGGCGCCGCCAGCGCCGCGATGGTGACGACGCCCGGCGTCGGAAATTCCTCGAGCGCACCGGTGGGAGGCGCCTCCGCCAGGTCCGCCGGCACAAGCCCGCTGGTGGCCTTCTCGCGGTTGGCCGCGTAGCCGCTCTCCTCGCAATACACCACGTCGTCGTCGCCGACTTCCGCCGGCACCATGAATTCGTGGGAAAAGCTGCCGCCCATCACCCCGGTGTCCGCCTCCACGGAAATCGTCTTCAAGCCGCAGCGCGCGAAGAATTTCGTGTAGGCCGCCTTCATCGCGAGGTAGCTGCGGATGGCCGCCTCATCGTCGACATCAAATGAATACGCGTCCTTCATCACGAATTCGCGCGCCCGCATGAGTCCGTACCGCGGGCGGATTTCATTCCGGAACTTCGTGGCAATCTGGTAGAAGTTCTTGGGGAGGTCGCGGTAGCTGGTAATCTCCGCTTTCACCAGCGGCGTGATGATCTCCTCGTGCGTCGGACCGAGCACAAACTCCGGCTCGCGCGGGGCGCGGCGGCCGTCGCCCGCGTGATCGGCCCGGTACATGATCTCGCGCGCCGCGGCCCAGCGCGGCCCAGCCTGCCAGAACTCGACCGGATGCAGATGCGGCATCCATAGTTCGATCGCGCCCGCCGCGTCCATCTCCTCGCGGCATAACTGTGTGATCTTCTGCAGCGAGCGCAGGCCCAGCGGCAGATACGTGTAGAGCCCGCCGCTCAACTTGCGCACGAGTCCCGCGCGCAGCAGCAGCTTGTGCGAGACGATCTCGGCATCCGCCGGGCTCTCCTTGAGGGTGGGAATGAAATACTGGGACCAGAGCTTCATGCAGCGCGGTAAGAGAACAGCCGCCGCAAGGGGAAGCAAATTGATTTGCAGCGGCGCCGGGGCCATCCCCCATGGTGTTTTGCTTTGAGGAGCCGTCGCGCGATCCCATGGGCGTCCCGCCCATGTCAGACGAGACTCGTTCTAAAACAAAAGACCGTGGGGCCATTCCACCGATTGGATCGAGGGAGGGCTCCGCGCCGTCGGAGCCAATCCCGATAGCTCGCCGACGGACCGGCGCCCGCGCTGACCTCGCTGGTGAGTTTATGGTGGATCCAGGTCCGGCCGCCCGATAAACCCTCGCGCCATGTCTCCTCCGCGTCCGCTGACCCAGACCCTGCCGCTCCGGTGGGTGGTGGTGGCGATCGTGATCTTCATCGGGGGGTACACGTTTCTGCGGCTGCACTTCGGAAAACGCGGGAGACCTTTCGAGCCGTATCACGATCTTGGCGCGCGCGCCGCGACGCAGCATCTGGTTGAACTCGGCTACGAGCGTGTCGCGGTGGAGATCGAGCGGCCGGCGGAGATTCTGCCGGAGGCTCGCTTCGCCCCGGCGGTGGACGAGATCGCCAGCGTGTTCGGCGGCCTTCCGGCGGAACTCGACGGGGCGTTCGCCGCCCGGCCCGCCCTGCCCGCCCACATCACCGCCGTCACCGCGCCGCGCGAGACCGCATCGACCGGAACCTACGCGTTGCAATTCACGTGTGTACAGCCCGACTACCACACCCAGCTCGACAGCGTGCTACTGCTCCGCAAGGGACAACAGCTCTTTCTTCTGCCCGACTTCCCGAAACTGAACGGTCAATTGCTGGCGCGGTCGAAGGAAACGGTCGTCCTCGTGCGCATTCCGGCCCAAAGCCTCGCGCCGGGTCGCTATACGGTCACGTTGTGCGGCGGGCGAACCGCGAAGACCTGGGAGTTCACAGTGAGGTGAGCGGATGAGGCGCTAACGGCGCAGCGCCCTCCAAAATCCCGTCCCACTGGAGGGCGGTGCGCCGCGACCGCCATCATCCGCGCCATCGTAGTTGGTTCTCCTCGCCTTGGAATGGCCACGCTTCTTCCCGATCCACCAGTCCTTTGCGCACCGGATTCTGGCGTACATAATTCCATTTCGCTCGGTAACTATCCGACTGACGCAATTGCCGGTCCCAGAAATCCCGCTGCCACAACGGGCACTCGGCGCTTCGAGGCCAGTGCCGGGCCGCCTCCGATTTCCAATATCCGACCAAACTTTGCAGCGGCACCGGTGGCATCGTAGCAGGCGCACAAAACAAATGCGCGTGATCGGGCATCAGCACCCAACATCCGACCTGCCAGAGCGTGGCCTTCGCCCAGGCTTCGCGCAGGACGGCCATCGCATCCGCCCGCGCAAGGATTGTCTTCCGACCTCGGGTACAGACAGTAAGAAGAACGACAATCGAATGGTTGCTACGTTCGTCGACCGGATGGTGAGCCGGATATGAGCGGCGGAAGGACAGATGGGGCGCTGGCGGCGCAGCGCCCTCCAGCTCGAATGGTAACGACGTCATTTGAATCACCGAGCACCTTTCATGCATGGGCACTTTTCAAGGTGAGAGTCTCCGCTTCTGGTATGAGGGGTAATCATCGCCGTCACCGCCTTCCCACGGGACGCCACTGCACTGCCGACCACACTCCCCCATTGACGCAGCCGCCGGATTCGATGAGAACCGCCGACGCATCTCCATGAGCAGCGGCTCCACCATCGCCAACATCAAGCCCACGGATCTCCGCGGCATTCTGAAATACGTGCCCCGGTTTCAGGGGCAGATTTTTGTCATCGCCCTCGACGGCGCGATCGTCGCCGACGATAACTTCGGCAATTTGCTGATCGACATCGCCGTTCTCCGCAGCCTGGGGATTAAGATGGTCCTCGTTCACGGCATCGGCCGGCAAATCGAGGAACTGTCGACGGCGCGCAACATCCCGATCTCCGACGTCCATGGCACGGGGGTGACCGACGCCGCCACGCTCGACCTCGCCATCCGGGCCTCCGCCCGCGTGTCGCAGCTCATCCTCGAGGGACTGACGCAGAACGGACTCAAGTGCGCCATCACGAACTCGGTCCGCGCGATTCCGGTCGGCATCATCAAGGGCGTCGAGCAGCAGTTCACCGGCAAGGTCGACCGCATTGACAAGGAGTTCATCGTCCATCTCATCAGCGCCGACATCGTGCCGATCGTGTCGCCGATCGGCTTCGCGCCCGACGGTCACTCGTTGCGCATCAACTCGGACTTGCTGGCCGCGGAATTCGCCGAGGTGCTGCAGGCGAGCAAGATCATCTACCTCGCGCCGCTGACGGGTCTGTACCTCGGCGGCGAACTGCGCCGCGAGGTGTCGGTCGAATCGCTCCGGGAGACGCTCAAGGAACGCCCCGAGACAATCGCGGAAGAAGGCCGGAGCAAGGCCGCCCATGCCATCAAGGCGATCGAGACCGGGACCACGCGGGTCCACCTGCTCGATGGCCGGGTGTTCGACGGCCTGCTGAACGAGATCTTCTCCAACGAGGGAGTGGGAACCCTGATCTACGGCAACGATTACCAGCAGATTCGCAAGGCGACCCGGCGCGACGTGCGCCTGATCTACAATCTCACGCGCCATGCGGTCAAACGCGAGGAACTCGTCTACCGCACCCAGCAGGCCATCGAAAAGAACATCGATCAGTTTTTCGTCTTCGAGATCGACGAGAACCTGATTGCGTGCGTGTCCCTGACCTTGTTCCCCGACAAGCCGCAAATGGCCGAGGTCGGCTCGCTTTACGTGCTGCCCTTCTATCAGAACCGGGGCATCGGCCGGAAAATGGTCAACTACGCCTGCCTGGTCGCCAAGGAGCGCGGCGCCCCCACCGTCCTCGCCCTGTCCACCCAGAGCTATTCGTTCTTCATCTCCTCCTGCGGGTTCGCCGAGGCCGACAAGTCGGTGCTGCCCGAATCGCGGCTCAAGGGCTACGAGGAGAACGGCCGGAATTCCAAGATTCTGGTCAAGCCCCTCGTTTGACCGGTCGATCGAAGCCGGGCTAATGCGGTCCCATCCGCCAAACGGGTTTTGCGCTGGGCGGGAAGAAACATCCGCTGCTGCGTAGCGGCGGGCGCCAGCGAGCCGACGTTCGACTCCGGATCCACTCGCTGGCGCTCGCGGCTACGCCTTTTCTGAAACCGCTCTAGTCGCGTGACCGACGCTTGACGCGTTGGGTGTTCTTCGGCACCGATGGGGAATCCCATGACCCCCTTGGATCTCCTCGCGGTCGCGGAGCCGGCGCACAAAAGCCTGCTGTCGCTGGCCCCTGTTGATTACCTCATCGTTGCCATCTACTTCGCCTTCTGCCTCGGCATAGGGTTTTATCTCAAGAAGTACGCCACCACCGGCGAGGATTTCTTCATGGCGGGCCGCAAGATGACGGCCTGGATTGCCGGCCTGAGCTTCATCTCGGCCAATCTTAGTTCGCTGGAGACGATGGGCTGGTCGGCCATGGCCTACCAGTACGGCATGCTCGGGGCCCACGCCTACCTGATCGGCGCCATCCCGGCGATCGTGTTTCTCGCGGTGGTGATGATGCCGTTCTACTACGTCTGCAAAACGCATTCGGTTCCAGGCTACCTCGATCTGCGCTACGGCAACAATTCGCGGGTGTTCACCGGCATCACCTTCACGGTCATGACGGTCATGGTCTGCGGCGTGAACATGTTTGCGATGGCGAAAATGCTGCACCTGCTGCTGGGCTGGAATATGCATTTCAGCATCTGGGTGTCGTCCTTCACGGTGGCGGTTTACGTGACGCTGGGCGGCCTGCTGTCCGCCGTGCTCAACGAAGTGCTCCAGTTTTTTCTGATCTGGCTGGGCACCTTGCTGGTGCCGATCCTCGGCCTCGTCGAATCGGGCGGCTGGAGCGGCATGATGGCGCGCATCAACGAAGCCAATCCCGGCACGAATTACACCAGCCTCTGGTCCAACATGGGCTCTGCGAACGACAATCCCATGGGCATGCACTGGGCCGGCATGGTCTTCGGCCTCGGGGTCGCCGTATCGTTCGGCTACTGGTGCACCGATTTCCTGCAGGTGCAGCGGGTCCTGACCGCGCGCAATCTGCGCGCCGCCCAGAACGGCACGCTGATCGGCGCCGGTTTCAAGATGCTGGTGCCCCTCATCGTCACGATCCCGGGCCTGCTCGGCCTCGCCTTGCTCTCGAAGGATGGCATCAAGCTTTTGCCGGAAAATGAGGCGGTGATGACCGGCGGCAACAGCTACAACGACGTGCTGCCACTAATGATGGCGCGCTATCTTGGGCCCGGACTGCTCGGCCTCGGCGTCACCGCCATGATCGCCGGCTTCATGTCCGGCATGGCCGGCAATGTCAGCGCTTTCGCGACGGTCTGGACCTACGATGTCTACCGCCCGCTGATCAACAAAAACGCGGACGACCGGCATTATGTGAGCATGGGCCGCTGGTGCTCGATCATCGGCGTGATCATTGCCATCGGCACAGCCTACGCCGCCATGCTCTTCAGCAACATCCTGGCCTACCTGCAGGTGCTGGTGCTGCTCTTCATCGTTCCGCTGTTCGGCGTCGTCATCATGGGCATGCTGTGGAGGCAGGCGACCAAGGCCGGCGGTTTCTGGGGCCTGGTCGTGGGTACCGCTTGTTCGTTTTTCCTATTCTTCTTCGTCCACTGGTTTCCGCACACGTTCACGCCGATCCTCAGCAAGGACATGAAGGATCTTCCGGCGCTCGTGGCGCAGTTCCGCCAACCGGCCGATGCGGAAACACGGTTTGTCGTGAGCCAGTTCTCGCCCGAAACGCAAACGCTGCTCCAGGAATACGCCGCCAGAGCCGCCGCCGAGGCCGCTCCAGTATCGATTGTCGCCCGGATCGCGTCCGTGACCAAGGAAGAGGATCGCCTCACGCTGAGTCTCCGGATCAAGCTGACCGACGACCTGAACCGCCTGATCGACAATCCGGCGATGCCGCTGGCGTTTGGGGCGCCCTCGCCCACCGCGCTGACCGGCGAGGCCCTTGCCCACTATAACCGGACCCTTCTGACCGGCGAGTTTGCCGGGGTGCTTGCGGCCCCGCGCCGGCTGGAGGCGACGCAGCTCAACCCGGTCAACACCGAGATCGTCGCCACCTCGCCCAAGGCAAAAGACATGGCCGTGAATATGTTCAGCGCGTTGTGGTCGCTCTCCGTGACCATCGGCACCGTCCTGCTTGTCAGCCTGTTCACCAAGCAGAAGACTGACGCCGAACTGCAAAACCTGGTGCTGGGCATGACTCCACCTCCCGTGGAGGAACCCTGCCCGTGGTATCAGAAGCCGCTCTTCTGGGCCGCAGTGATCATGGCGGTGCTGATCGCTGTGAACATCATCTTCTGGTGAGGAACGCCCCCATGCACGAAAACGACAAACAAATCCCCATCTGGTTCTTCATCGGCATCCTGCTCACGGTCTACGGTCTCCTAATCCTCGGCATCGGCATCCGCGGTTGGATTAATCCCCCCGCCGTCAAGGTTGCGTTATGGAACTTCCACGCCGATGTCTGGTGGGGCCTGCTGCTGACGGCGATCGGCGCTCTATATGTTACGAAATTCCGCCCCGGTCGCGTTGCCGGGTCGTAACGGCAGTCCGAAAAATCTGGGCAGAATTGGAGGGGCGCAGGCTTGCCCGTTCGCCAAGCTCAAAGCCCCGAGCGAAGTCGAGGGGCCGCGCCCATCCCGGAGGGCGCGACAAGTTCGCGCCCCTACCCACTTCGAGCTGTCGCCGGCAATGGGTTGGTGCGCACGTCTGAACCGGGATCATGCAGTAGGAAGGTCGCTTGCGACCGATGATCGCCNNCTGATGTCGCCCCGCTCAGGTGGTGCGCGTTGTCCTCAACGCGTTCAAAGCGTCTTGTGGACAAGCCCCCGCTCCACCTCACCCCATCGTTCCATCTTAGGCCTTTGCGCAGCCGCCCGGCCCCCGCCGGATGGCAGTACCTCAAATCACTGCCATCACTTGCATCCTGCAGCGCTCGTGTCGCATTTGTCCTGCGAACCTTTGGTGTCCGCGGGCGCACTTTTCGAGGCCGCGGGATCTTTGCAATCTCCCTTGGTACAGCATTTGCAGTCCTTTTGATCCGCGCACTTGGCGTCCGCCGCAGCGTCCTTGGCGCAGCACGTTTTGTCGCCATTTTTGGCGCAGCACGCCTTGTCGGCATCCGTGGCCGTAGTAGCAGTGTCCGCCGCAGCAAAAGGACTGCCGGCCAATAGAAGAGAAGCAACGACCAGGGAAGATAACAGACGATGGGATTTCATATTTTTCCAGAGATGACCAAAATCAATAGGGATCAGCCATGTCATGCTCAACCCAAAACAATCGAGCGGCAGCGTTCGCCGCATGGTGTTTTGTTTTTGAACGAGTCTCGTCTGACATGGGCGAGCTGCCCATCAGGCATTTTTTCTTCTTCAACCGGCCGGGCGGGCGGCTATAAGCGGGCATGCCCACGCTTGAACAGATCGTCGCCTACTGCGACCGGCGCACGCGCCGCGCCGCTTTCACGGACTTTCCCGGCGCTTGCAACGGCCTGCAGGTTGCCAACCGCGGCCGCGTCACCCGCATCGGCGCCGCGGTTGACGCGGGACTGGTGCCCTTTGGCCAGGCGGTCGCGGCTGGAGTGGATTTTCTCCTGGTGCATCACGGCCTGTTCTGGTCTCCGCCCCAGCCGATCACCGGTCCGGTCTACCAAAAACTATCCGTCCTGCTGCGCGGCAACTGCGCGCTTTACTCCAGCCATCTCCCGCTCGACGCCCACCGGAGAATCGGCAACAACGCGCTGCTCGCCCGTCAGCTTGGCCTCCGGCCCGGCCGGTGGTTTCTCGAGCACGAGGGCGAGGCGATCGGGTGCATCGCGGCCAGCGCGCTGCGGCGCAACGCCCTGCGGCGAAAACTGGCGGCGCTCTACCCGCAGGTCATCGCCATCGAATTCGGCTCCGCCACACCCCGCGCCATCGCGTTCTGCAGCGGCAGCGGGCAGGGTGTCGTGCGCGAACTCGCGCCCGCCGGGGTCGACACCCTGGTGACCGGCGAACTGCGCGAAGAGTGGTTCAACTATGCGCAGGAGCATCAGCTCAATCTCTACGCGTGCGGCCATTATGCGACCGAGACCCATGGCGTGAAAGCCCTCGCCGCGGAACTGGCGAGGAAATTCGGGATCCCGTGGAATTTCATCGCGACGGGCAACCCGCTTTAGCCGCCGGTCGGACCCGACCCCCGCCGAGCAACGAATTCAAGCTCGGTCGCAAGTTGAGCCTCGGCTTTCCTTCCACGCGTTGGGCTCATTCTGATTGCCCACGAGCTTGAATCCAATGGCTGCCGCCATTGGCGCCGGACCCGGACAATCAATTGCCGGCTCTGGCTCCTGAAGAAAACGGTTCTTTCCTTTCCTCCACTTCCTCTGCTTGCTCCTGTGAGGATCTTCCCCCGCCATGAAAAAGATCGCCATCATCAACGGCCCGAATCTCGACCGGCTCGGACAACGCGAACCCGAGATCTATGGACACGCCACGTTGGCGGACCTCGAGCAAGCCCTGCGCTCCGAGGTGGCCGGCCAGGCAGTGGAACTCGAGTTCTTCCAGTCGAATCATGAAGGTGCGATCATCGACCGCATCGCCAGCGTGGCCGAGCGGAAATTCTCCGGATTGATCATCAATGGAGCGGCGCTGACGCACACCAGTGTGGCGCTGCGCGATGCGCTGCTGGGCGCCGGCGTGCCGGCGGTTGAGGTGCACATTTCCAACATTTACCGGCGCGAGGAATTCCGGCAGCGATCGCTCACCGCCCCGGCGTGCCTGGCGGTGATCACCGGGCTCGGCCTGGAAGGCTACCATGCCGCGCTCCGTTTTCTGCTAAAACGCTAGCGATCGGCCGGATTTTCCTCGGTGGGTTGCCCCGTCATTTTTCTTCGCTCTGCATGGCTGAATCGCTGCCCAACTTTGCCGAACCGCGCTGGTTCGCCTGTCACACCAAACCCCGGTGCGAGAAGAAATTCGCCAGTTTGCTCGCCGTCGAAGGATTCTCCCATTACCTGCCGCTCGTGCCCAGCGTGCGGCGCTACCGCGACCAGACGAAACGCTTCACCAAACCGCTTTTTCCAGGGTATGTCTTCACCGAGATCACGCCGGAAATCAAGAGCCGGGTCTATCAGCAGGATTTGCTGGTGCGGGCGATCTGGATTGAAGACCAGGCCGGGTTTCTGCGCCAACTTGAGGACGTCAAAGTGGTGGTGTCCTCCGGCTTGGAGTTGAGCCTCCATCCACTGCTCAAGAAGGGCACCCGGGTGAAAGTCGCTGGTGGGCCGCTTTATGGGATCGAAGGCATCGTCGACGATCCAGCGAATCCCAAGGGAATTATCATCGCCGTCGATGTGCTGCAGCAAGGATTGCTCGTACGTATGCCGCTGGAGGACCTGCAGATTTTACCCTAGGAAATTTGTCGCAACCGTGGGCGTATTTTGGTGTCTCTTGACGGGTTCCAACTTCTTCCGACCCTGCCTGCCGATGATCACCCCGCCCTGGCGGATCCTCTCGTGGATCGCCTTGTTCTGTTTGTTGACGGTCGCCGCTGAGGCCCAGGCTCAGAATGATGCTGCGGCAGCCAGTCCCGCACCCGTCAGCTGGGAGCAAAACGCGATCTCCCGCATCCAGGACTTGTTCGAACTCGACCTGCCGAAGACCGAGCGGCCCGGGCAGGTCCAATTCAGCTTTCAGCCCCATCTTCGCGATCTTCTCAACAAAGGCTATCTGCGCTTCCCGCTCGAGTTGCGCTGGGGGGTGAATGATCACTTCGAGCTCAACAGCGATATTGACACCTATTTCGATCACGGCCTGCGCAAAGGCAGCTACGGCGACGGCATCAGCGCGTTGCACTTTGGAGCGAAGTACGCCTGGTTGGAATGGCTCAAACCCACTTGGGATACCAGCGTCGGATTCAACTCGTCAATTCCCGTCAGCCGCCCGCCCATTGAGCTGACGGACGGCCATGATCACTTCGTCCCTTACATCGTCTTCGGCCGCAAGCTGGACGACGTGCCAGGGCTTTCGGGCCTTTTCAACGTGCACGCGGATTTCATCACCGCATCTTCCACTCCCGGCGGTTTCGGCAAAAACGAGCCGCACAGCAATTCGCTGAGTGTGACTCCCGGAGTGCTCTACGATCGCGACGCCTGGCATTACACACTCGAGGTCGATTGCACCACGACGCGATTCATCGGGAGCGGCAGCCACGATTTCCTCACCATTCGCCCCGGCGTGGTCTGGGATCTCCCGAAAGCACTCGTCTTCAATGCCCGCGGGCGCTGGCTCGCCGGATTCAACCTGACGTTCGTCTTCGGTCCTGACGGCAACACGATCAGCACCGGCGGCCGGTTTCGGGGCGAGCTGAATCTGGCGCGTCCGTTCGGTCGCAGCCAACCGGCCGATCCTCCGCCGGCCAATTAGGCGCCAGGCCCGCGGGAGCGTCGGCGGACACCTGCGTCTGCCCGCTTCTCACGTGGGAGACCTACCAAGTCTTCCACGCCCAGGCCGCTCCCTGCAAGGACAGACACGCCATGAGCGCCGCGGCCACGTCATCGAACACGATGCCCCAGCCTCCCGGCAGATCCTCCAGCTTGCGGATGCCAAACGGCTTCGCGATGTCAAAGAGGCGGAAAAGCAGGAAACCGGCAATGAAGACCACCCAAGGCGGCCACACCCGGACAACCGCCGGCCAGCCGAGAAAGCATAGCGGCATGGCCATGAATTCATCGAGGATCACTTCCCCCGGATCACGCCGGCCAAGACGAAACTCGGCTTCGCCGCAAAGCGCCACCGCAAGGTAGAGGCCCGGGAGGCTGAAAATCACCGTCCAGAAACCGGACCAAATCGCGGTCCCAAGGCCCGACCATGGCCAGTCCCAGAGCCGCCAGAATAAAACGGTACAATAAAGGAGCCCGGCCGCCGAACCCCAGGTGCCCGGAGCCCGACGTCCGCGGCCGAGTGGGCCAAGCGTTGCCAACGCCAGGACCAGATTGGACGGGAGAAAACGGGACCAGATCGGTTGTTCGAGCTTCATGCCTCCGGGACGTCAAACAACACGTGCCGGTATTTCCGGTAGTAGTTCCACATCGACGAAACCATGAACCAAATTGACACGAGGAACAGCAAGAGTCCGATCCAATGCACCGACTGCGCGATCCATTCGAACCAGAAACCCAACCGCGGCGCAAAATCTCGCCGGAACATCGGCTCCCCAAGCAGGCAGCCTAGCGCGGTCATCTGGATGATCGTCTTGATCTTGCCCCAAAAATCCGCGGCCATCACCACGCCGCGCCTGGCCGCCATCATGCGCAGCCCCGAAATCATAAACTCCCGCGTCAGCACCGTCAGCACAATCAACATCACCACCACCGCTGGCACCGGCTCCAGGTAATGGAGGTCAAGCAGGGCCACCATCACGCCGAGCACCAGCACTTTGTCGGCGAGCGCGTCCATGAACTTGCCGAAATCGGACACGATGTTACGCTCGCGGGCCAGCTTGCCATCCAGCCAGTCGGTAATGCCGGCGACGACGAAGAGTCCGCAGGCCAGCGTCGCCGCCCACGGCCAGGTGCCATACATCAGCGCGACGATCGCAAACGTCAGCGGCATGCGGATCAGGGTCAGCACGTTGGGAAGATGCAATCGGTGCGTCACGGCGCAAGGTATGCACCGTTCATGCCAGTTCAGGCAAGGACGTAGATCGCCGGACGCGCGAGAGGAGCGCATCTGCTGATTGCGGGTGAAGCAGGCTGTCGACCTTCGCGGTCGAGCAGTTCCTCGACGATCTGCGGCGGATGAGTGACCATCACCCCGTCGCGCGCGGCAAGCGCCTGCAGATGACTCCGCCCGTGCCAGCCGTCACACTGACCACCGACCCCGCGTTGTTGCTGCGAGTGGTCTATAACATGATACTCAACGCCCTCGCGGCAACTGAGGACCGGGGAGAGGTAAGGCTCCGCGTCGAACCACTGTCCGACGCGGTCGACTTTTGCCTCGGAATCGCGCGCAAGCGCGCTTCCTACAATCTGAATGGATACGGCTCAGCGCGTCTTGAGGACAAGCCGCCCCACCTCGATTGTCACGGAACCGAGCGGATTTGATTCCCGTCGGAGATCTTCCGCATTTTCGCGAAATGATCCCGCAAGATCTTCAGCGTGCTCTGGTCGCAATCGAACACCGTGTTCAGTCCCGAAGCCTCCTGCGGCATTTCGCCGGCGCCCACCCCGTCGGGCGAACCTGCGCCCGTGTGCGGGGGCCGGCCTTCGCCGCCCCAGAGCCAGAAGCTCGACCCGGCCGCCGCACCGCCGCGCACTGCTGAGGCCTCGATCATTCCAAGGAGCTCCGCATAAAGTTTGTCCCGGCTCGTGGTCGCGAAATCCACCGTTAAACCGGCATCGCGATCGAGACCGAATTCCTCGAGCACCACGGGTTTGTTGAGCACATCGGCCACGGCCAGATGCCGCGTGGTGTAGTCACGGGCCTTTTCCAGCGTGGGCCCGATGGTCGCCGCAAAATCCGCGCGTTTGTACCAACCCCAGTTGTTCGGCCAGAGGTGGAAGACGGCGTAATCAATGCCCGGCCCGGCATGAACCCGCCGGAAATTCTCGTCGGTGTTGAGGCAGCCCATGTTGCCCTCGCTGCCGGTCGTAACGAGATGGTGCGGATCGAGCGCGTGAATGTAGGCCGCCGTGCCTTCGACCCACGCCTGAAACGCCACAAGCACTGCATCATTGTCACCCTCGCGCTCCCCCGGACGAGGCTCGTTGGCCAGTTCCCAAGCCATAATGGCCGGTTCGTCGCGATATTTCCGGCCCGTAATGGTGTTCGTTCGCTCGAGCAACATTGCGATGTAGCGGCGATAGAGCACCTGCGCCGCCGCATTCGTGTAGAAGGTGCTGAGGATGCGGTTGTATTCCGGCCACGTCGTCGTATCGAGCGTGGGCGCGGCGCCCCCGTTCGCCCAGGCCAGATATTGCGGCATTCCGCCCGACCAGTCCCAATAATTGTTCAGGAAGATAACGAGCTTCATCTCTCGCCGGCCGGCTTCCGCGATGAGGCGATCGAGCCCCTGCAACGGATCTTCATTGTAAACGCCCGGAGCGGTCTGAATCGCGGGGTGGAGGGCACTGCGCGTGGCGCACTCCTCAACCGCGCCCAACACCCGGAGATTGTTGATTCCAAGATCACGCAGCCGGTCGAGTTCGCGCACCAGGCGCGCGTGTCCGGCAGGATTCGCAGGCCGGCCGAGATAGGCTCCATACCACAGATTGGTGCCGCAAACGTACCACGGGCGCCCATTGAGCATGAACTGCCTGCCCTCGACCCGGACAAACCCGTCGGCCGCCCGCACCCCCAGCGACACCGCGAGCCAATTGAAAAAAACGATGACAACGCGGGGGAGGCGCATAAGCGGGGAGTGGCTAGGCTCGACAAATCGGGGCGACGGTCGTCGACGTGCGGGCCTTTCTGCCTGAAGGCACCCCGGGATCAACCTCAATTTTGCGTTCAGTCCCGCTTGCCCTCAGTCGCGCCCGGCCTCTAACTACCGCCTGGCGGCTCACGCCGAATCATCTGCCATGAGACTGTGCATCTACCCGGGCACCTTCGATCCCATCACCAACGGACACCTCGACGTGCTGGAGCGCGCCGCGCGCCTGTTCGATCACGTCTTGGTCTCCGTCGCCCATAATTCCGACAAAGGGCCGCTGTTTTCACCCGACCAGCGCCTCGAGTTGATCCGGCCGAATATCGCCCGTTTTACCAACGTCTCGGTGACGACCTTCCGTGGTCTGTTGGTCGACTTTGCCATGGAACAGCACGCCGTGGCCATCATCCGCGGCCTGCGCGCCATGTCGGATTTCGAATTCGAGTTCAACATGGCCCTCATGAACCGCCATTTGCAGCCCGCGGTTGAAACGATCTACGTGATGCCGAACGAAGATTACAGCTACACCAGCTCCCACCTGGTGAAACAAGTCAGCAAGTTCGGCGGCGATGTCGGAAAGTTCGTCCCCGCCAACGTGGCCGCGGCCCTGCGCGCCGCCTACGGGTTTGCTTGAACCAGCGGTTTCCGCGTTACCTTCCGGCATGTCGTGCGTCTTAAGCCCTACTGACGCGCCGTTTTCCAGCTCCGCATCCATTGATTTTGCTTACCTTGCCACTGCGACCGTCAGCATTGAGCCTCACGCCTAATTCTCATGGCCACGTCTTCTCGTTTTAGTGTTGGGAAAACACTCAGCTTCATCATCGTCGCCCTCATCGCCGCCGGCGGGTGGTACTTCTGGCGCCACGACACCGAAAGACCGCCAGAGTACTCTACCGTCACCGTGGGGCGCGGTGATCTCATCCAGGTGGTCACGGCCACCGGCGACATCGAGCCGGTGCTCGACGTCAATGTGGGCTGCCAAATCTCCGGCATCATTTCCAAGCTCTACGTGGATTGGAATTCGCCCGTCAAACAAGGCCAGCTGATCGCCCAAATCGACCCCGCTATCTACAAAGCGAATCTTCTCCAGGCCGAGGGCCAGCTCGCCAACGCGAAAGCCAACTATGAACTCACGCGCGTGAACACCGAGCGCACCCGGCAGCTCTTTAAGAAGAGCCTCGTCGCCCAGTCCGATCTTGACACCGCCGAGGCCCAACTCCTCCAGGCCGACGCCCAAGTGAAGATTCAGAGCGCCTCGCTCATCTTGGCCAAGGTGAATCTCGATCATTGCGACATCTTGTCCCCGATCGACGGCGTGGTCGTCTCCCGGCAGGTGGACGTCGGCAACACGGTCGCGGCCAGCCTCAGCGCCCCCACCCTCTTCATGATCGCGAACGACCTGACGAAAATGCAGATTATCGGCGCGGTGGCGGAAGCTGACATCGGCAACGTCAAGGTCGGTCAGTCGGTCAATTTCAACGTCGATGCCTTTCCGAACCAGCCGTTCCACGGCCGCGTCAGCCTAATCCGCAACGCGCCGCAGACGCAGCAAAACGTCGTCATTTATCAGACAATCATCGATGTCAACAATCCTGACCTGAAACTGCGGCCCGGCATGACCGCCAATGTCTCCATCGTCGTTGCGGAACGCCTCAACGGCCTCCGCCTTGCTAACAGCGCCCTCCGCGCGCGCATCGCCGAGCGCCTGCTGCCAAAGCCCGCGCCGGTCGCCGCCACCCCCCCCGGCGGCAGCGCCTCCGCCTCGCCCGCCGCCAAACCCCTGACCGATGAGCAGCGCCGCGCCGCGGTGCGCCAGATCATGCAGGAAGTTGGCTTCACCTGGGGCAACGGCCCCCCTTCACCGGAAGTCCTGCAGAAGGCCCAGGAACTCGCCAAGGAACGCGGCATAGAGATTGACTTCAGCCGTTTCGGCGGCGGCCGCGGGAACAGCGGCGCCGGCAGCGTAACCACCCGCACCATTTACAAACTGGTCGGCACGGATCCCAAGACGGCCGTGATCGAGGCGGTCAGCGTCAAACTTGGCATCACCGATAACATCAATACCGAGGTGGTCAATGGGCTGAAGGAAGGCGATGTCATCATCACGAGCGCCACGATTCCCGGCTCCTCAACGGCCGCGGCGGCGCCCACGAGCAACCCGTTTGCCGGCGGCGGCGGTCCTCCGGGCATGCGGCGCTAAGCACCCGTGCTTCCTGCTATGGCTGCCGTCGTCAAAATTGAGGAGATCCACAAGATCTACGACTCCGGCGAGATTCCCGTGCATGCCGTGCGCGGGGTCTCGATCGAGATCCACCGCGGCGAATTCGTGGCGCTCATGGGAGCGAGCGGCTCCGGCAAGTCCACGCTCATGAACCTGCTCGGCTGCCTCGACCGTCCGACGCGCGGCCGCTATCTGCTCGACGGGATCGATGTTTCCCAGCTCGACCGCAACGAGCTCGCCGACATCCGCAACCAGAAGATCGGTTTCGTTTTCCAGGGCTTCAACCTGCTCGCCCGTACCACTGCTCTGGAAAACACGGAGCTGCCCATGATGTACGGCCAGCAGCGCCACTCGGCGCGCGACATGCGCCAGCGGGCGCTCCACAGCCTCGAGATCGTCGGTCTTTCCGACCGAGCCGACCATTTTCCGAACCAGCTTTCCGGCGGCCAGCAGCAGCGCGTCGCCATCGCGCGCGCGCTGGCCAATGACCCCGAGATCCTGCTGGCCGACGAGCCGACCGGCAATCTCGACAGCAAGACCTCCGTCGAGGTCATGGGTGTGTTTCAAAAACTCAACGAGCAAGGCATCACCATCGTCATGGTCACGCACGAGCTCGACATCGCCCGCTACTGCAAGCGCAACCTCATCCTACGCGACGGCCGCCTTGTGCGCGACGAGCTGGTGCCGGACCGTCTCAATGCCGACGTGGAGATGAAAAAGCTGAAGGACGCCGAGGCGGCGGCCAAGTTGACCTCGGGCTAGCAGCCTGTCGGGCTTCCAGCCCTTCAGGCTGCTAAAAGCAAAACCGCCCCTTTTATTGAGCAGGGAATGTAATCCGATGAACCAATCTGACTCCAATTCGCGTAAAGATCGCCGAGATTCTGCCCGTTTCCCCGGGTCGGATTGGGCGGTTTTGCCAGTAGGAGGCTGGCCGGACAGAAGTCCGACAGCCTCCTAGCCATGCGCGTCTTCAACACCATCAAGGTCGCCTTGCGCGCCCTGCGGCGCAACACCATGCGCTCCATTCTGACGGCGCTCGGCATCATTATCGGCGTCGCCGCCGTCATTGCGATGGTCAGCATTGGCAACGGCGCGAAGGCACAGGTCGAGGCTCAGGTAGCCAGCTTGGGGGAAAACGTCATCACGGTCTTCCCGGGGAGCTTCAACGCCGGCGGCATGCGCTCCGGCTGGGGCAGCGCCTCCACGCTCACCGTGGACGACGCGGACGGCATCAAGCGCGAAATCCCCAACGTCGTGGGCGTCACCGCCGAGATGCGCGACCGGGCCCAGGTGCTTGCCAATGGCCTCAACTGGAACACCCAAATCATGGGTGAATCGCCCGACTACCCCTCCATCCGCAGCTGGCCGATCGGCGACGGCGCCATGTTTACCGATCAGGACGTCCGCAGCGTCGCCAAGGTCGCGATCATCGGCAAGACCGTCGCCGATCAGCTCTTCCCCGACGGCAATGTGATCGGCCAGACCATCCGCATCCGCAATATCCCCTTTAAGATCGTCGGGATGCTCGCCGCCAAGGGCTTCAACCTCTTCGGCCAGGATCAGGATGACACGGTGGTCATTCCCTATACCAGCCACATGAAGCGCGTGGCCCGTCGCCCCAACATCAATTCCATCCTCGTGCAGGCCGCCAGCGCCGAGGCAATCGACAAGGTGCAGCAGGATATCACGGATCTGCTCATGCAGCGCCGCAAGGGTCGCGAGCAGGATTTCACCGTGCGCAACCAGGTGGAACTCGCGCAGGCGGCCACCGCGACTTCCCAAACGATGACCTTGCTGCTCGGTGCCATCGCCGGCGTCTCGCTTATCGTCGGTGGCATTGGGATCATGAACATCATGCTGGTGAGCGTGACTGAGCGCACGCGCGAGATCGGCATCCGCCTCGCCGTGGGTGCGCACGGGAGGGACGTGCTGCTGCAATTCCTGATCGAGGCCGTGATCCTCAGCTCCCTCGGTGGGATCATCGGAATCGTGCTCGGCGTCGGCGCCTCGGAACTGGTGTCGATGAAGACCGGCTGGCCGATCCTGGTTTCGCCAGCCTCGGTCATCGTGGCCGTCGTGTTTAGCGCCGCGGTCGGCATGTTCTTCGGTTTTTATCCGGCCCGCAAAGCCGCCCAGCTCGATCCGATCGAGGCGCTCCGCTACGAGTGACGCTGTTCGCGCGTATTGGTTTTTCTGGAGGGCGGTGCGCCGTCACCGCCAAAAGTTTTTTCTTGGTCGCTGCGAGCACCCGCGAACTATTTCACAAATGTGCCCTTCGCGTCGCCGGAGGGCGCGCGCGGCCGGCCAGCCTCGTCGGCGAGCGGCCAGGGCCAGCCGTAGGCGTCGGCCACGGCGCGGTCGATTTCGTCGTGGAGCTGGCGCAACATGGAGACCATCGCCGCCTCGTGGACGGCGCGTTCCTTTGGGGTGAGAGGTTCGGGCGTGGAAGGGCTATTGCCAGGTTCGCTTGCGGTAGGGTCGGCGCTTGTCGCCGGACCGTTCTGCCGTGTTGAACGCGGCACGGCCGCAAGGGCCGGCCCTAAATTCGGAGCGGAAACCGCGCAAACCTTTTCAAGAACGTTGTAGATGTCGGTGAGACCAAGGCCTTGTTTCTCCTGCGTGCGCTTGCGGTGGGCGTCGAGCTCCTCCGCGAGCTTCCGAATCCGCTCCTTTTGCTTTTCGGTGCAGTCGGGAAAAGGGAACGGATCGAAGCAGCGGGATTTGACGTATACCGGATCATTGCCGAAGCCGAGCCAACTACCACCAGCAAGAGCATAAACGGTGTGGAGGCGGCTGCTGAGTACGCCGAGATGGAAGGCATCATCGAGGGCGAACACGACCAGTTTGTTGTCGGGCAAGATCGCGGCATCGAGGAACTGGAAAACACGATGTTTGGCCGTTTCGACCGTCGCGATGTACCGGGGAAGATTGGTAAGTGCAGGGCGCAACTCAGTTCTGGGCCGACCGAAAAGCCACCAGTTATTCTTGATGTGAGGTTCCCGGTTCTGATCTCGCTCGGGCTTAACCGATGTCAAAACATGTTGATATACTCTCGGGAATCTTTCACGCACCTGTTCAGTTGTGAGTCCAAAGAGGTCGATCACCATCACACCGCGCGGCTGGTCTGTGAGGTCGCGCCCGTTGCGGTAGGGGCAGATGTGTTTTTCAAGCCCTTCCACTTTGCCAAGCCCGAGCGTCTTCGCTTCCTCGGGAGTGACGATAAAACCCGGAACCGTGAAGCTTCATGCCTGGAGAGGACAATCCCTCGTTTGCTCTGAGCGCGATTGTTGCCGAGACATCGGCGCCGGCGGTGAGATCGGCTGAGACTTTGCCGAGCCCGAGATCGAGTTGGACTTCGTTCTCTCCAGTTTCCTCGTCAGGTGTCTCACGGATGACGCGCTATAGTTTCGCCGGATCGTTCGAAGCGGATCCTTGTTTCGCTGTTGCCGGGTTGATCGGCGGGAGATCGCCACGTCTGGCGCCGACCGTCATCGCAAGGCGCACGGCGGCGCAAGCGGCGGCATCGACCCAAGGATGGTCCGGAATCGCGAACGTGAGATAAATGCCCTTATCCATCTCGCTCTGAACCACGCGCCGGTTGAACGTCTGCCGGATGCTGTTGGTGGTGATGAAGCTGAAGCGGCGCGTGCGGCCGGCGAGCGTTTCTTCACCGGCCTTGTACCACCAGAACATCACGAAGTCGGCGCTGTCGGTCACTTCCGGATACGCCGCTCGCAGGGTTTCGGCATAACCGCTGCCGCGATCGTCGCGCATGCGGGACGCTCCCAGAAACGGGGGATTGCCGACGATAAAGTCGGCCTGCGGCCACCAGGCGGGACGCGGATTCACGTAGCGGCGGAGCGGGACGATGGCCTTTCCATCGGGCACCTGGCGGCCGGTCACCGGGTCGGTCTTCGTCGTCTTGCGGTCCCACACGCAGAGATAGCCGGTATGCGGCTGCACGGCGTCGCGCCAGTTGTCGGGCAGCCCGGGGATCTTCGGATCGGCCTCGACCATCTTCGCGGTGATGAACTCCTCGCGGTCGTACGCGAGCACGGCGTCGCGGTTCTCGATGTTCTGAAACTTGTGCAGCACGGGCTCGGTGATGGCCGCAGCGCGGAGGTTGAAGCAACCTCGCTTGTAGAGATCGATGCGGCCGGTGCTCGTCTTGCCGCCGCGATGTTGAAAGGTGACGCCACGCTCGAAAACATAGGCGTTTTGCGCGGTGTCGGGGCCGGCCGGATCGGGATACGCCGAGAACATCGCACAGCTCGGTGAGGAAGAGCTGATAGTTGGCCCGCTCGGCCGCTTGAGCGGAGGACCATCGATCGATGAAGGCGTTGAGGTCGGATTCAGCCACCGGGGCGGAAGGGTTCACGCAGCACGAGCCCAAGCTGGCGGTCGACGGCGGGAAGGTCAAGGGGATGGCCGTCCGCCCACGGCCCTCTGGCTCCGGACGCATCTCTCGATTGGCTGTGGTTCCGATGTGGCATGGGCATCTTGCCCATG
>PLOH01000130.1 GCA_003142955.1 Opitutia bacterium | reverse complement strand
GGCGGGATCGGCGTGGTGATCGGCCACGAGATCACGCACGGATTCGACGACCGGGGCCGACTGTACGACGCCGATGGGAACATGGCGGACTGGTGGACGGAAGCCGATGCGGCGCAGTTCAAGGCCCGTGCGCAGAAGCTGGTGGATGAGTTCAACACGTTCGAGGCGTTGCCGGGCCTGCACGTCAATGGCGAACTCACGCTGAGCGAGAACATCGCCGATCTCGGCGGCCTCGCCGTGGCGTATGACGCGCTGCAGCTTTCGCTGGCTAGCCAGCCGCCCG
Organism: Opitutia bacterium; assembly: GCA_003142955.1. Lineage (GTDB taxonomy): Bacteria > Verrucomicrobiota > Verrucomicrobiia > Opitutales > Opitutaceae > Fen-1467. Next base: position 2,764 of record PLOH01000130.1, on the reverse strand, counting down.
CGCCGAAAATCGACGGATTTACGCCCGAGCAGCGCTTCTTCCTCGCCTACGGCCAGCTCTGGCGGACCAAGTACCGGGAGGGCGCGCTGCAGCGGCAGGTGATGAGCAACGAGCATTCGCCCGGGCAGTTCCGCGCCTTCGGTCCGCTGGTGAACCTGCCTCAGTTCTACGCGGCCTTTGGCATCAAGGAGGGCGACCCGATGTGGCGCGCGCCCGACCTGCGCGCGAAGATCTGGTGAGGAGGCAGCCAGGCGCGGCCGCCTTGCCGCTTGCGTGGCCGCTAAAACCCGCAACCGTGGACGCCATGTCCGTGCTCTTTTCTCCGCTGCCGCAGCGCAGCCTCACCCTGCGCAACCGCATTGTCGTGTCGCCGATGTGCCAATACTCGTGCACGGGCGGCTTGGCGACCGACTGGCACCTCGTGCACCTGGGCTCGCGCGCGGTCGGCGGCGCCGCCGTCGTGATCGCCGAGGCCACCGCCGTCGAGGCGCGCGGTCGCATTTCGCCGGGCGACGTGGGGCTCTGGCTGGACGCGCAGATCGAACCGCTGGCACGAGTGGCGAAATTCATTCGTGAACAAGGCGCGGTGCCGGGAGTCCAGCTGGCGCACGCGGGCCGCAAGGCGAGCACGGCCCGGCCATGGGAAGGCGGTGGGCCGGTGCCGCTGGCGCAGGGCGGCTGGCCGGTGGTGGCGCCGAGTGCGCTGCCCTTTGCGGAGGATCACCCGGTGCCGGAGGCGCTCACGCCCGCCGGCATCACGGAGATCGTCCGGGGTTTCGCCGACGCGGCGAAGCGATCGCTGGCGGCGGGCTTCGAACTGATCGAGCTTCATGCCGCGCACGGCTATCTCCTCCACCAGTTCCTCTCGCCGCTGAGCAATCACCGCACGGATCGGTACGGTGGCCCGTTCGAAAACCGCTGCCGGCCGTTGTTGGAGGTGGTCGAGGCGGTGCGGGCGGTCTGGCCGGAACGGTTGCCCTTGTGGGTGCGCGTGTCCGCCACGGACTGGGCGGAGTCGGGTGGATGGGACCTGCCGCAAACAGTTGCGCTCGCGCGGCTCCTGAAGACCCGCGGCGTTGACCTGCTCGACTGCTCCTCGGGCGGGATGTTGCCGCACGCGAAGATCCCGGCGGGGCCCGGTTTCCAGGTGCCGTTTGCCGAGGCCGTNNGTCTTGCTTGGGCGCGAGTTTCTGCGCGATCCTTACTGGCCGTTGCACGCCGCCAGGGCGCTGGGCGCCGACATTGCCTGGCCGGCGCAATACCGGCGGGCCTATTGAGAATTACCGAATGAATAGACAGTGTTGGGAGTGCGTAGTGCGGTGCTTCAGCCCGCACTATCGACCACCGAGCGCGCGGGCTGAAGCTCCGCGCCACGCGAAGGTCCGTCACTGCAACAGGTAATCCTAAATCGAACCCTATGGACACCATCGATCTAAAATCCAGGATTCGGACCGTTCGCGACTGGCCCAAACCGGGCATAAACTTCCGCGATGTCACTCCGCTCTTTCAGGATGCGGAAGCGTTCCGGACCACGATCGACGCGCTGGCCGAAACCATTGGGCCGCTGCAGCCGGAAATCGTGGCGGCGGTGGACGCCCGCGGATTCCTTTTGGGCGGTGCGCTGGCCTACAAGCTCGGCAAGCCCGTCGTGCTGGTGCGAAAAAAGGGCAAGCTGCCGTACAAGACCGTCGCCGAGGATTATGCGTTGGAGTATGGCACGGCGACGATCGAGGTGCATGCCGACGCCTGCCGTCCCGGCGACCGGATTGTCATCGTCGACGATTTGATCGCAACCGGGGGCACCTTGCTGGCAGCGGCCCGCCTGTTCCGCGCCTTGCGCGGCGAAGTCGTTGGCGTCGCGGCGGTGATCGACCTGCCCGAACTGGGCGGTTCGCGGCGGCTGGCGGAAAACGGCCTGGCGGTGCGGACCCTGTTTGCGTTCTCGGAGCAGGAGTGACGCCCGGGGGGAACCGGTCCTCTGCCCGGTGAAGACGAGGGAATAAATCCGGGACGGCCGGTTCCAATAAGAAGAGCCGTCGCAGGCCGGTCGGTCGGAGCCTCCGTTCTCGCTGATTGCACCTGCCTCGTTTGAAAAAGAGCGACATTGATGCATGGTCGATTCCAGGCAGCGCCTTGCCGCTGCGCACCTCCAGTCCTCAATCCCGTGATGGGCACCGCCAGGCGGATTCCTGGCGAGGTGCCAGTCTGAACCACGACAGATCCCATGAATAAATCGACCAGATTGATCGTTACAGCGGCCGCGCTCGCCGGCCTCTACACCGGCTCTTTCGACCTCCGGGCCCGGGCCGAAGACACCAGCTCCAGTTCCTCCTCGGCCAAGGACGACAGCAAGGGCCAGGCGTCCGACAAATCAGCGGCCGTCCGACCGCAACCGTCGTGGGGGGCTTCATCAAGCCGAATGACCGCCTGACCGCGCTGGAACGGATTGAAATCTACAACCGGATGTACTGGTTTCGCGTGCTCGACTGCCTCTACGACGATTGTCCGGGCCTGCGCGCGGTGCTCGGAGTGCAGAAATTCATGCGGGTGTACGTGGCGGTGCACCGCCACGACAACCAGATCTATTTGAAGCGCCTGGAGCCGGCCGCGTATCGGCTCCTCAAGGCATTGCAGCAAGGGGAGACGCTTGCGCGTGCCTGTGCCATAGCGCTCCCGAGGTCAGCGTCGTCCGCGCCTGCCTGGCAGCAGAGAATCCGCGGTTGGTTTCAGAACTGGGCCGAATGGGGCTGGTTCTGCCGGCCGT
>PLOH01000127.1:17461-17640 GCA_003142955.1 Opitutia bacterium | reverse complement strand
AGCGTGGTCTTCCGCGAGTACGCTCGCCTGGTCAACGAGCAGTCGCAAAACCTGTGCACGCTGCGCGGCCTGCTCGAATTCAAGGCGAGCGAGCCGGTTCCGATCGCGGAGGTCGAGCCGGTCGAAGTGATCATGAAGCGCTTCAAGACCGGGGCAATGTCCTATGGCTCCATCAGCAA
>PLOH01000127.1:0-17345 GCA_003142955.1 Opitutia bacterium | reverse complement strand
TCGCCGCCGCCGCACCACGACATCTACTCCATCGAGGATCTCGCCGAGCTGATCCACGACCTCAAAAATGCCAACCGCCACGCCCGCATCAGCGTCAAACTGGTCGCCGAGGTCGGCGTGGGCACCGTCGCCGCGGGCGTTGCCAAGGCGCATGCCGATGTCGTGCTCATCTCGGGACACGACGGCGGCACCGGCGCCTCGCCGCAGACGTCGATCAAGCACGCCGGCCTGCCGTGGGAGCTCGGCCTCGCCGAAACCCACCAAACCCTGGTGCTGAACAATCTGCGCAGCCGTATCGCCGTCGAGACCGACGGGCAGCTCAAGACCGGCCGCGACGTGATCATTGCCGCATTGCTCGGCGCCGAGGAATTCGGCTTCGCCACTGCGGCGCTGGTTTCCACGGGTTGTATCATGATGCGCGCCTGCCACTTGAACACCTGTCCGGCCGGCATCGCCACCCAGGATCCGCGGCTGCGCGAGAAATACGCCGGGAAACCGGAGCACGTGGTGAACTTCATGCGCTTCGTCGCGGAAGAGGTCCGCGAGCTTATGGCGCAGCTCGGCTTCCGCACCGTGGCGGAAATGGTCGGCCGCGTCGACCGGCTCGAGCCGCGCAAGGCGATCGATCATTGGAAGGCGAGGGGATTGGACTTCTCCAACATCCTTTATGCACCCGACGTCGGTCCCGAGGTGGGGCGCTACTGCCAGATTCCGCAGGACCACGGGCTGGAGGACTCGCTGGATGTCACAGTCTTGCTCAATCTCTGCGAGCCGGCGATCAAGCGCGGCGAGCGGGTGGTCGCGGAATTGCCGATCCGCAACGTCCACCGTGTGGTCGGCACCATCACCGGCAGCGAGGTCACGCGGCAATGGGGCGCGGCCGGCCTGCCCGAGGACACCATCCGGATCCACTTCAAGGGCTCGGCGGGTCAGAGCTTCGGGGCTTTCATGCCCAAAGGGATGACCTTCAGCCTTGAGGGAGACGCCAACGACTATCTCGGCAAAGGACTCTCCGGGGGCAAGATCATCGTCTACCCTCCGGCGGATTCGACGTTCGTGCCCGAGGAGAACATCATCATCGGCAACGTGGCCTTGTATGGGGCCACCGGAGGCGAGGCGTACATCCGCGGCATGGCCGGAGAACGTTTCTGCGTGCGCAACTCGGGCGTCAACGCGGTCGTCGAGGCGGTGGGCGACCACGGGTGCGAATACATGACCGGCGGCCGCGTCGTGGTGCTGGGCCCGACCGGACGCAATTTCGCCGCGGGCATGTCCGGCGGCATCGCCTACGTGCTCGACGAGCGCGGCCTGTTCGCGCGCGATGTCAACCGCCAGATGGTGGGCATCGGCAAGCTGGAGAATCCCGCCGAGATCGCCGAGGTGCGCGCGATGATCGAACGGCATCTGGCGTACACGAAAAGCGAGCGCGCCCGGAAGGTGCTCGAGGCCTGGGACCAGGCGGTGCCGCGATTCGTCAAGGTGCTGCCCAAGGATTACCAGCGCATGCTCGCCTGCATCGAGCGGGCGCACGCGCAGGGCCTTTCCGGCGACGAGGCGGTCATGGCCGCCTTTGAAGAAAACGCCCGCGATCTCTCCCGGGTCGGGGGCAACTAGAAGAAAAGCTGAAGAACTGAATGGCTGAAGCGCTGAAACCAATCACCACTTCGCTCCCGATGTCCTTCAGCTTCAGCCTTTCAGCTTTCAGTCCTTCAGCCCTTCACCCTTTGGGCCTTCCGGCCTTTCAGCTTTTCAGTTTTCAGTCCTTCAGCCTTTTCTTCCATGGGTAAACCAACTGGATTCATCGAATATCTGCGGGAGCTGCCCGTGGACCGACCGCCACTGGAGCGCGTGCGCGACTGGAACGAGTTCCACCCGCACATGGAGCAGAAGAAGCTCCGCAACCAGGGGGCTCGCTGCATGGATTGCGGCGTGCCCTTCTGCCACACCGGCAAGCTGCTGAGCGGCATGGCCTCCGGCTGCCCGATCCACAACCTGATCCCCGAGTGGAACGATCTCATCTACCGGAATCTCTGGCGCGAGGCGCTGGAGCGGCTGCACAAGACGAACAATTTCCCGGAGTTCACCGGGCGCGTGTGTCCGGCCCCGTGCGAAGGCTCGTGTGTGCTCGGAATCAACGAGCCGCCCGTCACGATCAAGAACATCGAGTACTCGATCATCGAGAAGGGATGGGAGGAAGGCTGGGTGATCCCGCAAGCCCCCAAGGTTCGCACGGGCAAGAAAGTCGCGATCATCGGCTCCGGCCCCGCCGGTCTGGCCGCCGCCGCCCAGCTCAATACCGTCGGCCACACCGTCACAGTGTTTGAGCGGGCGGACCGTCCGGGTGGCCTGCTCATGTACGGCATCCCGAACATGAAGCTCGACAAACAGGAGGTGCTGAAACGGCGCATCGAGTTCCTGGAGCAGGAAGGCGTCAAGTTCATCTGCAACGCCACGGTCGGCGACAACGTCGAGGCCGAGATCTTCCTGAAGGAATTTGCCGCCACGGTGATCTGTACCGGCGCGACCCAGGCGCGCGATCTGCCCGTCGAGGGGCGCAATCTTCCCGGCGTGCACTTCGCGATCGAATACCTCACCGCCAATACCAAGGCTTTGCTGTCCGGCAAACCCGCCGCCCATCCGATCCATGCGCGCGACAAGGATGTGGTGGTGATCGGCGGCGGCGACACCGGCACCGATTGTGTCGGCTCGGCGCTGCGTCAGGGCTGCCGGAGCATCACCCAAATCGAGATTCTGCCCCAGCCGCCCCAGGACCGGGCGGCGGACAATCCCTGGCCCGAGTGGCCGAAAGTCTACAAGATGGACTATGGCCAGGAGGAGGCCGCTGCGAGATTCGGCGCCGATCCGCGCGTCTATCTCACCACGGTCAAGCGGTTCATCGGGGACAGCGACGGACGGGTGAAGGAACTCGTCACCGTCCAGATCAAGTGGGAGAAGAACGACAAGGGCCAGTTTGTGCCGAAGGAGCAGCCCGGCACCGAGCAGACCCGCCCCGCGCAGCTCGTGCTGCTGGCGATGGGCTTTCTCGGACCCGAGCAGGCGGTGCTCAAGGATCTCAAGGTCGAGACCGACGCCCGCAGCAACATCAAGGCGGAATTCGAGAAGTACACGACCAGCATCAAGGGCGTCTTCGCCGCCGGCGACTGCCGCCGCGGCCAAAGCCTCGTCGTCTGGGCCATCAATGAAGGCCGCGGCGCCGCCCGGGAGTGCGACCGCTATTTGATGGGATCGACGGACCTCCCGTAAGCCATAACGATGCAGGCGGATGTAGGGCCGCCGCTTGTCGGCGAGCCGTTTTTCCTGTGGCCCGGCGACAAGCGCCGGCCCTACACACTATTCGGTGATCACTGGCATCATTCGTAAGGCGCGGTCCGACTGCGTGGCTACGACTAAGCCGGATCCAGGCAATCGCGGATGATTCTCGTCGCGCCCTCGCGAACCGATCGGCAGCCCGCTTGCGGGCGATCATCGGTCGCAAGCGACCTTCCTCCATCGTTCCGGCTACAGCGGTTTCAGAAAAGGTGTAGCCGCGAGCGCCAGCGGGTGGATGGTCTGTCCACTCGCTGGCGCTCGCAGCTACGTTCGTGTTCTCGGCCACCGTTCGATTTAAATCACTCTGAAACTTCGCGCGGCCGCGCGGAATCTTCCCCGGCGGGGCGTCGGTCTTTTGTTTTTGAACGAGTCTCGTCTGGCACGGGCGTCCCGCCCGTGGGTTCGCGCGACGGTTCCTCAAAACAAAACACTATGGGGGCACGATCACGGTCTTTTGTTTTCCTTGCGGCTAGGCAAACAAAGCGATAATTTTCTGTTACCACCTCGTAACGGGACAAAACATCCTGAAGATTTCCGCGGAGCGCACATGAAACGCATCGGAAAAAAGAAGGCTCCAGCATCGGCACCGAAACGCAAGCGAGCCGGGGAAACGCTGCTGAACGATCGCGCCATCACCGGGCGCAAGCGGGCGGAGGAGGAACTGCGGGAGAGTGAAGAGCAATACCGCCAGCTGTTCGAGAACTCCATGCTGGCGATTTCGCAGGCCTCGCTCGATGGGAGGTTCTTGCGGGTGAACATGGCTTATGCACGCATGTATGGGTACGCCTCCCCTGAGCAGATGATCGCTGACGTGACCGACATCAAGCATCAGCGCTATGCCAACCGTGAGGATCGCAAGGACGTCCTGCGAATCCTCTCTGAAAAAGGCGTCATGGGACCAAGGGAAATCGCGATGGTCCGCCGGAACGGCACACGATTCACCGTTGAGGTGCTGGCGCAGGAGATCCGGGATGTCTCGGGCCGGTTCCTCTGCTACCAGGCGTCCCACATTGACATCACCGAACGCAAGCGGGCGCAGGAGGCGCTGCGGGAGGCCCATCAATTCAATGAGCAGATCATCCGCGGTGCCAATGAGGGCGTCATTGTTTATGGCCGCGACCTGCGCTACGAGATCTGGAACCCTTATATGGAGCAATTGACGGGCTTGCCTGCTTCCGACGTTCTGGGCCGGTCTCCCCTGGAGGTTTTCCCATTCCTGCGCGATACCGGAGTGATCGAGACGATCGTAAAAGCGCTGGCTGGGGAAACACCCGCCCCTCGCGACTTTCCGTTTCATGTTCCGCAAACCGGGCGGTCCGGTTGGACGGAGGATCGCACGGCCCCACTGCGCAACGCTGACGGCGCGGTCGTTGGCGCGGTGGGAATGGTGCGCGATATCACCGCGTGGAAGCTGGCGGAGACGCAGGCCCGAGATTTCTCCCGGAAACTTCTGACGGTACGGGAAGAGGAGAAGCGGCACTTCTCCGCCGTGCTCCATCACGACGTGGGCTCCTGCACGGTGGGCGTCACCGCCCGTCTGCTTGCCGCCGAGGAGGATCTGCGTCAGGGCAAATATCGGGAGGCCTTGGCGTCGCTGAAAGAAGGGCGCCGGCTGTTTGTGCAGTCGGCGCGTCGTCTCAAGACGCTGGCCGCGGAGCTGCGGCCGCCGGATTTGGACATCCTTGGTTTGTCGGCAGCATTGCGGCAGCATTTTTCGCTCTTGACGAGGGAAACCTCGATCCGAATTCGCTTCGTCGATGCGACCTGCGGAACGGCCATTCCGCCCGAGGCCCAGACGGTCCTCTTTCGGATGGCGCAGGAAGCCTTGAACAACGTGATCCTGCACGCCCGCGCCCGTCTGGTGCGGGTGCGGGTTTCGGCCCCGCGGAAGACGCTCCGGCTGTCCATCATCGACGACGGGAAGGGGTTCGACCCCGTCCGGGCGGCGGCGAAACCGGGCGCCCACCTCGGCCTGCGGGCCGCCCGCGGAATGGTGGAGACGCTGGGCGGGAGACTCATGGTGCATTCTGCGCCCGGCCTCGGTACCACCGTGCTCGTGACGCTGCCGCAGGAAACGGCCCAGCCATGAGCATTCGCGTCCTGATCGCCGACGATCATCCCATCGTGCGGGATGGGCTGCGGTTCAGCCTCGAGCGGAGCGGTGGGAACGTGGAGGTCGTGGGGGAGGCCGCCGACGGTGTCACCCTCCTGGAACTGGCGGAGACGCGTCCCGCCGACGTCTTCATCCTCGATCTGACCATGCCCCGTCTCAATGGACTGGATACGGCGCGCGAGTTGCTCAAGCGACGACCTACCGCCCGGATCCTCATCCTGAGCCTGCACGATTCGCGGGCCCTCGTCGAAGCGGCCCTGCAAATCGGTGCCCGCGGCTACATCACCAAGGAATCGGCCAGCATGCATGTGACGGAAGCCGTGTGCGAGGTCTATGCCGGTCGATTGTATCTGAGCCCGGACATCGCCCATCTGCTGGTCGAAAGAAGCGACCGGGACGGAAAGAAGAGCCGAGTTGTCCTGGCCGTGCCGGCGCTGACCGCGCGCGAACGACGAGTGCTGCAGCTCATCGCCGAAGGTCGCACGACCAAGGAAATTGCGGCCGATTTGGGGAGGGCGATCGAAACGGCCCGGGCCCATCGGAAGAACTTGATGGCCAAGCTGGGAATTCACAAGCAGACCGATCTCGTGCGCTACGCCGTCAGGGAAGGTATTTTGAAGCTGTAGGCAAAAGACTCATGCCGTTGGACTTGCTTTTTGAGTGATCGTGCCGACATCGAATGGTTGTAGGGCGGGGTCGCCTGACCCCGCCATTCCTCCGAAGACGAGGCGGGGTCAGGCGACCCCGCCCTACAGGTTCAACGGTATGATCTTGTAAAACGCTCCCAGCTGCCAATTCTCGTATCCGCGGCAGGGGCACACCGGGCCATCCGTTCGGCGATGACTTCCGTTTATCTACCCTCTTTGGGTAATGGCTATTTTCACAGGTGCAGATATAATGGATTTTCAGAAAGCGGCCCCACTGATGAAACGGAACCCTCGACAGCGATCGCTGACGTACCTTTACGCCCATGGACATGAGGCCACGCCGTCGTTGCAGCATGTCGGGTTGAAGCGGACGCGCCGGACGGCGGCGAAGCCGGTTGCCGGACTGCTGCAGACCGCAGGGACCGATAAGGCAAAACACCGGCGGGACGCGGGTGACCCATGACCGGACAATCCCCCAACGCCAGTCGTCGGGATTCGGGCAGCGCGGGTGGCGTGTTGGGCCTGATCTTTGTCTGCTTAGCGGCTGGCATCGTCACGGTCGGCTACCTCTATTACCGGAATCACGAGCGGCACTACCGCTCCGAGGTCGAGCGCCAGCTTTCAGCGATTGCGGACCTGAAGGTGGGCGAGTTGATCCAGTGGCGCAAGGAGCGGCTGGTCGATGGTGCCGTTTTCTTCAAGAACGGCAGTTTCTCCGGCTTCGTGCGACGTTTTCTGGAAAAGCCGGAGGATGCGGAAGCTCAACGACAGATTCACGTGTGGATCGAAAGATTCCAGGCGGCGAATCAATATGAGAATGTTCGCCTATTGGATGCCCGGGGCGTCACCCGCCTGTCAGTCCCCGAGGGGCGCCCCGAAATGTCTTCTACGGTCGCCCAGCGCCTTCCCGAAGTCCTTCAGACCAACCAGGTGACGTTTCAGGATTTCTACCGGAACGAACACGACCAGCGGGTCTATCTTGCGATCCTCGTCCCCATCTTCGACGAACAGGAAGGCGGCCATCCTTTGGGCGTGCTCGTTCTTCGCATCGATCCTGCCATCTATCTCTATCCGTTCATCCAGCGCTGGCCTGTTCCCAGCCTGACCGCCGAGACCCTGCTCGTCCGCCGGGAGGGCAATGAGGTCGTGTTTCTGAATGAACTCCGGTTTCAAAGAAACAGCACGCTAACCCGGTGCGCACTTTTTGACCAAAAGGCAATGCCGGCAGCGCGAGCCGCCTTGGGGCAGGAAGGCCTCATGGAGGGCATCGATTACCGGGGCGTCCCGGTGGTGGCGGCCCTGCGCGCCATTCCCAATTCACCGTGGTTTCTGGTCGCCCGCATAGATATCGCGGAAGTGTATGCGCCCTTGCGCGAGCGACTCTGGCAAATCGTCGCGCTCATCGGCGTCCTGCTGCTCGGCGCGGTCGCCGGCGTCGCCCTGCTGTGGCGGCAGCAGCGCGTCTGGTTCTTCCGCGAACGCTACGAGGCGGCGGAGGCGCTGCGCCAGAGCGAGGAGCAATTCCGCGCCATGTTCGAGCGGGCCTCGGTCGGCATCGCCCAGGCCGACCTGAGCACCGGACATTGGACACGCGTGAACGAGAAGATGTGCACTATCACCGGCTATTCCGCCGAAGAACTGCTCCGGATGCGCGTCTCTGAAATCACCCACCCGGATGACCGGCAATCCGACTGGGAAGCCTACCAGCGCGTCGTGCGGGGCGAGCAGCCCGATTACCGCATGGAGAAACGCTACCTACGCAAAGATGGCTCCGTCGTCTGGGTGAATGTGAATATGACGATCATCCGGGACGCCACGGGCCGGCCCGCGCAGACGGTCGCCACGATTGAGGATATCGCCGAGCGCAAGAAGGCTGAAGCGGCGCTTGTCGTTTCGGAGGCCCGGTATCGCCAACTTTTCGAAGCGGCGCGGGACGGCATTCTGATCCTGGACGCCGAGACCGGGATGATCGTCGAGGTGAATCCGTTTCTGGTCGAGATGCTGGGCTATACGCATGAACAATTCCTGGGAAAGCGGATCTGGGAAGTGGGGCTCTTCAAGGACATCGTCGGCAATCAGGACAACTTCGCGGAACTGCAGCGGAAGGAATACCTCACCTACGAGGACAAGCCGTTGGAAACCGCCGATGGGCGGCGCATCGAAGTGGAATTCGTCAGCCACGCTTACGAGGTGGGGCACCACAGGGTGATTCAGTGCAACATCCGCGACATCACCGAGCGCAAGCGGGCCGAGCAGGCGCTGCGCGAGAGCGAGGAGCGGTTTGTCCAATTCATGCTCAACCTGCCCGCCATGACCTTCATTAAGGACAGCGAACGGCGCATTGTCTTCGTGAACGAGCGAGTCAGGCAGATTTTGGGCCTCACGGCTGCCGAAAGCCTCGGCCGACTCAGCGAGGATCTCTGGGCCGGCCCGCTGGGGCAGAAGATCCGGGAGGAAGATGAACGGGTGCTCGGCAACGGAGAGGTCAGGACGGTCGTTCAGGAGATTCCCACCGGTGACGGCGGGCGCGTGTTCCGCGCCATCAAATTCCTCATTCCGCGCGGTCAGCAGCCGCCCCTGCTCGGCGACATTTCAATCGACATTACCGAACTGCGGCAGGCGGAGGAGAAGATCCTCCGGCTCAATGCCGAGCTGGAGCAGCGCGTGCGCGACCGCACCGCTGAGCTGGAAGCCGCCAACAAGGAACTGGAGGCGTTCAGCTACTCGGTCTCGCACGATTTGCGCGCGCCGCTGCGGGCGATGGACGGCTTCAGCGCGGCCCTGATGGAGGACTACGCCGGCAAGCTGGATGCGACGGCCCAGGACCACCTGCGGCGCATCCGGTCCGGCAGCGAGCGGATGGCGGGGTTGATTGACGACATGCTTAACCTGTCCCAGGTGACGCGGACCGAAATGCGGCTGGAACGCGTGAACCTGACGGACTTGGTGGAGGAAATCGGGGCGGAATTGCGGCACCTGCAGCCGGACCGGCAGGTCGAGTTTGTCGTTGCTCCGGCGTTGGCGGCCGAAGCCGACGCGCACCTTCTGCGATTGGCATTGTCCAACCTGCTCAACAACGCCTGGAAGTTCACGGGCAAAAGCCCGCGAGCGAAGATCGAATTCGGAGTGACGAGTGGCGGTGAGGCGGCGCCTGGTTGTCAGCGGCGTCTGGAGTCTGGCAGTGGCACGGGCGTCCCGCCCGTGGGTTTGGGCCAAGCCATCGGACATGGGCAAGATGCCCATGCCACTTGCGCCGCCAAAGGCGAGGCGGCCGCCGTCACTTTCTTTGTGCGCGACAACGGGGCGGGGTTCGACATGGCCTACGTTGGCAAGCTCTTTGGTGCGTTCCAACGCCTGCACAGCACCCAGGAGTTCGAGGGTACCGGCATCGGGCTGGCGATTGTGCAGCGGATCATCCACCGGCACGGCGGCCGCGTCTGGGCGGAAGGCGCCGTCGGGGCGGGAGCCACCATCTATTTTACGCTGGGTAAGAAGGAGTGAGCGATGAAAGGGGAAGGTTGAGGTTCCACGGTTCAGAGGTTCATGGTTCAGAGGTTCAGAGGTTCAAGGGTTCNNGGTTCAAGGGTTCAGAGGTTCAAGACACATGAAAATCGAGCGGTTTGAAGACATCGAGGCTTGGCAGCTGGCGCGCGAGCTTGCCCGCAAGGTTTACCGCCTGACCAAGAAGCCACGCTTCGAGACGGATTTTGGACTGAAGCGACAGATCCAAGAAGCGGCGGGTTCGGCTATGCACAATATCGCTGAGGGTTTCGACTCCGAAACCAATGCGGAGTTCGTTCGGTTCCTACGCTATGCCAAATGCTCCTGCACGGAAGTCCAGAGCGAGCTCTACGTCGCCGCGGACGAGGAATACATTTCCACAGCCGAATTCCAGGATGTCTACGAACTAGCCCGGCGTGCGCGCGCCGCCATTCGCGGATTCATCAACTATCTCAAGGAGTACCAAGCGCGTCTGAGCCCCGAACCNNCGAACCCCCCAACCTTTAACTTCCCAACCGTGAACTGGGAACCTCCCAACCGTTGAACCGTGAACCTCACAACCGCTGAGCCTTCTCAGCCGTTGAACCGTGAACCACTCAACCTTTGAACCGGGGAACCATTGAACTTCTGAACCCCGAATCCCCATGAACAACTTCAAAACAATCCTGCTCGTGGAAGACAACCCGGACGACATTGCGCTGACGCTCCGGGTGCTGAAAAAACACAATATCGCCAACGTGGTCGTCGAGGCTCATGACGGCGTCGAGGCGCTCGATTACCTGTGCGGCACCGGCGCGCACGCTGGCCGCGACGTGCGCGATCAACCCCAATTGGTCCTGCTGGATTTGGAGCTGCCGAGAATCGACGGCCTGGAGGTGCTGCGCCGCGTGCGTCGCGATCCCCGGACAAGGCTCCAGCCGGTCGTCATCCTCACGTCGTCGAATGAGCAGAAAGACCTCGTGGATGGTTACGCCCTCGGCGCCAACAGCTACATCCGCAAGCCGGTGGATTTTGCGGAGTTTTCCGAGGCGGTTCGCCAACTGGGCCTTTATTGGCTATTAGTCAACCAGCCGCCACCCCCGATTGAAGGAGCACCATGAACAAGACGATTCGCTGCCTGTTGGTTGAAGACTCGGAGGACGATGCGCTGCTCGTACTCGCCGAACTCCGCCGCGGTGGCTACACCGTGACGCACGAGCGGGTCGAGACGCCCGAAGCGATGCGGGCCGCACTGGACCGCCAGCCGTGGGACATCGTCATCGCCGACTACAAGATGCCGCGTTTTAGCGGGCTGGGCGCGCTGGAACTTTTGAAGGGGAGTGGCACTGACCTTCCTTCCATCGTCGTGTCGGGCACGATCGGCGAGGACATCGCCGTGAAGATGATGCAGGCGGGCGCCCACGATTACATCATCAAAGGCAAGTTGGCGCGCCTGGTTCCCGCCGTGGAACGCGAATTGAGCGACGCGGAAGGCCGGCGCGAGGGCAAGCGGGCAGAGGAGGCGTTGAAACTGGAACAGGCGTTGTTGACCAACCTGCTGAGGACGAGCCCCGACCATATCTATTTCAAGAACCGTCAGAGCCGATTCATCCGAATCAACGACAAGATGACGCAAAGCTTCGGGCTGCGCAGTCCCGCCGATGCGGTCGGCAAGTCGGATTTTGATTTCTTCACCGAGGAGCATGCCCGGCAGGCTTACGAGGACGAGCAACAAGTGATGCGCACCGGCAAGCCGCTCGTCGGCATCGAGGAGAAGGAAACCTGGCCCGATGGCCGGGTCACCTGGGTGTCGACCAACAAGGTTCCCTTGCGCGATGCGGACGGCAATTTCACCGGGCTCGTCGGCATCTCGCGCGACATCACCGGGCGCATGCAGGCGGAAGAGGCCTTGCGATTGGCCCACGAGCGCCTCCGCCGGTTTGTCGATTCCAACATCATCGGCATTGTGATCGCTGTCACGGACGGGGAAGTCATCGAAGCCAACGACTATTTCCTGCGCCTGGTCGGCCACACCCGGGAAGAGCTCACTCAAGGGAAGATCAACTGGCGGACCTCCACCCCGCCCGAATGGTTGCCGGCGTCCGAGCATGCGTTCGAGGAAATGCGCAAACGAGGCTCCTGCCTGCCCTACGAAAAGGAATATCTCCGGCCGGATGGCACCCGGGTTCCGGTCCTTCTGGCCGACGCCATGCTGCCCGGGCCCAGAGAGGAGGTTGCCGCCTTTGCCATCGACCTCACCGAGCGCAAGCGGACGGAGGAGGCGCTGCGGCAACAGAGCGAGGAAATCCGCGTCCGCAACGAGCGCTTGACGCGCTTCAACGCGACTGCGGTCGGTCGCGAACTGCGCATGATCGAACTGAAGCGCGAAGTGAACGAGCTTTGCCAGAAGCTGGGCGAACCGCCCCGCCACCGGGTTACGGGAAACGAGCCGGCCAAGCAGGCAGAGCTGGAGCTTCCGGGATGAACCAGCCGCCCAACCACCTTTTCGCGTCCGCCGAGGCCTGCCGGCGTTCGCCAGCAAGCCGCCGCACCATCAACCCAAGCCCGAATCACCTCTGACGCCCCATGAACGAATCAAATCCAGCTGAGATCAGAATCCTGGTCGTGGACGACGATCCCGATGTCTTGACCGGCACCGTGCGTCTGCTGAAAAAGGCGGGCTACGCCGTCGATCAGGCAGCCAGTGGCGAAGAAGCACTGCAGGTGATCCGGCACGACTGCCCCGACCTGATCTTGCTTGATCGCAACCTGACGGGCATCGATGGCGTCGAGGTCTGCCGCCGGATCAAACAAGACCCGACCCTGGTGGATGTTCCGGTGGTGATGGTCTCGGCTTCACACGCGGAGACTGACGAGCAGGCGGAGGGTCTTGAGTCAGGTGCGGATGGCTATATCTCCCGTCCCATTGCCAATCGCGAACTGCTCGCGCGGGTAGGATCCTACGTCCGCATCCGCTGCCTGACCCGCACGCTGCGTCTTCAGGCCGAGGCGTTGGAGCAACGCGCCAAAGCTACCATCCAGGCTCAGGATGCTTCACTCAACCTGATGGAAGACGTCGTCGAGGCCCGCGATCGGCTGGCGGTTAGGAATCAGGAATTACTGCGGGAGATCGCCGAGCGCGAACAGACGGAGGAAAAAGTGCGGGAGCAGGCCGCCCTGCTCGACACCGCCAATGACGCCATTTATGTGACGACCCTCGACTACACGGTCCTCTATTGGAACCAGGGTGCGGAGCGGATTTATGGCTGGGCTAGCACCGAGGCGTTGAATCGCAAGACCACCGAGTTGATCAACCCTGATGCCGCCGCCGCGGAGGCGCTGGCCGCGGTGGTGCTCAAGCAGGGAAGCTGGGCCGGAGAGCGACGGCAGAATACCAAGAGCGGAGGGGTGGTGGACGTGTTCAGCCGGCTGACGCTCGTGCGCGACAAGCAGGGCCAGCCGCGATCGGTCTTTGCGATCAACACGGACATCACCGAAAAGAAGCAGCTCGATGCGCGCTTCCTGCAGGCGCAGCGGCTCGAAAGCCTGGGCGCGCTGGCCAGTGGCATCGCCCACGATCTCAACAACGTCTTGTCCCCGATTCTCATGGCCTCGGCCATCCTGCGGGATAAGGCACAGACCGACTCCGAACGGAACATGCTGACCACGATGGAGGCGTGTGCGCAGCGGGGAGCCGGCATCATCCGCCAGGTCCTGACCTTCGCCCGGGGCGTCGAGGGGAAGCGCATTCCCTTGCAACCCCGGCATCTGTTGAGCGAAATCGCAGCTATCGCCGGTGAAACTTTCCCCAAGAACATCGAACTGGAGATGGACGTGGAAAAGGAGTTGTGGCCCGTCCTCGGCGACGCCACGCAACTGCACCAGGTCCTGATGAACTTGTGCGTCAACGCGCGCGACGCCATGCCTGAAGGCGGGCGGCTCGGCCTCAATGCGGAGAACATCGATCTGGACGAGACCTTCGCCTTGATGACCCCCGGGGCCAAGTCAGGTCCCTATGTCCATCTGAGCATTTTCGACACGGGAACCGGAATCCCGCCGGAACTATTCAACAAGATCTTCGACCCGTTCTTCACCACGAAGGCGCCGGGCAAGGGAACCGGTCTGGGTCTGTCCACGGTGCTGGGTATTGTGCGGAGCCACGACGGTTTCATCCAGTTCAAGAGCGAGGCCGGGAAAGGCACCTGCTTTGAGGTTTACCTGCCCGCTGCTCTTGACGTCAAACCGGTCGCGGTGCCGGATCTTCGCTTGCCGCCACCCCGCGGCCAGGGCGAGCTGATTTTGGTCGTCGACGACGAAATTGCCATTCGCAAGGTCGCAAGCAAGATCCTGGAAGTTTTCGGCTATCGGGTCGTGTCGGCGGCCGATGGTGCCGAGGGGCTCGCGGTTTTCATGCAGAACCGCGCCGCCATTGCGGCCATTGTCACGGACATGTTGATGCCCGGCATGGATGGGCCGACTTTCGTGCGGGTGGTGCGTCGGATCGAGCCGAAGATCCGGATCATCGGCATCAGCGGCGTGGGCGAGGCCACCGCCGCCGCCGACCTCGAATCGCTCGGCCTGTCGGCGCTGATCACCAAGCCCTTTACCGGCGCAAGTCTCGCGTTCGCGCTGCATGCCGTGCTGATGGCACCGCCGGGCACCAAGGTTACCCATTCTGCCTCGCCGTGGCGCGGAGTCTCCGCTACGCCCTGGGGGGCCCGCCCGGGTGCAGTTTCCAGCGCCGTTGGAAACTGTAGGGCGGGGTCGCTGACCCCGCCTTTGGAAGCGGAACGCCAGCCACAGACAGGAGCCACCTCTGAACCAAAAGTCAGCAATGCAGATTAACCGCAGAAGGAACCATGAGCGTCAGGCTCTCCCAATTCAGTAACAGCCTACCCGCCGGCTTGCGCCGGGCCGCACGGGTGGAGGGCGCTGCTCCGTCAGCGCCGTCCGGGCCCTCGGCGGCGACAGCGCGCCGCCCTCCAGATCCCGACCATACAGGCAAAGTTTTACAGGCGACTTCTGACGATTAAGACGATGAAACCACCGACCACCAAGAAACGCAGCCCGAGCCCGGCCACCGCGGGAAGCCAGTCGACCCAGGCGCCTGCGGCATCCGAACCCGCGAGAGAGAAAACCCCCATGAAACGCACCAAGGGCGCAAAACAGATTCTGCGCGCTCCAAAAATTCAGCCAGGCCGCGCGGCTGGAGGGCGCTGCTCCGTCAGCGCCGCCCGGGCCCTCGGCGGCGACAGCGCGCCGCCCTCCAAATCTCGCCAAAGCAAGCAGGAGCAATTTCTTCTGCGCACGCTCATGGCGAACATCCCGGAGCACGTGTATTTCAAAGACCGCGATTCGCGATTCATCGCGGTCAGTGAGTCCAAGGCGCGCCGCGATGGGGTGGCGGCCGCCGCCATGGTGGGGAAATCTGATTTCGACCTGTTCTCGGGCGAGCACGCGCACAAGGCGTTCGAGGACGAACAGCGCATCATGCAGACCGGCGAGCCGGTGATCGATTTGGAGGAGCGGGAAACCTGGCCGGACCGACCGGACACTTGGGTCTCGACGACGAAGTTGCCGCTGCGCGATGCGCACGGCAAGATCGTCGGCACCTTCGGCGTCTCCCGCGACATCACTGCCCGCAAGCGGGCGGAGGAAGCAGTGCGGGACAATGAACAGAAATTCCGTACCCTCACGGATTCCGCCCAGGATGCCATCGTCATGCTTGACGCGGACGATCTGATCGTTTCCTGGAATCGCGCGGCAGAACGGCTTTTTGGCTACACCAAGGCCGAGGCGATCGGCGCCGAGTTCCTTCCGTTGGTGGTGCCGGAGCGATTCCGCGAGGCTTTCACCAAGGAGTTCGCGCAGTTTCAACAGGCCGGCACCGGAGCAGCGATTGGCAAAGTCACGGAACTCGCTGCCCTCCGCAAGAGCGGTGCCGAGTTTCCGGTCGAACTCTCGCTGTCCATGGTCATGCTGCGCGAGCGGCCCGCGGCGATTGGCATCATCCGGGATATCACGGAACGCAAACGCACCGAGCTGGCGCTGCGGGAGGCGGTAGAGGAGGCGCAGGCGAGTGTGCGGCTCAAATCCCAGTTTCTGGCGAACATGAGCCATGAAATCCGCACGCCGATGAATGGCGTCGTCGGCATGACCGACCTTCTGCTCGACACCGAACTCACGCGTGAACAGCGCAGCCTCGCAAACACGGTCCGGACCAGCGCGGATTCCCTCCTCACGATCATTAACGACATCCTGGATTTCTCCAAGATCGAAGCCGGCATGCTGACCTTTGAACAGCAGCCCTTCGAGCTGCGCGAACCGGTCGAGGGTTGTCTTCAGGTAATGGCGGAACGGGCGCACACCAAGGGTTTGGAGCTGGCCTACCTGATCGACGACAACGTCCCCGCCCAGTTCATCGGCGATGCCGGCCGCCTGCGGCAAGTGCTGCTCAATCTGGTGGGCAACGCCCTCAAGTTCACCGAGCGCGGCGAGGTGGTGGTGCGGGTCTCCCGGGAGGACGAACAGAGCGAGGGCGCGCGACTGCGCTTCGCGATCACCGACACGGGCATTGGCATCACACCGGAGGCGAGAAAACGTCTGTTTCAGCCCTTCTCGCAGGCGGACGGCAGCATCACCCGCAAGTTTGGCGGCAGCGGGCTGGGGCTCGCGATTTCCAAGCAACTCGTGGGATTGATGGGCGGCGAGATCGGGGTTGAGAGCGAGGCCGGCCGGGGCTCGACGTTTTGGTTCACGGTGAAACTGGCGGTGCAACCGGCGGCGCTTCGCCTGATTCCGCGCCGGGTGGATCTCGCGGGCCAGCGCGCCTTGATTGTCGACGACAACCAGACCAATCGGGAAATCCTGCAGCGTCAGTTGACCGCCTGGCGGGTCTCCACCGCTTGCGTGGCCGACGGCGAAGCGGCGCTGGGGGCGCTGCGGAGCGCGGTGCAGTCCGGCTCGCCGTTCAATTTCGCCCTGCTCGACATGCAGATGCCGGGCATGTCCGGCTTCGACCTGGCGCGCCAGATCTCGGCCGATCCCGCCCTGGCGGGTCTCAAGATGCTGATGCTGACCTCCATGGGCAGCATGCCACCATTCGGAGAAACTGCCGCGGCTGGCGTGGCGGCCTGCCTGACCAAGCCCGTTCAACAGGCGGAATTGCACGAGGCGATCGCCTCGTTGCTCGGCAAGGGCAGGTCCCGCGTGACCGCCACGCCCGCCCCGCCACGGCTCCCGCCGGAGCCCAAGCCCCTGCGCATCCTCCTGGCCGAGGACAATGTGGTGAACCAAAACGTCGCCCGCATGCAGCTCGCCCGCCTGGGCTACATGGTCGAGATCACCGTGGATGGCCGGGCAGCGCTCGAAGCCGCGCAAGCGCATCCCTATGACGTCGTGCTGATGGATTGCCAGATGCCGGAGATGGATGGCTATGAGGCCACCCGCCACCTGCGCGCGTGGGAGCAGACGCGACGCGCGGCCGGGGAGAATTTCTCCCCCCTTTACATTATCGCCATGACGGCCTCCGCCATGGCGGGCGACCGGGAAGCCTGCCTCGCCGCGGGTATGGATGATTACATCAGCAAACCGGTGCAATCCAGCGAGCTGATCGCCGCCCTCGCTCGCTCGACCCCCAACAAAACATGACTCTGAGCCGGAACGATGTAATTGCCGGCAATTCTCCCCGTGCCCTGGCTAACCGATCGGTGTGCCGGTGTAGGAAGCCCGCTAGCCCGTTCGACAGGCTGAGGGCCCTGAGACATCTGAGCAGG
>PLOH01000006.1 GCA_003142955.1 Opitutia bacterium | reverse complement strand
CGTTAGCCATCAATGAAAGTCACGACCACAAAAATCAAGGCGGCCCAATGTCAACTGCGGGAAGCCATACGGCTGTGGTTCACCGATGGCGATTTGACATCGATGCATGTGTTAGCGTACTCAGCGCATCAAATCGTAGCGGATATTAACGCAGCGCGAGGAGGTCGCGATTTACTCTACGATACACTGAATATTAAAGACGAATACCGGAAGAAATGGATCAAGATAATTAAGGATTCATATAACCAACTAAAGCACGCTGACAAGAGCCCTGATCCTGATTATAAGATAATGTTAGATACCGATCTGAGCGAACTCTTTATTCTGTTTACCTGCTTCGGACTCGAGCTATTGAAGGCTCCGCCAGGAAAACCAGAGAGAGCGTTCGCAATCTATTTCTTGGTATTACACCCGGAACTGATTCGAGATGGAAAGCAACCGTTTAAGGGCATTCCTGAGGCCTCCATCGTTGCCGCTAGGACTGTCCCGAAGAGTACATTTTGGTCGGCATTTCTCAGAACCAATGCAAAAGAGAACAGAGGCTAACCAGCGGTCGCTGCGAACGGCCTTGGCTGTCATGCCGACTGCGGAGCAGCCGGCACGCCAGCCGGCGGCACGTCGCAGGTCCTGAGCGTTGGCATAAGAATGAAGCCGAAATATCTCCTGCCTCTCATCCTATTGTTGTCCATTCTTGGCGGTTGTATTTCCGTCAGGGATATCTCGGGCGATCCACAGTATCCCACCGGGTACAAGAAGGGTGCCGTATACGTATTGAAGAAACCCACACACGGAGAGGTCATTACGTGGGAGTGGGCTCTGATTGGACAGCCTAAGCGGATAAACGCCGTGAGATTGGTCAGTGAGACCGATTATGAATGGCTGCACAAACGCAGTCAGTTTGAGTGGGACGAGATCCCCAGCGGTACGAGAATCCTTATCACAGACATAGTGCGAGAGTGGACATTCGAACTGGGCACGCGCTTTCACTTCGGGGCGAAATTCATTTCCGGCCCTTACGAGAACAGAATGGCGAATATCGAATTCATCTGCAAAGGGCAGTTAGTTAATCAAGAATCGCTGCTGATTCGGGACCCAGAATACCTTGAAGAGGTGCCGAACCAGCCACCGCTGCCGACACCGGTCAGCGGCACTCCGGCTGCTGGCGCACCCGTCGCGCCACCGCCCGGCGCTGCCGGTCGCTGAAACATTCGGCATAGATCGATGAATGCAATTACAGGCTATAGACTGATCACCCCGCAGGATCTTGCCTGGCGGCCGTCGAACATCATGTGTATCCCCAACGCTGATTTCCTAGAGCGTACTGGCAGCGAGATTCTCGGCGCCAGGCTCTGGAGATTGCCGCCCAAGAGCGCGAACACCCTCCACAAGCACGTCCGCGCGGAGGAGTTCTATTTCGTGTTGGAAGGTACGGGGCGGATTCGCGTCGCCGACGAAACGCTGACGGTTCCGAGATACGGCGCAGTACTGGTGGGTCCAAGCGTGTTGCGGCAGGTCTTCAACGATACCGATGATGACGCGCTATGGCTGATTGTGGGCGCTCCCGATGCTGAACTCGAACCAGGTGAGAAAGGCAATATGAGCCTCTTTTATCCGGTGGCCCCAAGTCAGCTTCCCGCCGAATTGAAAGGGGTAAATTGGCCACCGAAGCAATGATCTCGCCGAAGTTGCCACTCCCGACCCCGGCCGGCGCCACTCCGGTTGCGGGCGCACCCGTCGCGCCGCCGTCCGGCGCGGCAGGTCGATGATGCTCTCGAAGCCAGGGCTGGAAGGGCCGAGGAATATTGCCCGTGTATTGACCAAACGCGGTCATTTCGCTGCTTTTGCTCGGGTCTGGCTACAGAGGCCAGATTCTTTGTAAGTGGATTACCGCATGGGACTACCGACGTTTTGCGATCGGTGGCCTGAAGACAGCATACACGGTTCGAATCCCTGAGATTGCCTCGATTCCGGTCTGTTGCAAAAATGAGAGTCTATGAGCAAAACCATCCGTCCCATGAGCCACCGAAAGAGAGGTTGGATGGCACTCACAAGGTTCGCGCTACCTCTTATCCTGGTGGGCGCGTTCAGCGATACGTCTGTGGCTCAGAATGTTCCTGCGCACCCGAACTGGCCAGGTCCCGGGCAGCTCTTTGTGGGGACTTGTTATCAGCCCATCGATCGCACACCGGAGCAAATTGATCACGACATTGCGATCATGAAGCACGCCGGATTCAACGTCGTACGCATGGGAGACCTTTCGTGGGACTCGTTTGAACCCTCGCAAGGGAAGTTCGAATTCAAGTGGTTTGACGAGGTGATGGATAGGATGCAGGCAAACGGAATTAGGGTGATTCTGGATATTCCGGGTTCCCCCGCGCCCATCTGGCTTCATCGTGCGTACGCGGGTGTCGATATCGTCAGCCAGAACGGCACGCGCCTTCCACCCGCGGAGCGCTATTTGGACGACATTAGCGATCCGGATTACGTGCGCGAAGTGGGAATCTTCGCGGACGCGCTGACCAGACGATATGCTCATCATCCAGCGGTCATCGCGGTCGGATACAACAACGAAATTGGAAACGGTTTCATGTCGTATTCAGAAGCTGACCGACAACAGTTCATCACATGGCTTAAAAAGAAGTACGGCACCATCGAAGAACTCAACAAGGCCTGGGCCACCCAACGATGGTCACGCAGGTTGAACAGCTTTGATAACGTTGACTTGCCACTCGCAGACGGGCCTGGGCCCTCCGAGCGCTATCTGGATCTCCACCGGTATTGGTCCGATGTCTCGGTGGCCCGGCTCGAGGAACTCGATGTAATCCGCCAACGCAATATGCCGGATGTTCCATCGATCTCGAATCTGTGGGATACTGCATCGAGGCGAGGCTTCGATTATCTCGCCACATACAAGTCTTATGTCTCCTATGGCGCTGAGGGCTTCTATCCGGGGGACCCGGTTAGTGGCGCGTTTGGGGCGCTGATGACAAAAGGCGATCTAGACACACCCCTCTGGTTCAACGAATTTACTGCGGGCGGTGGCGGTTACTACGGAACACCGGGCCGAAGTCGGATGTTCGCATATCTCGGGCTCATGATCGGCGCACAAGGGACGCTCGCATGGACGTTCAATAGTCATCTTGGAGGAGAGGAGCAGGCCCTCTTTGGACTGGTCGACCACGACGACACTCCCTCCTGGAAGGTGGACGAGTTCGCGCGCATCGCATCTGAATTCAAGCAGATCGAGAGATTTGGGTTCCCACGCTACACGCATCCGGAAGTGGCCATCGCGTATTCCTTTGATTCCTTCGTCGATTCAAAACCCAGCGGCCCCTCCAGCACGACGCTTCAGTACTTCAAGCCTTCATATACGGAGCAGGTACAAGGGGCTTTTGAGCCTTTGTTCCGGGCAAACATTGACACGGCTATCATCAACATCGGGCACGCCAGCCTTTCCCCTTACAAGTTGGTCATTGTGCCGGCCGACTACGTGATGGACGTCGCCAGTGCGAACGCCCTTCGAGCCTACGTGAGCGGAGGCGGTTCCGTTCTGATGACTGCGTTTTCGGCCAAAGTTGACGAGCACGGGCAATGGTTCAATTCGCCGCTACCCGGCCGCTTAAGCGATGTATTTGGACTGAAGACCAACGCGTTCTATGACCTTCCGGCGGCACTGCAATTTCGCCTGGGTGGCGACTCGATCGAGACCGGAGTGCATCGCTATGAAGTTCTGGAGCCGTCAACAGCCACGGTCGTCGCACGATTCACGAATACCGCAGCCCATACTCCTGCTGTTGCGATCAACAAGTTCGGCAAAGGGCAGGCGATCTATCTGGCGACGGAATCGAGTACTTCGGCAATCGGACCGCTGATGGACTATCTCTACACGGTTGCGGGCATTCAACCTGGCCCCAAGACTCCCGAAGGGGTTTACGCAAGGGTAGTTGATGGACGGACGCTCTATGTAAACACGACCGGGGAAGAGAAAAAGATCCCCATCACCGGCGCCAAGAAGGGGGTCATCAGCAGACGCCTGTTTAAGGCGACCGTGATCCTCGGTCCAATGGAGGTGGATCTCATCCAGTGATCGAGCTGGAGCATATTCCGCGTCCTTGGTTTTTAGCCATTAGACTGCCCAAAAGTTGGCCAATCGGCAGCGTGTGGTGCGGTCGCGTGTTGCCGCCGTGATGAGCGTAGTCTCGATGTTTATTAGCGGCAATGATGCCAATAAGGAGATTTACGGCCCCCTCCCGCTTCTCGCGAGCCTCGCCGGCATTGATCCCACCTGCATATGATGTGAATCGATCTTTCGTGGTAGGAAGGCCACCTATTCCTACATCCCGGCAGACCCGCCAATCGGAGCATAAATGGAGCATAGTTCGCCGCTCTAGACAGCCATTTTGGGGCAGACCAGTAATTGGCAACTCTCCGAACTAGCGTAATAACAGCATCTTAATGGACAGCAAAAATTGCCCAACCGGGGTTCGAATCCCCGTTGTGAGTCTGCCCAAGCAGACCAGTACGTTGACAGTAATTCGGTAATCGAAATCATGGCTCCGGCGGAGTTACCCCGATGATCACCCCAACCCTTATGCGGGCGCGCTCTCTTGATAAACCCGGTGGGGGAAAGCTGCGCTTCGCGGTCTGCGAAGGGGCCGTCGGGCAATCTGCGGTCCTATGAAACTATCTATATTCGTCATATCGATTGCGACCGCATGCCTTTGCAAGGCGGAGGCAGATGTCGCCCGGCTTCTCGCTGGCAATCAGACTGTTTACTTGCGCGTGAACCTGGAGACACGAAACGGAGTTGATATTCGCGCGCGCACGATGCCCAAGCAGTTAATCGAGAAAACTGAACGCGAGGGAAAACAAGTTCGACCGACCCGCGGCACAAACTACGTCATCAGCTTCTGGGCACTTGAAGCGAACGGTTCTTTTAAGAACTCCGAGCGGTACAATTATGGCACCGAGAAATCGGATACCTGGCCCATGTCGTATCGCGATCTTGATGAAGCATTCGCTGTTATCCCGCCGGCTGCACAATGGAAATACGATGGTGCGCTCATCGTGGGAGACGTCCGTTTTCGCGTGCGTATCTTGAGTGCTGATGATGAAGTTTCCGGAGGCAGAAAGGGCGAAATCGAAATCGCGTGGCTAAGAAACGATCAGCCGGTGTATTTCTACCTGTGCGATGTGGTGCCGTACGGGACGAAGCCAGAAGAACCAATGGCCACTGCTGCAGCGTCTCGTGTCGGCGCGGGAGCCAGTGCCAGCGATAGGCCTATCGGGTTCCCGGCGTTCGACCGGGACCACACCATCGCTCTTGGTCCGGGACAAAGCGTGATTCTTGCCCGCGGGCAGACAGCTAGAGTGCCGTTTGGGACTGCGGTCATTCAATCCGGACCCGGCGGCAAGGCGGTCACCATCAACGGACAGAAAAATACGGTGAACGCTGGCGCTGGGGTTATCGTTAGTGTTCCGGTTGATGCAAGTGGCCCAGCGGACAATTTAGTGATCGTCAAATGAAGATGCTGGTGACGAATAAGGCGAAGTCGACGCTGCAGACGCCGACCAGCGGCACACCGGCTGCTGGCCCACCCGTCGTGCCGCTGCCCGGTGCGGCAGATCGTTGAAGCGTTGGGCGAACGACGATATGAAGCCACCGACTTCACCCAGACTTATTTCGGCGGGAATCCTGTACCCCATATTTCTCTTTCTGCTCCAGTACTTCTATGGCAGCAGAAAAATGACTACGCTGGCCGACTACTTGATGCTTTCTGGCGCCTGTATCTTTGCAGGCCTATGGCTGTTTGCCTGCGTTCATTATCGAGGGATCTTAGCCAAGCGTCGAGTCGTCATCCGCATTGCCGCATTCGTTGTGGCGATCGTCGCTTTTTTCGGCATCAGAGAGGTTTTTCTTCGTTCTCTAGGCTTTAGCCGCACCGTCGATTGGCTGTCGTCTCCCGTGCTTTTCTTCATCCCGTTCATCTTCCTGCTTGGCAAGACTGGCCAATCAGAAAGCCTGCCCAACCAGCCACCACTGCCGACCCCGGCCAGCGACACGCCGGCTGCTGGCGCACCCGTCGCGCCGCCGTCCAGGGCGGCAGGTCTCTGAGCGTTCGCCGAGAGGAATACCGATGAGCAAAGATCCGCGAAAAGAGGCTATGAAGAAGGCCTGGCGCGAGCAGGAAAACCAGAAGTTGCTCGCGTCTATTCCGATGCCGAAGGAAGACCTGAAAGAGCTATTCGACTATCTCGACCGCCCGGGTAAGAGCGCTGTTTATGATCAGTGATTACCTGAAGAGGGAATAGCCATGAATTGGAAATCACCAACAGAATTAAACCCCCAGCCCCCGTCGGCGGCGTCTCTTTCTGCGTCCCGAATCGGGCTTCCTGTCAGTAATGCCCATGAGAAAGATGCGGTAGCATGGCGCCTCGTCTCACCGTACCCCGCGAACGACATTGCTACAACAGGGAGGACACCGCTGGGTCTCAGGCTGATGGCTGTACTGAGTATCATCCTGCTGTCGCCGGTCTGCGTCGCTCAGGGCACGGGCGGGCCGAAAGTCGGCGGCATGGTCACCCTGACCATCCGTGCCTCCGCTACCGGCACATTCAAGAGCACTGATCCAACTGTCGTCTATGACGACCAGATCACCGTCACCTTCACCGAAACCGACGTTTTCAAGATACTCACATGGGAGCAGGGGAAGCAGGCGAATCTGAAGCAGGTCTCCTGCGTCTCGCACGCGGCGGTGGAGGGGAAGGCCAAACTCGCCTTCCCGGGCCTGCCCACCCCAATTGGCGACTACACCAACCCGTCCAGTTGGACCTACGTATGCAAGGTGCCTCCGGACGTGAGCAAGTCCGGCGTCGTCCTGGTCCCCGAGGCTGATGGTGTCCACGGCTTCATCAGCACGGAGGCGATCATCGGCTGGAATAACGGCTGGGTACACTGGGTGCCGGAGGCGCCGAATCCCGGGGGGGGCGGGTATGATGCGATCGAGAGCGCCGCTAAGTCTGCCGGCCTCCCCAAGGTAGGCTCCTTTGTCTTGCCCACCAAGGTGACGCAGCAGAACGGTCATCTTGCAGGCCAGGGCACGTCAAACTCGGCGTTGGGGGCGTCGGGCAAGGGCACAGGCCACATCGAGGTAAGTTACGATTTGTTCTTCGGCGTGCCCCCGAAGCAGAAGCCGGAGGTGGCACTGGACGAGGTAGACCGGCAATGGCTGCCGGAGGACAAGAACTCCGTGAACGCCACGGTCCATGTTACCGGCGACAAGGATGCCGATGCGTTCCGTTTCACGCTCTACGACGTAAGCAAGGAACCGGGCACATGCTGTAACAGCGAGGACTCCAAGACCGATCCCGATCTGAGTTTCGCGCTAGGCCAGGACGGCTGGGACGTCCAGCAGAGCGGTGACGGGTGGGTGGCCACCAAGGGCAAGAGCGGCAAGTCAGCAACGATCGAGATCAGTTCCCATGACTGGGGAGCGTGGGGGAGGCTGAAGGCCGAAGCGAAGATTGACGGCCAGTGGCAGCCAGCCAAGGTCGCCGGTACGGGCTACGACTACGTCCGGATTCCCTACGACCAGGACGATGACCACATCGCTGACTTCTGGCAGGAACAGAACGGGGTGGGCGGCAAGTCGGCCAAGGACGATAGCGGCAAGAAGCCGACGGACCAAGCCAACGATGGCGACGGGCTGTCCATCTATGAGGACTACCGGGGCTTCATGGTGAACGACAGCGGAGTGGTCAGGCACGTACGTTTGGACCCCGGTCAGAAAGTCCTGTTTGCGCTCGACAATTCCGGTTACTTCAAGACCGACCTATGGCAGCAGTGCAGCGGTATCAAGGCCTACCTGCTCGATCCTACGATGTGCCAACAAGGCAGCACGCCGGATGGCGCGCGCAAGGTGAACTTCCGGTCGTCCTACGCGAAGAACGGCGACAAGTTCTGCGTGGTCCTGGCCCGTGGCGACGCCAAGAAGGGCAGCAATGTTCTCGGCGAGACCGAGGGGAAGGACGGGCCGATCCAGGCGCCCCGGGATGTGGCGTATTGCCGGGTGTTCCCGGCGGTCGCCGACGACTAGCTTCAGGTCTTCGCCAATAAACTGGAGAATGCCTACGAGAACCCGGATTCCCCGGATGGGAAGGACTTCGGCAACCCGAAGCCGGGTCCGGACGGCCTACCCACGAATCCTGCCGCGGGGCTGCCACGTCGAATCTGGAAGCAGGCCGCGGACAGCCTCAAGAACCCGGCGGTGCGCCGGAAGCTCGTGGATCAGATGATGCGCTGGACGGCGATCCACGAGATGGGCCATGCCTGCTCATTGCCGGGGCATTACGACAAGCACGACCCGGCGGCCACGGAGATCCCGATCGGCAACAAGACCTGCCCGATGCACTACTCGGAGCACGCGGAGGACCTACAGTACATCATCCTGCAGGTTCTGTTCAAGCCGGATGCCCCGATGCTCATGGCCTACGGGCAGTTCTGCAAGGACGACGACTTCGACTGCTGGGGACATCTGAACATCAAGGACAACTAGCAAGCCTCGGTGCGAATGGGAGCCGTCAGGCAGAGACGGGAGGCGCTCTCTTCCGTGTCGGGCTCCCGTTCGGGGGCTGCTGGCGACTCCCGTCTCTCGTACTTCAGCCCCCCATATCCGACCGTGAGTCAAAAGACCGATGCACGACGGCAATCCGCGGTATGGCTGCCCGTCGGGTTGTCATTTGGCTGCGGAATTGGCATCGCGCTCAGGAGCCTCTCCCTTGGCGTGGGCATTGGATTGGTTTTCGGGGTCACGATGATGATTATCACGCGAAGGCGGCCCGAGCGCTCCGCCGTGCGATCACTCGTATCGCGATACGATCCGATTCCTCGAAAAGAAGAAGCTCGATGCCCAGCGAGTCATGCCGTGGTTGCGAGGGCAAGGCGGCTATTGCGATTGCGAAGTGCTCGCGAATCTGTAAGGCACATTTGGCCCCCTGGTCGAATGAAAAAGAGGGCGAACAAGCCACCACTTCCGACCCCGGCCAACGTCACTCCGGCTGCTGGAGCACCCGTCGCGCCGCCTCCCTGCGCTGCAGGGCGATGACGTTTTTGAAACGGAGGACGGGAGGGCCTAAGATTATTGCCCGAATATTGACCAACTAGGGGCATTTCGCTTGTTTTCAACTGTTCCGGTTTATGCGGACGAAAACATCGTAAGTAAATTGCTCCGAGAGACTACCAACTCCAATTGATCGGAATATCAAAAACAGCATACACGGTTCGAATCCCGGTGTAATCTAACTCAAGAGTAATACTAATCTGCGCCGCGATGAGCCGAGATGATGCGCATCTCCATTCGTTTGTCTTTGGCCGTCGCCGGCTCCGCTGAGATGGCCAGAATTCCTGCGGAAATTGAAAAGGGTGGCTGAGGCGGCCCCACGACCAGCATGCACCGAAGGGCTGGTATGCCGTTCAGCCGGACCGCAATGGGGAGACCGTACAAGGTCGCGACGGACTGGCCCCATGCCGCCGCGTCGATAGTGATTGGATCACCGTCGTTATCAATTTCACCAACAATGCCACCGCCATGCAGGAGCAGGGACAACCCCGAGGGTTTGTCCGCGACCTTCCACAGGATATCGACCACCTCTTGGCTTGAAAGGATGCCCTGCAAAAATTCTTGGAGGGCCAACAACGCGCCATAGGCTTCCTGCTCTTCGGTGTCGGAAAACTCGGGTGGCGAGTTGGAGGACGCGCCGCTTGCTCGACTCGCTACAGCTTGCTCCGCGGCCTGGCGCAGCGCCGTTCGACAGCTCCC
This sequence comes from Opitutia bacterium, assembly GCA_003142955.1. Taxonomy (GTDB): domain Bacteria; phylum Verrucomicrobiota; class Verrucomicrobiia; order Opitutales; family Opitutaceae; genus Fen-1467. Next base: position 5,415 of record PLOH01000006.1, on the reverse strand, counting down.
ATCCTATCCCATGGTCAAAAGGTCGGGTGCGAGAAAGATACGGCCATGTCTGTCGGCCGGCGCTTCCTTGCCGCCTTTGGTGAAGGGCCCTCCCGATCGAATATCGATCGCAACCTTGGCTCCGGATCCGAATTCCAGTGTCCGGCCGCTGATCGCACTCCTGACCCGGATCGCCTTCGGAGGGTGTTCGCCCTTTTCCTTCTCGCTCGGGACGGCCCGGTGCAGTTCGACCAACCACTGCTGCTGAAACGAGGCGCTTGAGAATGTGATCAGCATGGTGAGCGCGTCCCCCGGGCACCCTTTGCCCTCCGCAAGCAAGGGGTCTATGCCTTGAACGGGGATCGCGTGTGCTTGTGCGTAGGTGACCACATCGTTCCACGGTTGCGTTTGCCCCGGGAGCGACGGAACCGGTAGTGGGGCCGATCGCGCGTTCGGGAGCAGTGGGAGCGCGAGCGCGGCCACGCAGCTGAGTCGTTTCAGGACAGGGGGTGTCAGAACAAGATCAAACAAAGCCCTTCTGGCTCCAACAAGCAGGATCATTAGTGAATAGGACTGGGAAAAATCCAGAATGTTTCGCGTGAAGTTTCCGGTGACGGCATGGCCTCAGTTGTTTGAGATCTGGCTGGGGACGATCGGGATGCTTTCGGAGTGGCGCTTTGGGAGGCGAGTCCTTCCGGCTTGAGCGCCTCTGAAGTTGTCTTAGAAATGTTGCGGATGCCGCCTGTCTCCCGGATGCTCTGGATTGATCACCTGCGCATGTTCGTGATCTTGCTCGTGGTCAACATGCATGCCTGTGTGACCTACAGCAATCTGGGCGGATGGTAGCTGTGTTCGCAATCGTCTCGCAACGCATGGGCTTACACCCAAAGATAGCCGCGCCGGTGAAAAAGATTTACCAAGTCGCCTTCTTTTTCGGATATATCTTGGTTTCGTCGATCGCAAGAGCGGATACACCTGAAGCTGTCGACCAGCGGACCAAGAAACTTTCCTCTTTGTTGCCTGAGCTTTTGGGATTCAAATTTGCAAATCCCGGCCCGGAGACGGCAATCCTCGCTAGCACGGGATCGTCGAGCCTGCCAAATGAGGATTTCGGTCAGGTAGTGATGATGCCGAAGTTCATTGTGATGGCTAACAGAAACGTCCCCCGGGAAGAAGAGATGCTTACAGAATACGGGCGAGTCCAGTACGCGAAGAAGAAATTTACGACTCCGCTTTATCGCGCGACTTTTGGACCGCTGGCGCAAATTGCGGGATATTATTTCAATTTCTTTACTATTTTAAACGGATGGCATCCGAGTGAAGCGGAAGCTATGACACTCTACCGTGAATCGGAGCGTGTACGAATCGTATCGGAATTTGACGATCTGAGTAGGTTAGAGGGGCTCGGTAATCCGTATGCCGGTGAAGAATTTGGACGAATGCGATGGGAGGTCTGGCGTACGGGGGTCGACTCGTTATATTGGGATAATCCGTATGTCGGTTGTTCCGGTTTTCATATAAACTGGCGTAGGCGGTAACATGGGGGATGGGCGAGAAACATGTTCAGATTCTCGAGCGTGCGGTCCAAGCACTCAAAGGCACGGTAACCGAGATTGATCCGAATCTGCTGCAGCACTTCTCCCGGGTGGGGTGGGAGCAGATCAATCTGATCGGCGATTACCTCTGGCCCCAGAACCGGAGGATTGATTCCGGGAAGTTCCGACCGTTGAGCTCTACTGCCGGAAACTGACAAACTGCCGGCGGACATGGTCGGCGTACCGATGCAGTGGGCGGATAAAGTGCGAGGCGGGCGTGATTCCGCCCTCAGAGCAGTCACCGGATCGATGCGGGCAACTCCGCCGATCGGGCAAATAGCAGGCGATTAGGGCAGCCAGAATCATAAACAACAGAGGAATCGCCCACCGCTCTTCACATGGATGAACTAGGTGAAAGGATTTAGGCTGTTGACGCCAGAGCGCTGGAAATCTTCGATGTTACGCGTCACGACAGTGAGCTTGTGCTCCAGTCCCGTGGCTGCGATCAGCCCATCGGAAACCGGTAGTGGTTGATTGGGCGACAACCTACCCCAACGGTCGGCGATGGCCGCCGTGATCGGCAGCACTCTTTCGGCGTAGTGGGATTCTAGGCCAAACAGCCAGCGTTCGAGAGCGCCGGACGCTTTGGCATCTTTGCTGCGGTGAAGTTCGATTCCGCGACGGATTTCGCCGAGAGTAATGACGCTCAGGAATGCTTCGTCGGGTTCGACGCTGGACATCCATGCTGCTACACCGGGATTACAGTTCGTCTTTCGAAGCTCGGAAATCAAGCAGGTGTCGAGCAGGTAAGGCATCAGAGTGTGACCGACCTGGGCAAATCTGCTGACCGGGGGAAGCCTATTTCCCCGCCCTGGGGGATGCTGCGCAGATACTCGACGAAGTTGTGCTTTGGGCCAGGCCGATTGCCGACTAAGGCTGAACGCAGCAAGCGCCGATGCGCTTCTTCGACAGAAACGCCTTGGGCTGCAGCACTGCTGCGGAGTCTTTTTAGGACTGCAGGCTCGATGTCACGGACGAGGAGTTGAGGCATGACGTATGGATGCTATCATTGATAGCACTTGTCAAGCCTGGTTGATTCTGGGCGTTTCTTCCCTTCCCATGTAGTTTGTTTTACTGCAGGTCGATGCTGCTCTCGACGCGAGGGCTGGGAAGGCCCGAGGTATATTGCCCAATTATTGACCAGATGGGTCCATTTCGCGTGTTTTGCTCGGTTCCGGTCTCTCCGGAGGAAAACCTCGTAAGTGAATAGCTGTTCGTGACTACCAACATCTTTAGCGCCTCGCTCTGAAAACAGCATACAGGGTTCGAATGCCCGTGGCGTGTGGGCGCGGACGGTGCCAGCGCGTTGACAGTAATTCGAGAAAAGGAAATCATGGCGGTCGACGGTTAGCACCCCAAATGATCATCCTACCCCTTCTGCGTGCGCTCTCTCTTGACGGGTCCGGCGAGGGAATGCTGCACGCCGGGATCAGCGAGGGGGCCGTCGGGAAACTGGCGGTTCTATCGGAGCATGGACTCAAACACGCGGATTCTCGATGTCGCCCGGTCAAAAGGAGGAGGCGTAGTTTTGCCTCATGACAATCCGCCGCTTCAGATGGGAGGTGGTCGGGTGCAAAACCGCGGACGAGGTCCACGGCAAGTTCCTGGCTGCTGTAATACCTCCGGGCAAACTCCCGTACGGGCTCTCCCCGAAGCGTCTGGGCTATGTCCAGGCGGGAGAGATGTGCTGGTGGCAAGGGGGTAACGGACGAGGCAACGGTCCGGTCGCCACCGCCAGCGTGGTCGAGAGTGGCGACAGAATCGAGATTGTTGGCAAAGTCGAGATCGGTCCCCAGCACTATTGGCCGGAGTTCTCGGCCTGGCCGGACTTCTCTACTTTCTCGTCAAGAGAGGGGGGGCGTTTCTCATGATCCCGATCGGAGGACTGATTTTGGGCCAGCTCTGGATATTCCGCGACATCGCCACGGCCGAGGATTTCCTCCTTGGATGAAGTAACGGCCATGAGAAGCTCCTTGGCAGTTCTAATAGCGACAGTCGCCGTCCTCGCGTGCGTTGGTGCGACCGAAGAAGGGAAGCCCGGCGAGGACGATATCCGTGCGGTGGCAGCCGCCGACCTCGCCTTCGCCACCGATCTTTACCCCCGCCTTGCTGCAAACGATCAGAATCTGGTCTTTTGCCCTCCAGGCGTGGCGGGTCTCCTGGCTCTTGCGGGCACCGGATCCCGCGGACCAACCCGCACATCCCTGCTCTCGGTGCTGCCTCTGCCCGGGGCCTCAGAGCAGACGCTGGAGGCGTTTGGCGACTGGCGGGCCCGGTTGGCGGGCAAGAGCGACGAACGGACCACGCTTGAATGGACGAGCACGGTGCTGAGCGATCCGTCGCATCCCCTGCTTGCAGCGTTTCAGGACATGGCCCGCCTAAAGTTCAATGCCGAGATTCCGACCGAGCCCTCCCTGGATCCGGACACCGGCATCGTGTTGAAAAGCCGCGTCCATTTCTTCGGACACTGGAGATACGAATTCGCGGCGGCGGCCACGAAACCGGGGCCGTTCTTTCTTGCCGGTGGAAGAGAGGTGAGTGTGCCCTTCATGCACACGGAGACCGATTTCAAATTCTACCACGAAACAGGCAGGTTGTTTGGCCTCGGGCCGGGTCGCGTGAGTCTGCTCGAACTGCCCTACGGAAATGGTACCTACTCGATGGTTGTCATCCTGCCGGACCGTAGAACGGGTCTTGCGGATCTTGAGGGTTCTCTCTCGGCCGCGACACTGGCAGAATGGCTTGAGTCGTTGGACAAATCGGAGCCTAAAACCGTGATCCTGTCTTTGCCGCGGTTCGACACCCATTCAGAATTGCGGCTGATGGAAGCATTGACATCGATGGGACTGGGGCCGGCCGGGAAAATCTACGTCGCTGACTTTTCTCAGGTGAGTTCGAACCCGACCTATATTTCAAAGGTGGTTCAGAATGCCGCCGTTAAGGTGGACGAGGCCGGAACCGAAGCGGAGGCGGAGACGGTGGTTGTGTTGTCGCCCTTCGGGGTAGGCGGCCCTCCTCCTCCGGAGCCGAGGGTCGTCAAGGTCGACCACCCCTTTGTCTTTCTGATCCGGGACAACACGACCGGGGCACCACTGTTCATGGGAAGGATCAGCGACCCGACCCGGTAGCGGCCCTGCGGACCAGCATAGGCGATTTTCCCATACCCACGAGCCGCCTAGCCGGCGTGCAACCATGAAACAGCATTATCTCGATAGAACTATGGCGGGATCGGGCTCAGATTTTTGCCACAGTTTACCGACCCCGACCAGCGGCACTCCGACTGCAAATGCGCCCATCGCTGCAGATCGTTGAACTGTCGGCTGAATCCGCGATGACCAAGAAACCACATTCGGCCGACTACTTCGGTGACACCAGGGACTTCTGGTGGAATCACGATTTCCTCAAGCTGATGAGTGCCCGGTGGAATCTCGTCGCAGTAAAGAGTGTGCTCGATGTTGGCTGCGGTGTTGGTCATTGGGGACGCTGCTTAGCCCCGTTTCTCTCCCCTGAAAGTAGGTGGACGGGAATCGATCGTGAACCGCAATGGATCGAGGAAGCTCGGAAGAGAGGCACAGGAGTGGAACACCTCGCCGCTTCGTTCGTGGTGGGCGAGGCAGAGCGATTGCCGTTTCCTGACGGCTCCTTTGAAATGGTCACGTGCCAAACGGTGCTGATCCACGTGAAAGATCCGTTGGCCGTCATTCGGGAGATGATTCGCGTGCTGGTGCCGGGCGGACTCATCGTGATTGTGGAGCCCAACAATCTCGTGGCTAACCTAACTAAACACAGCGTCTTAAGTTATTGCCTATCGTGGCGGCGAAGATAACGTCAGCGGCGCATG
>PLOH01000043.1 GCA_003142955.1 Opitutia bacterium | reverse complement strand
TGGCGGAGAGGGTGGGATTCGAACCCACGGTGCCTTGCGGCACGCCTGATTTCGAGTCAGGTACGATAGACCACTCTGTCACCTCTCCGAAAGCCGGGCCGAGATTGCGAAAACGCTCCGGCAAATGAAAGCAGAAAAACGGTTGCGCGGCCATCCGGCCGACCGTCCGCCCGCCGGATCGCTGCCCTATCCCACCCCGTCGCCTGACTGTCTGGACGCGAACAAAACACAATTTTTGCATTGGCTTGGTCAATTTATGCGGAGCCGCTCTTGGGTTGGTACCGTATTTTGTCCCTGCGCCAAAAGCACCGTTGTCAGCCGGTTCGCACCCAAATCCACCCTGTCTTTTTCTCGCCTTATGCATGCCTTTACCAGCAAAGCCATCCGGAACTGGCTCATTCTTGCCGGCCTTTCGGCCTGGGGACTCCTCGTGGTTTCCTGCGTCACGGCGGACCGCACGATCGTTGCCCCGCCGCAGATTGCGGGCGCGAAGTATGTCGGCACGAAACAATGTGCCGAATGCCACACCGATGTCGCCGAGCATTTTACCACGGCCACGCATGCCCGCCTGGTCGCCAATGGCGCGGGGGCCTTGGACACGGGCTGCGAGAACTGTCACGGACCCGGCAGCCTGCACGTGAAGGCGGGCGGCGGCGCGGGCACGATCATCAATCCCCGGAAGTCGCCCGAGACCTGCTTCCAGTGTCACCTCGACAAGCGGAGCCAGTTCAATCTTCCGCATAGCCACCCGCTGCTGGCCGGGAAGGTCACTTGCAGCGATTGCCATGATCCCCATCAGGGCGACGCGATTCGGGGCAGCGGCGCGGCCCTGGCGAGCGCGACCGAGACTTGCCTCAGGTGCCACACGCAGCAGGCCGGGCCTTTCACCTATGCGCACGGGGCGATCCGCGAGGAAGGTTGCACCGCCTGCCACAACCCCCATGGCACAGTCAACGACAAGATGCTGGTTGCCCGGGACGCAAATCTCTGCCTCCGGTGCCACCTCGCCACCCTCTCGAGCGGATTCAATATCGGCGGTTACAAGAGCGGCGGCGCCCATGCCAACGCGATCGGCTCCCGTCTCTCGGAAGGCGCCTGCTGGTCCGCCGGTTGCCATGAGGATGTCCACGGTTCCAATGTGAACGCTTCCTTGCGCCCCTAACCCATCAAGCCACATCCACCACATGGATACTCATCTTCCCCTTTTGCGCCGCGGCGCCGGACTGATTTGCGTCGGCGCGGCTTTCGCCCTCTCCGGTGTCAGGACGGTCGCTGCCGACGCCCCGGCGCAGGCCGACGCCTTCCCGACGCCGGACAACTACATCACCGTTTCCGGCGTCGCGCCCTTCGTGTCGGGCGACAAGGCCGCGTTCGACGCCCGCACGGGCATGCCCTCAGCCGGCTCCGGCGGCATCGAGGATCTGTCCTACGCGAAGGACCTCTCCAAAGATGTTTCCATCACGGTTAACGGCCACGCGCTGGGCGGAGCGCAGGACTACCTCGGGGACCTCAAGTTGAGCTTTAACGATGTCGGGTCCATCGACACCGGTTATAAGCGCTTCCGCACCTTCTACGACGGAGTCGGCGGCTTCTTCCCGCTGAGCGACTCCTTCCAGGCCCTCAGTTACGAGTCGCTGCACGTCGATCGCAGCACGTTTTGGCTCACGGCCACGCTGGCCAAGCCCAATCTTCCGGTGTTCACCCTCGGCTTTCATGTCGACAGCCGGACCGGCCAAAAGGAATCCACTGAGTGGGCATCCGTGATCAACCCGAATGCGGTGGTTACGAACGGCGCCCTCGTCGGCACCGCGCTGCCCGCCAACACGCCGTTCATCGCCCCCAACGTCATGAATCTGAACGAGCACCATTCGGTCCTCGACGCCAGCATGGTGGCCACGGCCGGCAAGGTCACGGAAACGGTCAAGGCGAGCCTCGGGTGGATCAACAACGATGACTGGCGCAGCTACGTCAAGTACCCGGGTTCAAAGGTGATCGTCGATCCGACGGTCACGGTCCTTGATGACGAACAAACGATCAAGTCGACTGATTTCCGACTGATCAACCAGACAGACATCAAGTTCAATCCCTATGTCGCGCTAGATGTCGGGCTCTCCTTCTCCCACCAGTCGAGCACCAACGGTGGCAATTGGATCACGCCCGCGTACAGCTCCACCTTGAAACTGGTCTACACCGCCGAAACGGCCGCCAACATCTATGGCACCGGCAACGTCGACGACTACGTGGGCAATGCTTTTCTGAAGTTCACGCCCACGAAGGACTGGCTGATCGACCTGGGTTTCCGCGACGAATATAACGTCATTACCAGCAGCGGCGGCTTCGTCACGAGCAGCCTTGCCTCAACGGCCAAGACACTGGATCCCAGCAATTTCACCGTTGCCAATGACCTGACCTACTCGCACCAAAACGACCACGTCGCCACGCCCGAGCTTTCGATCCGGTATATGGGGTTCGACGGGCTCTCGCTCTACGCGTCCTTCGATAACCGCACCAACCACGGGAATCAGCATTGGATCAATCCCTACGCTGCCTCGACGACGGCCGGCGTCACCGGAATCACGACCACCGCCTCAGCGCCGCTCGGCTCGATTTTCTTCCAGGAGGCAAACCAGGACTATTCCAACGGCAAGATCGGCGCCAACTGGAATGCGACCAGCCAACTCACGGTCCGGGCCGAGGTCTACCGGAAAGATCACCAGAACCAGTTTGTCGGTGCCAATGACATCATTGGCGTCGCCAGCACCGGCGCTCTCTATGTCACGGGTTACAATTTTACCGGTGCCACGGTAAGCGTAATCTACCGACCGGATCCCGTCTTAACGCTGACCACCCGCTTCGACGCGCAGGATGGCATGATGTCCGTCACCGGCAATTCCATCACCGGCGGCACGGGCACCGAGATCACTTCCGGCAATGCCAGCGCGCGGACGATCAGCGAAGCCTTGGACTATGCGCCTTCCGGCCAATTCTACTTCCACGGCGACCTCTCCTTTGTCTTCAATTATCTCCAGACCGCGTATCCGTTCGTGCCGGTGAACGCCACCAATTCCATCGCCACGCCCATCCAGAACGCCAACAATAACTACATCACGGCCAGCGGGCTCGCCGGCTTCGTTGTGAACAAGAGCGTCGATCTCCAGCTCCAAGGAATCTATACGCGGGCGGACAACTACAATCCCTCGATCGCGTCCGGCGGCCAGCCCTACGGCGCCGGCTTCGAGGAACGGAGCGTCACGGCGGGCGTGAAGTGCAAATTGGCCGACCGCTGGATGCTCGACGCAAAAGTGGGATACCTGGACCGGACGGATGCGACCACCGGCGGATTCACCAACTACAACGGTCCTCTCGCCTACGTTGGCATCACTTACTCCTTGTGATGAGGAGCGGCTTCCTCCCTCCGCCCATCGCCGGTGGGGCGCGCGCCGGGGCCTTTCTCGGACCCGCCCTTGACGACCGCAGCACTCGGTATAAAATTCACTTAAAGTATTCGCAACCTGATCCCTAATCCAACCAACGGTTATGAAAAAAATCCTCGCCCTCTCGTTTCTCTTCTCGGTTTTCATGGCTGCCGCCTCGTATGCCGCAACGGCGGCCGACAACTGGGACAGCAACTGCACCCGGTGTCACGGCACCGACGGGTCCGGGAACACCAAGATGGGCAAGAAGTACAATCTGAAGGACTACACCGACGATACCGTGAAAGCGGCGATGAAGGACGATGAGATGTTCAAGGCGATCAAGGAAGGCGTCACCGTGGACGGCAAGGAGAGGATGAAGGCGTACAAGGATGACCTGTCCGATGCCGAAATCACCGATCTCGTCGCCTACATTCGGAAGATGAAGAAGTAGTTCTTGGCGTCTCGCTGCAACCGAGACGTGCACGCATGGAGGTTTCCCCGCCCGCCTGGTCATCCTGGCGGGCGTTCTCTTTGCCTCTCTTCGCTCGCGTAATTCCAAGAGCAGGATTGAATTTTCACCATGTCAGACGTTTCCGACCCTCCCCCTCCTGAGCGTTCCGCCCCGCTGAGGAATTGGCTGAGCCTGGCCGGCGCGATCACCGTGTTGGGAAGTCTGTTCGCCTTTGTTTTCCTCGTGGCGATCGACACCGTCGCCCGCGAGACCAACCCCTACGTCGGCATCCTGACCTATCTGGTCGCTCCGGCTTTCCTGATCCTCGGGTTGCTCCTCATTGCCGCTGGCTGGCTGACGCAGCGCCGGCGTTCGGCCGGGCAGCAACCCGTCGCCGGCGCGCGACGCACGCTGGCGATCGACCTGTCGCAGCCGCGGGACCGCCGCTTTCTCGGCTACTTCGTCTCCGGCGCCGCGGTGTTCCTGCTGCTGACGGCATTCGGAAGCTACCAGACCTATCACTTCACGGAATCCGTGACCTTCTGCGGCGAGACCTGCCACAGTGTCATGCAGCCGGAATTCACCACCTACCATCATGGCTCCCACGCCCGGGTGTCGTGCGCCGAATGCCATATCGGCTCCGGCGCGTCCTGGTATGTAAAGTCGAAGATCAGCGGAGCCTACCAAGTGTACGCCACGACGTTCAACAAGTACGAACGGCCGATCAAGACCCCGATCAAGAACCTGCGCCCGGCGCAGGAGACGTGCGAGCGCTGCCATTGGCCGGAGAAGTTCACCGGCAATCTCGACCGGTCCTACGTCCATTACCTCGCGGACAAGAAGAACACCCCATTCACCGTCCGCCTGTCCCTCCGCGTTGGCGGCGGCCAGCCGGGTGACGGTTTTTTCGGGGGAATCCACTGGCACATGAACGTCGCCAACAAGGTGGAGTACTACGCTTCCGATCCGCAACGGCAGGTCATCCCGTGGATCCGTATGACCTCGGCGACGAACGGCGAGGTGCGGGTGTTCCGGACCAAGGATTTCCAAGGCGAACCCCCGGCGGGTTCTATTCGCGCCATGGACTGCATGGACTGCCACAACCGGCCGGCCCACGCCTACCAGACCCCGAACCAGGCGGTTGAAACCGACATGGCGCTCGGCAAGATCAGCACCAGTCTGCCCTACGTCAGGAAAACGGCGGTCGAGGCGCTGACCAAGGAGTATCCGGACAATGACCGGGCCATCGAGGGCATCGCTACGATCCTCCGCCAGAAATACCAGACGGCTGACGGGGTCGCACCGGCCATCGCCGCCGTCCAGCACATCTACCAGGAGGATTTCTTTCCCAAGATGAAGGCCGACTGGCGCACCTACCCCAACAACATCGGGCACAAGGACTGGCCCGGTTGCTTCCGCTGCCACGACGACAAGCACCGCACCGTCGACGGCAGTGTCGCGGTGCGTTCGAGCGACTGCACCGCCTGCCACACCCTGCTCGCCCAAGGACGCGGGGAGGAATTGAGCCGGGTCGCGCCCCAGGGGGTGGAATTCAAACACCCGGGCGGCGATCTGGATCCCGACGTCCTATGCAGCGACTGCCACAACGGCAGTGTTCAAAAATGAACAACCGGTCGTCGCCCGGCTGCCAAAGAATGCCGCTTCCGTGGGCAATTTATGCGGAGGATAAACCAAGATCGCGGTAGCGCGACGGCCGCGGCCGCCCGATAATTCCCGAGATAAAATCGGGGGAGGATCAGTACGATCCTTCTCCAATCCTCAACCAAAGAGATGATTCCGAAGATGAAAAAGATACTGGCAGTTTCGCTCGTGTGTGTTGGCAGTTTATCCTTGGCCGCCCGGGCGGCCGAAACGAAATCAAACTGGGAGGACAATTGCGCTAAATGTCACGGCCCGGATGGGAAGGGTGACAAACCGATGGGCAAGAAGCTGCATATCGCGGATTTCACCGATGCCAGCGTGCAGGCGAAGTTCACCGACGCGCAAGCCTTTGCCGCCATCAAGGAAGGGCTCAAAGATGCGGACGGCAAGACGCGGATGAAGGCGATCGAAGGCTTGTCCGATGATGAGATTACGGCGCTGGTGCAGTATGTCCGCAAAATGAAGCCGACGCCCTAGGCGCTCTCCTTGCGCCTCGACCGGATCGTGCCGGTCCACTCCGAGTAAACTCCCCGAGTTCGTTCATGGACNNTGCGCAGCTTGGTCGTTTTGTTTTGCGGGCTGGCGGGGGCCTTCCTGTTGAATCTCTGGGGGCGCACCGCCCCGCTGAAACTGATCCCCCTCGTTGACCGGTCTTTCCTGGATACCGCGACGGTCCGGCGGTCCTACGCCGATTTGGTCGCCGCGAAGGACGATCTGTCGGACTTCGACTGTTATGCCTGCCACGAGCGAAAGAAACCGCCGGTGCTGCGCTATGACGCGAACCACAAGCTGATCGTTCCGCAGGAACACTCCGACATCGTGATGGGCCACGGCGAACAGGGCCGAAACAACAATTGTTTCAACTGCCACGATGAAACCAACCTGGAGCAGTTGCTCGCCCGCGACGGGCGGGTCGTGAAGTTTCAGGACAGCCCGCAGCTGTGCGGCAGTTGTCATGGTCCAACCTTCGAAGACTGGGAGGCGGGCGCCCACGGGCGCATCAGCGGCTATTGGGACCGGAAGCTCGGCGCCTTCAAACGGCAGGCGTGCGTGAATTGCCACAATCCGCATTCACCCAAATTCCCGTCCCGGAAACCCGCACCCGGCCCCCACCTCCTGCGGCCGCCGATCGCGGTGCCAACCGAGACGGCTGACGCCAACTGACATGTCCCTCCCTGAGGCCCCCTTGAATCGAGACCCCTCCGCCCCCGGCGCGGACATGAGCCGCCGCAGCTTCCTGCGCACGTCGGCCGTCCTGGCTTCCGGACTGGCCGCGCTCGCCGCCAGTCTTTCCCCGCTGCGTGACCTGGACGACTACACGTCGCTGGACCGGTTCATGCAGAAGTATTACAAGGAACTGACGCCGCAGGAGATGGACCGGGTCCTCAAGCGGATTGCGAACGACGTGGAGCGCGAGTACGGCGTCCGGCCGCACGTGCGGGACCTCAAGCCGATGGACGGCGTTGAGTTTGTCTATGCGCTCAATCTCACGCGCTGCATCGGCTGCCGCAAGTGCGTGCACGCGTGCGTGCAGGAGAACAATCAATCGCGCACCCCGGAGATCCAGTATATCCGCGTGCTCCGGATGCCGCACGGCTCGCTGGATATCGAGAAGGCCGAGCACAACTACGCCCCGGAGTCGGTCCCGGAAAAAGGTTACTTTTACATGCCGGTGCAGTGCCAGCAGTGCAANNGTCGTTGACTACGACTGGTGCATTGGCTGCCGATACTGCGAGGCCGCCTGTCCCTACTGGGCGCGGCGCTTCAACTTTACCAAGCCGTCGATTCCCAAGGAACGGTTGAATCCGGACATGGCCTACCTCGGCAACCGCCCGCGGCGGCAGGGTGTGATGGAGAAATGCCATTTCTGCATCCAGCGCACCCGGGTGGGCCGTTATCCGGCCTGCCTGGAAGTCTGCCCGGCCGGCGCGCGGAAATTCGGCAACATCCTCGATCCGAACAGCGAGGTCTCCTACATCCTCCGCACCAAGCGGGTCTTCATCCAACTGAAGGAGGAATTGGGCACCTCGCCGCGGTTCTTCTACTATTTTGACGTATGAACCGCGCCCTCCGAGATTACCTGGTGTTTCTGCAGCGCTGCGGCCGCATCGCGTTTGTGGGCGACTGGCGCTACTACGCCTGGATGGGCGCACTGACCGTCCTTTGCCTGGTCGGCCTCAACGCCTATGCCAAACAACTCGTGCACGGCCTCATCACCACCGGCATGAGCGACCAGGTCTCCTGGGGCGTCTACATCGCTAATTTCACTTTCCTGGTCGGCGTGGCGGCCGCGGCGGTGATGATGGTCATCCCGGTCTATATCTACAACAACGAGGAACTGCACGACCTGGTCATCTTCGGAGAATTGCTCGCCGTCGCGGCGATCCTCATGTGTCTCGCCTTCGTGACGGTCGACCTGGGCCGGCCCGACCGTTTCTGGCACTTGATTCCCGGGCTGGGCCAATTGAATTTCCCGGCGTCGATGCTGAGCTGGGATGTGATCGTCTTGAACGGCTATTTGCTCCTGAACGTCCACATCTGCGGTTACCTCCTCTACTGCCGGTACCGGGGCAGGAAACCGTCCAAGTGGTTTTACATCCCGTTTGTGTTCGTCGCGATCGGGTGGGCCGTGTCCATTCACACGGTGACCGCCTTCTTGTATGTCGGCCTGGGTGGGCGTCCGTTCTGGAATTCCTCGATTGTCGGTCCACGGTTTCTGGCGTCGGCCTTTACCGCCGGCCCTGCCCTGATGATCCTTGCGCTGCAGGTCGTGCGCCGCGTCACCGCCTCCGCCCCCGCCCTTGGTTCGAGCGGGCACGCTGCCGCCCCCGGGACCTCCTCGGCGCGCCCCGCTACACTCGACGATTTGGAGAAACTCGCCCAGCACCTGCCCGAGTTCCGCCCGGTGCCGATGGAGATGCGTCGGAAGCTCCTCGCTAGCACGACCATCCTCTCCGTTCCTGCCGGCGCGACGTTGCTGCGCCAGGGAGACCTCGATGCTCATGCCTTTTTCGTTTTGGAGGGTGAGATCGTCGTCAAACGCGAGGAGAGCGGACGCCTCCGGATCACCCGCACGATCCGTCCCGGTGGCCAGTTTGGCGAGGTCTCCGCCCTGAACAGCACCCCGCGCATGGCCACCGCCATCGCTGAGGAACCCGCGCTGATCCTGCGCGTGCCGGTCGAAGACCTGCGGCGCCTGATGCAGCAACGCGAACTGGGCCAGGTCATCCACAACCGAATGACCGAGCGGCTCATGATCACCGACCGCGCCCTGCTGACGCTCCGCGGCATCGTCCAGGTGTCGATGCTCATCAATGTGTTTCTGCTGGTGAACGAAGTGTTCAAGGAATTCTACTCCGGTGACCTGCACAGCGAGTCGTCGAAATACCTTTTCCTCGGGTTGCACGGCTACCACGCGCTGGTGCCCTGGATCTGGACGGCGATCGTCTTCAATCTCGTGGCCATGTTTCTGCTCGTGCTGCCGCTTAGCCGCAGCCTGAAATGGCTGAACTTGACCTGCGTGCTGTGCATCACGGGCATCTGGATCGAGAAGGGCATGGGCCTGGTGATCCCCGGCTTTATTCCCACTCCGCTGGGCCAGATCGTGGAATACCGCCCGTCTCTCAATGAGACGCTGGTCTGCATCGGCATCTGGGCGTTCGGCCTCCTCGCCTATACGGTCTTTCTCCGCATGTCGGTGCCCATCCTCCAGGGGCGGCTTTCCCGGGCGAACGAAGGGCGGCACCTCCCCGCGGCGGGGAGCGAACAAAGGGCCGCGCCCGCCAGGCTTTGATAGGGTTTATGCCAAAGCATCGTCATCTTTCTTGGAACCGTTTTGCCCGGTCAGTGATCGGTGTAGGAGCCTGCTTGCAGGCGATCTCCACGATAGCATCGCCTGCAAGCAGGCTCCTACAGTCGGTTTGACCCCGGCCAGGAATAGCGCCCATGCCGACCAAACTGACCGTCGACGACGCGCGCCAGTCGCTCAACGCCCACGTGGCGGAGAAAGGCGCGGCGATTCGCCAGAAATACGGTCCCACCATCGGCTGGGCGGAATTGCAGCGCCTGGTGGCGGACCGTGCCTGCGTGCGCTATCCCTGCGAAATCGTCTTTGACTCCGATCCGCTCGAGCCGGGGGAATGCGCGTTTCCGGCAGCAAAGGGACCACGACCGGAGGATGGTTTCCGACTGTGCGTTCATCCGTTCTTCAGCACGCGACTGGAGCAGGTGCCCTGCCTGGCGTTGTATCAGATCGTCCTCGTGAACTACGGCGAGTTCGCGTCTCCGGACGATGCCGAGACGTTCGGCGCCACCGCCCTGGGGCTCACGAAGGACGACTACTATCGCGCCCTCTGCGAACTGGCGGACGAGCTCGCTGAAACTTGCGGAATAGACTGACACGGGTGGCGCACGTTGTCCCCAACGCGCGGAGCGTCTCGAGGACAAGCCGCTCCACCCTCATCCGTCGCTACAGGGTGCAACACCTACAATAGATTTCGCGGGCTTTGGCGGGCTTCAGGCGCCGAGCTGGTAGCGCACGAAACGACGGACCTGGATATTCTCCCCGATCTTGGCGACTTTTTCCGTGATGATGTCCTTCACCGATTTCTCGGCTTGTTTCACGAAGGGTTGGTCGAGCAGGCAGACCGTCGAAAAATACTTCTCCAGCTTGCCTTCGATGATCTTCTGGATCGCCGCCGGCGGCTTGCCCTGTACCTGGGCCGAGGCGATGTCGCGTTCCTTGGCCAGATCGGCCTCCGGGACCTCCTCGCGGCGGACGTAGGTCGGATTGGCCGCGGCAATCTGCAGGCACAGGTCCCGGCACAGGACCTTGAACTCCTCGTTGCGCGCCACGAAATCCGTTTCGCAGTTCACTTCGATCATGACGCCGACCTTGCCCCCGATGTGGATGTAACTCTCGATCAGCCCCTCCCGGGTGGCACGCTCGGCCTTCTTGGCCGCGGAGGCAGCGCCTCGCTTACGGAGGATCGTGATGGCTTCCTCGACGTTGCCGTTGGACTCGGTCAGGGCTTTCTTGCAGTCAAGCAGGCCCGCGCCAGTCTTTTCGCGCAAGTCGCTGACCATTTGGGCGGTGATAATCGTGCTCATTTCAATCGCGGCAGAAAATAGGTTGGGACAATAACTCCAGATCTTGGTGTGGCTTGAAGGTTCGCCCAGTGAGGCGCACCGCCAGGCGGTTTATTGGTCGGCCTTGATGACGGCGCGGACGGGCTTCTTCTTCGCCGCGATCTTGCCGGTGGCTTCCGTGACCACGGCCGCTCCTTCTTCGAGCGCCGCGATGTCTTTGAGATTCGCCGGCAATTCGATCTTTTCCAGGTCGATCTCGGTCTCCGCGGGCGCCGGCACTGCCGCGGCCGCCATCGCCGCGGAAGCGGCCTTCACGTCGGCCGTGCCATGAGCCACCCGGCGGCTGTCGCGCTGCGCCAGGCCTTTTTGGACCGCCTCCACCAGCGTATCGACAATGATGCGGATCGATTTCACCGCATCGTCGTTGCCGGGGATCGGTCGCGCCACCGTCGTCGGATCGGAATTCGTATCGACCAGAGCGATACAGGGAATGCCGCAGCGTTTCGCTTCGGCCACGGCGATGTCCTCGTGATTGATGTCGACCACGAAAAGCGCGCCCGGCAGTTCGGCCATTTCCAGGATGCCGTCGAAATTGCGCTGCATGCGAGCCATCTCGCGCTTGATGGCTGACTCCTCTTTTTTCGGGAGCTTGGCCATTTCCCCGCTGGTCTCCATCTGCTGGTAGTTCTTGTATTTGGCAACGGAGCGTTTGATCGTCGCAAAGTTGGTCAGCGTGCCGCCCAGCCAGCGGTTGACGCAATAAGGCATCCCGGTCGTCGTCGCCGCCTCGCGCACGATATCCTGCGCCTGCCGCTTCGTGCCGACCAGCAGCACTACGCGGCCGTCCGCGACCAGGTTCTCGACAAAGTCGCACGCCTGCTGGAGGGCCTCATAGGTCTTGCCGAGATCGATGATGGAAACGCCCTGGCGATGATCGAAGATATAGGGTTTGGAGCGGGGATTCCAGCGCCGGGTCTGATGCCCGAAATGCACGCCGGCGTCGAGCAGGTCTTTGACAGTGATGTTCATGGTGATCGATGTATCTTCCGACACACAGGTCGGCCGGAGGGCCGCCTTGCGATCGAGTTGGATTTTTTGGTTGTGGGAGATGTGGCTCGTCCTCGCCCCCCAAAAGAGGGCAACCGACGAACGGGAAAGGGTTCAAAACACCCGAGCCCAGGGCACATGGCAAGCGGGAATTTGCGGGTTTCCCGTCCCATCGGCCCTCACGGGTGCCCGTCCTGCAACCGATTGCGCCGGTCCCGCCTACAGCGTGCGGCGGAATAGCGCGGTGGCGGCGGTCATCGCCAGCACGGCGAAGACCGCCAGGTACATCAGGTCAAAGCCGATCGCCGCGAGGCCGGTGTTCTTCAGCAGCAGTTCCTTGAAGCCGTGCACCGCGTAGGTGAACGGATCCACCGCCGAGAGCACCTGCATCCATCGCGGAAAGGCGTTCGTCGGATACACGGCGCCGCTCGGAAAATACAGGAGGGTATTGAGCACCCCGATCACCGAGCGCGGCACCAACGGATCGTTCACCCTCACCATCAGCAGGAACATCATGCTGATCAGCGCCAGCGCCGTCACGATCACCAGCACCCCCATCTGCACCAGCCGGATTGGATTCAACGGGTCCGGGATCCCGGCGATCAGCGAGCCGAACGTGACCATGACCGCGCCGGCGATGACCGCCTTGGTGGCTCCCGCCAGGTTGAAGCCGAGAATCAGTTCATACTTCCGGATGGGCGTCACCAGATAGCCCTCGTGCAGTCCGCGGGCCTTGTCGTCAATGTAGATGATGCCGCCGCCGATCATCGTTGAAATGAAGATCGCCAGAACGATCGTGCCGGGCAACAGGTACTGGATGTACGGCACGTAGGGATAGATCTCGACGACGGAAAGGGTCGCGTTCGCCGCCGTGCGGGGCGCGGGGGCCTTTTGGTCGTACGAGGCCAGCAACTGGGTGAGCGCTCCCTCCAATGAGGCGGCGGAAAACTGATCAGTGTTGTCCTCGATCAGCGCCAGCGTTGGGCTGGTTCCGGACAAAAGCTTGCGGGAAAAGTCCGGCGGGATGTTCACCACGCCGTTGATCCGCCCCGTGCGCAAGTCCCGCATTGCCTGGCCCTCGTCATCGTAGGCGATCGTATCGAAGGTGGCGGCGTTGGCGGCCACGGCCTGGAACATCTCCTTCAACTTCACGGCCTGCACGGCGTGGTCATGGTCCACCACGCCGACCCGGAGGTTCTTGATCTTTCCGCCGAAAGCGTAGCCGAGCACGACGAGTTGCACGAGCGGCATGACCATCGA
>PLOH01000121.1 GCA_003142955.1 Opitutia bacterium | reverse complement strand
TAGGAGGCGCCAATGAGCGGGCAAGCTGGAAATCCAACAGTGAGCGCGAAGCCTTACATCGCCTTCGGGCCGCAACCACTTGACGTTACGACACTGCCGGCAGAGGTGGTAAAAGCCTGGAACGCAGGATATGAATCTGTGCGGGATTTGCACCGAATGGCTCTGCGCGAAGGGGAGCGCGGACTCGCCATTGGACGACTGGTTGAAATCGGGTCACTTGCTGCAGGGTTTCTCGAATCGCTGTGCGTGCGGTAGGGCCCGGGCACCCACAATGTTGGGCCATAAGAATCCTCCTTGCCGGTTATAATCGTCGGGCATTCTTGACCGGCACGCGCGCGCGTGAGAGCACAGCGCCGGCATCGTTGCCACCGTCTGCCGCTTGCTTCTTGGTGCAGTTTGCAAGTTCAGGGATAAGTCATTTTCAACTTTTCCTCTACCAATCTTAATCGAGCGCTTAACGGCAAGACCATGTCGACTATTGGTTCGCTGGCGTCGAGAACTTCTATCTTCGGTTCGACAACGAACACTCTCCACTTTTCCAGCGCATCTAGTCTCTTCTCAGCATCGCTGGAATTAAGGCCAACGGTTAAGGCCAATGTAGCTATTGATTTGTTTATTCCACGAATGCTGTCTTTCGCGGCGTCTAAAGCCGAGACCTTCGCTCTTAGGTCAACCATGGAGCGGGCAAAACCCTCCTGCACAGAAATGAGTTCGTCGCGGGCGGAGGTCATCCGGAGTCCAGACTTCTCGATGTCTGCGATTCTCAAGTTCAGCGCATCAATCGCCTTCGTTTGAGCTCGGTCACGAATCACCGTAAAGCCCAAAAGGCCGATGAAGCTCAATCCAATTAGGAAGGCAAAAACTCTATTCATCTTTGTCCTTGGTGCGGCGGTAAAACTGTCAACAACGGCGATCTGTTCGTGTTTCTAATCGTCATCGCCTTTGATGCTCGAAATGCCGGGAATAGACGGTGGTGTCAAATGCGGCGCTTCGAAACAACGTCCTCCGCCACTTCGGCGAGTCATTGAGGGAAGAGCGAAAGCGCCAAGGAATCTCACAAGAGCAGCTCGCGCTGCTCGCGGACGTGAACCGAACTTACGTGGGAGGCGTCGAGCGTGGCGAAGAGAATATCTCGCTCCTGACGATCCCAAAGCTTTCGGCAGTTCTGAAGGTGAAGCCATCAGCGTTGTTGGCCCAGGCCGGGCTTTGAATCACTGGCACGTCCTTTGGTCTTTGCCATTCGCTGCCGCCGGCTGCCGCGATGGCCGTTTCCCGCCCTATTGCGGCGCTCTGGCGGCCCTGATGTCTCTTGAGGCTGTCGCATATTCTCTGATGCCGAGATCGGCCTTTCCGGCGCGACTGGCCCGCGCAAAGGGGCCATCGCAAAGGATGGCCGAACGGCTATCTCATATTCCCTGAAGGTGAGATCAGCGCTTTCAGCCAATCAGGCGGCGCCAGACGAGGCGTGGCAGATGGCAAGGGGTCTGCCCCGACGACTTACCGGCCGAACAGCTCGCTATGCGACCCGATGCGAACGAATTTCACTATTCGAGCATCGCGATGGCTTGGAGTTTCTTTCGGAGATTCGGCAATCGCTGTTGGCTGGCGCGGTCGGGTGGCAGGTGGCCGGGCAGCGCCTCGTCAAAGGCGGAAATGGCGATCAGATTACGCACGGATTCGATCACGTACCGGGCCAACTCCGCTGGGGCTTGGCTCACTTCTTCCACGATCTTCTCCCGACCGTCGATCACGGTGATGAAATCCTCGACGTCGTGGCTGGCGTAGTAGTCGCCGTCTCCCCGGTCGACGAAGGCGACGTGCTTCGTTGCGAGAAAAGCGACTGGCGCGATCAACTTGAGGCGCGTATGTGCGATCTCCTGCACGGTCGCAGTGGCCAGTGCTTCCTTGAACCAAGCAGTATTGAGCCCGAGAAACGCCCCCTCAGTCGGCATGATGTCCACGGTGAGATCACCGAGCACCCAGCGGCATTTCGGCGCATCGTCGCGCATGTCATGATCGAAGCCGAGGCTGCGGAGCTTGGCCTCGACCTCGGAGTAGCGCTGCGAGGTAATGGTTTCGAGGATCACATCCACGTCGTCCGTCGGACGCGCTGGGGAAAATGCAGGATCGTCCAGCAGCAGATTCACGATTGACCCTCCGACGAAGGCGTAGTCCAGACCGAGACTGTCGAGGCGGTCGGCGACCGCGAGCATGGCGGCGACGTTAGGCTGCGGCATGGCTGTTCAGGCGACGGCTGATTTCCTTTTCGGCGAGGCTGCGTTCGCGCGCCCGCCCGATTCGAAGAGCGTCAACCAAAGCGAGCAGGTCGTAAAGGGCGGGATCGCGCCGGGCGGCGTGGGGCACGCTGCTATAGAGCGGTTGGACGGCGGAGCCCTGGACCTTTCCATCCGGATCCGGCCAGACGGGGGGCATCTGCTCCGATGCGCTGATCTTTCCCGACAGGACGGGGGCGGCCCAGGCGGTCGGCATTCCGCGAGTGACTTCCTTGGGGCTGGCGGGAAAGGCGTGCGGTACGCCGTGAACTAGAAAGTTGCGGAGAGCTTCGCGGCGGACGTCGCGTGTCTCGGGATCGACCAGGCGGGCGTCTGCCAGACGGCGGACCGCGGCATGGACTTCCGATGCGCTCATTCCCAGATCCCGACCCAAGTCCGCATAGCTCTGCCGGGCTCCTTCGATGCAGAGTTTGAGAGCTACAACCACGTCCTGTGGCTTGGTGACCATTCGAATACGCTATTCGCGAATAGCGAACGGTCAAGCTCTCAGTTTACGATGTGGTGGCGCAAATGTTCCTTCTCCAGCTCGGTGGTCCGTGCGATCTTTTGACGACTTCAGATCAGCCAAAAACGCTTCGGGCGAGCTGAATCGTTTGCCGGCCTTCTCTTTGATCGCTTTCAGTGTCTCGGCATTCGGAACGTGCGGCAGGTAGCCATCATCGGTGGCAAATGCGTTGACCGCGAACGGCAGGCCGTTCTTCAGCTCGACCTGGGCGAACACCATGTTGACGAGCTGCCCGGGAGTGAGGCCGACCTTCGCCAGAATACGCTCGGCGTTCTTCTTGCGGCGGGCATCGACACGGGCGCGGAAGAGGGCGGTCTTTGGCATGGCACAACTGTGCTACTTTTGTGCCCACAGGTCAAGCGCGGGCCTCAACCCGCTGCCGCAGATTCTCTGAGGTGCCATCGTAGCCGACGTGCGGCGGGAAAGGTTATCCCAGCGCAATCACCTCATGCGGGTTGAAGTCAACAAATCCAGCGCTTCGCGCGGGGAAAACACTGCCACGCCGTGACGGGCCGGGCGGGGATAATGCTTCGCGTTACCTGTCACCAGAACCTTGTCCGAGGTGGACGCTGCGACCTCAAGAAAAGGCGTATCGTTAGGATCGAGCAGAGGCGGCAACGCTGCGGTCGGTATCACGATCTCGCCAAAACGGGCGATCATCCCGAACATGTCCGCCACTTCTGAAGTGGTGAACCCGAATTTCGGGCGGCTGAGAACTTGCTGGTATTCGTGGAGAATCCGGGGATCGTAGGCCAGGAGATATCGGCCGGCGCCGAGGGCGTCCCAGAGCTTGGCGGGCGGCCCCTGTGTGCTCAGGAGGGCAGAAACAAGGACATTCGTGTCCAACACCCCAAGCGGCTTCACGGCTGATGGCTTCAACGGCGGCCCGCACGGGCCGCCGCGATCTCAGCGTTAATTGCCTTGAGGCTCATCTTGTCCGCACCGGCGGCCTTGGCGCTGGCGCGCATGCGCTGCGTGACCTGGGTAAAGCTCAGCCGGTTGAGCGCCGCCATGTCAGCCTCGATGTTTTCCGGGTTGGCCTTGATGACATAGGCCGCCGGCACGCCATTTTGCGTGACGATTAAGGTTCCGGATTTCCGCAGTTTGCGGAGCAAGGCTCCGGTCTTGGCCGACCAGTCGCGGAGAGGAACGAACGTATTCATGAGGTTAGCGTCGTGCATTTGCACAACGCTGTCAAGCGGCGGTGGTCAGGCCTCGTCTGGGCGCATCTGGCGGTTGCCCGCAGTTGGGGGCCGATCGAAAGTAGCACGGGCGTCTCGCCCGTGGATTGGGAAAGCCACAGGACACGGGCAAGATGCCCATGCCACGCCGGAAACCACAGGACATGGGCGAGACGCCCATGCCACGCCGGAAACGATCAGACATGGGCGAGATGCCCATGCCACCTCGGACTGCCGACAACCGGCGGGGTACGGCGACCCCCGCCCTACAGCAGATTCGGTCACACCGCCGCTGGTGCCCCCATAGCTTTTGCTTGTTATTCTTATCTCAAGAGCGTCAATGGTCTCATAAAGAGATGAATCAGATTTTGCCTGACCGGTCGCGAGAGGCCACGGCCCTCATTCTCATCGATGCCCAGGTGAACATGTTCGACCCTTCGTTTCCGGTGAGCTCGGCAGAGCTTCTTCTTGCCCGGCTCGTCACGCTGGTCGCGCGATCTCGCGCTGCGCACGTGCCGATCGTGTTTGTCCGCAATTGTGGTCGGACCGGTGACCCTGACGAGCGCGAGACGCCGGGGTGGAATTTGCACCCTTCATTTCAGCCAGCGGGCGACGATTTGGTGCTCGACAAGACGACCGGTGACACGTTCGCGAGTACGTCGTTGGACGACGAACTGAAGATCCGTGGCCTCACCCGCCTCGTCATCGCGGGACTGCAGTCCGAGTACTGCATAAGGGAGACGGTGCTGGGGGCGCTCGCGCGCGGCTTCGAAGTTACGCTCGTCACCGATGGCCATAGCACCTATGATGGCGGTGGTCATTCGGCGCTCCAGAAGAGCGACGCCGTAAACGCGGAGTTTAAAGGCCGGGTGAAGCTCACAAGCGCCCGCGACGTCCATTTCCCATGAGCGGGCCGTCGGACCAGTCGCCGTCCCAGAGGTGACAACGCCAATCTTTGAACCTGCCTCCGGCCAATCTGCTACGTCGCGGAGCCCGGAGGGGTCTGCTTCAATTCGTGGCAATAGGCATGGGCCTGCGCCTCGAAATTCTTGAGGTCGAAACCCGGAAACACGCTGTCCTGCAGCACCCGCCAGGCCGCCGTCTCTGCGACTGGCGGATAATGATCTTTCGGCGTGTCACCGCAATTGCCGACATGGCTGGCGAGACAGAAATGGCGGGCGAGGGACACGACGGCGACCATTTCAGGGTCGTCCGTGGCTTCCTCCGGGGTTTCCACCCAGCGAATGACGCTGCAATAGACCTTGGGCAGGTCGTTCTTCCGGGCGAAGTGGTCACCGATGGTCCGCGTCGTGCAGCCGATGAATCTCTGCTCAGCCTCCTGCAGGGCCAAAGTCTCCTTCCGGGCGTAGGCGACAATGGCCTGGAAGGCGTAAGGGTAGATCCGGAGCAGAAGGAGCTTGCCCAGGTCATGCAATAGACCGGCGGTAAAGGCATTCGCAACCAAGCCGCGAAACTCGAGATGTTCGGCGGAGTACTTTGCGAGTTGGGCGACGCCGACCTGGAACATCCAGAAATTGCTCCAAGTGATCGGAGGGATATGCAGGTACCGCTCCTCCACAAGCGGCAATGCCCTGGCCATGGAATTCAGCTTGATTTCACCCAGCAGGCTGACCGCAAGACGGGGATCTTCGACGGGCGTCATGTCGTCCCGATCAAGACGATTCGCGGCCACCAGGACCTGGGCGCTCAGACCGGGATCCCGCGCGACCAGATCCATCACATGGTGGAGACTTGAGGCCCGTCCGTCGGCGGTCATCTGGAACGCGGCGGCAACCGTATCGATCACCGGGCAACCCGGCAGAGCATCCAATTGGCTCTCCACGATTTTTTGCGTGGAGATGGGCCCGCTCGCTTTGACATCCGTTCCGAACCAGCGGTTGCGCTCCCGCGCCTCCTGCATCTCCTTACGTTCCTGGTCGGAGATGAAGCCCTCGGGGACATGGCCCGGGTTGAGGTGGCAGAAAATCAGGCGCCAGGCGAAGCCCAAATCGGCCGCCGCCGGCCTGAGCATGTACCAGTAGCCCGACTCGAGGTTGCCACGCAGGGCCTTGAGGCAATCGACGACGCCCCAGACGCCGGCCGCCTCGGCCTGTTCAGCCAGGGCCGAAATCCGCTCGAAGACCTCGGGATGCTGGTGTTCGTCTGGGATCGCCATGAACGCTTGCCGGGTGTCTTCAATGGCCGCCATCAGGTCTACGCGCAGCTTCCGCAATTCGTCTGGTTTGATACACAGCTGGGTGCAGAACGATTTTTCCTCCTCGAAATGCAGGTTGCGCCAGGGATTGGCGCCGGCCTTGGCGATCTCCGCGTAGATGGCTTCCTCGTGGTACGGCTTGATCAGGTAGTGTTGAATCTTCAGCCCGAGGGCCGTCTTGACGACGAGCAGATCGCTGACATTGGAGTAAACAACCACCGGCAGATACTTGAGCATGCTGTCATTGCGCAGGCGCTCAATGAGCCGGATTCCGTTTTCGGTTCTCAGCTTCACCTCCAGGAACAGGAGGTCGATCTTGACCTGTTCCCGGATGAATTCCCACGCCGCGGCGCTTTCCGTAACGACCGCGAACTGGTGCTGTCCACGCGCGAGGATTCCGCGCATGGCCCGGCTGGCCACTTCGCTGTCGTCGAAGAGAAGGATGTTGGCCATCGCTGGGAATCAGGGTTGCGGAAGAGCGGCCACGGCACGACGGGGCTGGAGGCGGTTGAGTCCGCGCGACCTGGACAGTGATTCAAATCGTCATTCGACACAACTCTGGCGAGGTGCGGCCTGCTTGGGGCCGCGCGCCATGATGTATCCACCGTGTTCGGGCCTTGCGGCGGGGGCGTTAGCCGCGATCCTCGCCTCATGGTCAAAATCACGGGCAAATACGAAGGCGATCTGCATTGTCAGGCCACGCACGGCCCATCCAACCGCACCCTGGAGACGGACGCGCCGGTGGACAATCAGGGGCGGGGCGAGGCTTTTTCGCCGACGGACCTCATGGCGACCGCGCTCGGGACCTGCATTCTCACCACCATGGCGATCGCGGCGCGGCGCCTCGGCGTCGACCTCAAGGGCGCGCGCTTCGAGGTGACGAAGGAGATGTCAACCGACCTTCCCCGGCGCATCGCCCGGCTGGCGACGCAAGTCTGGCTGCCGGTGCCGCGCAGCGCCGACCGGGATGGACTGCTGGAACGCGCCGCGCACACGTGTCCGGTGCACCAGAGCCTGCATCCGTCCATTGACGGGCCGGTGGTAATCCATTGGACAGAGTGACGGCCCGGTTGTGAGACGAGGCTGGCGACCGGTGACTCGCGTCGCCCTGTTCCGACCTCGGCGAGACGGCGCGAATCGAATGGGTCAAAGTGCGTGCCCACTTTGACAAATTTGCCGCTCGCGGTTCATTGCCGATTTTCGGCTATCCAGTATGGCCGATCGCACTAGTCCAACCGCGAATCGAAGTTTTGAGGGCGGTCAGCCGTCTTCTCCAATGAACCCCGCAGAAACGATATCCATCGGCCAGACCCGGACGAGAACGTCGGCAAAATCCAATCCGGCGCGACTGCTCTATGCCGCGGTCGCGTTGCTGCTGTTGGTGGCCACGCTCCTAGGTTTTCAGCAATTCTTCCTACATGGGAAAGCCTATCCCGGTCGGGAGATCATCCCGCACGCGAGATTGCTCGTCATTGCGCATGGCGTGGCCATGTCCAGTTGGATTGTGCTCTTCGTCGTGCAACCGCTGTTGATTGTCGGCGCCAACCGGCGCCTGCACATGACGCTCGGAAAGATCGGTGCGGTGCTGGCGACCTGCATCGTCGTCCTGGGACTGCAGGTGCCGATCGCGGTGACGCGCTACGGACCCGAATTCCCGCTGTGGGGCCTGACCCGCAGGCAGTTCATGGCGATCCCGCTCATCAGTATTCTGATATTTGGCGTCTTCGTCGCGATCGGGGTCTGGTACCGGCGGCGGCCAGAGATCCATCGGCCGATGATGCTGCTGGCCACGCTGAGCATTGTGGCCGCGGCCACTGACCGGATCACCGGGCTTTCCGCTCTCTATGCCGAGAGCATCTGGGGCCGGCTATTTGGTCCGTTTTTTCCCGCCTTGGTCGTCGGCGCGATGTTCCTCGTCGTCAAATGGCTGCTCACCCGGTCGTTTGATCGTTATTTGGCGGCCGGCTACGCCGCACTGATCGCCGCGGATGCGATGATCATGGCGTTGGCGCCCTCTGAGGCCTGGGGCCGATTCGCGGCCTTCCTGGTCGGCTGAGGCGGGATCATGGAGGTTCCGCAGCCGATCGCGGGGCGATCGCGCTCGGCACCTACCTTCCCCGGTCCCTGACGGCACACCGTCTATTCTTTGCCGGTGAATCGGTACACCGTGTTGAAGTCGAGTTCGATATTCTTGCTTACCCACACCCGGACCTTGAGCTTGCCGTGGTCGCCGCCGACTGCATCCGAGACGGCGCGCCCCGCGACGCGGCGGGCGGCACCATTGCGATTGATCGCGTGTCCCGTGAAATTCACCGTTTCGCCGCGCTCGAGTTGCTGCAATTCTTGGTCGGAGATCTCGATCGAGAGGGTGCCTTGCTCGTTGAAAAAAAAGAACGGGAACACCTTGACGCTGTAATCGGCTGTGTAAACGCCGCCGCGACGCGTGAATGGCGGCATGGTCAGGCGGACGCTCGCAACGTAAACCGAGGTGTCGGTTGGCTCCACGGTCACCTCCGCGTAATGCCCGGAGGCGGAATCGGTCACTGGCGGCGGCGCGCGCATCGGGACAGACTCCCCAGCCGCCAGAATGGCGGTCAAAAAGAGGAAACCAAGGCTCCGCAAGCAGATCATGCAAGTTCCTAGAAGCTGTCCGCATACTCCGTTGCGCTTTCCGGTGGAGGGCGCTACGCTGTCGGCGTCCCTCAGAAAATTGGCGGCGACAGCGCGCCGCCCTCCAAATCCTGGCANNTGGCAGTTTTCGGATAGCCTCTAGGATCTTCATGGGCGAGGCGGCTCTTCGCAGTCGTACCCCGTCGCATGGTCTTTGCTCGCAGGGGCGATTTTGCTGATAGGCTGCATATTGGGCAATTCTCGACGACACGGTGGCCGAGAGGGCGGACGACCGTGGCAACGACCGAGAGTGTGAAATATGCCGGCTCGCGGGCAACCATCTTTCTATTTGCCCCGGTCACGGCCCGCCGGATGATGGGCCGCGCCTATGGCCAAGAATCCTCAAGCCACCTGGGGCGGGCGTTTCTCGGCGGAGCCCTCCGCGCTCATGCTGCAGTTCAGCGAATCCGTGTCGTTCGACCGGCGACTGGCCGTGTTCGACATTCAAGGAAGCCGGGCGCATGCCGCGATGCTGGCCCACGTCGGGCTGATTTCGCCGGCCGAGCGCGACGCGATCCAGGCGGGGCTCGACCAATTGCAACGCGAGATCGCGGCCGGCGGATTCAAGTGGGACACGGCGCTCGAGGACGTGCACATGAACATCGAGCAAGCCCTCACAAAGCGGGTGCCGGCCGCCGCCAAGCTTCACACCGCGCGCAGCCGCAACGACCAGGTGGCGGTGGATATGCGGCTGTTCTTCAAGCAGGCATGCGCCGAGGCCCAGGCAAAGATTCGCGGCGCGGCCCGGGCGATCCTCGCGACAGCGGGGGCGAAGGCGGACGTGCTTATCCCGGGTTACACGCATCTGCAGCGCGCACAGCCGGTTCCGCTCGCGCATCATCTTCTGGCCTGGCTGGAGATGCTGGAGCGCGATGACGGGCGGTTCGCGGTGGTGGCGGACCACGCCAACTGGTGCCCGCTCGGATCGGGCGCAATCGCGGGAACCACGCTGCCCATCGACCGCGAATTCACGGCGCGCGTCCTGGGCTTTGTCGACGCGCGCGGGCGGGCGCGGGTGACGCAGAATTCCATGGACGCCGTGGCTGACCGGGACGTGTTCATCGAGTTTGCGGCGGCCTGTGCGATCGCCGGCGTGCACCTGTCCCGCATCGCCGAGGACCTCGTGCTGTGGTCGAGCGCGGAATTCGGGTTCGTCTCGCTGCCCGATGCGTTTTCCACCGGTTCGTCGCTGATGCCGCAGAAGAAGAACCCTGATTCATGCGAGCTCTTGCGCGGCAAGTCGGCGCGTTTGCAGGGGAACCTGCACACCCTGTTGACGCTCGTGAAGGGTCTTCCACTGACGTACAATCGCGATTTACAGGAGGACAAACCACCCGTCTTTGACAGTCTCGACCAAGTCGCGCTCTGCTTCGAGGTGCTCGCCGGGGTGATGGCGGGCTTGGAGGTGAAGGCCGAGCGTTGTGCGGCGGCGGTGGCCGATCCGGCGTTGTTGGCAACGGATCTGGCGGATTACCTGGTTGGCAAAGGGGTGCCATTCCGCGAGGCGCACCACGCGGTAGGTGCGGTGGTCCGCCTGGCGGAGGCAAAATCGGTCGGCCTTGATGCGCTGACGCTCGGACAGGTGCAGTCGGTGCACGCCGCGTTTGCGGCCGACTGGGCGAAAGTGTTTGATCTCCGGCGCGCCATGGCTGCGCGGTCCGGCGTGGGGATGCCGGGCCCGGCGCAGGTGCGGCGGCAGCTGGCGCGCTGGCGCAAGGTGCTGACCGATTAAGTTTCGGCATGTCCACCATCCGCATTCTGTCGGACCGCGTCGCCAACCAGATCGCCGCGGGCGAGGTCATCGAACGGCCCGCCGCCGTGGTCAAGGAGCTGGTGGAGAACAGCCTTGATGCCGGTGCCACGCGGATTGAAGTTGAGTTTCGCAGCGGGGGGCGCGCCTACATCCGGGTGGAGGACAATGGCAGCGGCATGACTCGAGACGACGCCTTGCTGTCGCTCGAGCGGCACGCGACGAGCAAGATGGCCGAGACGGCGGACCTCGACCGGCTGGTCACGTTNNGGGGGAGGAGGCGGGCACGGAGATCCTGATCAACGGCGGCAGGTTCGTGCATGTGCGGGACTGCGGCCGGCCGGCGGGCACGCGGATCGTCGTCTCGCAGTTGTTCAACGCCGTGCCGGCCCGGCGCAAATTCCTCAAGAGCGACGCGACGGAGAGCGCCCACATCATCCATTGCGTGCGGCTCTATGCGCTGTCCAGTCCGCAGGCGGCGTTCACCTTGATTGAGGACGGGCGCGCTATTTTTCGCTCGCCGGAGTGTCACACGACCGCCGAGCGGGTGGCGGAGATTTTCGGCCGACAGATCGCGGAGGCGATGCTGCCCGTCGAGGCGACGGAAGCGGGGCTCACGTTGCGCGGCTTGATTAGCCGGCCCGGAGTGGGGCGGGCTACGCGCCACGAGATGATCACCTATGTGAACCGCCGGCCGGTCGACAGCCGGACGCTCAGCTATGCCCTGATCGAGAGCTATCACGAGCTGTTGCCGAAGGGACGTTATCCGCTGGCTTTTCTCTTCCTCGAACTCGATCCGGCCGCGGTCGATGTGAACGTGCATCCGGCGAAACGCGAAGTGCGGTTTCGCAACGAATCGCAGGTGCGCGCGTTTGTCATCCGATCGGTGCTGGATCGCCTGCGGGAGTTGGGGGCAACGGTCCAGGCCGTTGCACCGGTGGCGGGAGGTGAAGCCGCGCGCGCCTGGGCGCCTGCGGGAGTCATGCCGGGGTTGGGCCCGCCGCCGGAATCTCGCATGGCGGCTCCGTTTCCGGCCTACCGGCCACCACTGGCCGCACCAGCTCCGGTCGCGGCGGGCGCAGCTGTCGTGACGGCGCCGCGCGACGAAGCGTTCCGGGCGAAGACCGGCTGGCGTTACGTGGGTCTGGCCCACGGCGTTTATGCGCTCTTCGAGACTGATGCCGGCGTGGTGCTGCTGGACCGGCGCGCGGCGCACGAACGCGTCTGGTACGAGCGCCTCCGCGAGCAGTTTGCCACAGCGCGCGTGGCCACCCAGCGTCTCTTGCTGCCGGTCCCGGTGGAACTCGATGCGATTACGACGGCGCTGCTGCTCGACCGGCTGGAGTTCTTGCAGGGTCATGGCTTCGAGATTGCGGAGTTCGGTCGCAACTTCTTCCGCGTCGAGGGGGTGCCCGAATGGATGGACCCCGCCGATGCCGAGGCGTTTCTGCGCGATGTGCTGGGAGCACTGCGCGAAGGGTTGCTGACCGCGAAGGACCTCGATCTGGCGCGCGACGAACTGGCCCGACTCGCCTCGCTGCGGGCGGTGCGCCTGCCGGAGGGCACCAGTGAGGCGGAAATGCAGGCGCTGGTCGCCCAACTCTTCTCCTGCCGGCAGCCCTTGGCCAATCCCATTGGCAAGCCGACCTTCATTGAATTGAGTTATAGCGAATTGGCGCGGCGTTTCCAAAGATAACGCCATGCCACACTGGCGGGCCGGTCGGTTGACACGAGGCTCGCTGGGCAGATCCCTACTTCCGGCCATGCCTGCTCTCACCAAACCCAAACCGAAAAGCGCCTCGCTCTCCCAGTCTCGTCCCGCCGTTGACGCCACCGGCGCGGCCGCGCTCCTGGTCAAACAGGCCATTCTGCGGCACTTGAAATACACGCTGGCGCGGGATCCCGGCACGGCCACGGTGCGCGATTGGTGGATCTCGACGGCGATGGCCGTGCGGGACCACATCCTCTCGCGATTCCTGGCCACCCAGGCGGTGCACAATCAAAACAACGTGCGCCGGGTCTATTACTTCTCGCTGGAGTATCTCATGGGCCGCCTGCTGGAGTCCAATCTCCATAGCACCGGCCTGTCGGAAACCGTCGTGGCGGCGGTGCGCGATCTCGGCCTGGATTTCGCGACGCTGCGCGACGCTGAGGAAGACATGGCGCTGGGGAACGGCGGACTTGGTCGTCTCGCGGCGTGCTTCCTGGATTCGCTTGCCACGCACGACTATCCGGCGATCGGCTACGGCATCCATTACGAATACGGCCTGTTCAAACAAGAGTTCGTCAATGGCCAGCAGGTGGAGCACCCGGACAACTGGATCATCTTCGGCGATCCGTGGGAGATCGTCCGCGCCGAATATACACAGCGAGTCCAGCTCTACGGCCAGGTGGAGCAGGTCTCCGACGGGTCGGGCAAAGCGCGGCCGCGCTGGACCAACACGAAGACCTTGCTCGGGGTGCCCTACGACATTCCCATTGCCGGGTACGGCACCACGACCGTGAATTTCCTCCGCCTCTGGGCGTCCAAGTCCACCGAGGAGTTCGACCTCGCGACCTTCAATCAGGGTGGTTATGTCGAAGCGGTCCGGGAGAAGGCGGTGGGGGAAACCATCTCCAAGGTTTTGTATCCAAACGACAAGACGGAGAACGGAAGGGAGCTGCGTCTGGTGCAGCAGTATTTCTTCGTCACCTGTTCGCTCCGGGACATCATCCGCCGCCACCGAAAACAGCCGGCAAATTCCTGGGACAACTTCGCGGACAAGGTTGCCATCCAACTCAACGACACGCATCCGGCCATCGCCATCGTGGAGTTGTTGCGCATCCTGGTCGACGAAGACGGTCTGCCGTGGGAGCAGGCCTGGCCGATCGTCACGCGGACGTTCAGTTACACGAATCACACGCTGCTGCCGGAGGCACTCGAACGATGGAGTGTGGCCCTGTTTCAGCGGGTCCTGCCGCGCCACCTCCAGCTCATCTTTGAAATCAATGCGCAATTGATGGTGGCCTGCGAGCAGAAGTGGTCGGGGGACAATCTGAAAAAGCGGGCCTGCTCCCTGATCGAGGAGAACGGCGACAAGATGGTGCGTATGTCGTACCTCTCCGTGGCGGCCTCGCACTCCGTCAACGGCGTGGCGGCGCTGCACACCCAGCTGCTGCGGCGCAATCTCTTCCCGGAGTTCGACGCCCTGTTCCCGGGCAAATTCAACAACAAGACCAACGGGATCACGCCGCGCCGGTGGCTGCTGCAATGCAATCCGCGGCTGGCGCGGATGGTCACGGACCGGCTGGGCCCGGGCTGGGTGCGCGATCTGGAGCAACTCCGCCAGCTCGAAAAGTGGGCGGACGATCCGGGCTTCCAGCAGGAATTCATGGCGATCAAGCGTGCCAACAAACAGGATCTGGCGGCGGTGATCCGCACCGAATGTGGAGGTCTGGAGGTGTCTCCGGAGGCGATCTTCGATGTGCAGATCAAGCGGCTGCACGAATACAAGCGCCAGCATTTGAACCTGCTGCACATCCTCGCGCTCTACCGGCGCATGTTGCAGAATCCGGCGCAGGAGATTGTTCCCCGGGTGTTCATTTTTNNCATCAACGCGGATGCGCGGATCAACGGCCGGCTGAAGGTGGTGTTTCTGCCCAATTACCGGGTTTCGCTGGCGGAGAAGATCATTCCCGCCGCGGACGTCTCGGAACAGATCTCCACGGCCGGCAAGGAGGCCTCCGGCACGGGAAACATGAAGCTCGCCCTGAATGGCGCGTTGACCGTCGGCACCCTTGACGGAGCCAATGTGGAAATCCGCGAAGCGGTGGACGAGGAGAACATCTTCATTTTCGGCCACACGGTGGAGGAGGTCGAAGCGCTGCGTCGGGCCGGGTACAACTCGTGGGACTGGTACCAGAAGGACAGCGAGCTGCGTTCAGTGGTCGACTGGCTCGGCTCGAATTATTTCACTCCCAATGAGCCGCCAGGCATGCTTTCCCCGGTGCATCACAGCCTGCTGCAGGGAGGTGATCCGTTCATGGTGCTCGCCGATTTCCGCCGGTACAGCGATTGTCAGGCGGCGGTGGACATCGCCTACCGCGACTGCCAGCGCTGGGCGCGCATGGCCATTCTCAACACCGCCCGCGTCGGTCGGTTTTCGAGCGACCGGACGATCCGGGAATACGCCCGGGACATCTGGAAACTTGATCCTGTACCGGTGAAGTAGGGCGGTCTGGGGGAAGGCGCTGCTTCGTCGGCGCCGCAGTTTCACGTAGCCGCAAGCGCGAGAGGCTGTCCGAAAAGTCCGCTGCGCTTTTCGATGGAGGGCGCTGCGCTGTCAGCGCCGGTTGGAGATTGTGCGGCGACAGCGCGCCGCCCTCCAAATCCTGGCAGTTTCCGGATAGCCTCTTGCGGGTGGTTCGCCTGGTGACACGGAGGCGTCCGGAAGCCACCGACCGCGCCCTTTCCAGCCTTGATTGTGCGATTGCCGCCCGCCAACGTGTTTGCGCGTTCGAGTTGCCGCGCCACCCGTCCTGGGGCGCAGATCGGATGCGTTTCCCCGTGCGTCCCCGCTATCTGACATGCTGGTTGGTGGCGTCCTGCTGCCTGGCGGCAGTCGTTCATGCCGCGGATCGTCCCGCCTGGCTGGTGGTCGGTCCTTGGGAGGCGCAGATCGAAGCCAGCTGGTCCGGAATGGACTCCGCGCTCCGCGTGGTCGTGCCCGGGCTGCGGGTCACGCTTGACCTTGACCAACCGCCGCTGCTGGCGGGCTCGTCCGGGGGTGCGACGGGTTCGGCGCCCGACGCCGGCGCAACGTCGGCCCCGTCGATCGATCTCCCGCCCATGGTGAAATCGCTGCGGGTGGATGGAGGCGAGTTTGTGGTGAAGCGCGGTGGTCAGACCCAAGTCGTAAACTGGCACGCGGAGTTTTCGCAGGTTAGCGCGGGCGTCTGGCAGGGGATTTTCGCCGCGACCGGCGAAGGGATTGCGCTCACCGCCTCGGTCACTTACGAAGCGGAAAGGCGGACCTGGCGGGTGTCCCAGCTGGCAGCGCAGCTCGACTTGGCCCGATGGAGTGCGCTGGTCCTGCCGGGTTTGTTGCCAGAAAATGAGGCGTGGACCTGCGCGGGGTCAGCTCATCTCGATGCCGCGATCTCCTGGACACCGGCGGGGTTGGATGGCACGGCAGAGGTCAGTATTCACGGGGGAAGCGCCAGCCGAGCCGATGGCACGGTTTCGGCTGTGGGGATTGAGGCGGCGGTCCGTCTCGTGAGCCTCGCCCGCCTGGCCTCGGCGCCGACCCAGCACATCGCGGTGCAGGCACTGACGGCGGGTAAGGCACGGCTGACCGACCTGGCGGTGGACTTCACGGTGATCGACCGGAAGCGGATTGCGGTGCAAGTGGCGGCGCAGGCGTTTGGGGGGAAGCTGCGCGTGGGATCCTTTGAATTCGACCCGGCGGCGCCGAAGGTGCGGCTGACGGTTGAGGCGGACGAGGTAGACGCCCAGGGGTTGCTGGCGCTGTTTCCCGACGCGCCCCAAGGACGAGCGACGCTGGTTGGTCGGATCCCGTTGAGCTATGAAGACGGCCGGCTGGGTTTTGGCGAGGGGCGGCTGGCGCTGAAACAAGGGACGACGGCCCGCCTGCGGTTTCACCACCCCGGCCTGTTCACCCAGGCTTGGTCGGCGTGGCTGCCGGGGCGGAAGTTACTGGGGGCGGTTGAGGAGGGTCGGGAGGAGTTGTTGGTCAACGAACTGAATGTCGCGCTGCATCCGGATGGATCGGCCGCGGGACATTCGGCCGAAATCCGGATCATGGGTGTGCCGGCAGACCATCCCCACCAAGGTCCGTTCACCTTCGACTTCAACATCAACGCTCCACTCGAGAGCTTCATGAACCTCGGCCTGAAGCAGAACATGCAGTTTGGTTTTCAGTAAAACAAGAATTGTACTGCCGGACTGAATCCCTCATAATCGCTTCCATGAAATACCCCTGGCTTCTCGCGGTATTGCTGCCCCTGACCGCCGCATCCGGCTGTATCAACGTCAAAGCCCACATCATCGTGGACGTGAACGTCAAGGTCGACAAGGCGCTGGATGATTTCTTCGGCGATCTCGACAAGAAATCCGCCACCCTCACTGAAACCCCTGTGCAAAAATAACCGCCATGAAAACATTTTGGATCCGTCTGCTCTTCACGCTGGCCATGATTTCGCTGCCGGTCGCCACCCCCGGCCTGCAGGCCCAGAATCTGGGCGCGGTGAAACAACGCATGGCGCAGCGCCTGCCCCAGGTCGACGCGCTGAAGGACCGGGGAGCGGTGGGTGAGAACAATCGGGGCTACCTCGAGGCCCGGGGGCCGGTTTCGGGCGCCGAAAACGGCACCGTGTCGGCGGAGAACGCCGATCGGGCGGAGGTGTACGGGGCCCTCGCGCAAAAGACCGGATCGTCCGCCGATCAGGTGGGCCGGGCCCGGGCCAAGAAGATTGCGGAGACCAGCCATGCGGGGGTCTGGTTGCAGGACGAGAACGGGCGCTGGTACCGGAAGTAAGGCGGCTGGCGCGGTTGGAGTAGTGGGAATTCAGATACGGCCGGTTCTGGTGCCGCCCGGCCGGTTCAGGCGGGACGGCTCGGAGGGTCCGGGCCGTCCGGTGCGATGCGCCCTGGTTTTCGAGCGCGACCAGAAATAATCGTCGTAACGCGTTCGTAACAGGCAACAAACGAGCCCAGGCCGGCCAGAATCAAATAGGACTTGATTCAAGACCGCAGGTTTCCATTGTCGCCCTCCCTTCTTCCAACGTCCCGCGAACAATGGGTGGGACGAAAGAAGCGACCACTAGCCCGGCAACCGTTCCTTTCCAGCAAATCTCCGTTTTCGACGGAAAAAGTATTGACGGAGAAAAAACTGGTTGTCTTAGTGGAAATCTTTCCCTCGGAGGGAAGAGTTCTTTGAGATTTACTTTGTGCGATTGATTGGGACCCCCAATCAACCTTAAATAATTAAATAGAAAAGCGTGTGAGAGCAATCTCATGCGCAGCGTAGTTCATGAATCACTAGGGTTCTGAACTCTCTTTTCGGAGAGTTTGATCCTGGCTCAGAATGAACGCTGGCGGCGTGGTTAAGACATGCAAGTCGAACGGGCTTTCGTGAAGGGCAACCGGATCGAAAGCTAGTGGCGAACGGGTGCGTAACACGTGAACAATTTACCTGCGAATGGGGAATAGCTCGTCGAAAGGCGAATTAATACCGCATGTGGTTGGTGACCTCATGGTTGCCATACTAAAGCCGGGGACCGCAAGGCCTGGCGTTAGCAGAGGAGTTCGCGGCCTATCAGCTAGTTGGCGAGGTAACGGCTCACCAAGGCTAAGACGGGTAGCCGGTCTGAGAGGATGATCGGCCACACTGGAACTGAGACACGG
>PLOH01000126.1 GCA_003142955.1 Opitutia bacterium | reverse complement strand
GCCGCGGGCTGCACGATCAGCCTCGATCTCGCCTCGTTCGAAGTCGTCAACGCCGCCCGCGACTGGCTGTTGGGTCAATTTCGGCGCGGCATTGACATCGCGTTTGCGAACGAAGACGAGATCCGCGCCCTGTTTCAGGACGACGCTTCCGATTATCCTACGCTCGCCCGCCGGCTCGCCGGCCTCGGCGTCCTCGCGGCAGTCAAGGTCGGCAAGGACGGGGCCTGGCTAGCGCACGGCGACACCCTGCTTCGCGTCCCCCCGGTGGTGGTCTCCGACCTCGTCGACACCAATGGCGCTGGGGATGCGTGGGCGGCCGGTTTTCTTTATGGGCATCTCCGGGACTGGCCGCTGGCCGCCTGCGGCGCGCTCGCGTCGCTGATGGGCGCGGAAACGGTCCGCTATCTCGGACCAATCATCCCGGACTCCGCCTGGGCGGACGTCCATGCCCGGGCGATGGCTCTTGCGCCGGCGTCCTGAGAGAAGCGGCCTGCGGAGACATTCTCAACGCGGTGAGAAAGGGACCGGATCACAGCCACCGGCGCGTGCGCCGGCAGTAGGCGCGATAGTCCTCGCCGAATTTCCGCTCCAGATACCGCTCTTCCCGCGCAATCACCTGGGCATGATCGGGAGCGATCGTCATGGGTTGACCCTATGGACCGCGGGTCCGGTCACACTCCCGGAGAATTGTTATTGACAAAGTACTCTGTCTGGTAGAGTCCTCTGTTTATGCAACTCTCGTCTGAAGAAGCCGCCCGGGCACTCGCCGCCATCCAGACCTCCCGCGATGCCATGCGTTCCGCCATCCGCGCCCACCGGGGGCATTATCACCTCTGGATGTGGGGCCTCATCTGGATCGCCATGGCGATGCTCGCGGAGTTCCGCGGTCCCGCCGGAGTCCGCCTTTTCCCTTGGTTGAGCTTGGGCGGCGTCGCCGGATCCTTCGTTCTCGGTTTCATTCAGGGTAGCCAGATCCGCATGCCGGTGGACAAGCGGTTTCTCGGCGTGCTCGCAGCCGTGATTTTCTTTGCCGCTCTGTGGCCGCTGGTGCTTCGGGCGCCGGCCGACAACCAAGCCATTTTCGCCTACCTCGGCCTCGTCGTCATGCTCTGCTACATCATCGCCGGAATCTGGTTCGACACCTACCTGCTCTGGCTGGGTCTGGTCATGACCGCCCTGATTCTGGTCGGTCTATTTTGCTTCACCGGCATCTTCTGGTGGTGGATCGCCGTATTTGGCGGCGGCCCGCTGATCGCGACCGGCTTTTACGTCCGCTATTTTTGGCAGTAACCCGCCGGATCCCCGCCATGCCAGAACTCGACCCAGTCATCCATCAACCGGTGCGTCTGCAGATCATGGCTGCGCTCAGCCATCTGGCCCCTCGCGAGCAGGTGGACTTCACCTATCTCAAGACGAAGCTCGCGCTCACCGACGGCAACCTCGGCGCGCATCTGGCCACGATCGAGCAGGCGGGCTACATCGCCATTGAGAAAACCTTTATTGCCCGCAAGCCGAAGACCTTTGTCGCCCTCACCGCAGCGGGCCGCCGCGCTTTCGCCGAGCACGTCGCCGCGCTCACATTAATCCTGCACCCCCAACACCGTTCGTAATCAACCCTCACCATTCAGCCCACTCCGCGGACCCAGCGCGCAGCCATTTCTCTGCGGGCCTTCGGGTCCGTCACCACCTCACCACCATCATGAGATTCCCCTTCCTGCTATTCTTCTTCTTCCCGGCGATTCTTTTTTGCGCACCGACTGCGCCGGACACGGCCAACCAGATCGCCGCGAATGCCGAAAGCGCCATCGAGCGCGCCGGTCATTGCGCCGACGCGCCGGCCCTCGCCCACGCCGTCAAATCCGTCGACGACGCGCTCGCGGTCACACCGGACGAGCCCGCGCTGCTCTACACCCGTGGCTATGCGGGTTATGTCGACAGCGGGTTGCACCGCGGTCCCAAGAATCAAGCGGCCGGTGAACAATGCTTGAGGGACGCGGCCGGTTTTCTGGAACGCGTGAAGGGCGCTCCGTGGGAAACGGAAGCCGCCGCGTTGCGGGGCGCCATTCTCGGCGCACTCATCGCCATGCAAAAAGACCCCGCCCAAGCTGGCGCAACACTGGGGCCGGAATCAAGCCGTTTGCTCGCCCATGCGGCAGCCGCAGCTCCGAGCAGTCCACGGGTGCTTCTATTCCGGGGCCAATCGCTTCTGTTCACGCCCCCGGAGTATGGCGGTGACCCGGTGGAAGGCGCTGCGCTGTTGCAAAAGGCGGTGGACGGGCTGGCCGCGGCCACGCCGACGGATGGTCCTCGCTGGGGGCATGCCGACGCGCTGGCGTGGCTGGGTTTCGCCAAGAAACAAGCTGGCGACCTGGCAGCGGCGCGGGCCGCCTGGCAGCAGGCACTGGCGATCGAGCCCAATTATGCCTGGATCAAGTTTGCCCTGCTGCCGTCCCTTGCCCAACCGCCGTCTGCGAAATGATATTCCCCGTCTTGCCTTGTGAATCGCTAAAGCCCCGCTTTTTGCTGTAACCTTTGGGCCGAATGCCGGTTTCTCTTAGATTACCCTGACCCCATGCTCGCTCTCCGCCACGTCACTAAACGTTTTGGCAGCATCACCGCGCTTGACGACGTCTCGCTCGACATCGCGCCGGGCGAATTCTTTGGGCTTCTCGGTCCCAATGGTGCCGGTAAATCCACGCTTATGTCGCTCGTGGCGGGCCTCCGGACGCCAGAGGCCGGGACCATCACGCTCGCTGGACAACCGGTGGCCGGCAGCGCGAGCGTGGATCGCCGGAATCTCGGCTTGGTGCCCCAGACCATCGCCCTGTTCCCCGAACTCACGGCCGAGGAGAACCTCAGTATCTTCGGCGAACTCCAGGGCCTGCGCGGCCCGGCCCTGAAAGCTGCGCTCGATGACGCTTTTACGGCCGCCCAGCTCGAGGATCGACGCCGGTCGCTGGTAAAAACGTTCTCCGGCGGCATGCAGCGCCGGCTCAACCTGGTCGCCGCGCTCCTCCACCGGCCGAAGTTTCTGCTGTGCGACGAGCCGACCGTCGGCGTCGATCCGCAGTCGCGCAATGCGATCTTCGAACACCTGCAGCAATTGAACCGCGCCGGGATCACCATCATCTATTCCACGCACTACATGGAGGAAGCCGAGCGACTGTGTTCGCGCATCAGCATCATCGACCATGGCCGGATCCTCGCGCTGGGCACGCTCGATGATCTGCTCACCCGACTGCCATTCGAGGACGAAATCACCTTCGCAGCGACCCCGGCTACGGCGCCGCTCATGGCCCAACTGACCGCCGTCGGGGAAGTCACCACCGTCGACGGCTCCCATCGATTCCGTCCGCGATCCGGCTATCCGCTGTCCGCGTTCTTTGGGCTCACGGAATCGCTCGGCCTCCCGCCGCGCCTCTTCGTCAGCCAGCGCCCCACGCTCGAAGCGCTTTTCCTGCACCTCACCGGCCGAAAGTTGCGCGATGCGTAAACGCGCCGCGCGCACGGCGCGCGATTTAAGATCCAAGATTCAAGACCCACTTCCCCGCCATGTCCCAGGTCATTATCCTTCTTCGCAAAAGCCTGCTCTCGTTTCGGCGCAACAAGGCCGCCGTCTGCCTCACCTTCCTCGTGCCGATCATCCTGATCTACCTTTTCGGTCACGTGTTCGGCCTTTTTAGCCAGGATTCCGGTCCCAGCGGAATCCCGATCGCGGTCGTGAATCTCAGCCCGGAACCGGCCGCCCAAAAGCTGATTGAGGCGCTGAAGGCCGAAAAAACGTTCGCCGTGATCACGACGTTCGACCTGGGGAAAGGGGCTTCCCGGCCGCTGACCGAAGCCGATGTCCGCGCCGGACTGCATGACAACTGGTACCGTTATGCGCTGATTCTGCCCGCGGATCTTCTCCCGGACAACGCTTTCGGCGTGCGCATGCGATTCCTGTTCAACCCGCGCAACGAGATCGAGTCCCAGATGGTGAACGGCCTTCTGCAGAAAACCATTTTCTCCAATGTCCCGCAGCTCCTCGGCCAGTCGCTGCAAAAGAACGCCCGCCGCTTTCTCGGCGATGAACGATTTGAGCAGTTCAACCGGACCATCGCCAATACCGTTGCCGACAACTTCGGCGGCGACCGGGAGGAGATTTATCGCCGCAACATCGGAGGTGACTTCGGTTTCGGCGCCGTCAGTCAGCCCGAGGCGAAGCCGGAAACTGCGACCCCACCGGGACTCCGGCGGCTCGACCAGGCCGGCCAGAAATCAGAAGCCAGAAGTCAGAAGCCGGAGGTCACCCCCAGCCTCCCCGGCAAGGACCGCGTCGCCGGGGCGCAAGACCAGGGCGCCAGCTCTCCGGCCGAAAATCTAAAATCCAAGACCGAAAATCAAAAGTCCCCCGACATGTTCTCCCAGATTGTGAAAATCGACAGCGAGCAGGTGGCCGGGAAGGAGCTGAAGAATCCGATGGCGGCGCGCCTGGTGGGCGGTTATGCGATCATGTTCCTGCTGTTCGCGGTGAGCGGCTCGGCCACGACGCTTTTTGAGGAGAAAAACTCAGGGGTATTCCAGCGCCTGCTGTCCTCCCCGGTCCGGCCTGCGCACATCCTCTGGGCCCGGTTTATTTTTGGGATCCTGCTCGGGCTGGTCCAGATCACCGCGCTTTTCTGCGCCGGCCGGGTGTTCTTCGGACTCGACATCTTCGGCCACCTCGGCGGTTTGCTGGCCGTAAGCCTGGCCGCCGCCGCGGCCTGCTCCGCATTCGGCATGTTGATCGCCGCCATTGCGCCCAACGCGGCGGCGGCGAGCGGAATCGCCACGTTTGTCGTCATTTCCATGAGCGCGGTGGGCGGGGCCTGGTTTCCGGTCAGCTTCATGCCGGACTATATCCAGCGGGTGAGCAAACTCACCCTCGTCTATTGGTCGGTGGAAGGGTTTGCCGATGTGCTCTGGGCGGGCCGGTCGCTGCTCGAGGTTCTCCCCAAGGTCGGCATCCTGGCGGGCATCGCCGCCGGGGTCATGCTCGTCGCCGTCTGGTGCTTCAACCGCGGCAAGCTCTTCGACTGAGGCAGAACCAGGTAGGAAGGTCGCTTGCGACCGATGATCGCCCG
>PLOH01000059.1 GCA_003142955.1 Opitutia bacterium | reverse complement strand
TTGAATGTTGCCGGCCTGCCAGCCGGCCGGCAGCATCCATTTGACGGTCGTTGGGAGGCCGGTACCCGGGTTGATCCAGTAGGAATGCCAGTGCGCATCGTGGGCGAGACGCACCGCCACGTCGAAGGCCTGACCCGGCTGCACGCTGGTCACCGCCGGCACGAGCTCGGCCTCGACCGCGCCGTTGCGGACGGGCTTGGCATGAGCCAGGCCCAAGGCGAGGAGGCAGACCGGCAGCGTGTGAAAAATGGCCCGGGACTTCATGGTCGGGGATATTAGCGCAGTTGGTTCGATGGGCAATCCCTGCTGGAGATCCCCGGGTCGTTGGAGGAGGTCGGGCGACACGCGATGGGCACGGCGACAACCACGTCAGTTGCAGCCGCAACCACTGCCGCCGACTCCGCGGCCGCCGCTGGCGGATTCGCGCGAGAAATAGACATGCTCAGCGTTCACCGTGGCGGTGGCGATGGGATCGCCGGTAGATCGGCTGCGGCCGGAAACCGATGTCACTGGGCCTCGCGGACGCGGATCGTATACTTGCGGGCCTGGTTGTTAATCGACGTGAATTGGACGGCTTGCGTGGAGCCCTCGATGAGCTTGAGCTTCCGGGAAGCCGTTTCGTTCTCAGTCGAGATTCCCTGTTCGTCTTTGAAGACGCAGTCGATCTGGACCTCAATGTTGCGCTTTTCCAGGTTTTTTACGTTGGCCACGACTTCGAGCCGGCCATCCGGCAGAATTCGCTCCTGCAATCCGGTGCATCTGACGGATGCCTGCGCAGTCTGGTCAAGCTGCACGAATTTGCCCGTGCTTTCGATGGTGTATTTCGTTGTGTCCAACTGCTCATCGAGCCCCGGACTGGTGGCACAGCCAGCAAGTAACGAGGCGGTCAGCGCGAGGCAGAAGAGGAAATTGCGGCGGTGGTTCATAAGGCGAAGCGAGACGGCAGCGGCGAACACCTCATTGACCAACCCGGCAACCGCAACGACCGCAAGAGCGAGGGTGATAGGTGTTTTCATGACTGCTGCTGGGCTAAGGGGAGACACGACGCCCTGAACAAGGTTTCATTCATCGGCGGTTCAGCAAAATCCGCTTCTCTCGAGATCCCTATGCAAAAAAAGATCCGAGGCAAGATCCTTGCCTTTCCAATTATCCTCAACCGGGCTGCTGGCAACGAATGCAGGGGAGAAGTGGACATTGGGCCGATTGCTGGCCGCATTGCCGGGGTTGCCACATTTGCGAAGAACCGCAATATGATCACGGGCATGTCATCGTCCTCGTCATGAAAACAAATCGTTTTTGTTCTGCCCCGCTTCGCACGCTGCTGTTCTTTCTCCTGGCCCTGACCCCGGCTCTCCGAATGGCCGGCGCCGACCCCGCCATCGCCGCCCTCCGCGCCAAGGCCGAGGCAGGCAACAGCGTCGCTCAATACTATCTTGGCCTTGTTTACGCCGAAGGTCGGACGGTTCCGAAGGACCCGGTCGAAGCTTTTGTCTGGCTCAGCCTTGCGGCCGAGAACGGGTCGAAAGGCAAAGACCTCGGCCTCCTCGTGGCGGAGATGTCTACCTACCAGCTTGATGCCGCAAGATTCCGACTGGACGAACGCCGCCGTACCACTCCCGGTGTTGTCTCCGTCCGTCAAGCGGAAGGGCCGGCCGCGTCGACCGAGGAACTTCCCGCGGCGCTGCAACAGGAAATCGCCAGCTTGCGTATTGAGAAGGCGGAATTCAGCGATGAGTTGGCGGCGGAACGGAAGGAGGCGGACGGAGCCAAGAAGGCGACCGAGGCCGCCGAACAACGCGTCCGGCAAGTGGAGTCCGATTTGAGCGCGATCCGTGCACACAACACCGAGCTGGTTGCCGCCAACCAGAAGCTCGACGAACAGGCCCGTGGCGCGGCGGTGCAGATCGACGCGGCTACGCAGACCAAAGCGGCCCTCGCCACCGCGGAGCAGCGCGCGCGGCAGGCGGAAGCCAGTCTGGTGACTCTGCAACGGGAGCGCGACGAGCAGGCCAAAGAGGAGTTGGCGGAGTTGCACAGCCAGAACCAGTCGCTGCACGAGACCAGCCAGCGCCTCGAGCACGAGAAGAAAGAAACCGCTGATGCGGTGCGCCAACTCGCAGAGGCGCAAACCGCCCTCGAACAGATGAAACACGAAAACTCCAGCCTACAGGCTCAGCGCGCCGCGCTTGCTGCCCGCCTGGCCCAGGAGGCCTCGGCCGCCACCGCCCCGGCGACCCTGGCGTCGGCCGGCGCCGGTTCTGTGGACGAGGTTGCGCGCTTGAAGGAGGAACTCAGACGGGCTGAGGGTAAAGTGGAGATGACGGTGCGCAGTTTTGCGCTGGCCCGGCAGGAAAACGAGCGGCTGAAGGCACAGATCGAGCAGGCCAGCACATCCACCGCCCAAAACCATGTTGCGGGCGCTGCGCTCGCCGAGGCGCGGCAGGAGCTCGGCGCGGTACGCGCCGAGGCAAACAAGGCCGCCGCTGAGTCTGCGTCGGTGCGCGATACACTGCGGCAGGTCCAGGGCGCTAATGTGAGCCTGGCCACGGAGAATGCGTACCTGAAAACGGCTGTGCCCGTGGCCGGCGGCGACCTGCCCGCGGGATCGGGAACCCCGTCCAGACACCCCGCGATGGAGGCATCCTCGTCCCCTCCGCCAGCGGCCTTCACTGCTCTGCTGGCACCCGCGCCGCGCACGCATCGGGTCGCCTCTGGTGACACGCTCACGCGGATCAGCAATCGGTATTACGGTACGAGCTCGCGCTGGCAGGACATCTACAACGCCAACCGCGACAAGCTCCGCAGTGCCGACGTGTTGCCGCTGGACGTGGAACTAAAGATCCCCTGATCCCGGCTGCACAATTGCATTTGCAGACAGTTGCAGCGTTTTTCGGCGGACTAAGAGTCATGAAAAACAGTCCGATTTCCCGCGTTCATCCGGATTGGTGGCCGAGCGGGGTGGCGATAGTCAATGCCCAGCGGGTTCGATTCGATTTTGGTTAAAAAATAGGGAAAGACTCCCATTGACGGCGCCGGGATGCGTCCTGCATTGCCCCTGCGGTGGGGAATCGTAGCATCGCTCCCAGAATTGGAGTCGCCCTCCTTCCATGAAGACACGCTTGCCTGGCTTTGCCCTGATTCCCGCTTGGTGG
Source organism: Opitutia bacterium (assembly GCA_003142955.1). GTDB lineage: Bacteria > Verrucomicrobiota > Verrucomicrobiia > Opitutales > Opitutaceae > Fen-1467. The sequence goes on along the minus strand of PLOH01000059.1, from coordinate 3,818 downwards.
TTTTTCCTCCTCGCTTTTCCTGCCCTGATTTTCGCGGCTGACGTCGATCTTGCCTCGCTCCGAGCGAAAGCTGAAAAGGGAAACGTTCTCGCCCAATATAACCTCGGTCTGGCCTATGCCGAAGGCAGGACTGCGCCCAAGGACCTGGTCGAAGCCTATGTCTGGTTTCGCCTCGCGATCGAAAACGGCGGCACGGGCACGGCGCTCGGCGGGCTGCTCCAGCAGATGTCGATCGATGAGATCGCGGCGGGAAGACAGCGGCTGGACGAGCGTCGTCGTACCATTCCAATGGTCGTCGCCGAACGCCGCGGCGCGGCGGCCGGCGCAGCCCCCAAACGGTCGGGTGCTGCGGCGCCGCCCGCTCCGACCGAGGATCGATTCGCGGTGATGCAGGAGGAACTCGCGGTCCTTCGTGTCGACAACGCCCGGCTAACCCAGCAACTCGCTGTCCGGCGAGGCGGGCCGGTCAATCCGGGTGTCCCGGTGGCGCCAGCGGACGCCAAGAAAACGCCTGATCTGGGAGCCCAGTTGGAGGCAGCGCGCAAGGACTTGGCCGCGGCCCTCAAGGCCAATGATGACCTTTCGGCTCGCGGAAAGAAATTGTCGGACGAGGGGGAAGCGCTCAAACGACAAATCGCTGATCACGACGACACCGCGCAGCGCCTCGTGGCGGCCGAGAGCCAACTGGCGGAGGCGCAATCGACGATCGAACAGCTGAAGAAAGACGCCGCCGCGCTTCAGACGCACGGCGCCGAACTGACAGGACGGTTGACCCAGGCGGCGCCGGTGGCATCTCCTTCGCCGGCACCGGCCGCGACCCCTGCCGACGCCGGCGGGGCAGACGAGCTGGCGCGGTTGAAAGACGAACTGAACCGCGCCAACTCGAAGGTGGAGATGACCGTGCGCAGTTTCGCGCTTCTGCGGGAGGAAAACGAGCGCCTGAAGGCCCAGGTCGCCCAGACGCGGACGCCCTGAGCCGGATCTTTCCTAGCGCGGCAGAGGCATAACCAAAAATGGAGGGCGAGCATCCCGGCGAGCCGTGGGATTGCAGCTCGGCAGGAGCCTCGCTCCCCAAACAAAAGCGTCGCGCTTCGCAACGAAATGAACAGACCATCCCACATTCCTGGTTGTTATCACGTCCGGCGCTGACGGATTTGGGTGGCAACCGGTTGGTACTTTGCTTTCAATGAACACGATGAGACTATGGTTCGCGGTGTTGGGTGCGGGGCTGTTGATGGCCGGGACTTTGATGGCGGCCCCTCTGTTTGACGAGGCAGTCCCCATGTTGACGTTGAAGGACGGAACGGTCCTGCGGGACGCACAGATCAAAGGGTATCTCACCAAGGTAGTGATGGTTAAATACCGTGAAGGGGCCCGGACGGTGCCTTATGGACTCTTTCCCGACGAGTACCAAGCGAAGCTGGTCGCAAGGCGGCCGGCGGCCCTCAGTGCGCCGAAGCCGGCGAAACCGAGCACTATTGCCAGCAAGAAAGATACTCCGGTGAATCAGGGCGCCGACTTGCGCTTTGGCTGCAACTTTTCGGTCGTCACGGTGACCGACGCAGCGGTCACGATTGAGATCCACAACGAATCCAATGTGGAGGCCAAGATGTTTCCTGAGATGTTTGTGGCCCGAGCCTACTCGGGCGAGATGCTGCCCGGGACACAATGGGTCGGGCTTGACAACGAAGGACGTGTATCGGTGATTCTAAAGCGTCAACAGCTGATCGCACCTGGCGACGTGGCAACCCTGCAACTGATGGTTGCGCCAACACCGCACGAGAGCGGCATCCAAACCGTGCAATGGAAGGACTGATCGGATTAGGTGACTCACGTCTGGCGCGAATCAGCGGAGGCTCCATTTCGCGCTGGTCCGGACCGTCATGATGTGGGAATCTCAGCCTTTTCATGGCTGCCGAAACCACCTTCCGCGAACTACCCTGGAAAGCCGGCTTGCGCGGCGCTCGCGCCAATCTGCTGCCGGGTTTCGTGCTTCAGGTCACGGCCTTGGTCGTCGTTCTTGCCTATTACCATCATGCCCCGACCCGGGCGGCCTTCGAGCAGCTTACGGTCTTTCGGGCGCGCACGGGATTTGTATTTGGCGTCGTTTCCACCGGGTTATTCGGCGGTCTCCTGCCGTTTCTTTACTTGCGGTCAATTTCCGCTTCCCGCCACCAATACGGCTGGCGTCAGGGACTTTTATTGACGGCGTTTTGGGGTTATAAAGGACTGGAGGTCGAAATCTGGTACCGGCTCCTTGCGCGCGTGGTCGGCGAAGGGCACGACATCGCGACCATCGTGATCAAGTCGCTCCTGGACCAAGGAGTCTATTGTCCGATTCTGGCCGTGCCGCTGACGGTGGTGGTTTATCAGTGGAACGCGGCGGGTTTCAACTTTCGCGCGGTGGCGGCTGATTTCCGGACTCCGGGATGGTACGCCCGCAGCGTGCTGCCGACGCTGCTTGCCAATGCCGGGGTGTGGATCCCTGCCGTGGCGATCATCTATTCACTCCCCACGCCGTTGCAGCTGCCGTTGCAGAATCTTGTCCTGGTGTTTTTCACGCTGCTGCTGGCCCATCTCAACGCCCGGCGGTGAGGGGGAGCATCTTCCGTTTGTCGGCAGCGCCTGGATGTCCGTCCTGGCACGGGCATCCTGCAGTGAGTTTGTGTCAGGCCGTAGGACATGGGTAAGTTGCCCAAGTCCAGTTGCGCCAAGGTCGGCCTGCGGGCGCTCGTGTCACCGACGGCCGCGCGGGGTTGAAGACCGGCACGGATCCGTCATCTTACGGGAGGAATCGCGTTGCCGTAGGAGCAGATGTATTCGCAGAGGCCCGCCACCTCGATGGTGAAACCACTCTTGCCTGGCACGTCAAAACTCTGGCCGATGGCATAAGCCCGGACCGAGTCTTGCCCATCAAACGTTACCCGGCAGGCGCCAGCGACGATCTCCATCCGTTCGGAGACGCTGGTGCTGAAATGGTAGGAGCCTGGATAGATCAGGCCCAGGGTCTTCTTCGTGCCGTCGGGGAACAGCACGGAATGGCTGACGACTTTGCCATTGAAATAGACATTGGCCTTGGCCGTGACGGTTACGCCCGTGAATTGGGTGGGGAGGTTGGACATGGGTAAGCGGCTGGCACGTTAATCCCGGAATGCGCCGAGGCAAGCCGGGAGGAAACCCTGTTAACCACCCCCGATCGAGGGCGGCGAGCTCCGGCATCCGCTCACGGCGTGCACATGGTCGGTTTGCTCTGCGCCACCGGGCTGACGCTGATCGCCCTGCCCGTCATCTACCTCCTCTTCGCCGAGAATCCGAAGTGGATCAGGTAGCCGGCGCCGCGCGAGTAGAATTGGCTCGCTCCGGCCAATGGCGGCGCACTGCATTGCTCGCATGACAATCGATTTTGCCAAGCTGCCTTTCCGGGAAATCTATGGCTGGATGACCAGCACGATCGCGCCTCGCCCGATCGCGTGGGCGTCCACCATCTCCGCCGCCGGCCGGACGAATCTCGCGCCGTTCAGCTTTTTTCAGGGCATCACGTCGAATCCGCCGACGCTCATGTTCGTTCCCGTCAACAACCGCGATGGACAGCCGAAGGATACCGTGCGCAACATCCTGCAGGTGCCGGAATTCGTGATCAATCTCGTCTCCTATGCGCTCGCCGAGCCGATGAACGCCACCGCCGCCACGTTGCCGTACGGCGAAAGTGAGGCGGATAAGTTCGGGATCGCGATGACGCCGTCGACGAAGGTGCGCCCGCCGCGCGTGGCCGTCGCACCGGTCGCGTTTGAATGCACGCTGGACCGCATCGTGAATAT
>PLOH01000075.1 GCA_003142955.1 Opitutia bacterium | reverse complement strand
GCGGGTTGATTGCATGGTGACCGATGAAACAACGCCGCGGCGCCGCGGGCAAGTCTGTGCAGGGGGCAGGTGCGCGGCGGAGCATCTTCCGATTGACGGTAAAATAGGCTAGGAAGCTGCGCTATCGGTGATGAACGAGAGGTCGCGTTTCGTAGCGCAGGCTTCCAGCCTGCAACCGATGCAGCCAGGGATGGCTGCGCTACGTTCGGAACCACCGTCAATCGGGAGATGCGCCCATGGGCGCGGCGGGAAGAACGGTCGCCGCCAAGACTTTGGTAGACGCGGTTTTTGTAGGGCGGGATCGCCTGATCCCGCCGTTTTACAGAACGCGGCGGGGTGCGGCGACCCCGCCCTACAACTGCAACTCCATGTGATTTCCGGGCTACGGCGTGTANNCCGGTGGCGGCCTCGGCGCCGAGGAGATCGAAGAGCCGGCGTTTCTCCGTGTGATCCGGGCAGGCCGGATAACCGGGAGCGGGACGGATGCCGCGGTATTTTTCGCGGATCGTCTCCTCCATCGTCAGATTCTCGGCGCGGCCATAACCGCAGAAATCGCGGGCGCGCTTGTGCATCAGCTCGGCGAGCGCCTCGGCGAGCCGATCGCCGAGCGCCTGGGCCATGATCGCGGAATAATCGTCGTGCCCGACGCGGAAATCCGCGGCGAATGAGTCGACGCCGTGACCCGCGGTGACGGCGAAACCCCCGACGTAATCGATCCGACCCCCGGACCTCGGCGCGATGAAGTCGGCGAGCGCCTGGTTGAACTGGCCGGCGGGTTTCTCAAGTTGCTGGCGCAGGCAGCGAAACGTCGTGAGCACGCGGCTCCGCGACTCATCGGCGTAGATCTCGATGTCGTCGCCCACGGCATTGGCCGGCCAGAAACCGATGACTGCCTTGGCGCGGTAGCGTTTCTCGATGACGATCCGGTCGAGGAGCTTTCGGGCGTCGTGATAGAGTTTCGTGGCTTCGGGGCCGACCGAGGGATCCGAGAGGAGATCGGGAAAGCGGCCGCGCAGCTCCCAGGCGCTGAAAAACGGTCCCCAATCGATATAAGGCACGATTTCTTCGAGCGGTACCGGATCGAAAACGCGCGGGCCGAAAAACTCGGGCCGGGGAATGTCGGTCGTGTTCCAATCGGACGGGGTGTGCCGGCGGCGGGCTTCGTCGAGCGCAAGCAGCGGCCGGCCCGACCGGCGGGCCGCGAATTCATCGCGCTGGCGGTTCTGCTTGGCCGCGACGTCGGCGAGAAACGCCGGCTTGCTCTCGGGTTTGAGCAGGGAACTGGCCACATTGACGACGCGGGAGGCATCAAGGACATGCACGACCCCGGAAACGTACTCGGGTGCGATCTTCACCGCCGTGTGGGCAGCGCTGGTGGTGGCTCCGCCGATCAACAATGGAACCGTGAAACCGGAGCGCGCCATTTCGCGGGCGACATGCACCATTTCGTCGAGCGAAGGCGTGATCAGGCCCGAAAGTCCGATCAGGTCCGCCTGTTGTTCGCGAGCGGCGGCGAGAATCTTCTCGCACGGCACCATGACTCCCAGGTCTGTCACCTCGTAGTTATTGCAGGCCAGCACCACGCCGACGATGTTCTTGCCGATGTCGTGGACGTCGCCCTTGACGGTGGCCAGCAGAATGCGGCCTTTGCCGGCATTCCGAGTGGCATTGCTAGTGGTGTCGCCTTCGGAACGGGCGGCAGCCCGCTCCGCGTCCATGAACGGCGTAAGAAAGGCGACCGATTTCTTCATCACGCGGGCGGATTTTACGACCTGCGGAAGGAACATCTTGCCGGCGCCGAACAGGTCGCCGACGATGCGCATTCCGTCCATCAGCGGCCCCTCGATGACGTCGAGCGGACGCGGGTATTTCCGCCGGCACTCCTCGGTATCGGCGTCAACGTAGGTATCGATGCCCCGGACCAAGGCATGGGCCAGCCGTGCCTCGACGGGTTTTGCGCGCCAGGCGAGATCCTCCTTGAGCTCGGTTTTTGAGGCCCCTCCCTGCGTCGCCTTGAGTTGTTCGGCGAAGGCGACGAGGCGCTCGGTCGCGTCGGGGCGGCGGTTGAGGAGCACGTCCTCGATGCGCTCCAGCAGATCGGCCGGGATCTCCTGATAGACGCCGAGCATGCCGGCGTTGACGATCGCCATGTCGAGGCCGGCGTTGATCGCATGGTACAGAAACGCGGCATGCATCGCTTCGCGCACCGGGTTGTTGCCGCGGAACGAGAACGAGACGTTGGATACGCCGCCGCTCACCTTGGCGCCGGGGAGGGTTTGTTTGAGGAGGCGAACGGCCTCAAAGAAATCGACGGCGTAATTATTGTGTTCCTCCATGCCGGTGGCGACGGTGAGGATATTCGGGTCGAAGATGATGTCGGCGGGAGGGAAACCGAGCCGGTCGACCAGCAGGCGGTAGGCCCGCGTGCAGATGCGGACCCGGGCGTCGCGGTCGGCGGCCTGGCCCTGCTCGTCGAACGCCATGACGACCGCAGCGGCGCCGTAACGCCGGACGAGCTGCGCGCGCCGGAGAAACTCCGGCTCGCCGTCCTTCAACGAGAGGGAGTTGACGATGCCCCGGCCCTGCAGGCATTTCAGGCCGGCCTCGAGCACGCTCCATTTGGAGCTGTCGATCATGAGGGGGACCCGGGCGATTTCGGGCTCGGCGGCGACGAGGTTGAGGAACTTCGTCATCGTGGCTTCGCCGTCGAGCAACGCCTCGTCGACGTTGATATCGAGGACATTCGCCCCGCTCTCGACCTGTTGGCGCGCAATCGCCAGCGCGGCGTCCCAGTCGCCGGCCTTGACGGCCTTGGCGAATTTCGGGGATCCGGTGATGTTGGTTCGTTCACCGATGACCAAAAAGCCGGAGGCGTTGCGTGGCATCATGGAAGGCGGGAAGACTGAAAAGGAAGGCGGCGATGGATCGGGCGCTCAGCCGTATCTATGCAAATTGTAGGAGCGAGCTCGCTCGCGAATCCGATGCAAGAATCGCCTGCAAGCAGGCTTCCTACACCGATTAACAGACGGCATGGCTGTCGATGCGCGAGGGCGGGGTTCATCGAATGGAGACGGCTTCGGCGATCAGGCAACGGTGAGCGGTTCCAGGCCGCTGAGACGGAGCGCCGCGCCAGCGGGAGGCGGGAGCGGGCGTGGGGCGAGGCCTTTGACGGCGGCGGCGATGGCCTTGATGTGGGCGGGCGTGGAACCGCAGCAGCCGCCGAGGAGGTTGACCCACCCGTTGGCGGCGAATTCGGCAAGCGTCGCGGCCATCTCGGCCGGGGTCTCGTCGTACGCGCCAAAGGCGTTGGGCAGGCCGGCATTGGGATAACAGGTGACGTAACAGCTGGCGATGCGCGCCAGCTCCTCGATGTAGGGCCGCATCTGTTTCGCTCCCAGGGCGCAGTTGATCCCGACGCTGAACGGACGGGCATGCACGATGGAGTTGTAAAACGCCTCGAGGGTCTGGCCGGAAAGGGTGCGGCCGGAAGCGTCGGCGATCGTGACGGAAATCATCACCGGCAGGCGCGCCGGCAGTTCGTCGAAGAGGTTCTCGATGGCAAACAGAGCCGCTTTGGCGTTGAGGGTGTCGAAAATGGTCTCAACCAGGAGAATCTCGGCGCCGCCCTCGACCAGCGCCCGGGCCGCCTCGTAATAGGCCGCCACCATCTGGTCGAAGGTGACGGCACGGAAATCGGGGCGGTTGACGTCAGGGGAGAGCGACAACGTACGATTGGTCGGTCCCAGCGCACCCGCGACGAAGATGCGGCGGCCGAATTGCGTTTCGCCCCAGCGCGCGGCCCGGGTGCAAATCTGCGCTGCGGAGCGGTTGATGGCGGCCGCATGCGATTCGATTTGGAAGTCGGACTGCGAGATGCGCGTGCCGTTGAACGTGTTGGTCGAAACCAGGTCGGCGCCCGCCTCAATGTAGGTGCGATGGAATTCCTCGATGAGGCCGGGCTGGGTCAGGCACAGGATGTCGTTGTCGCCCGTGAGGTCGTGCGAGTGGCCGCAGAAACACTGGCCGCGGAAATCGGCTTCCGAGAGCTGCCGCGCCTGGACCATCGTGCCTTTGGGGCCCTCGATGATCGCGATGCGCTGCTCGAACAGACGGCTCAGTTCGGCGTAAGCAGGCGATAGAGGTTGGGTGGCAACAGGCATGCGGCAAATAGATGTATCTTCATATCAAGATATGATGATATGATATTTGCAAGTGAGGAAATGCGACGGGACGAAGAAATGGATGATCGAGGATTTGGCAAAAAATGCACACGAAAGGTGCTTGCCGCGAACAAATAGCGTGGTTCTATCGCCCTCGATTTGTTCTTTCTAATGGTTCCAGGGATGCAGGGAAGGCCGTTAGAACCGGCCACAGTAGCGCTGCGGTATCGCATCACAGACCCCGAGGGCGGAGGTAGGCCGGCAATCCGATTGTCAGAAGATTGCCCGGCGGAACCCTCCGGCAGAAAAGCCAATTGAGGCGCGAGCCTTGGTGAAGGCGAGGGGCGAGGATCTTCTGGATTTCAGCGACCAACGTTGAAGTCCGGGAGGCCAAATGCGGAGTCCGAACATCTGCTTTCTGGAAGCTCACTACGCTGACGCGGATGCGCGCGCTGGCGAGAAACCTTCATCGCATCAATGAAGGGTGGGAGTGGAAGTGACGGGAGCGGCGGGCCGAAAAAAAGCTACGGTCAGCCGGTGCTCCACGTTTCTGCTCTTGCCATGCAACCTCAGGAGCAGAAATGAAAACCCGTCTGCCGGCCCTCGCGAGAGGCCGGTTAGCTATTCCGCTGGCAGCCACTCTGGTGATGCTGCCGGCGCTCGCCGTCCGTGGGGCGGCCCAATCATCGCAGGAGCCCGTGGTGCTCGGCGAATTCATCGTCACGGCGACACGCACACCCGTGCGTTCAAGTGCGCTGGGGAGCAGTGTCGACCTCATCTCAGGCGATGACCTGGCCCGGCAGCAGGTCTCGTCACTCCAAGAAGCCCTGGGCGGCGCGGCGGGCATGCCGCTGTTCGCGAGCGGCGCGACCGGCGCTGCGGCCTCGCTCTTTATGCGCGGTGCGAATTCCGACCAGACATTGTTTTTGGTGGACGGCATGCGGATGAACGATCCCAACACCGACTACTCGGTATTCTTGGGTGGTGCAGCGGCGTCGCCTTCGGACACCATCGAGATCGCGCGCGGCCCGCAAAGCACGCTTTACGGCGGCGAAGCCATCGGAGGGGTGGTGGCGATGCGAACGCTTAAGGGTGAAGGGGCCCCGTCGGCGCAACTGGGGGTCGAAGGCGGTTCGTTTGGAACGGTCCAAAGTTCGGTGAACACTCAGGGCACGGGGAACGGGTGGGCCTACAACGCGTTCATCGAGAGCGGCCGGACCGAAAACCAGCGCCCGAACAACGATTTCTCCGGGACGACCTATGCCGTGCGCCTCGACCGGCAATTAAGTCCGCAAATCACGGTCGGCGCGACGGCGCGCGGGTTTTTTGGCACGTATGGTTCGCCGGGAGACCGGTTCACCAACGACCCGGACAACCGCGAGCGTGAACAAAACCAGCTCGCCACGTTGTTTACGGAATACACCGTCTCGCCACTATGGTCGGGCCACATCACCCTGGGCGGACAGGATCGGAGATTTGTGTCGGTCAACCCCACGCCGGGCGAGCCGACTGAGACGACGGTGGTCCTCAATCGCCGCGGGGAATTCGATTGGCAGAACACGATCGTGCTGAGTGACAGCAATCGGCTGACCGCCGGGCTGACCGCTGAGCGCGACCAAACCCGCAACAATGGTTTTGGCGATATTCACCACCAAGAAAACTCCCTCGCGTTTTTTGCGGAGGACGAGTGGACGCCGGCAACCGACGTTTTCCTCACGGCTGGTCTGCGGAGCGAAGACCATGACACTTTCGGGCGGACGACCACGGGACGGCTGACAGCGGCATGGCTGCCGGTGTCCGACCGGATCAAGTTCCGGGCGAGTTATGGCACCGGATTCCGTTCCCCGAGCTTTCTCGATCTTTACGGCCAGAGCTCATATTACGTCGGGAACCCCGATCTTCAACCGGAGCGCGCCCGCGGATGGGATGCAGGAGTCGATTATTACCTGGCGCAACATCACGGCACATTGAGCGCCACCTGGTTCGACACGCGAACTCATGATCTCATCGTTTATGATTTCTCGGTTTTTCCAGGCACCACGGTCAATGTGGACCAGGCGCGTTCCCGGGGGCTAGAGCTGTCCGCCAAAGCGCAATGGGTCGGCGCCTGGGAATCGCGGGTGACGTATACGTACCTTGAGGCGGACAACTTGACGGAGCACACGCGTCTGCTCCGCCGGCCGCGGCATTCCGTGTCGGCCGACGTCTGGCGGAATCTCGGCCGCGGTTTTAGTGTGGGCGCTGGCGTTCAATTCGTCGCCCAGCGCCAGGACGTCGACGCGCTGACATTTGCGACGGTGGATGCCCCCGATTACACGGTGGTAAGGGCTTATGCGGCCTGGGCTGTCAACGACCGTGTGACGGTAAAAGTGCACGTCGAAAACCTCTTGGACGAGCATTACGAGGAGGTGAACGGCTACCCCGCGCTCGGCGCGAGGGTATTTGCCGGGATCGTCGTGAGATTCTGATGTCGCCAGCTCCGCTCAGAATTGACGCCCTGACGGCCCGCCGCTTTGTCCGGCGTGCTCTTTTGCTCGATGCGCCGGCGCCGGACATCGCGACGGCGCTCGGGCACCTTGGGTATACTACGACCGCAATCTCACGCGCAAGCTCTGGGGTTTCGACTACATCTGGGAAGTGTACACGCCGCCGGCCAGACGTAAACGCGGCTACTATGCCTTGCCAGTGCTGGCCGGCGCGGAAATCGTCGGTCACGTCGATCCCCAAGGCCGACCGCCAGAGCCGCCGTCTCATCGTGGTTTCTCGCGGCGTGCGACACGGTTACCGAGTCGCTCCAGCAGTGAAGGCGCTGGCCAACTTCCTCAGCCTGCGCTCGCCAAGAGGATCGGGCTGAACCAGTCCAGTTACGAGAAGGGAAGGCTGCCGCCCCGCCCGGAGACCTTCACCACGGCCTCCAGGTGGAATAGTCTGCGACGATGGTTTCCACCCAACGCAGTGGGCGGTGGGTATGAAACCAGGAACTGAATCGCTGGCAAAAGCTTGGTATTTTCATCGAGCTTGGTGGCAGGACGGTCAGTTGGTGAGTCACCCAATCAGGCGTAAAGTTCCCTGGGTGGAGCAGGACGCGGACGGGGCCGTTCAGACACAACTCGCGGCGGGCTGGCCGGGGAACGTGCGTGGACTGAGGAAGAAATCGGTGTCCGTCTTGGCGCATCCGAATTCAGGACAAGACTCGGCGAGGATTTCGCGCAGGTATTCGCGAGCGCGAGCGATGCGGCTCTTGACCGTGCCGATATTGATACCCAGCGCTTGGGCGATCTCCTCATAGGAAAGGTCGAGGACATTGCGCATGGTGAGGATCTCCCGATGCCGGTGATCCAGACGTTCCATACAGGTGGCGACGAGCGAGGTGAATTCGGCGGCGGCCGTTTCCTGTGCCGGATCGTTGTCTCCGGCAGCGATCAGGTCGGCAAATGTCGCGGCGGAATCTTCCGTGAGAGGGCGATCGAGGGAAACCCAGTTGTGGCGCCGGCGCCGGAAGAAATACCAATACCGGTTGCGGGCGAGGTTGACGGCGATCCGATAGAGCCAGGTGGCGAGGGAGGAATCGCCGCGAAAATGGACCAGGCCCCGGTAGGCGCGGATAAAGGTGTCTTGGGTGACCTCTTCAGCGTCAGCGGAATTGCGGAGGAGATTGAAAGTCAGGCCATATAGCTTGCCGCTATACCGTGTGACGATCTCGTTAAATGCGGACTCATTCCCGGCGAGAAACTTTCGCACGAGATCCGCGTCGATGGCTGCTTCACTCGCCGGGACATCCGGGCTGGTGTGATTTTCGGGGATCAAGCGGAGGAGGACTGGAGAATTGCCTGAAGTCATTAAGGAATTGTTTTCCAATTTGCCTGCACTCTCACCTAGAACGATGCCAAACGTCGCAGACTGATATTTAAGATATTGCGGAGTAGGCTGTTAAAAAATTTAGAGCATTTTTGCTGACCGGGCTGGCATTGCAAAATGTGGAGGGACCGGTCGCGCCGATCTGCAAAACGCACGATACCGCTCGCGCGGTGCGCCCCGATGTTCCCATTGTTGCCCCGCGCCCGCCACATCCACGGGTGAGTCCTGCCCATCTCGAAAAGCTTGGCGGCAAATCATGAGAATATGGCGGCCAGAGCAGCGGCTTGCTGCGTTTTTCCTTGCGCGTGCTTTTCTCGGTGGGGAGCATCGACGCGCCTTTAATCGACTTAACGGACCATCTTGTGCTTAAAGCCTTTGTGCCTTCCGACACCTCTCGCTACACGATCCCGGAAACCGAGTTACTAGATCGGATGGCGGGCTCTGTCGGTGGATTGTCGTCCGACCGGGCGGGGAAGATTCTCGCGGACGTCGGGCCGAACGCGGTGGCGTCGGGCGGCCGCCAGTCCGTGTTGATGGATCTGTTACACCGCTGCCGCAATCCGCTGGTCATCCAGCTGCTGATCATCGCCGGGGTTTGCTACATCATGCACGACCTCCGCTCGACGATCGTCGTCGGGGGAATGGTGTTCCTGAGCGTCTTCCTCTCCTACTTCCAGGAGGCGCGGTCGTCGCGCGCGGTGGAGAAGCTCCAGAAACTGGTCAAGACCACCGTCACCGTTCTGCGCGACGGCAAGGAGGTCGAAATCCCACTCGAGGAAATTGTGCCCGGCGACGTCGTGGTCCTCGCGGCCGGCAGTCTGATCCCGGCTGATCTGCGCGTCCTCTCGGCCAAGGACTTCTTCGTCACGCAATCCGCGCTCACCGGGGAATCCATGCCGGTCGAGAAGAACGCCGATACCGCGCAGCCCGCCGGCCGCACGCTCTTCGAGTTTACGAACGCCTGCTTCATGGGCAGCAACGTCCTCAGCGGCTCTGCCCGCGCCGTCGTCCTCGCCACCGGCAGCGGCACCTATTTTGGCTCGCTCGCAGAGAGACTAGGCGCGCGCCGCGAGCTGACGAGCTTCGACAAAGGGGTCAAGAGCTTCACGTGGCTGATGATCCGTTTCATGATCGTGATGGCCTCGGCGGTGCTCCTGATCGTCGGTCTGCGCGACCACAACTGGCTCGAGGCACTGGTGTTTGCCCTCTCGGTGGCCGTCGGGCTGACCCCGGAAATGCTGCCGATGATCATGACGGTATGCCTGTCGAAAGGCGCGCTCATGATGTCGCGGAAAAAAGTCATCGTGAAGCACCTCCACGCCATCCAGAACTTCGGCGCGATGGACGTGCTCTGTACCGACAAGACGGGCACGCTGACCCAGGATCATGTCGTGCTCGAGCGCTACGTCGACGTCACCAGCCGCACCAGCGAGGACGTCTTGCGCTACGCCTACATGAACAGCTTTTACCAGACCGGCCTGCGCAACCTCCTCGACCGCGCCATCCTCGCCCACTCGGACCTCGACGTCGAGCGCAACTGCCGGAAGGTCGATGAGATCCCCTTCGACTTCAAACGCCGGCGCATGTCGGTGGTGATCGACTACGAGGACCGCCACGTGCTCATCTGCAAGGGTGCGGTCGAGGAGGTCACGTCTGCCTGCGACAACTACCAGGTCGACGAGGACATCAATCCGCTGATCCGGCTCATCCGCGACGACCTGATGGACGAGTACCGCAGCCTCTCCGCCGAGGGCTACCGCGTGCTCGCGATCGCCTATCGAGAGTTCGACCGCACCAAGCAGGTGTTCTCGGTCGCCGACGAATCCGAGCTCACTCTCCTCGGCTACATCGCTTTCTTCGATCCCGCCAAGGACACGTCCGCCCGGGCCATCGATGCCCTGGGGCGTTCAGGCGTCGAGGTGAAGATCCTCACTGGCGACAACGAGCTCGTCACCCGCAAGGTTTGCCATGACGTGGCGATGAAAATCACGCGCATCGTTACCGGCCCGCAACTCGCCGCGCTCGATGACGCGGCCTTTGCCAAGGAGGTCGAGGAGGCCAATGTCCTCGCCCGCCTCACGCCCGACCAGAAGGAGAAAGTTATCAAGACGCTGCGCGCCAAGGGTCACGTCGTCGGGTTTATGGGCGACGGAATAAACGACGTTCTCGCGATGAAGGCCGCCGACGTCGGCATCTCCGTCGACACCGCCGTCGATGTCGCCAAGGAATCCGCCGACATCATCCTCCTCGAAAAAAGCCTCCTCGTGCTGGAGGACGGCATCATCGAAGGGCGCAAGGTCTTCGCGAACATCATCAAGTATATCAAGATGGGCGCCAGTTCCAACTTCGGGAACATGTTCAGCATGGTCGGGAGCAACTTCCTCCTGCCGGCCGGATTTCTGCCGATGGAACCGATCCAACTGCTGGTGAACAACCTGCTCTACGATTTTTCTCAGGTCGGCATCCCGCTCGACAACGTCGACGCGGACTTTCTCGAAAACCCCCATCGCTGGAACATTAGGAGCATTCAGAAGTTCATGATGTTTATCGGGCCCATCAGCTCGATCTTTGATTACGCGACGTTTTTTCTGATGCTCTATTTCTTTGGCTGCTCCGCTGTCGGCAGGCTGGCCATCGGCGATGCGCACCGGGTTTCCCTCGAGCAACTCTTCCACACCGGATGGTTCGTCGAGTCGCTGCTCACCCAGACGCTCATCGTCCATATCATCCGCACCCGGCGCATCCCGTTCTTCCAGAGCCGGGCGAGCAAGACGATGACGTTTACGACGCTGCTCGTGATGGCCGCCGGCATCTGGCTGCCCTTCTCGCCGCTGGCCAAGTGGCTCGGCCTGGTGCCGCTGCCGCTGTCGTTCTTTGCATGGATGGCGGTCTTCCTCCTCGCCTACAGTTTTCTGACTCACCTCGTGAAGGCGTGGTTTTACCGCCGGTTCGGTTCAGAATAACGATTGATTTATGCGCAGCATTCTGACGGCACTCCAGGACGGACGCCTCTTTGAACTGCCCGAGGCCGGCAAGGCCAGGGCTTTGGAATTCCTCGCCCGGATTCTCGATGCCAACCCGAACATCGAGGTTGGGACCGACACGATCGAGGAGATTCAGCAACGCGAGGAGGAGTGCAACACCGGGATCGGCATGGGGGTGGGGGTTCCGCATGTCCGCGCCCGACGGGAGGAGGGAGAACTTTTTAGCGCCATTGGTTGGTCCTCGCAAGGAGTGGAATACGGCGCCTCTGACGGGAAGCCGGTTCACCTCGTGGTGATGTATTACATTCCCGGGGCCCAAAAGAACGTCTACCTGAAGGAAGTCTCCAGTCTGGTGAAGGCGATTAGGAAGAGCGGCGGCATGGATCCGATCGCCCACGCCCCGGACCTGAATGCCGTGCGCAACCTGCTGCTGGACTGGGTTAGCGCCGGCTTGGGGGATGCCGGTCCGGAAGCGGTTGCGCGCATGATCAAACTGGAAGTCAAGCAGGCCCAGGCGGTGCCGGTGCCGACTGGGACAGTTTTGGTCGAGCCGCCAGCCGCGGCCGGCCGGACCGGCGGCCGGGTGCTGACGTTTGCGGTTTTGGTCATGCCTCCTGAGACGGTCATGGTCCTCGCCCAGGATCCCGGATGGGTGGCGCTGCTGGAAAAGGAACCGGGACTGGCCCAGCGCCTCGCGGGCGGGGTGCCTTTCGCGGTGTCGGGCCATCAGCTGATCGTGACAAATACGACGACGTATTCCGGTGGCCGGGTGTTTCACCAGTGCGTCGCCGTGGCCAACGGGTCGTGATACGTGGGTGAGTCTGGCAGCGCGTCGGACTCGGTCCTCGCGCTGCTGGAAGCTGTCCGGATACTGCCGGGGTCTGGAGGGCGGCGCGCTGTCGCCGCTAACCCGTAACGATGCCAAAATGTAGGAGCCTGCTTGCAGGCGATTCTACCCTCGGAGGAATCGCCTGCAAGCAGGCTCCTACATCGATCACCTGATGGCGTGATGTTTACGAGTGATGGTGGGGTTTTTTGAATAGATACGGCTCAGGGCAACGGGTTTTCCGGACGGCTTCTAGGGAAAACAAAAAAGCTACGCGTTGCGTCGCGTAGCTTCGAGCTGGACTGAATCGAGGGGAAGCGATCAGTTCTTTGGCGCTTGGGCCTCGATGTCATCGAGCCGCTTCTGGAGGGCGTTCATCTGTTTGACCAACCGGTCCTCCAATTGCTTCCGCTCTGAGCTGTTGACGATACTCAGACTGGCGGCATCGCGCACCACGTTTGCCGGCAGAGTCAGCAGACGGGTGACCAGCGACTGATCCTTAAAGCTGCTGAGATAGAGGGCGGTGATCTCTTGCGAGAGTTTCATGCTGTCGCGGGCCACCGCCTCCGTGGCGATCAGGTTGTTGTTCAGCTGTTGTTTGGCGGCGAGCTCCGAGGTCATCACGTTGCTGATCTGATCCGAAATCTTCTGACTGTAAGCATTGATCTGTTCGCGGGTCAGATTTTGATCCTTCGCCATGTCGGCCAAAATGGGTTGGATTTTCTCGGCCAAACGCCCGGAGACCTTGTCGACCTGTTCATTTTGCTGCTTCTCGGCTTCCTCCGGGGTCTTGGGCAGCGGATTATAGGGTTGGATCTTCTGCGCAATGGCTTCAGCGAGCTGATTCACCTTGTCCGCGTTCATCTTGGCCACCTCCTGCTCCGTCATGAAAACATCTGCCGCGCGCTTCTGGATCGCGTCCTTGAGCAGGTTATTGACGGCACTGATCTGTTTCCGGGTTTCTTCGGCCGAGGCATTGAGATCGGCGCTGGTCTTATCTCGCACCGCGTTGATCTCCTGCTGCTGGCGGACCTCCATATCTTTGACTGTCTTCAGCAATCCAAAGGAGGCGACAGCAACGACAACGGCGATAAGAATGACTGTGAGGAGCTGATCTTTCAATTTTTGCAACATGGAAGATATTGGGGTTAAGACTTTACGAAGCATAGGAGACAACCAGCGCAAAAGCAATGCTGCTTTCGGGTGGTTGGCAGGATGAAACCTCGATGACGAATCTGCGCAACATGCGGAACATTAGCCTCAACGGCACCAGCGGAGATCCATGGAACAGGAGGTTTGCGTTCATCCCACGTAATGACCCCACCGCCGGGTTAAAGTTCGAGCTGTAGCCATAGAATGGCGTAGGGCGTTCTTGTTTTGAGCGATCGGCGGGCTGGGGCAAGATTTGCGCAATGCCCATCCCGCTGGGAGAGAAGGCCTACAATCGATGATTCAGGCAAAAACCATTCGGGTCTAGATGATAAGGGAGATTAATTATGTTTAGTTGATATAATAAAACATCTAATAACCATGGGAATATATCGAGTTGATTGAAGGGTTTTGTACACTGTGGCGTCATACACCTGTGCTTAAGGTACACTCTCTCCTGCTTAGCGGGAGATTTGGGGTAACTAAAGAAAGCAATGGCGGGCTGCTTAGGGGTAGGCGGCCCGCCTACTTTTTTTGCCAGATCGCGACAAACGTCGGCAGATTTCCACAATGGGCCCGCGTTATGCAGAGATTACCGGCTGGCAGGGAATAGGTTGAGACTGGCGCGCGTTTCGTCGTGCTGCATGATCCGCAGTCGGTCTTCAAGTTCGAGGACAACAATCTGGCGATCCCAGTCGAAGTGCTTGAAGAACTCGACACGATCAAGGGCGAGCGGTCGAAATTGGCGGAACTCGCGGCGGACCTGCTTTGACGACTTGTCAGCTCCTGGGCACTCCAAACCGTCGGAATCCAATGGCGGTCGTCGTTGGTCGTGATCCCGGAGAGAACTGCGAGCATGTCTCTTTTGACATGGGGTCCGGCTATCCGTCGCAGCAAAGGCATCCTGCCCATGGATTTATGAAATGTCGTCGGGCATGGCGGAGAAGCCCATGCCACTTGAGCCAACGTCAACCTGAAGAAACGCCCTAGAGAACCTCTGTTTTCGCTTTTGCCTCGCCCACCGCGCCTGACGTCGCTTTTACTGCCTCGCTTTGGCCGTGGCCTTGCTCCGGCCTTTTCCCGATTTCCCTTCCCCTTTTAACTATGAATTACGGCTATTTCGACGATGCAGCCAAAGAGTACGTGATCACCCGCCCGGATACTCCGCGTCCGTGGAGCAATTATCTCGGGTCGATCGAATACGGTGCGCTCGTCACCAATAATGCCGGAGGGTATGGGTTTTACCGGAGCGCCCTCAACAACCGCTTCCTCCGCATCCGTTCGAATTCGGTGCCGATGGACCAGCCGGGGCGGTATTTTTATCTTCGGGACCAGACCAGCGGCGACTATTGGAGTTCCTCCTGGCAGCCGGTCGGCAAGCCCCTAAACCGTTTCAAGAGCACGTGCCGCCATGGTACGGCCTACACCGTCATCCGTTCCCGCTATTCCGGTATTGAAACGGAATCGACCTACTTTGTGCCGTTGGGGCAGTTGTTTGAGTACTGGCGGCTGAAGGTCACCAACAAGACGAAGCGCGAACGAAAGCTCTCCGTTTTCACCTACTGCGAGTTTGCCAGTTGTTGGAACATGCCCAACGACCTTTCGAACCTGCAGTACTCCCAGTTCATCATCAAAGCGGACATGGTCGGCGGGATTCTGGGCATGTCCTCGCACCCGTACTACAAGTTCGACCCGACGCACCTCGATCAATGCGGCCGGACCTGGATGGCGCTGACCGGCGCCCCGGTCGTGGGCTACGAGACGGTGCGGGAGCGTTTCTTTGGCGATATCTACCGGACGTATGCCAATCCCCGGACCGTGGCTGAGGGGAAATGCACAAATTTCCTGGCGGAGGGCGAAAATGGTTGCGGCACTTTCCAGGCCGACCTCGTGCTGGCGCCGGGCGAAAGCCGCGAACTCATCGTCTTGCTGGGCATCGGCACGCCGCAATCTCATGGGCAGTCCGCGGTCGCGCAGTTCGGAAATCCGGAACGATGCGAGGCCGAATTTCAGGCGCTCAAGCAGCACTGGCACGGCCTGCTCGAAGCGGTGAAGGTCAAAACCCCCGATCCGGACTTCGACCACATGGCCAACGTGTGGGGCGCCTACAATTCGCTCATCACCTATGCCTGGTCGCGGCATGCCTCGATGATCTACAACGGCGAACGCGACGGCCTCGGGTTCCGCGATACCGTGCAGGATTTCCTGGGCGTCATGCCGTTGCTGAAGGACCGGATTCGCGACCGCCTTGAATTGATGCTGACCGGGCAGGTCGCCGCCGGCGGTGCCATTCCCGTGATCAAATCTTTCGGCCACCGCCCCGGCCTCGAAAAATCTCCGCAGCCGGAGGAGTTTCGCTCCGACGACTGCCTGTGGTTTTTCAATGCGGTGCCGGATTACGTCGCGGAAACCGGAGAACTTGATTTTTACCGGAAGGTTCTGCCGTATGCCGACGAGGGGCAGGCGACGGTGTTAGCTCATCTGCGGCGGGCGCTGGAGTTTAATCTGGAGCGCTCCGGCCGGAACGGGCTGCCTTGCGGCCTGCATGCAGACTGGAACGATTGCGTGAAGATGGGCTACAACGGGGAGTCGGTGATGGTGGCCTTTCAGGTCCGCTTTGGCCTCGATGTCTACGCCAAGATCGCCGACCGGTTGGGTCTGCCGGACGACGCGGCGTGGGCCCGCACGGAAATGGTCCGGCTCGACGCGGCCATTCAACAAGCCGCCTGGGATGGCGAGTGGTTCCTGTGGGCGATCGGCGCCGACGGCCATCGCTATGGCTCCAAACTGGAGGAGGAAGGACAGATTTACATCAACACGCAGGTCTGGGCGGTCATCAGCGGCGCTGCCACCGCGCCTCAGAGCCGGAGCGCGATGGACGCGCTCAAAGCACGCCTCGCCACGCCGTATGGCATCATGCTCAGCGCACCGCCCTTCACGAACACGCCTTCCACGGTGATGGGCGGCGTGATTTACAACCATGGCATCAAGGAAAACGCCGGCATCTTCTGCCACACCCAGAGCTGGGCGGTGATCGCGGAAGTCCTTCTCGGCAATGGCGACCAGGCCTACGAGTATTACCGGGCGTTCATGCCGGCCGCCTACAACGATCGGGCGGAACTGCGCGAAATCGAACCCTACGTTCACTGCCAGACGACGTACGCCACCTGCAATCGCAACGCCGGCAAATCCCGTGTGCCCTGGCTGAGTGGAACCGTCTCCTGGAGCCACCATACCGCGTTGCAGTGGATCCTGGGCGTGCGCCCGGAGATCGAAGGCCTGCGGATCGACCCCTGTATTCCCAAGAGCTGGCCGGGTTTCACGGTGCGCCGCAATTTCCGCGGGATGACCTTGAAAATCGAAGTGCGCAATCCGGACGGCGTTTCCAAGGGGCTGAAAAGCCTGACGATCGATCGCAAGAACATCGCCGGGAACTTGATCCCGCTCGACCAGCTCCGCGACGGCGCCAAGATTGTTGCGGTTCTCGGCTGAGCGCAGGAGCCGCGGGCGTACGTAGGGGGCGCAGGCTTGCTGCGCCCGCTTCGCCCTGTCGTTGCAAACGGTCGTTGACGGCACCCGGCTTCGCGAGAAAACATCGGGCGCCGGATCTGTCCGGTCTTTTTTCCCTTTTTACACGATGTGGACCAAACCTTACGGCAAGACGGGCGTTGATGTGTCGGTTATCGGCTTCGGTGGCATGCGTTTCGCCCATCCAGCCGATCTCGATGCCTCGGCCGCCGTGGTGCGTTACGCGCATGCGCGGGGAATCAACTACTTCGACACCGCTCCATTCTACTGCGAGGACAAGAGCGAGGAGATCATGGGCCACGCGTTTCGGGCGCTGCCACGGTCGTCGTTTTACGTCTCCACCAAGTGCGGCTCCGCGGACGGCGGTGAATTGCGGGCCAGCCTCGAGAAATCGCTCAGGCGCCTGCAGGTGGACTACATCGATTTCTTTCATATCTGGTGCCTGCTGCGTCCCGACCAACTCGAAGAACGGATTCGCAAGGGCGCCATTGGCGCGGCGCAGAAGGCGCGGGAGGAAGGTCTGATCAAACATCTGGTCGTCTCTTCGCACCTGGGTGGCGAGGACAACGCGACCGTGCTCGATTCCGGCCTCTTTGAAGGCATCACGATCGGCTATAACGCCTTGAATTTCCCCTTTCGCGCGAAGACGCTGGACGCGGCTGCGCGGCACAATGTCGGCGTCGTCACGATGAATCCGCTGGGCGGCGGGCTGATCCCGCGCAACGCGGCGCGTCTGGCGTTCCTGAAGGGACCACAAGACCGCGACGTCGTGCAGGCGGCGATCCGTTTCAATGTTTCCCAACCGGCCATCACGGCGGCGCTCGTGGGTTTCTCGAGCGAGCACGAGGTCGATGAAGCCGTGGCGGCTGTCGAGCATTTTGCACCATACCCGGCTGAGCACATCGAGCAGGTGAAGGCCAACATCGGCGCCGGTTTCGAGGGATTCTGCACGGGTTGCGGCTACTGCCTGCCGTGTCCCGCGGAGGTCCAGATCCCGAAGATGATGGATGCCTTCAATGCGAAGATCCTCGACGGCAGCGATGGCGCCATCACCGACCGGCTGAAATGGCATTGGGGGCTGGCGCCGGATGCGGCGGCGGCGTGCATCGACTGCGGCGCGTGCGAGACGGTATGCACCCAGCACCTGCCAATCCGCGACCGGTTGAAAGCCATCGCGGCGCTGGTGGGGAGTTAGCCGGCCACCGTTGTCGGCGCAGGGTCGCCGCTCGTCGGCGAACCGTTGCCATGATGCAGGCTGGAGGGCGCTGCGCCGTCAGCGCCGCTTCGGTCGATGGCGGCGACAGCGCGCCGCCCTCCAATCCGTGCGCTGATCGGTACGACCTTCGACCACAAACCCATCGACCCCGCCCTGCATGGTCAATTGGCTGGGTCCGGCTGAATCCGCAACCACGGCATTGCCTCGGGCCATTCGCCCTGCTCAGCTTTCCATCACCTCATGAATTACGGATACTTTGACGATGCCGCCCGGGAATATGTCATTACCCGCCCCGACACCCCGCGGGCCTGGTCCAACTACCTCGGTTCCCGCCGTTACGGCGCCATCATCACCAACAATGCCGGCGGCTACAGCTTCACGCGCTCGCCGGCCTCGGGGCGTTTCCTGCGCCACCGCTACAACTCCGTGCCGATGGACCTGCCCGGCCGGCAATTCTACCTGCGCGACCGCGACAGCGGCGACTTCTGGTCGGCCGCCTGGCAGCCGGTCGGCAAGCCGCTCGGCGAATACCAGACCATCACGCGCTTCGGCCTGGGCTATGCGGTGATCGAAAGCGAGTGGCGGGGTATCCGCAGTTCCGCGACGTATTTTGTGCCGCTGGATCAGGACTTCGAGTACTGGCGGCTGACGGTGACCAACACGGGCGAGCAGCCGCGCAAGCTGGGCGTGTTTTCGTTCTGTGAGTTCACCACCGAGTGGAGCCTGCTGCAGGACACGCTGAACCTGCAATACGCCCAGTACATCTCCGCGGCGTCATGGCAGGATGGCTGCATCCTGGCCTCGTCGTGTGCGCGGCTGCCGGAAGATCCGGGCAACTTCGCCAACTGGGACCAGTCGCGGTGGTGGTGGATGACGCAGCTCGGCGGTGAAATCGCCGGCTACGATTGCGACCGCGAGAAATTCCTCGGCGTCTACCGCAGTTTCGACCGGCCGGAGGCGGTGGAGCGCGGGGCGTGCGGCAACAGCGAACATTTTTCCGACAACGGGTGTGGCGCGATCCAGAGCAATCTGGAACTTGCGCCGGGAGCGTCGGCGGATGTGTTGGTGCTGCTTGGCATCGGCCGGGCCGCCCAGGCCAAACGCACGCGGGCGCGCTTCGGGACGGCGGCGGCGTGCGACCGCGAGCTGGCGAAGCTCAAGGCCCATTGGCACGGATTGCTCACCGGGCTGCAGGTCAAGACGCCCGACCCGGACTTCGACCACATGACCAATGTCTGGGGCGCCTACAATGCACTGATGACCTTTGAATGGTCGCGCTCCTGTTCGCTCGTCTACACCGGCGATCAACGCGACGGATTCGGTTTCCGCGACACGGTGCAGGACATGCTTGGCGTCACCGCCATGCTGCCAGAGGCGGTGCGCAGCCGCCTGGTCCTCATGCTGTCGGGCCAGGACTCCACCGGCGGCGCCCAGCCGGAGATCCGGCCGTGGTCACATGCCCCCGGCAAGATGAAGCCGACGCCGCCGGCCGAGTATCGCAGCGATGACTGCTTNNCCTGCGGACTGAAAGCCGATTGGAACGATTGCCTGCGACTCGGCTACCGTGGCGAGTCGGTCTTTGTGACCTTTCAGGTGCGTCTTGGGCTGCAGGTTTATGCCGGGGTGGCGGAGAAACTCGGCCGGGCGAAAGAGCAACGCTGGGCGCTCGCGGAGCGGACGAAGCTGGACAAGAAGATCGCGAAAGTTTGCTGGGACGGCGGCTGGTTCATCTGGGCGATCGGCGAAGACGGCACCGTGTTCGGCACGAAGCGGTACAAGGAAGGCCAGATCTACCTGAATACCCAATGCTGGGGGATTCTCTCCGGCGCGGCGACGGAGAAGCAGGCGGACAAGGCGCTCGCTGCGGTGAAGAAGCGGCTGGCCTCTGAATACGGTGTGGCCCTGTGCAATCCGCCGTTTGCGAAGACGCCGGTGAAGATCATGCGGGCGGTCCTGTTCAATCCCGGCAACAAGGAGAACGGCGGCATCTTCAGCCACACGCAGAGCTGGATTGTGCTGGCGGAAATCGCGCGCGGCAACGGCGACCAGGCGTACGCCTATTTCCGCTCGTTCCTCCCCTCCGCGCAGAATGACCGCGCGGAGAT
>PLOH01000125.1 GCA_003142955.1 Opitutia bacterium | reverse complement strand
TTCATGCTTTTGGACATACAAGGCACAAAGACACGAAGAAAAATCCACCGGGTGTAGGGTTCCGTGATGCAGATTCGAATTCGCGGTCGTCTGAAGTGGCATGGGCATCTTGCCCATGTCGGGAGGTTCCTTCGAACCACGGGCGAGACGCCCGTGCCACCCCCCTTCAGCGAGAAACGAGCCAGACACCCAGCGGACCCTGATAGAAGCCGAGTATCACCGAACCGGCCGCCAGCAGCACCATGGCCGCCGCGACCGGGAAGCCGACGCGGGTGATCACCGGACGAGGCGGTTCAGAAGCCGCCAAACCCGTCGCCCGCCGGAACGGGAAAAACGCCGCCCTGATCCAGCCAAAATAGTAGTAGATCGAGATCACCACGCCGACCACCGCCGCGGTCAGCAGTCCGTACAGTCCGGCTTTGAATGCGAAAATGAAGATCAGCAGCTTGCCCATGAAGCCGGCCAGCGGCGGGATCCCGGCTAGCGAGCCGAGGCCGATGGCCAGCACCGTGCCGAGAAACGGCCGTTCCCGGGCGAGGTTCGCATAATGTTCCAGGTCCTGGTCGGCGTCATCACTGCCCGAGACGTGCGCCATCACGGCAAACACCGCAAACGATGCCAGCAGGTACGCCAGCAGGTAGAAATAAACGGCGCCCACCGCGAGCGGTTCGCGATACGCGGCGATGACTCCCACCAGCAGATAGCCCGCATGCGACACCCCGGAAAGACCCATCAACCGCTTGACATTATTCTGGGTCAGCGCAGCGAGATTTCCAAAAAGAATGGTCGCGACTGCCATGACCGAAAGCACCGGGACCAGCACTGCCTGCAGGGGCCGGAAGACATCCAGCGCCAGGATCAGCAGCACGGCAAATCCGGCCGCCTTTGAACCGACGGCAAGAAAAGCCGTCACGGGCGTGGGCGCACCCTGGTAGACGTCGGGAATCCAGAACTGGAATGGAACGGCCCCGATCTTGAACGCAACGCCAGCCAGCACGAGCACGGCGCCCACGTTCGCGAGGAAATTGTCGGGATTGGCGGCGAGGAATCCGCGGAGGGCGCCGAAGTTCATGGCGTCGGCGGTGGCGCCAGGCAGCGCGCGGTTGCCCGCCACTCCGTAGAGCAGCACTATGCCGAAGAGGAGAATCGCCGAACTGAGCGCGCTCAGGATGAGGTACTTCAGGCCGCCCTCGAGCGAGGCGGCGCTCGTCCGGAAATAGCTCACGAGGATGTAGAACCCCACCGTGACCGTCTCCAGCGCGACAAAAAACATCACGAAGTGGTTGCTTTGTGCGAGGAGCATCAGCGCCGCCGTGATGACGATTACGAGATGGTAAAACTCGGCCTTCGGCACCGGCTGCCGTTCCAGGGTGACCGTGGCCAGCAGGCAGACGAGAATCGCCGTCAGGAGAAAAAACACCCGCATGAACTGCCCACCGTCGGAATGGTGCAGCAGGTGGTCGAACGTGTCGTCGTTCAAAAACGTGGTGTGGAAATGGATCCCCACTCCCAGGAGGATGATGGCCAGGCCGCTGATCGCGATGGCCGGAATCAACGCCCGATAAGTCTTGGGCACCACGAGTTCAAACCCGAGCACCAGGACCGCGAGGCCGGCCAGGAGCAACTCCGGCATGATCGCCGCCCACTGGTTGGAGGCGGCGATTTCCTGAAGGGAGGACAATGTGACAGCAACAGGCATGGGCGGATTACCGGGCGACAATCACCTGGGCGGGCGCAGATTCGCTGCGGGAAAGGGTGGTTTGAAGCGTCTGGTTGATGGGGTCCGAGAGCAAGCGGGGCCAGAAGCCGACCAGCAGCAGCGTCGCGAGCAGGATGAGGGCCGGCAGCCTTTCGCTCCACCGCAAATCGCTCGGCGGATGGGACACGGCGACGTTCTCGAATGCGGGCGTAGCCGGCCCGAAGAACACTCGCGCCACGGCGCGCAAACCGTAGATCGCGGAAATCACGATGCCAGCCACCGCCGCCGCCGTGATCCACGGTGAGAAACTCCACAGCGCGACGAAGATCGAGAGTTCGCCCCAGAAATTCGCAAAACCCGGCAGCCCGATGCTGGCGAGCGTCGCCGCCGTGAACAGCGCGGCAAGCACCGGCGTCTTTTGCGCGAGCCCGCCCATTTCCGTTAGATCGAACGTCTGCGTCCGATGGTGGATGCTGGTCGCCAGCAGGAATAACAACGCGACCGACAGACCGTGGCCGAACATGAGCATCACGACGCCTCCGGCCCCGAGCACGGAGAGCGAGGCGATGCCCAAAAAAGCATAACCCATGTGCATGACCGAGCTGTAGCCGATCATCTGCTTGAGGTCGCGTTGGGCCATCGTGACCAGACCGATCACGAGCACATTGCCGAGGGCCAGCCAGGCCAGCAGCCCGGTCCAGGTCGTGTGAATGTCCGGCAGCCATGGCAACGGAATGATGACGGCCGTTGTTCCCCCGGCCGGCAGCAGGGGCAAAGCAATCTGGATGAGGCCGTACAGGCCGAATTTCTTGAGCACGCCGGCATGGAGCATCGCGGCCGAACTCGGCGCGGCACCGTAGGCGAGCGGCGCCCAGGTGTGGAACGGCCACAACGACACCAATACGCCGAACCCGAACATCAGCAGGCCAAAAATGTTCTTCTGCACCGTCTCCGGCATCGGTGACCCGGCCAGCACCGTGCGGAGGTTGATGAGGTCAAAGCTCTCCACCCCACTCTTCTGGTAAATCGCGATCAATCCGATCAGCGACAACATGGCGCCGACCGTCAGATAAACCGCCATCTTCATCGCCGCGTAGCGATTGTCGCTCTCGCGCCGGGTCCCCCAGACGCCGACCATGATGAAGGTCGGGATAAGCGCCAGTTCATGGAAGAAATAGAAGAAGAAGATGTCGATGGAGGCGAACGCGCCCATCAGGCCGCTCTGCATGACCAGCAGGAGCAGCAGGTAGATTCTAAGCCGTTCCGCGCCGGACTGGAGGGCATAGAGACCCGCGGCAAATCCCACGATGCCCGCGAGCACAAAGAGCGGAAGCGAGATGCCGTTGAGTCCGAGCGTCAGATGTATCCCGATCTTCTCCAGCCCGAGGGCATGGAGGCTGTAGAACGCAAAGCCCAGATGTCCCGCGGGAATGGCGTCATCGGCCGGGAATTGGCTCCACAACCACAACGCCACCCCGGCGGGCACGGCAAATGCCGCGGCCGCCACCGGCCGGGTCAACCGGTTGGGCAGTCCGAGCGCGATCGCCACGGCCGCGGCCAGCGGCACCGCAATGGCCAGGAGAAGAAGCTGGGCGTTAAGGTCGTTCACGATGGTGTCAGAATCCGCCGGCGGCAAAACCCCACAGAATTACCACCCCGATCAGTATCCAAAAAGCGTAGGCGTACAGCTTCCCGCTGTAGAGCAGGCGCGCCCCCATCCCGAGGTATCCCACCACGGTCGTACCGCCGCGAACAATCCAGCCGGCGATCAGGACCTGGTCGATCACGTCGAGCAGAACGGCGAGCCGTTGCTGCACCTTGGCGACGTAGTAGCCGTAAAGGCGGTCGAACGACTCCTTGATGGCAACCAGCGCTCCGAATACCACCGGCACGGCGGCCTGCAGACGATCGACGGCAGCCGGACGGTAGTAGCCCAGAGCGAAGCTCGCGCCGACAAACATCGCCCCCGTGCCCACGGCGATCATCATCCAATGCGCCGGACCCTCGGGCTCCGGCACCAGCGAAAGCACGCCCTTGAACGCGCCGCCGAGCAGGTGATCGTAGAAAAACCCGTAACCGCTAAGCGCCGCGCCGACGGCCAACACGACCAGCGGTATCACCATGGTCGCGCCAGATTCATGCGCATGCGCGGCGGATTCCGAGCGCGCCTCGCCAAAGAAGGTAATACGCCAGAGGCGAGTCATGTAGACCGCCGTCAGCACCGCCGTGAAGACCAGCACCCAGAAAACCACGATGTTATTCTGGCGGGCGAGGAAGAGGATCGCGTCCTTCGAGAAGAACCCGGCGAAGAACGGCAGGCCGATGATGGCAAAAACGCCGACCGTGAAGGTGAGGAAAGTCCACGGCATCCTCTTCGCCAGTCCGCCCATCTTGAAAATATCCTGCTCGTGGTGACACGCGTGGATGATCGAGCCGGACCCGAGGAAGAGCAGCGCCTTGAAGAAGGCATGCGTCGTGAGGTGGAACATTGCGGCAGCGGCGCCGGCAGAAATCAGGAACGCTGGACCATCGTAAAGGGTCCCAGAGACAAATCCAGTGTAGCCATCCGGAGATCGGCTCAGCACCGCCCCCAGCCCGAACGCCGCGACCATGTAGCCGAGCTGCGAGAGCGTCGAGTAGGCCAGTACCTTCTTGATGTCGCTCTGCACGATCGCACAAACGGCGGCATAGAGCGCGGTGATTGTGCCGACCCACATGATCACCGTGAGCGCCTGCGGCACCATCAGCACCTGGATGCGACAAAGCATGTAGATTCCGGCCGCGACCATCGTGGCGGCATGGATCAGCGCGGAGACGGGAGTCGGGCCTTCCATCGCGTCAGGCAGCCAGACGTGCAATGGCATCTGCGCCGACTTTCCAACTGCGCCGCAAAAGAGCAGCAGCGGGATGGCACGGCTGAAGACGAGTCCACCCGCAGGCGCGCGCGCGGCCAACTCGGTCAGGTTGACGGTGTGATTGAGCCAATAGCACATCACGATCCCGAGCAGGAATCCGAAGTCGCCGACGCGGTTGACGATATATGCCTTCTTCGCGGCGTCCGCCGCGGACTGGCGTTCGTACCAATGCCCGATCAGCAGGTAGGAGCTGAAGCCGACAAGCTCCCAGAAGACAAAAATCATGAACAGGTTGTCGGCGAGCACGATGCCGCACATCGAGAACATGAAGACCGACAGGCCGCCGAAGAAGCGCGCCTTCGCGGCATCGTCACGCATGTAGCCGAGGCTGAAGACGTGGATAAAGAAGCCCACGAAGCTTACCACGAAGAGCATGAGCGCCGCGAGATCGTCGAACTTGAAGCCAAACGACACCGCAAAGCCGCCGAAGCGCAGCCATTCGACTGAGGCCGGAAAATTCCGCTGCCCGCCGAAGATCAGCATCGCCGACGCCACGGCGATTCCCGCCGCGGCCGCAACCGAAAGATACGACGCCAGTGCTCCCTGTCGCCGCAGAAACAGCGCGATCACCGCCGCCGAGATCAGCGGGATCAACAAGACGAGGGAAGCGAGTTGCGCGGGGGACATCGGCGGAAAGTAGCGGGTAGTGAGTAGCGAGTAGTAGCTAAAGATCTGTCGGGATCGAAATGTTTGGTATGCCCGCTACTCGCTACTGGATGCTCGCTACTCCTTTCAGTGCTTCAACGCCGTTAGTTCCTCCAACTGCACGGTGTGGCGCAGGCGGAACAGGGCGACGATGATGGCGAGGCCGACCGCCACCTCGGCGGCCGCCACGGTGATGATGAAGAACACGAAGATGTTGCCATCCATCGTGCCGTTGAAGCGCGAGAAGGCCACTGCGGCCAGGGTCGAGGCGCTGAGCATCAGCTCCAGGCACAGGTAAACGACCAGCGTGTTCCGGCGCAGCAGAACGCCAAAGAACCCGATGGCGAAGAGCAATGCGCTGAGCAGCAGGTAGTGATTGATGCCGACTTCCGCCGGCAGCGACGTAACGGCTAGCGCCAAGGGAAAATGGAAGATTGAAGATGATAGAGAAAAGATCATGGCACGCGACTTTCGCTCAGGCTGTCCCTCCTGTCTCCTGTCTCCAGTCTTCGGCCTCCGGTTTCCGGCCTCCCGCCTCCTGCCTCCTGAATACTGGCTCCTGTCTCCTTTCCCTGTTTCCGACCCAGCATCGCCACGCCCAGCATGGCGATCAACAACAGGAAACCCGTCATTTCCACCGGCAATAGATATTTGGTGAACAGCAGGTACCCGTAGTCCTTCAGGTCGCTGCCGACGACCGTGGTCGTCACCGGGGCGGCCGCGGTGAGCTGGCTGTGCTTCGCCAACGAGAGGACGCCCGTGATCAGCAATGCCAAGGCCAGCAACCCCGAGACGGCGGCGACCTTCTGGTACGGCTTTCGCGGGTCGCCTCCCTTCACATCAAACAGCATGATCACAAAAAGAAACAGGACGGCGACCGCGCCAGCGTACACCAGCACCTGCAACACCGCGAGAAAGTAGGCTTCGAGCAGCACGAACAGCGCCGCCATCCCCATGAAACTCAGGAGCAGGCACAGCGCCGCGTTGACGGCGTTGCGGTTGACGACCACCCCGGCTGCGGCCAGCACCGTGAGAAAGGCAAAGAAGTAGAAGGGAAACTCAGCCATGGGTTGCAGTTGCGTCATGACGCAAATTCCAGCTTGCCTTCAGGGTGGCGCGCGTTGTCCCCAACGCGCCTGCACCGCTCGGGAACAAGCGGCTCCACTTCGCTTCAAATCGACTCGTTGATCTCATTTTAAACGCGGCATGGCATTATGGGTGAGCGATCGGGCTCGCACTCGCCGCCGCCTGCTTCTTGTCCCACTTGAAATGCCGGTCCGGCAGCGTCCCGCCGAGTTGATAGAGTTTTTCCTTGTCGTTGACCAGCTCGTCGCGCGAGTAGCCCGAGACCGAGTAGACGTTCTGGAGGAAGATCGCCTCCTCGGGACAAACCTCCTGGCACAAGCCGCAATAAATGCAGCGCAGCATGTTGATCTCAAACTCCCGCGGCGCCTTCTCCACATGGGCGCTGGGGCCATCTCCGGAAATCTCGCCCGGGGTGATCCGGATCGCCTTGGGCGGGCAAACGAACTCGCAGAGCTGGCAGGAGACGCACTTCTCGCGACCGTTGGGGTCCTTGACCAACGTCGGAACACCGCGATAGCCGGGCGCAATCTCCGGCCGCTGTTCAGGGTATTCCAGGGTCACCCTCCGGCCGAAGAAATGTCGCAAGGTGATCATCAGTCCGCCGAACACCTGCGGCAGATAGGTGCGCTCGGCGAAAGTGAGAGGCTTACGTTGGACCTGGATGACGGACATGAATGCGAGGGAAGATTGGATATTTGAGCCGCGTCTATGCAAATTGTAGGAGCGAGCTTGCTCGCGATTCCGAATTAGCGATCGCCTGCAAGCAGGCTCCTACATCGCTTGCCTGACGGCATTGCTGTCCACGAATATGATCGGGATTCGTCTTCATTTTTGAATCACTGCGATGAGCAGCGCATAAACGACGACGTTAACGAGGGCGAGCGGGAGCAGGCGGCGCCAGCCGATGCGCATCACCTGGTCATATCGGAAGCGCGGCACCGTCCACCGCACCCACATGAAGAAGAAGATCATAAAAAGAACCTTCGCGAGGAAGATGGCGATGGAGAGCACTCCCTGGGCGATCGCGATGGCGTAGCTGACATGACCGGCGGACTGCACCAGGCCCAGCCAACCAAAGAGCGTGCCGATCGGCAGCCATGGCAGCGGGTTCCAGCCGCCGAAGAACAGCAGGACAAATACCCCCGACCCCACGGTCATGTGCGCGTATTCCGCCACGAAAAAGAGCGACCATTTGAAGGACCCGTATTCCGTGTGAAAACCGCCCACCAGGTCGGCCTCGGACTCGATCATGTCGAACGGCAGGCGGTTCGTCTCGGCAAAGAGCGCCACGAGAAAAACGAAGGCCGACACCGGCATCAGGAAGATGAACCACGTGCCGCCCCAGAAACCTGGCTGGCTCTGGAACTCCACCACACGCGCAAGGCTGAGCGAACCCACGGTGCCCGGCGCATTTACCCAGAGGAAGACCGGCAGCACTGAGAGCGTGAGCGAAAGCTCGTACGACACCAGTTGGGCCGAGGCGCGCACACTGCCGAGGAAGGAATATTTCGAGTTGGAGGCCCAGCCGGCCAGGATCATCGAATAGATGCCGAGCGACGCGATCGCGAAGACCGCGAGCAGCCCGACATCGACATTGGCCAGCATGAGCGGCACGACCTGCCCGGCTTGGTCGAAGTAGGCGCCGAAGGGCACGACCACCACGGTGGTGAACGCCGGGATGATGGCGACCGCCGGAGCGATCATGAAGTAGAATTTGTTCACGTGGCCCGGCAGCGGATCCTGCTTGAACAGCAGCTTGCCGCCATCGGCCAGGAGATTGAACACGCCCAAGCGCTGGAGCCCGCGCCCGACGAAGGGCATCCACGCAAACCATGGCACGATGACGCGGTTGGGTCCGTAGCGGCCCTGCAGCCACGCCGAGACCTTGCGTTCGGCCATCGAGCATGCCCCGGCGATCGGAAAAATCACGCAGATCACCGCCAGACCCTTGAGCAGGCCCAGAACCACCGGCGGCAGATTGGTGAGGAAATCGATCATTACGGAAAGTTGTGGGTCGTGGGTAGCGAGGAACGGGTAGGTTCAGAGCGGTGGACTAATCGTGATGAGAATCGGGCAGCGTGTTTATTCGAAATGCTCGGTTTGGTTTGGAAATGCTCGGTACTCGCTCCTCACTACTCGCTACTGTTTGGGATTGAAATGCAGCGTTTCGTCCTCCGGGAAGGGCAGGTCCGAGAAGTCGGAGGCGTCGAGCAAAAGTCCGGTGGCGGGCAGGTTCTGATAGGTAACCGTGGCCAGGGGTTTAATCTCCGAGGCGAGGGTCGTCCAGAGTCCGTCAATGTCGCTCGCCAGCGCGCCGCCTCCCGCCGCTTCGACGAGGCCAGCCAAAATCACGAGATCATCCGCCGCTCCCTGCGGACCCGGGACCGCCGGCGCAAATCTCTGCAGGCGGAACTGCTGGTTAATGAAGGTACCGGCCTTCTCAAAAACGGTCAGGGTCGGGAGAACCACCTTCGCCCCGGCACTGGTGGCATTGGCGTGGGTGCCCAGATAGACGATTGCGATCCGGTTGAGCTGCGCCTCACCCAGACCGGCGGCCGTGAGATCTTCGCCAATTGAAACGACGGTTTTGATCTTGCCGGCAGCGATCTGCGCGGCGAGTTCGGTAAGTTCCGCCTCCGGCACCGTCTTGATCAACCCCGTCACGAGCGCGCCGCGGACATTCGGATTGCGATCGGCGGAAATCAGCAGGCCATCGCCCTGCCCCACCCGGCTCACGAGCCAGGCGGGCGCGGCGATCGCGTCGGCCAGCTTCCGGGTCAGAAACTGTTCCTCCACGCTGCTGCGGCCAGAACCGACAATCGCCACCCCACCGGCTTTGAGCAGAGCGCCGGCTTGCGCGAGGGCCTCCGCGCCCGCGACGGTCGTTCCGTCCACGGAAGGTTCTCGCAGGCGGTGGTCGGCCGTCACCTGCTTGTAGAGCAACCGGCCGGAATCCGCCATCCAGGTGTCGTTGACCTCGTCATTGCGGCGCGGAGTAATGCGATAAACAACTCCTTCGCGGCTCCAAACCTCGGTGTTCACGCCGACCGAAGACTCGGGACAGATGCTCGGCGTGGTCTTGAGGAACCAGACGCGCATCTTGAAACGGAAGTCGGTGCTGGTCAACGCCCCGACCGGACAGATGTCAACGGTGTTGACCGAGTAATTGTTCTCGAGCTTCCGGCCGGGATAGCACGCCAGCGTGCTGTGGCTTCCACGGTCGATGAAACCGAGCACATCGTCCCGGGCGATTTCCTTGCTAAATCGGATGCAACGCGAGCAAAGGATGCAGCGCTCGTCGTCGAGCATCACCCGCGGGCCGAGCAGCGTGCGCTTGGGCTTGACGTTCTTCTGCTCGATGTAGCGCGAATAGCCCCGGCCATAGCCCGTCGCCTGCTCCTGCAGCTTGCATTCGCCGGCCTGGTCGCAGATCGGGCAGTCGAGCGGATGGTTGACCAGAAGGAATTCCATCACGCCCTCACGGCATTCCCGCACCAGCGGCGTGCCGGTGCGAATGTGCAGGCCCGGCGAGGCGTTGGTGAAGCAGGCGATGGTCGGCTTCGCCACCCAGTTGATCTTCGGTTTCCCTGTCGCCGGGTCCATCACGGGCTGCTTGGTTGCCGGGTCGAGCGCCGGCAGGCCCATTTCGACCAGGCACATCCGGCAATTTCCCACGACCGAGAGCTTGGAGTGGTAACAGAAATGCGGGATCTCGATGCCCAGCACCTGCGCCGCTTCGATCATGTTCGTCCCTTTCGGCACAGCGATCTCCCGGCCGTCAATCGTGACGGTGATGAGGTCGGCGGGTTTTAGGGCGGAAGACATCGGAGGAGATCAACCACGAAATACACGAAAGTCGACTGGAGGACAGGAATTGGATGGCCTCATTTTCGTGCGCGTCGGGTATTTCGTGGTGGAATATTCAGGCCAGTTCGGTGGCGGCAGGCCCCGGATTCGGACGGCTGGCGTAGTTCCTAAACTCATCGCCGAATTTCTGCACGAAACTCTGCGTGGGCCAGGCACAAGCCTCGCCGAACGGGCAGATCGTGCGGCCGGCAATCTGGTCGGCCACGCTCTTGAGCAGCGCGCCGTCCTCGGGCCGCGCCTCGCCGCGCACCATGCGGGCAGTGATCTTCTTCATCCACAGGGAACCCTCGCGGCACGGCGTGCACTGACCGCAGCTTTCATGCGCGTAAAAAGCGTTGAGATTGGCCAGCGCGGCCACGATGTCGACCGAGTCGTCCATCACGATGACGCCACCGGAGCCGCCCATGGTGCCGCACGCGGCCAGCGAGTCGAAATCCATCGGGATATCCTCGACGCCCCAATCGACCATCGTCCCGTCGCGCTGCTTGACCTTGAAGCGCTCGCCGAAGCGGAGAATCTTCGACGAGGAACCGCCGGGGATGACCGCCTTGAACTGGCGGCCGGGCCGCGGCCCCCCGCAAATCTCATTGAGGAGCCGGCCCAGGGTGATTTTGCCGGATTCAAACTCGTAGGTGCCCGGACGCTGGACGTGGCCGCTCACGCAGAGCAGTCGCGTGCCCGTGTTGTTGAGCGTGCCGATCCGGGCGAACGCCTCCCCGCCCATCGCGGCAATGTGCTTCACGTGGCACAGCGTCTCCACGTTGTTGACGATGGTCGGGCACTGGTAAAGGCCGAGCACCGCGGGGAAAAACGGGGGCTTGATGCGCGGATAAGGTCGCTTGCCTTCGAGCGACTCGATCAGACCCGTTTCTTCGCCGCAGATGTAGGCGCCAGCGCCGCGGTGCACGTAAATCTCGCACGAATAGCCGGTGCCCAGGATGTTGGGACCGACGAAGTTCCCCGCCCGCGCCTCGGCGATGGCGTGCTCCAGCAGGCGCGCCCCCCGCGGGAACTCGCCGCGGATGTAGATGTAGGCCTGCCTCACCTGATTGGCCCAGCAGGTGATCATGATCCCCTCAACGAGCTGGTGCGGATCCTGGTGGATGATGTAACGATCCTTGAACGTGCCCGGCTCGGATTCGTCAGCGTTGACAATAAGGTAGATCGGTTTGCCGCTCTTGCGGTCGACGAGCGTCCATTTGACGCCGCAGGAGAACCCGGCGCCGCCGCGCCCGCGCAATCCCGACTTCTTGACCTCGTCGATCAGTTCCTCGGGTTTTCGCGCCACCGATTTCTTCAACGCCTCATAACCGCCGTGCGCGAGGTAGCACGGCAGGTCGGTCGTATAGCCCGGCTCATCAACATGCTCGAATATGAGGCGGCGTTCGGCGGGATGCGGCATGGCAGAAAAACTTAAGCGGGAAGACTGAAGATGAAAAATCGATTGAATCCGGGTTCCTTGATCTTGACCGCCGGTCCTGATTCGTCCGCGCTCATCGTGAATCTTCGTTTTTCCATTTTGAATCACGTCTCGGGCGGCCTTTCGCGCAGGAACTTCGCGTAATCGCCGTGCGGGATCGGCTGCAAGTCGAAGAGCGGGCGTTGATAAATGTAGGCCCACGCGGTGACCGTGCGGCCGTCGTTCATCGCCACCGGCACGAGGTCGCGGCGAAATTCGCTCGTGTCGGGCGATGCCGGATCGAATCCCTCGTACTGATCGAGGCGCAGGAATGCCGCCTGCGGAGCAAACACGCGGTAGACCTCGCCGGTAACCTCCACCCCCTGCGAATCAGGCACGAGCACGGGGAATCCGGTGGCCTGGTACAGCCGGCCGCGGACCACTCCGTGGCCCACCAACTCGGCGGTATCCGCCAGCAATCGGTGCGCGGCGTTGCCCGCCGCCCGGCGCAGCGTCCCGTAGGTGAAGAGAAGGTCGGGAATCGGGGATTGTTTCATTGAGGCAAGGCGAATGGTTCAAGTCCCGGCGTTGGCCGCCGACCCGGCTTTGATCTGCCCGGCAAGTTCGCGGGCCCGGGCGGCATCCACCCGTTCGTGAAGCTCCTCATCGATCATGACGACCGGACCCGTGCCGCAGCTGGCGAGGCACTCCACAAATTCAACCGTTACCTCCCCATCCGCGGAGGTCGCCCCCGGATCGCACCCAAATTGTCGCCGGAATTCCTCGCAGACCTCAAAGCCGCCGGCCAGCGCGCACGACAGCGTGCGGCAGACTTTGATGTGCCGGCGACCCGCCGGTTTTTGCCGGAACATCGGGTAAAACGTCACCAGCTCATAGATGTTGATCGGCTGCAGCTCGAGCTTGGCCGCGATCCATTCGATTGCGTCCGCCGAGATGTGTCCCTGCTCTTCCTGCACGAGATGCAACAAGGGCAGCGCCGCACTCCGCTTCACCGGGTAGTGCGTAATAACTTCGTCGATCTTCTGCAGTGTTTCAGGCGTAAAGTTCATCGGTCGCATTCCCCCATCACGAAATCGAACGAACCGAGGATCGCCACAATATCGGTCAGCATCGCGCCGACGCATACTTTCGGCAGGATGCTGAGATTGCAGAACGACGGGCTGCGAATCTTCAACCGCCACGGCACCCCGCCCCCTTTTGACACCACGAAGAAGCCGAGCGCCCCCTTGGGATTCTCCGCCTCGAAATAGACTTCGCCCGGCGGCATCTGCGGCCCCTCGGTGACGAGCATGAAATTCTGGATCAACTCCTCCATGCTGGTGAGGATCTTGTCCTTCGGCGGGGCGAAGATGCGCTTCGCGTCCTCCGCATACCAGGCGCCGCCGGGGAAGTTCTTGATCGCCTGCCGGATGATCCGCACCGACTGGCGCATCTCCTCCCCGCGGCAAAGATAACGATCAAAGCTGTCGCCCTTGCTGCCGACCGGCACGTCGAATTCGTACTGTTCGTAGCCGCTATAAGGACGATCTTTGCGCAGGTCCAGCGGCACGCCGCAGCCGCGCAGATTCGGCCCCGTCAGTCCATAGGCAATCGCGTCCTCCTTGTTGATCACGCCGATGTCGGCGGTTCGATCGATAAAGATCCGGTTCCGCGTCAAGAGCGCGAGCGTTTCCTCCAGGATCGGCAGGAACTGATCGCAAAAAGCCCCCACCCGATCGAGCCAGCCGTCGGGCACGTCCCGCGCCGCGCCCCCGATGCGGGTATAGCTCGTCGTGAACCGTGCCCCGGTCAGCTCCTCGAACAACCGGTAGAGCTTTTCTCGTTCGGTGAACGTGTAGAGAAACACCGTCCAAGCACCTACATCGATGCCGAACGCGCCCAGGCCCATGAGGTGCGAGGAAATTCGCGCCAGTTCCGAAATGACCACGCGCGTCGCCTGGCAGCGCGGCGGCATTTCCAAGCCGGCCAAGCGTTCGACCGCGATCGCGTACGCCACGTTGTTGGCGAGCGGTGCGAGATAATCCAGCCGGTCCGTGTAGGGCACGAACTGGTTGTAGGTCATGTTCTCCGCGATCTTCTCGTCCCCGCGATGCAGATACCCGACCACCGGATCCGCCTTGGTGACCACTTCGCCGTCGAGTTCCAATTGCAGGCGCAGCACACCGTGCGTCGAAGGATGCGACGGCCCCATGCTGATCGACATCCTCTCCGGCCCAAAATCCGGCGCGGCGGCCGGCGCCTTCGCCGCATTCTCCGGAAATGTGTATTCCGTGGCCATGCTTGTTCGCTTCGAGTTCTAAGTTTCCTTGGGTTTTTCCTGGCCCTCGCTCCAGCTCTGGTCCTTGGCACGGGGCTCGCCCGCCTCAATCGTGCTGCCCGGCGCGGCAACGAACGGTCCGCCCATATACGGCGCCGGCTTGACCGAAACACCGGTCTCGTCCGCCACCGCGAGATCGGGCAAGGCCGTGTCGAGTCCCGCGAGCGGGAAGTCCTTGCGGAGCGGAAAATACGGATAGCCGTCCCACATCAAAATGCGGCGCAAGTCCG
Organism: Opitutia bacterium; assembly: GCA_003142955.1. GTDB lineage: Bacteria > Verrucomicrobiota > Verrucomicrobiia > Opitutales > Opitutaceae > Fen-1467. Next base: position 3,836 of record PLOH01000125.1, on the reverse strand, counting down.
GATGTCCGGCGAAGGTGAGGCCAAACATGTCGTACGCCTCGCGCTCATGCCAGTTTGCGCCCGGCCACAAGCCGGTCGCACTGGGCATTGAGGGATGCGCGTCGTCGGCACAATCGGCGGCGAGGCGCACATACTGGTGGCCGACCGTCGAGAAGAGATGCCACACCACGGTGAAGCGCGGCGACTTCGCGGCGCTCCAATCGATGGCCGTCACATCGGCCAACAAATCATAGCCCGCTTCGTCGCGCAAACCTCGCAGCACCTCCAGCACCTGCGCCGCCGGTGCGTTGAACGCCGGATAGTCGAGACTCGGCCGCCCCGCCACCAGCGGAAATCTTTCGGTGAGGAAAGTTGCGACGTCGGCGGTGGCGGTCATCGGCGGGTGTGGGCGGGACGGTTCAAGCGCGGAAAAGCCGGCGCGCCGCCGGTTCACGCCGGACCTTGGCCTGCAACAGAATAAGCGCGTCGAGCAAGGCTTCCGGCCGAGGCGGACATCCGCTGATGTAGACATCCACCGGCACAATCCGGTCCACCCCCTGCAAGACGGCATAGCTCCGATACATGCCGCCGGTGCTCGCGCAAGCCCCCATGGCAATCACCCATTTGGGGGCTGGCATCTGATCGTAGATGCGGCGCACCTGCGGCGCCATCTTGTAAGTCACCGTGCCCGCCACGATCATGCAGTCCGCCTGTCGGGGAGAGAAGCGCATCACTTCCGCGCCAAAGCGGGCGATGTCGAAACGCGCGGCCGCGACCGCCATCAGTTCAATGGCGCAGCAGGCCAGCCCCATTGGCATGGGCCACATCGAGTTGGTGCGGATCCAGTTGATGACCGCATCCAGACGGGAGACGACCACATCTCCCTCGATCTTGCTGTTATAAGCGATTTCTGTGCTCGGAGAGACCATAGACCATGGAAGCGCGTAAAAAACGCCGCCACCCTACCACCCCCCCTCAGTCGCGCAAGGAGGTTTTGGTGATGCGTCGCATTAATTCCCTTTACAACAGTTCTTGCCTGCCCGTGCGCAAATTATGCGCAGCCCGCCAAACCGCGCCCCACCAGGGGGCCTCGAGGTGCGATACGGGCGGGGCGGCATTATCGCCTTGGCCGTAGCAATGCAAATCGTAGACTACACTGACCACTTGACGGCCGGCTACTCGGAGCGAAGAACGACCATGGGGTCGACCTTGGTGGCCCGCCGGGCGGGCAGCCCGCAGGCGATCAGGGCGACAACCAAGAGAATGACCGAAACTCCGAGAAGCGCGACGGGGTCCGCCCCGCCGAGGCGGGGCATTAGGGCGCTGAGGAAGCGCCCGAGACCATAGGCGCCGGCGAGACCAATGACGGCTCCGAGCACCGCGAGCCGGAGTCCGTGTTTGAGCACGAGGACGAGCACATCGGCCGGCTGGGCGCCAAGTGCGAGCCGGATCCCGAATTCGCCGGCGCGTTGCGCCACTGTGTGGGAGATCACGCTGTAAAGGCCGACCGCGGCAAGCACCAGGCCAAGCAGGGCAAAGCCACCAAGGATCTGACCGACGAGCAGGAGGTTCCGCTGCTGTTGTTCAATGAACTGGCGCACGGTGCCGACGTCATCAACGGCGAGGTCGGGGGCCACCTCTGCGACGGCGCGCCGCAGGCTCTCCGCCAGCGCGGCGGGCGCCGGTCCGCGCACCACCAGGTTGGCCCAGGCCCACGGCTCGTCCACGAGGGGTTTGTAGATCTGCAGCCGCGTCGAGGGTTCGGAGAAATTTGCCGCCGTCTCGACATCACGCACGACCCCGATCACCTCGGCCCAGGTGATGAAGCCGCTGTCGTCGCTCCGGATGCGACGGCCCAGGGCGCTCTGGCCGGGCCACAGCCGGTGGGCGAGCGCCTCGTTGACGATGATGACAAGGGGATCGGCCGCCTTGAGGTCGGACGGGAAACTCTTCCCCTCGACAAACGGGATGCCGAGCGTCGCAAAATAGTCAGCCGTGATCATCACGTGGGAGGCGCGCGGATCCTGGGCGGAGGGACCGGTCGCCTGCCCCTCGATGAAGATCGGCCGTTCACCGGTGTAGTTCTCGAGCGGCAGCGAACTGCAGAGCGCGGCGTGCTCCACCCCCGGCAGGGCCGCGAGCCGGAGCTCAAGTTTGTGAAAGAGTTCGAAGCGTTTCGGCTCGGTGTCGAACCGCGACTCGGACAGCGGCAGGCCGGCGGTGAGGACGCGCTCGGTATCCCAGCCGGTCCGGCGCTGCAGAAACCGGGCGAAACCCCGCTGCAAGATTCCGGCTCCTGACAGCAACACGAGGGCGAGCGCCACCTGGGCGACGATGAGTCCGTCGCGGATGCAGTGAGCCCCCCGACCGGCCGTGGAGCCGCGGGACTGCTGTTTCAGCGCGGTGTTGAGGTCCACGCGGGACGCGATCCAGGCGGGCACGATCCCGAAGATCACACCGGTGACCAGCGAGAGGGCGATCGTGAGCGCGAGGACGGTGCCGTCGAGCGCGAGATGGAGGTCCGGCGCTCCGCCGATCAGGATGTGTTGCTCAAGAAAGCGGTTGAGCCCCAGGGCCACGAGCAGGCCAAGGGCGCCTCCCAGGAGGGCGAGCACCACGCATTCCGAAAGCTGATGCGCGATCAGCCGGCCGCGCGACGCGCCGAGGGCTGCGCGGATCGCGAGGTTCCGGATCCCGGCGGTGGCGCGGGCCAGCTGCAGGTTGGCGAGGTTGGCACAGGCGATGAGCAGGACAAAGCCGGCGAGTCCGAGCAGCAGCCAGTCCATCCGGCGGGCGGTGTCGTTCAGCAGCGCCTTCTGCAGCGGCAGCACTCGGTAGCGCAAACCCGTGTAGCTCTGGGGATGCTCCTTCTGCTGGATCGCGGCGAGCGGCCCGAGGCCGGCCGCCATCTGCCCGGCGGTGGCGCCGGGTTTCAGCCGGCCGATGACCTGGAAGGCCCGGTAGTCGCGGCTGGACAGCTGGTCGTGGGTGAAATTGAGCGGACGCCACAGCGCCGCGCGCCCCCAGAGCATTGGATAGTCATAGCGCGCCGGCATCACGCCGATAATCGTCACGAGCTCGCCGTCGAGGCGCAGCGTGCGGCCCAGCACGTCGGGATTGCCGCCGTAACGCTGCTGCCAGAGGCCGTGACTGAGCAGCACCACCTGGTTTTTTCCCTGCTGCGTTTCCTCCGCCGTAAACGACCGGCCCAGCAGCGGCTGGATCCCGAAGGTGGCGAACATTTCCGCCGAGGCCGTGATGGCTCGGAGGCGTTCGGCCGGGCGGCCCGGTTCGGCGACGGAATAGAACACCCGGCTGACGCTAGTGAGGGATTCGAAGTCCAGGGCCAGGCCGCGGATTTCGCGCTGCTCGGCCTCGGCAAACTCGCGCAGCTCGCCCTGGCGGGTTGTCGCCGTGATCTGCACCAGACGCTCCGCGTGCGGGAAGGGGCCGGAGCGAAACAGCACGGTGTCGACCAGGCTGAACATCGCCGTGTTCACTCCGATGCCCAGGGCGAGCGTGAGTAGGGCGATGGCGGTGTAGCCGGGAGAGGCGCGAAGCGTGCGAACAGCGACGGGGAGGACGAGCATGGGGGGTCGAGCAATCTCTGCCTACCTGTTTACTCGGGAACAACGCGAAGCTAATCGATCGAACGCCGGGCCGGAAGCACCGACTTCAGGCCGGGCCCGGATTAACCCCTTGACCCGCACAACGGCTTTCCGCTCTATTTGGCCTCCTAGTCACGCAGCCAACGGCGCCGGCCGGTCTCCGGAGAGGTGACAGAGTGGTCTAATGTGCATGATTGGAAATCATGTGTACTCGCAAGGGTACCGAGGGTTCGAATCCCTCCCTCTCCG
>PLOH01000065.1 GCA_003142955.1 Opitutia bacterium | reverse complement strand
GGCCAATACCGGGCTGCAGGTAGCAGCCAGAGCTGGTTCTCGCCCTGCAACGTAGCGAAAGAAGGTTTGAACCGCCGCCAGGCGCGAATTGCGCGTGCGAATCGTGTTGCCGCGGCTGGTCTCCAGGTCTGCGAGAAAGTCCAATACCATCGGGGCCGTGAGATCCTCGATGACGAGCTGATCAACAGAACGGCGACACCGCACGGCGGCAAACTGAAGCAGGAGCTTCATTGCATCCCTATACGATGTGGTTGTATGGGGGCTGACACCCCGCTCAACGGCGAGATACCGAAGAAAGAATGCCGACAGCAACGTGGGGAGTGTAGGGAGGTTCATCAAAGCCCCCCTTCATTGATCAGGTAGCCGAAGCGGGCTTGATGTCGCCGGGTGATTTCTCCCATGAGATCCTGGGTCAGCTGAAGGTATCGCTGAGAACTGGCCAGGCCGACGTGGCCAAGGTATGTGGCCAGGAGTGGCAACTTCGCGCCAAGATCGACATTCTGTTCGCACCACAGCAGAAGGCGGAGGACCGCCATTGAATGCCTCAGGTCATGGAGACGAATGTGCCGGTTGCCACTTGTGCGCTCAATGCCGGCGATTTTCAGTGTCTGGTGGAAAGCTTCGCGCAAGGCGGTAATCGAATACCGTCCCCCGCGTGGACTGGGAAAGAACGGCTTCTCGGGAGCGCCGCCGACGAAGCGCTTGGTTACCAGCGTCCGGCAGTGCACCAGGTGCTGAGCCAAGTCCGGCGCAATCGGAACCATTCTTGACTTGTCGAACTTGGTATGCCGGATATGCAGTAGGCCTGCGTCGAGGTCGACATCGGCCTGGGTGAGTCGCAGAAGTTCTCCGGCTCGCAGGCCGGCAAGATACAAGAGACGTAAGGCAGTGCCCAGGACCGCGTCCCGAACCGGCGATGTCCGTCCTTGCGGCAACTTTTCGCAAGCTTGCAGGAAACGTTTACCCTCGTCTCGGCTGAGCACCCGTGGCACAAATCTCTGGCGCACAATTCGCAACGAGCGGCGATCCGGTACGACCGTACGGGCGTCTTCGAGACGCAGGAAGCGACAGACTTCCCGCATGAGCGTCAAGCGATGCGCGCGGGTCGTCTCCGATTCAGTGCCCCGTCGCGCTACGTAATCGTGCACAATGGCCAGCGTGATAACAGGGTTTTCTGGCGATAGGCGCGTGTTGAGAAAGCGATCCAACTCGCGCAACGCGCGGCCCTCCTCTCTATAGCGGTAGCCCATGGCGTGCTTTTGGGCGAGGAACTGCACCAGCTTTGAGGCCAACGGCGAGATGAGTTCGGGGGAGGAACTTGCTGACGAGGTGTTCATCGGATTACCTCCTCCGCGGAGATGGCTACGCTTCGCAAGCCGTCGACCTCGACCCGGACGTAGCCGTAGGTGGTCTGGGTGGACGCGTGGCCAAGCACGTCGGCGATTGCTTTAAGAGGCTGCCCGGCAGCCAGCAACTGAGTCGCCAGCGTATGGCGAAATAGGTAGAGGCCGCGGCGCCCGGGTCGGTTGGCAAGGCCGACGCGCCGAAGGGCATCGCGCATGGTCGTGGCGAGGTTGTCTTCGGCCGCGAACGGTTCGAACGGTGCACAGTGGCGCAGAAAGACGGTGCGGTTCGTCGATACTGGGCGGCCGTCGAGCAAGTAGGCGCTGAGTGCACGTGCGACGTCGGGGAGGAGTGGCAGTACGAGGGGCCTGCCGGTCTTGACTTGCCGGAGATCAATCCGGGCCTCACGCCAATCAATCTCGTCGAGGGTCAGTTGGCGAATGTCACAGGGGCGCAATCCGTACCGAGCAGCCAACACAAGGACCGCATAGTCGCGCCGGCCAAGCGGTGTTGATCGGTCCACGGCGGCCAGGACGCGATCCACCTCAGTTTGGCCCAGCACGTCTGGAAGGTTGATATACCGATACTGTCGCGGTCGCGGGACCGCATCACGTAGAGAACTGGAGAGCCATCCCTGCCCAGCGGCCCAGCGGAAAAAGACCCGAAGGGTGGACCCGTACGAGCGTCGAGGTGCATTATTCTGGGCATTCTCGTAAAACTCACGAACGTGACCTGGCGTAATCCGGTCGAGTTCTGTGATGCCGGCACTCTCCAGGTACTGGGCGAACGCCGACAACTTTTGGGTGTACTTCCTGGCGGTTTTCGCCGCCAGTCCGCGATGCGTTTGCACAAACAGCAAATACGGCGTCAGAATCGGGGCAAACCAGGCTGGGGTCACAGGAGGAGAGCCAACACGTCGACGAAACTGTCCTCGTTCGTCTGTGTCGAGGAAGATTCTGACAGAGGCTCGGAGAACGCGGGAGCGGCTGGCACTGGTCTTCGCCGTGCGCCGGGTGACGTACTGCCGCACCATGTCGCTATCTGTGGCCAGCAAAGGCAGACCGCGCTCCTCGAGATGCCGGGAGAAGCGCAGCCATTCGTGAAGATGCTGGCGGATTACTTCATTCGCATAGCGCAATTCCAGCAAACTACTTCCAACGTGGTCCATGCGCTGCTTGTGGGGCGACGTGCGATACTGCCCGCACTCGTCACCCGAAAACCAGTTTGAGAACATCGTAGACTCCTTAGAAAGTGAAATCGGAGGGCCACAATATTCTCGCCGGGGACATTATGGAAAGCGCGAGTTCGACGAATCGCGGTGATTCGCCCGAAACCAGACCGGTTGACGTTTGCCCCTTACCATGACGCGGGACTNNTCGTTATGGAACGCGTTCCATAATGAAGAACTCCAGGTCGACTACGGCACTGGCCCCATGGTCCGCGATGGGCATACAGGCAGATACCGGCGCACGCGGCTATTCGTGCTGACGCTCGGCTACAGCCGCAAGTCGGTTCGCCTGCTGGTGTTCGGCTCCAGCTCTCAAACGTGGGCTGAGTTGCACGAGAAGGCCTTTCGCCGGCTGGGCGGGGTGACACGGGTCGCCGTGCTCGACAATCTGCGCGAGGGGGTGCTCCAGCCAGACATCTACGATCCCACCGTCAATCCGCTGTACCGCGACATGCTCCAGCA
>PLOH01000143.1 GCA_003142955.1 Opitutia bacterium | reverse complement strand
TCCGACTGCATGGATCCGGCTGAGCCGGGCTACCCGCCAAAGAACCGGGCGGCCCGGCCGATGACCTCGATCAAAAAATCGACTTCCGCGGCCGTGTTGTAGAGGTAGAAGCTGGCGCGGGTGGTGGCGGTCACGCCGAGTTTGCGCCAGAGCGGCTGGGTGCAATGATGGCCGCCGCGGAGCGCGATCCCTTCCTGGTCGGCGAAGGTCACGACGTCGTGGGGGTGGGCGCCGGCCAGACTGAAGCTGACCAGGCCGCCGCGCTCGCCGGGTGGCCCGAACAGGCGGATTCCCGGCACGCTGGCGAGGCGCGCATAGGCGTCGCGCGCGAGGTGCCCGTCGTGTTCGGCGATGGCCGGACGTCCGATGGCGTCGAGGTAATCCATGGCGGCATGCAGGCCCACGGCGCCCGCGATGTCGGGCGTGCCGGCTTCGAATTTATGCGGCACCTTGTTCCAGGTGCTATGATCGAATTGGACCGACGCGATCATCTCGCCGCCACCCTGAAAAGGAGCCATGGTCTCGAGCAATGCCTGGCGCCCATAAAGGACTCCGATGCCGGTGGGTCCGGCCATCTTGTGCCCGGAGAACGCCAGGAAGTCGCAGTCCAGCGCCGTGACGTCGATCGGCAGGTGGCCGGCGCTTTGCGCGGCGTCGACCACGGTGACCACGCCGTGGCGGCGGGCGCGCGTGCATAACTCGGCGACGGGGTTGATCGTGCCGAGCGAGTTCGAAATCTGCGGAAAGGCGAAAAGCTTCACGTTGCGCGCGAGCAATTCGTCGAGATGGCTGAGGTCGAGCAAACCGTCATCGCCCGTAATAGGCACGAAGAGCAGCTTCGCTCCCGTGCGCTCGGCGAGCAGCTGCCAGGGCACCAGATTGCTGTGGTGCTCCATTTCAGTGACCAGGATGGCATCGCCGGGCTTGAGGCGCGACGTGAACGAGTAGGCGATTAGATTGAGCCCCTCCGTCGTGCCGCGGGTGAAGATGATCTCCTCCGGCGCGCCGGCGTGAATGAATCTCGCCGCGCGCGCGCGGGCGGCCTCGTAAGCGGTGGTGGCGCGGTAGCTCAGCTCATGAACCCCGCGGTGGACGTTGGCGTTATCGCGTTCGTAATAGCGCACCAGCGCTTCAATCACGGCGCGGGGCTTTTGCGTGGTGGCGCCGTTGTCGAGGTAGACCAGCGGCCGCCCGTGGACGGTCTGGTCGAGAATCGGAAAGTCCGCACGCAGGGCGGCCCAATCCGGGGCAGAGGCGACGATCGGCGGATTCATTCGGTGGTGGCGGTGACGGATTCGCCGTGGACGGCATTGATGGCGGCGTGCCAGCCGAGTGTCGCACATTTAATTCGGGCGGGAAACTGGTGGACTCCGGCAAAAGCCGAAAGGTCGAGATCCTCTTCGTCCGGCTTCCCTTCGGTTACAATCTCCTTGAAACGCCCAAACAGGGCTTCGGCTTCGGCGAGGGTCCGGCCTTTGAGGCGTTGGGTCATCACCGAGGCGGAAGCCTGGGAGATGGCACAGCCGGCGCCCTGAAAGCTGATGTCGGCGATCCGGTCGCCTTCGACCTGCACATAAACGGTGATCTCGTCGCCACACACAGGATTGTTTCCTGAGGCAATCCGGTTGGCCGTCGGCAGCTTGCGGAAGTTTCTTGGGCGGCGGTTGTTCTCCAGGATGACGCTTTGGTACAGTTCAGTCAGATCCATGAAAGGAGGGATGATAAGCCGGATTTCGCCGGATCGCTAGCGGTTTTTGAGATAGGAACCTTCCGCGCGGCAGGTTCCTACGGAAACAGCCACTGCTCCCGCCAGCCACCGCCATCGCGAAGATAGACGACGCGCTCGTGCCGCCGGAATGGCTTCTGCTTCCAGAATTCGATCCGCTCGGGCAGGACCCGATACCCGGACCAGAAGGGCGGCCGCGGCACGGGGCCGAAAGGATACCGCAGCGCGACCATGGCGCAGGCCTGCTCGAGCTCAAAATAGCCGCCGCGCATGGGGCGAGACTGCTGGGAGGCCCACGCGCCGATCTGGCTGAGACGAGGGCGGGTGGCGAAATAGGCGTCGGCCTCGGCATCCGTGGTCCGCTCGACCGGCCCGGTGACGCGCACCTGCCGGGTCAGCGGTCCCCAATAGAAGCAAAGCTCGGCCTGCGGGTTTACCTTGAGCTGGGCGGCTTTGGCACTCTCGAGGTTGGTGTAGAAAACGAAGCCGTGCTCGTCGGCGTGTTTTAACAGCACCATGCGCACCGATGGAAGGCCCTGAAGATCGGCCGTGGCCAGTGCCATTGCCGTGGGTTCGTCGATGCCGGCGCGTTTTGCATCCTCCATCCAGGAATTGAACTGCACGATTGGGTCAGGCATGGGAATCCTCCAGCGTAGATTCCGCAGTTTCGGGAACGCAAGCCATGCATAAAAAAACAGCCGCGTCGGCAAGACGCGGCTGCTTGGGACAGGGTCAGGCTGGAGACTTCATCAGCCGCTGGTGACCGACTTGATGACCGGACTGTCGCCGTTCTTGGGCGCAGGAGCCTTGGGCGCGGGAACCGCGGGAGCGGCCCCGGCGGCGGCCTGGGTCATGGCCAGTTTCTGGTAGAAGGCGAAACGCTTGTGGACCTCGGCCTGGGCCAGGCGGTCAAGTTCCTGTGAGCGCTTGGGATTCTTCTTCTCAAGCAGGCGGAACCGATTCTCGGTCTTCGTGTACTTGACGAGATCGGACTTGGGCGCGGGCGAATCGAGTTGCAGCGGATTCTCGCCTCGCTCGGCGCGCCGCGGGTCATAGCGGAAGAGCGGCCAGTAGCCGGTCTCGACCGCCATTTTCTGGTGTTCAAGACCGTCGATCAGCGAATAGCCGTGGGCGATGCAGTGGGCGAACGCGATGATGAGGGAGGGGCCGGGATAGGATTCGGCCTCACGCAGGGCGGCCAGGGTTTGATTGTCGCGCGCGCCGATTGCAATGTGGGCGACATAGGTGTTGCCGTAGGTCATGGCCAGCAATCCGAGATCTTTCTTCCCGGTGGCCTTGCCGCCCATGGCGAAGCGCGCGGACGCTCCGAGCGGGGTGGCCTTCGAGCATTGACCGCCCGTGTTGGAGTAGACCTCGGTGTCGAGGACCAAGACGTTGACCTTGCGGCCGGACGCCAGGACGTGGTCGAGGCCGCCATAACCAATGTCGTAGGCCCAGCCATCGCCGCCCAGGATCCACACGCTCTTCTTGACGAAATAATCGGCGAACTCACGCAGCTCGCGCGCAACGGGATCGTCGGGGATCGCGGCGAGTTTTTCGCGCAATTCCACGACCCGGGCGCGCTGGGCGGCAATGCCCGCCTCGGTAGTTTGATCAGCCCGGAGCAACGCCTCGACGAGCGGCGGGCCGACCCGCGCGGCGAGCTTCTGCAGCAGGTCGCGCGCAATCATCTCCTTGCGGTCGAGACCGAGTCGGAGGCCGAGGCCAAACTCTGCGTTGTCCTCGAAGAGCGAATTGGACCAGGCGGGGCCGCGTCCCTCGCTGTTGCGCGTGTAGGGCGTGGTCGGCAGGTTGCCGCCGTAGATCGAAGTGCAGCCGGTCGCGTTGGCGATGACCGCACGGTCGCCGAAGAGCTGCGTCAGGAGCTTGACGTAGGGCGTCTCGCCGCAGCCGGAACAGGCGCCGGAGAATTCGAACAGGGGGTCGAGGAATTGGGCGCTCTTGACCTGGTCGAGCTTGAGCGTGGTGCGATCAGGCGAGGGCAGGCGGAGGAAGAATTCGAAGTTCTGGCGCTCCGGCACCCGCAACGGGGCCTGAGTCTGCATGTTGATCGCCTTTTTCTTCGGATCGGTCTTGTCCTTGACGGGGCAGAACTGCACGCATAATTCGCAGCCGGTGCAATCCTCGGGCGCGACCTGCAGCGTGTAGCGCATGCCCTTGACATCCGGGGAGCGGAAATCGGTGGAATGGAATGTCTCCGGCGCGCCGACGAGGGCCTCGGGCGGGAAGTATTTCGCGCGGATGGCGGCATGGGGGCAAATCTCGACGCACTTGTTGCATTGGATGCAGAGCGCGGCGTCCCACACCGGAATTTCGTCCGCCAAATTGCGTTTTTCCCAATGGGACGTGCCGGTCGGCCAGGTCCCGTCCGGCGGGAAGGCGCTGACCGGCAGTTCGTCGCCCCGGCCGGACAGCATGACCGCCGTGACGTTGCGGATGAAGTCGGGCGCATCCAGCGGCACCGGCGGGGGACGCTGCACGCTCGACGTGGCGTGAGCCGGAATGGGCACCTCCTGCAACGCCTCGAGGGCGTGGTCGACCGCAGCGACGTTCTTTTTGACGACCTCGTCGCCCTGCTTGCCGTAGGACTTCTTGATTGCTTTCTTGATGCTCTCCAGCGCCTGGGGCAGTGGCAGGACGTGGCTGAGCGCGAAGAAGCACACCTGCATGATGGTATTGATGCGACCGCCGAGCCCGCAGGCGCGGGCGACCGCCCCGGCATCAATGGCGTAAAAGCGGAGCTTCTTGGTGATGATCTCCTGTTGCGTCTCGGCGCTCAGGCGGTCCCACAACGTCTCGATCGGGCCGGGAGCATTGAGCAGGAACACGCCGCCGGGTGCGGCCTGGCCGAGCACCGGCTGGACTTCGAGCAGGAAGAACTGGTGGCAAGCGACAAAACCGGCCTGGTTGATGAGGTACGGCGCCCGCACCGGTTTGTCGCCAAAGCGCAGGTGGGAGATGGTCGTGGCGCCGGACTTCTTCGAATCGTAGACAAAATAGCCTTGCGCAAACTTGCCGGCATCGTCGCCGATGATCTTGATCGTATTCTTATTCGCGCCCACGGTGCCGTCGGCCCCCAGGCCAAAGAAGACGGCGCAGGTGCGCTCCGGCGGCTCGATGTTCACGGCCGGGTCGTAATTGAGAGAGAGGCCGGTGACATCGTCGCGGATGCCGATCGTGAAGGGATTCTTCGGCTGCGGACGGCCGAGTTCGGCGAACACCGCGAGCACCATGGCGGGGGTGAATTCCTTCGAGGAAAGACCGTAGCGTCCTCCGATCACAGTCAACCGCCCGGCTTTCGGCGTGAACCAGCCGGCCAGTTCCGCTTCGCGCAGCGCGGCCACGACGTCGACAAAAAGCGGCTCGCCGATGGCGCCGGGTTCCTTGGTGCGATCCAACACGGCGAGGGACTTGACGGTGCGGGGCAGGGCGGCGGCAAACGCCTTGACCGAGAAGGGCCGGTAAAGGCGGACCTTGAGGACGCCGGTCTTCTCCCCGTTGGCGTTGAGCCAGGCGGCCGTCTCGGCGGCGGTTTCTGCGCCGGAGCCCATGATGACGATGACGCGTTCGGCCTCGGGATGCCCTTCGTAGTCAAACAGGTGGTACGCGCGGCCGGTGAGCTGGGCGAACTCGTCCATAACTTCCTGCGTGATGGCGGGAGCGACGTCGTAGAACCGGTTGATGGTTTCGCGGGCCTGGAAGAACACATCCGGATTTTGGGCGGTGCCGCGCAAAACGGGATGATCCGGGGTGAGGCTGCGGCGGCGAAAAGCGGCGAGGGCCTCGGCGTCGGTCAGCGTGCGGAGCGTGTCATCGGCGAGGCGGGTGACCGTATTGACCTCGTGCGACGTCCGGAAGCCGTCGAAGAAATGGAGGACGGGGATGCGGGTTCGCAGGGTGGAGGCATGGGCGATCGCGGCGAGATCTTGCGCTTCTTGCGGAGAGTTGGAGGCCAGCATGGCCCAGCCGCATTGGCGGCAGGCCATGACGTCGGAATGGTCGCCGAAGATGGAGAGGGCGTGGGTGGCGAGGGTGCGGGCGGTGACATGGATCACGCATGGCGTCAGTTCGCCGGCGATCTTGTACATGTTCGGAATCATCAGCAGAAGGCCCTGCGATGCGGTGAACGTGCTCGCCAGTGAGCCGCCCTGCAATGCGCCGTGAACCGCTCCCGCCGCGCCTCCCTCGGACTGAAGCTCCACGATCTCGGGCACCAGGCCCCAGATGTTCGGCTGTTGCGCCACCGCCCATTCGTCCGCGTATTCAGCCATCGGAGAAGACGGAGTGATCGGGTAGATGGCAAAGACGTCGCTGACGCGGTAGGCGACCGAGGCGACGGCCTCATTGGCATCCATGGTGGAGACGGTGGGCTTGGACGTAGTATTCACAGCGAAGAGAGCGGCTAAGTGATTGAGAAATCAGCAGATTTGCGAGAATACCGCCGATTGCGCAAAGGGGCTCCGCATTCTTTGGCGACCATTGCGCAGAAATTGAAATGCGCTTGGCGTCGGATCGGTCCTACGCCCGGGAGGACGGGCAGTTTGGATCCGCTCGAATGCACGCTGGGCCAAAGAAAAGCCCCGGCACAAAGGCCGGGGCCGGAGAAAACGTGCTGGTCACCGCCTTACTTGACCGGCGGGGGTGGGGGAAGCTTGGTCAGGAAGCTGTCGCTCACTTTCTGAGCGACCATTTCGTACATCCGTTGGATCTCGAGCTCGGCGTTCTGGCGGTCGATCTTTGCCAGTTCCGCCTTGGCCGCGGCATCAAATATGTCGCGAGTCAGATTCTCCCGCTTGGTCCGCAGGTCGGCGACTTCCTTATCCAGGTCGGCGATCTGTTTGGTCAGGGCGGCGGCCATGTTTTCGTACTTGGCGGTATCCTCGGCGATCTTGCGATCCTGGTCTTCCCGGTCGCGCCTGGCTTTTTCCTGTTTCTCGTGGTCCCGCAGCTCTCTCGCTTGTTGCTGAGCCTGGGCGTCCACCTGCGCTTTCAGCTCGATCTCCTTGCGGCGGGCTTCATCGGCCGCCTGTTGCTGCTCGACCTTCTTGGCCGCGGCACGTTCCTGTTCGGCCATTTCAGGTTTGGCAATCTGGGTGTAGTAGATGCCAAACGTGAGCAGCAGCACCACGGGAAAGATGACGTAAAACTTGTTCATGGATTCAAAAGCGTGGGGTTGGCGGATCAGTCCTTCTTGGCGGCCTTGGCTGCGGCCTCGGCAAGGGCATGCGCGTCTTCGGCTGCCTTGATCTTATCCAAAAGATCGTAGTAGGTCTTCATGTTGGCTTCTGCCTGGCGCGTGTATTTCCGGATGAAAGTCTCCTCGTCGACGAACTGTTTTTTCTGAAGTTCAAGCTGGGCGATCTCGCCCTTGACGGCGTCGGCGTCCGACTTCACGCGATCAAGTTGCGGGCGCAGATGCCGGTTAACTTCATCGAAAGCATGCTGCTGGCGTTCCAGCAGCTTGGTGCGGGCGTCGTTGTCCTCCTGCTCCTTCTTCTCCTTGGCGACGCGGACAAGATGGCGTTCCTCCTGCGCCTTCGTGGCATCCTCAATCGCCTTCCTCCGACGCTCGAGATCCAGCCTGATCCGATCGTCCTTTTCCCGTTGCACCTGGCGGACCTTCTCTTTCTCTCGCTCGACGTATCCCTGGTTGAAGTTCCAGTAGAACGCTCCGAAGACCAAGAGGCCAACCAACGGCCAGATAATATAGGCTTTGTTCATAACAAGCGGTTTAAATTGTGGTTTGGAAATTAGCGCTGGGTCTGCTGCCTTCGATTCTCAAGGTCCAGGACGCTCGCCTTGATTGCCTCCTCCATTTTCTCAGCCTGCTTGACGGCATCGGTCGCGTTGACCTTCTTCGCGGCCACGGCAGCCTCCTGGGCTCCCTTCAACGCCTCATCGAATTTTTGCAGGTCCATCGCGGTGTAGGCGTAGAAGAGCCAGCCCACATGGGGCTTTTCGGTGCCGCCCTTGGCGATACAGGCCTTGATGTGTTCGAAGGCCTTAGGCTCATCGGGGACGCCCAAATAGACCGTCGCCAGCTGGTATTCAATCTCGGCGTTGGTTGGAAACAGTTCCGCTGCCGTGATGAATGCCTGGACGGATTTGTCATTCTGGTGGATCAGCTGATACCAGGCGCCAAGGGTGGTCCAGTTCTGCGGGGTCGATTCGATCGTTTCTCCTTTCAGCCCTTTCTCGAGAAGTTCGCACGCCTTGGAATACTGATCGATGTCCTGATAATAGGCGACGACGTTGTAATTGTCCTTGGGCGTTGTCAGGAAGCCCAGCTTCTGAGCCCGGTCGTACGTCACGATCAGGCGCACGTAATAGCGGAAGGCGTTTTCCTTGTCCTTTTTCTCTTCGGCCGAATTGGCAAGTTGCTGATAAAGGACGGCAAGTTCCTGCCAGTTATTCTTGTTGTCGGGCTTCTGCTTGAGCTGGAACTCGATGCATTCCGCTGTTTCCTTGTATCGATCAAGCTGGTAAAGGGCGGCCACTTTCAGCTGGTAGAAGGAATCGCGCGGGTGAATGACCGAACGAAGCCCTTTGTCGAGCCAAGTCAGGGCCTTTTCTGTCATGGCCTTATCTGGCTTTTGATCGGGCCCAAGTTCGGTTCCCTGGCCAAGGGTGAAATAAACCACGGCGACGTAGTAGAAGTTGTCTTGATTTAACGTCCGGAGATCCGCGTGTTCCAGCCAGCGTTCGAGTGTCTGGGTTGTCCGGTCGAACAACGGTCGCTTGATTTTTGGGTCCTTCGCCGTTACCGCTTCGCCGTAACTGACTTGGGAAATATTATAAAGGATTTCCTGCACATCCTTTTGAGGGAAATAGTGCTTGCGGTCATCGATCGCCAGTGACCGCTCCAAACATTGCAAACCAAGCGTTTGGTCGTTCTTGTTCTGCAGATAGATCAGGGCTTCCGCGCGATACACGTACGCGGCGTCGTAACTTTCTGCCGGCACCTTGGGGATGATCGCGGCCAGCACCGCCAGCGATTTGTCCCAATCATGAGCATCATACGCGGGGCGCCAATCGCTGTTCAAAGTGTCACTCGTGTCGGAAGCCAGTTCGGGCGCGGGCGGTTGGTCAGTCGCCGCCCTACCAACTGCCGGCCAAGCTACGTTGAGCGCAGCGGTCAGCAGCAATGCTGCCGGAAGGGATTGAATCCTAAACAAGGCCATGAGGAAAGATGAACGGGAAAGTTGATCAATTTTGGCTGTCGAGATTGAAAACGATGGGAACCGACATTCTGGTGTTCACCGCCTTGCCGCCACGTTTGCCTGGCTTGAACTTCCATTTGCTGACCGCTTGGACCGCTGGCGCGTCAAAGCCGCGGTTGGTCGAGTTGGCGACGTAGGCGTCGTGCACGTTTCCATCGGAGTCGCAGATGAATCCAACGGTGACGGTGCCCTCGGTGCCGTTTCGCTTCAATTCATAAGGATAAATCGGATAGGCCCGGTAGGTCGCCACCGGGATCTGGTCAAGTTGATCGATATTGAAGAGATTGCCATAATTCCTACCCCAACCGGGCGGCCGGGGATTGGCGGGGATGGTAACGACGCCTTTGGCGGTGGCGATACCCGGAGGAGGCGGAATATCCGGCGTCATGACAAAGGTCGCGTTCGGAACGACGTTGGGAATTTCGACCAGAGAAGGAGGGGCGATCGATGATACCACGGCATCTTCGTCCTGCGGCTCGTCAATGGCTTTTTTTTCCGGCTCTTCCGGGGGCAGCGTAGGCATCTCGATCTTGACGACATCGACCGTCTCAACCTCGTGCTTTTTGGGCGCCGAGGGCGCCGTGGTTAGAAAGAGGAAGCTCCAATGCACCAACACCGATATCGAAAGTCCAATGATGAGGTCCTTGCGCATGACGGATGACGCTGTAGTTGAGAAGATCGAGTGGTTGGGCTATTTCCCCGTCAGGCGGGTGCGTGTCTCCATGGAGACTTTTCCAATGTGAGCCTTGCGGACTTCGTCGAGCACCTTAACGGTGACGCCCCATTTGGCGCGGTCATCGCCTGCCACCAGCACCCGGGCCGCGTCAATTCCGCCAGAGGTCTGCTTGATAAACTGTTCAAGGCGGGGGGCGAGTTCATCGATGTCGATCAACTCCTTGTTCAAATAAAGATTGCCCTGGTCGGAGACCTGGAGCGTGAGCAGATCCTTGGGGGTTTCGTCAGGGTGTTCGCCAGGCGGACTGGCAAACGGCAGGTCGACCGGCACGGATTGGATCCGATTGAGGGAAAGCGTAAAAAGTACGAACGTGGCGAGCAGGAAGAAAATGACATCGATCAGCGGGATGATCTCGATGCGCGCCTTCTTGCGGGTACGGAGTTGAATGCGGGTGCCTTCCATGAGGAATCGTGGTTCGCCAGCTTGTCAGCTATTTGTATAACGATGAACCGGCGGGTTTCTTAGGGGAATGTGGTCGCATGCTCCTACTTGCTTTGGAAGATGCGGGTCTCGATGTAGATTTTCGGGATTTGGGCGACGCGCACCTGATCGACGACGTAGACGACCTGGGCAAACAAAGCGCGCTCGTCGGCATTGATCAGCACCCGCGGGTCGGATTCCTCGATCTTGTAGCGCTGGATGCGGTCGAGGAATTCGTCGAGCGTGATCACATCCTTGTTCCATGCGAGAGTGCCTTCGGCGGTGACCGAAAGCGTCACCGTGCCGGCGGTATCGCGCGGGATGCTGGTTTCCGACGCCGGCAGCAAGACTGTCAACCCTCCCGTCTTGTTCAGGGAAAGGGTGAAAAGAACGAACGTGGCGAGCAGAAAGAAGATGACGTCGATCAGCGGGATGATCTCAATGCGCGCTCTTTTTCTGCCGCCGTGGCTGGATCCACCACCATGCATGATTTCGGAAGGGTTGGTTGTTGCTCAGTCAAGGGGTAAACCACAGAGACCGCCGGGACCCCGGGGAACCTCACTCGCTGGCGGGAAGATCAACTTCCGACTTCTTGATGATCAATTCGAGGGCGTTGGAGACATCCTCCACTTCGTGCCGGGCCTCCTCGAGCCGGGCATTGAGAATGTTGAAGGGGAAGAGGGTGCTGACGGCGACGGCCAGACCGCAGGCGGTGGCGATCAGCGCCTCAGCGACACCACCGGTGATGCCGGCGGCCTTGGAGGCAATGTCGCCGCCGGAGCCGAGCGACCCGAATGTGCCCATCATTCCGGTGACCGTGCCGAGCAATCCGAGGAGCGGGGCCGCCGTGACGACGGTGTCCAGCGTGGCCAGACCTTGTTGGAACCGGGCGAGTTCCTGGTTCGACGCGCGAATAAACGCGTTGGAAAGAGAGGTATCCTTGTTCGACAGCGCGTAAACGAGCACCCGGGCGACAAAGTCCTTGCTCTTCTTGCCGAGCGCCACCGCGCCTTCGATGTCGCGGCTCTCGACGCGCTCGAGCACCTTTTCCACCAGCTCATGATCGCGGGAGGCATTCTCGCGGATGATGAACAGGACGCGCTCCACGACGACCGTCACCGCGACTAACGAAAGGGCGAGCATGGGCCACATCACAAAGTGTCCCGCTTTGAACAACTCCATCGGAGTTTTTCCCATGAGTAACTCGAAGGCCAGAGGCAGATGCATTGTGATCATGATCGGATGTTGGATGAATCTAAGGTTGGCGGGTGGTTAAGAAAGAGAAAGCCCGGAACGGGCGGAGCGAGGTAATGAGCGTTACGAACAGGCAACAGGAAGGTCGATCGTCAAAAAACGGGTATGGATAGCATCAACTTCGCCGATGGGGAGGAAAAAACGCGGCGCGGGTTGATTATTAGAAAGGGATAGCTGTCAAGGGCGGTTATGTAATAACTCTGGAAACGTTTCGCAAGCCGGGAGGCCTGATCACGTCCGGCGAGGCAGAGGCCGATCTGGGCGCCCAACGATGATCCAAAGGCCGAAGGAGCGGGACTCTGATACGGGGGTGATACTCAAGGGTGAAGCGGGAGGAAATTGGTTTCAGAGGCTTGCTGCTGTCAATTCCCTTTCTTGGATTTCTGAGGAAATGCTGGCTGATGTTCAAGGGATGGCTGCCCGACTAGGACTCGAACCTAGACAAACGGAGTCAGAGTCCGTTGTGCTACCATTACACCATCGGGCAGTGAAACCCTTCACCTCCGCAACACAAATCCGCGGCGTTCCGCACGGGTGACTGCGGCGCCGCCCAGAGCAAGCATGGAGCCGGCGATGGGATTCGAACCCGCAACCGCCTGTTTACAAAACAGGTGCTCTGCCATTGAGCTACGCCGGCGCAATGCCACCGACCGTCGAAAAAGGAAGTACAAACAACATTTCCGCCACGGCCAACCCGGACTTGCGCAGCAAAGGTTGGTGGCTCCCCGGGGACTCGAACCCCGAACCTACTGATTAAGAGTCAGCTGCTCTGCCATTGAGCTAGGAAGCCAGAGCGGAAGGGGGCAACGCTCGACATCATGGCGGCGTTGTCAACCCGTTTTCACCTCACGGCGCAGGGAATTGCTGCAGTCTGGTGTCTGAACTCGGGAATAGGCTGCCTGCGGGCAGCGAGCCCGCGTACGCCGTTTCGCGCCCTGCCACGGATAAACACCGGTGGGCTGAAATGTCCGGCCTCCTTCCGTAAGGGCGCAGACGTGCTGCGCCCATTTCCGAGGGCGCGGCCGGCCTCCGCCAAGGCGGCCGCACGGCCGGCAAGTTCGCGCCCCTTCTGCGACGGAAGAACATCCGGCGGCGTGCGCGAGAACGAATCAACCACGTCCACCCGGTCGCAAGGACCCACTTTCCCCTTGCCAAGCCCGGAAGCGTCGCTTGTCCTGACCGGCTCCGCTCATCGGAATCATCTCATGCAAAAGACCAAGAAGTCCGTTGCGAAACGTTTCAAGCTCTCCGCCCGGGGAAAGCTGATGCGCCGCACGCCTGGTTTCCGCCATCTGCTCTCCGCGAAGACGAACAAGCAGAAACGTCGCGCTTCGAAGGACAAGCTGGTCGCGCCGGGCCATGCGGCTGCGCTCAAACGCTGTCTCCCGTTCGGCCTCTGAGCGCCGCTCAACCCTAACTTCGCCCGGCGGGTGAATTCTCAGGCGACCCGCCGGCGACTCTAACCACACTAACCCAACATGCCTCGTACCACGAACTCCCCCGCGTCGCGCAAGCGGCGCAAGAAAGTGCTGAAATACGCCAAGGGCTATTTCGGCAACAAGTCCAAGCTGTTTCGCTACGCCAAGGAGGCTGTCCAGCACGCCTGGCAGTATTCCTATGCCGCGCGGAAAAAGAAAAAGGGCAACTGGCGCGGTCTTTGGATCGTGCGCGTCAACGCCGCCTGCCGCAATGCGGGCATCAGCTACAGCCGCTTCGTCGAAGGCATGAAGGCCGCCGGCATCGAGCTCGACCGCAAGGTCCTGGCCGACCTGGCCGTCCATGACGAGATTGCCTTCGCCGCCCTGGTGCAAAAAGCCAAGGTCGCGCTGAAAGCCAAGGTCGCCGCCAGAAGCGCCTGAGCGCACTTTTCGGCCCGGCATCGGTGGCGCAGGTTCCGCTCGCCTTCCGGTTTCCCCGCCATTTCACTCGGGACGGGCCTCGTGGCGGGCCCGTCCTTTTCATTTTTGACGATGCAAGACCAACTCTCCGCCCTGTTAAACAAGGCCCGCGCTGAGTTTGCAGCGCTCCGCGCCCGTCCGGAATTCGAGGCCGCCAAGGCCCGCTTCGTCGGCCCCAACGGCGAGCTCACCGCACTCATGAAACAGATGGGCGCGGTGCCCAAGGACCAGCGGCCTGCGCTCGGCCGGTCGATCAACGAGGCCAAGGCCCAATTGCAGGCGCTCTTCGACCTGACCCTCCGCGCCATCGAGGACGCCGAGATCGGCGCGCAGCTCGGGCCTCCCGTGGATCCGTCGCTGCCGCCGCCTGATGGCGGCCCCGGCACCTACCACCCGCTGACCCTCGTGCGCGAGGAGATGTGTCGCATCCTGCGGAAGGTCGGTTTCACCGTCGCCGACGGGCCGGAGGTCGAGACGGAATTCTACTGCTTCGACGCGCTGAATACCCCGCTCGGCCATCCTTCCCGGGAGTTCACCGATACGTTCTACTTCCCCGACACCACCCGTTTCAACAACGTCTCCCGGCGGGTCGAAGGCGAAAAATACCTCCTCCGCACCCACACCTCGTCGGTGCAAATCCGGACCATGCTGCAGCAGGCGCCGCCGGTGCGGATCGTGTCTCCCGGCCGCACGTTCCGACGCGACACGACCGATGCGACGCACAGCGCCAATTTCCACCAGCTCGAATGTCTTTACGTGGACCGGAATGTTACCGTGCGGGATCTTAAGGCGCTGCTCGACTATATCTTCGCCTCGCTGCTGGGCCCAGAGACGAAAACGCGCTTCCGCCCGCACTATTTCGGCTACACCGAGCCGAGCTTCGAGGTCGACTTGTCTGCGAAACACCTGCCCAAAGTGAACAAGGAGTGGATCGAGATCGGCGGCTGCGGCATGGTTGATCCGTCCGTCTACGAGGCGGTCGGCTATGAACCGAATGCCTGGACCGGCTACGCCTTCGGCATGGGCCTCGAGCGCCTTGCCATGATGCTCTACGGGATCGATGACATTCGTTATTTCTACCAGAACGACCTGCGGTTCCTGACGCAGTTTTCGTGAGCACTTTTTACAGAAGGTAACGAAGAGAACCAAGTTGGCCATGCATCCGCTCTATGGGAAGGCCGACCGCCTAAGCGGCGAAGTCATCGGTGCCGCGATCGAGGTGCACCGTGACAAGGGACCAGGCCTGATCGAGTCGATTTACGAGCGCTGTTTGACGCATGAGCTGTCTTTGCGTGGCCATTCCACCGTCAATCAGAAGCTCGTGCACATCGAATATAAGGGGTTGGTTTTCGATGAACCATTGCGCTTTGATGTCCTCGTCGAGGATTGCCTGTTGATTGAGGGTAAGGCGGTGGAGCGCATCCTGCCAATTCACATGGCGCAACTCTTGAGCTACATGAAACTCCTCAACATTCCGGTTGGTCTTTTGATCAATTTCCACGAGATCGTTCTCAAAAACGGTATTGTGCGGCTCATTCTCCCTGGCGCGAATCTGCCCTGAACCGCTTTATTACCTTCTGTTCAACTCCCTTCCGATGAAGATTTCGCTCAGCTGGCTTAAGCAATACGTCACCCTCGACGCCTCTGTCGACGAGATCACCCATGCGATCACCTTTCTCGGCTTTGAGGTCGAGCAGGTTCTCCGCACCGGCCTTCCTCCGCTGTCGCACGTGGTGGTGGGCGAGGTGCTGACCCGCGATAAACATCCCAACGCCGACAAGCTGACGGTCTGCTCCGTCGACGTCGGGCCCGCCGGGGGCCTGAAAACCATAGTGTGCGGCGCGCCCAATCACCGGGTCGGCGACCGGGTGCCGGTCGCGCTGCCCGGCGCCGTCCTGCCAGGGGATTTCGTGATCAAACAGTCCCGGATTCGCGGGCAGCTTTCCGACGGGATGATGTGCTCGCCGGACGAACTTGGTCTGGGCGGCGCCCATGCCGGCCTGCTTATCCTTGACGGCCGGCCGCCGCTCGGAGCGCCGATCAATGAAGTCCTGCCGCCCGGCGACGTTGTGTTTGACGTCGAAATCACTCCGA
Organism: Opitutia bacterium; assembly: GCA_003142955.1. Classification (GTDB taxonomy): domain Bacteria; phylum Verrucomicrobiota; class Verrucomicrobiia; order Opitutales; family Opitutaceae; genus Fen-1467. The sequence goes on along the minus strand of PLOH01000143.1, from coordinate 30,134 downwards.
ACCGGCCGGACGGCCTCTGCCATCTCGGACTGGCGCGCGAACTGGCCGCCTGGTTCCGGCAGGACCTGACCTATCCGCCGGTGAAATTCACCGGGCTGCCGGCCGATGCGCCCGAGCGGCGGGATCTGCTGGAAAGCGTGACCGTCGAATCCGGGGAGGATTGTCCGCTTTACACCGCGCACGTCATCACAGGCGTGAAGATCGGCCCGAGTCCGGCCTGGCTGCAGGAGCGCCTCAAGGCGGTCGGTTTGCGTCCCATCAACAACGTCGTCGATGTCGGCAACTATGTCATGCTCGAAAGTGGTCAGCCGGTGCACGCCTTCGACGCGAAGAAAATCGATGGAAGCCGGATCATCGTCCGCCCCGCCCGCAACGGCGAGAAACTCGTCACGCTCGACGGCAAGGAACGCCAGCTCAACAGCCGCATGCTTGTCATTGCCGATGCCGCCAAGCCGCTGGTCATCGCCGGGATCATGGGCGGCGCCAACGCGGAGGTCGACGATACCACCACCGACCTCGTGCTCGAAGTGGCCTATTTCAAACCGTCGTGCATCCGCTGGACCTCGCGGAGACTGGGCCTCTCGACCGACAGCTCCTACCGTTATGAACGCGGCGTCGATCCCCACACGTTGCTGGAGGACGCGCATCGCACCATCGACCTGATCCTCGAGACGGCGGGCGGGCAGGTCGTGGGACCGTGTTGCAGGGTGGGCGAAGACCGGCCGTGGAAAACCGAGATTAATCTCACCCCGGCCTACGTGCGCCGCCAGCTCGGTTTCGACGTCGCCGACGACGCGATGAAATCCGCCCTCGCGGCGCTCGAGCTGCCGATCGTCCGGGACGAATTGACCGCCGACGGACAGCCGCAATGGACCGTATCGATTCCCAGCTGGCGCGGCGACCTCGATCGGCCCGTCGATCTGGTGGAAGAGATCCTGCGATTGCATGGGACCGATCGCATTCCGCCGAGCACGGTGTCGGCCCCGGGCCTTTTGGGCGATGACGCCCCCGTGGTGATTTTCAACCGCAAGGCGGCTGATTACCTCGTGGGCCAGCATTTCCATGAATGCGTCAACTACACCCTGCGGTCGGCCACGGAAGTCGGCCAATGGATGTCGGCTACGGCCATCCAGGAACTGGCGCTGGCGAATCCGTTTGTCGAAGACCAGTCGCATCTTCGCTCGACGCTCCTGATCGGGCTGCTCCAGTCGCTCCAGCTCAACCAGTCGCGCGTCACCGGCGTCACCCGCCTGTTTGAGGTCGGACGGATCTTCGTGGAAAGCAACGGTCAAGTCTACGAATGTGCTGCTGCGGGTTTCGTGGAGGTCCATTCCAAGGAGAGCGCGCGGCAATGGCTCCAGCGTGCCCCTGCCGATTTCTACACGGCGAAGAACCGGGTGCAGATTCTGGCCGCCCACGCGAAGGTGGACCTGTCGGCGTTCCCCGGGGCGCCCGTCACGGGAGCCTACTTCGGGTGGCAGGAGGGCCATTCCGCCGCGATGGGCGACCTGCCGACCCACGGCTTCGAGGCGCGATTCGGACTGATGAATCTTGCCATGGTTCGTTCGCTCGGCATTGACGGGCAGGTCGTTGCCGGCCTGTTCGCCTTCCTGCCCGAGAAGCTCGCGGCGAAAGTTGGCCCGCGGCGTTATCAGGATTTCAGCCACTATCCCCCGGCGCTAAGGGACCTCGCCTTGGTGGTTGCAGCGGCCACTCCCGCCGAGGAAGTGCGGCGGAAGCTCGCCCAGGCCGCGCATTCCGCGGCCGGCGGATCGTTCGCCGTCGAACGGGTCGGGATTTTCGACGTCTACCAGGGACAGGGGCTGCCCGAAGGGAAGAAAAGCCTGGCTTTCTCGCTCGTCTTCCGGGCGGCGGACCGAACGCTCACGGACCAGGAGGTCAACGCTGCGCTTGCGCGGATCCAGCAGGAGATCGCGACCGACGGCACGATTACGGTTCGGACGTGACAGGTTAATTGGTTGAGCCTGCGCCAGTGGGCATCTTAATCCCAAGCATGCAACGCCGTCTGCCTCTTTGGGTCTCCATTTTATTGGTTCTTGCCGGCCTTTGCGCCCGGTCCTTCGCCGCGCACGACGATTTCACCGCGATCGCTGCGCGGATGCAGGCGTTCGTCGACCAGGGCGAGATCGCTGGCGCCGTAACCCTGGTGGCGACCAAAGACCGCGTGCTTGATCTCGCTGCCGTCGGACAGAGCGACCTGGCGAGCGGCCGGAAGATGGCGACCAACGATTTGTTCTGGATTGCCTCGATGACCAAGCCGATGACCGCCGTGGCTGCGGCAATCCTGGTGGACGACGGCCGGCTGAACTTCAGCGATCCAGTTGAAAAATACTTGCCGGAGTTCCATGGCCTCTGGGTGTTGCAGGAAACAACCGCTCAACACCGGGTGCTGGTGCCGGCCGCGCGCCCGATCACGGTGCGCGATTTGTTGACCCACACCAGTGGAATCGGCGAATACGTGGCGTATGGTCCGCACTGGACGCTGGCCGAGATGATCAAGGGAGTCGTGCGCGAACCCCTTAGGTTCCAACCCGGAAGCAAATGGAGCTATTCGACCGCCGGTCTCGACACCGTCGGCCGCATCGTGGAAGTGGTTGCCGGCGTACCTTTCGCCGAGTTCATGCAGCGGAGGCTCTTCGGTCCGTTGGGGATGAAGGATTCGAGTTTTTGGCTGACTCCGGAGCAAGAGAAGCGTTTCGCGACGAATTACCGGCGCAATCCGGACACGGGCAAACTCGAGCCGGCCACCATCTATTACATGTATGGTGGCGCCGTCACCGACCGCGAACGTCCGCCGCTCGGCGGGGCGAGCTTGTTCTCGACGGCGGAGGACTTGGCGAAGTTCTACCAGATGTTGCTCAATGGGGGCGCGGTGGCCGGGACCAGGATCTTGAAACCGGAGAGCGTGGCGGAAATGACCCGGCCGCAGACCGGCAACCTCAAGGCCGGTTTCCTGCCTGGGGCGGCTTGGGGATTGGGCTTTTGCCTGGTCGAACAACCCGACGGAGTGACGGCCATGCTCTCGCCCGGCACCTTTGGCCATGGCGGCGCACACGGCACGCAAAGCTGGGCAGATCCCCGGCGCGGCGTGATCTATATCATGATGATCCAACGAGCCGGATTGCCCAATTCCGACGGCTCCGAGATGCGGCGGGTTTTCCAGGAGACGGCGTCTGTCGCCCTGACGCCGTGAGTCTTTTTGCCGGTTGCCAAGCGCGAGCGAAAATGGCGATGTAGGAGCCGGCTTGCAGGCGACAGTGGATCGCGCGCTTTCCTGAATCGCGAGCAAGCTTGAATCGCCTGCCAGCCGGCTCCTACAGTTTCTTCCATGGCTTCACCGTCTGACATCGACATCGATTACGTGGCGAACCTCGCCCGGATCGCGCTCACTGACACTGAAAAGGAAATCTTCTCACGCCAGTTGGGGGATGTCCTGCGCTACATCGAAAAGCTCAGTGCGGTGGATGTATCCCACGTGGAGCCCACGGCGCATGCGTTTCCGATCTCAAATGTCTGGGCGGAGGACACGCCCCAGCCGGGTCTGCCGGTGGAGGCGGCGCTCCGGAACGCGCCCGCCCAACGCGACGACATGATCGTGGTGCCAGTGGTGGTGGAATGATCCTGAGCCGTAGCGAGTAGTGAGGAGCGAGTAGCGAGCATGGCACAGCGATTCCAATCATTCCGCGATTCTCCCATCTGGCAAAAGGCCCGTGCGTTTGCTTTGGCTCTTAATTATTGGACCGAACGCGACGGCTCCTGATCTACGCGCTACTCACTACTCGCTACTTCCCCGTGTCCTCCGACCTCATTTTCAAATCCGCCGCCGAACTCGCCGCGCTCCTTGAGACGGGGCAGGTTTCCTCGGTCGAGCTCACCCAGGCGTTCATTGACCGCCGGCGGGCGGTCGATGATCGAGTCAAGGCGTTCAACTCCTTTGATGAGACCGATGCCCTGGCCCAGGCACGGGCCTCCGATGCCCGCCGCGCGGGCGGCGAAATGAGGGGTGCGCTCGAGGGAATTCCGGTCGGGCTCAAAGACGTCATCGCCGTGGCTGGCCAGCCGCTGACCTGCTCCAGCCGGATGCTGGCGAATTTCGTTTCTCCTTATGACGCGACGGTCGCCGCCCGGCTCAAGAGCGCCGGCGCGATCCTCTGGGGTCGCCTGAACATGGATGAATTTGCGATGGGTTCGTCGACGGAGAACTCGGCCTTTCAGACCACCTCCAATCCCTGGGATCTCGAACGGGTGCCAGGCGGCAGTTCCGGCGGGCCGGCCGCGGCGCTCGCCGCCGGCGAGGTGCCGCTGGCGCTCGGCTCGGATACCGGCGGCTCCATCCGGCAGCCAGCGTCGTTTTGCGGCGTGGTAGGTTTCAAGCCGACCTATGGCCTGGTGTCCCGCTACGGGCTCGTGGCGTTTGCCTCATCGCTCGACCAGATCGGGCCGTTCGCGCGCACGGTGGAGGACGCGGCATTGCTGCTCGGCGCCATCGGCGGGCATGATCCGCTCGATTCCACCTCCTATCCCGCGGCAATTCCGGACTATCGGGCCGAGATCAAGAAACACCGCGGTCCCTGGAAGCTCGGCGTGCCGAAGGAGTATTTCGGACCGGGCCTCAATGCCGAGGTTGCCGGCGCGGTGCGGGCGGCGATCGAGTTCTACCAGGGTGCTGGTTGCGAGATCCGCGAGGTCTCCCTGCCGGTGGCAGCAGAGTATGCGATCGCAACGTATTACATCATCGCGACGGCGGAAGCCTCGTCGAATCTCGCGCGCTACGACGGCGTGCGTTACGGTCACCGGTCCAAGGAGGGATCTGACGCCATTGATCTTTACTTCAAATCGCGCGCGGAGGGTTTTGGCCCCGAGGTGAAGCGCCGGATCATTCTCGGGACGTATGTGCTGAGCAGCGGTTACTACGATGCCTTCTATCTGCGGGCCCAGAAGGTCCGGACCCTGATCCGGCAGGATTTTCTCAACGCCTACCGGGAAGTCGACGCGTTGCTCGCGCCCGTGGCGCCGACCGCCGCATTTAAGAAAGGCGAGAAATCATCGGATCCGCTCGCCATGTACCTCAGCGATATTTATACGATCAGCCTCAACCTCGCCGGGCTGCCCGGCATCTCGATCCCCTGCGGGTTTACGCGCGAGGGCCTGCCCATCGGACTGCAGATCATCGGCCAGCCTTTCCAGGAGGCCGGCCTGCTGGCCATCGCCCGCGCCTACGAGCAGGCGCATGGATGGAATGGGATGAATCCCAAACTTTGACAGGTAGCGAGTAGCGGGTAGCGAGTAACGAGCATGGCAGAAAGATCACAATCATTTCGTGAAGTCATTGTCTGGCAGAAAGCCCACGCGTTTGCTCTGGCCCTCTATCGATGCACCGATGCATTTCCAAGACCCGAACTCTATGCGCTGACGTCGCAACTCAGGCGGGCTGCGACGAGCATTCCTTCGAACTTTGTGGAAGGCTTCCGGAGGCGCACGAAGCCTGACAAGATCCGATTCTACAACACTGCCCAGGGATCCGCAGATGAGTGCCTGTACCAGTTGATCCTCGCCCATGATCTTGGATATGCGGACACCCTGCAGCTGCAAACTGACCTTGAAGGAGTTTCCCGGCTCCTCCAGGGGTACATCAATGCTATCGAGCGCTCTGGCTGCTGAAATGCCCACTACGCACTACGCGCTTCCCGCTACTTCTAATGCCCTACGAAGCTGTCATCGGTCTTGAGGTCCACGTGCAGGTCAAAACCCGCTCGAAGATGTTCACCCGGGTCGCCGCGGGCTACGGCGAATCGCCGAACACGCTGACCGACCCGGTTGTGCTCGCGCTGCCGGGCGCGCTACCGGTGATGAACAAGACCGCCCTCGACCGCATCGTCAAAGTCGGCCTGATGCTCGGCTGTGAGATCGCGCCGGTCTGCAAATGGGACCGCAAGAACTACTTTTATCCCGACAGCCCGAAGAACTACCAGATTTCGCAGTACGACCAGCCGATCTGCCAGGGGGGCACCGTTGAGATCGAGCTGCCCGGTCCGTCGCGCAATATCATGGGCGAACACCTGCGGATTCCCCTGACGCGCATTCATCTCGAGGAGGATGTCGGCAAACTCAACCACGCCGGCCGGGAATCGCTGATCGATTTCAATCGGGCGGGGACGCCGTTGATGGAAATCGTCTCCGAGGCCGCCCTGCGCAGTGCCGAGGAGGCGTTCGCCTATCTCACCGCGCTCAGGACGGTGATGGTCTATGGTGGAATCTCGGACTGCGATATGGAAAAGGGCCAGCTGCGTTGCGATGCCAACGTCTCCATCCGCCCGGCCGGCGCGACCGAACTCGGCACCAAGGTCGAGCTCAAGAACCTCAATTCGATCTCCTTTGTGCGTGATGGCATCGCCCACGAAATCAAACGGCAGATCGCGGTCGTCGAGTCCGGCGGCACCATCGTGCAGGAAACGCGCGACTACGACGGCCAGACCGGCACGTCGCAGTCGCTCCGTTCCAAGGAGATGGCGCACGACTACCGCTATTTCCCCGACCCCGACCTCATGCCCGTGAAAGTTGATGAAGAGTGGAAGGCCCGGATCCGCGCCGGGTGCCCCGAACTGCCCTTCGACAAGCAGCGCCGGTTCTTTGCTGAGTACCAGCTGCCCTACACCATTACCGCGGTGCTCACGCCGGATCGCGACTTGTGCGACTACTTCGAAGAGGCGGCGAAGTCCTCCGGCCAGCCGCAGGCGGCCGGGAATTGGATCGCGAACGATCTGTTGCGCGAACTCGCCGCGGGGAAGGTGGCGCTGGCTGATTGCAAGATGCGTCCGGCGCACATCGCCGGATTGGTCCGGCTCGTCGAAGCGGGCGTCATCTCCAACAACATCGCCAAGGAGGTTTTCGTCGAGCTGTTCCAGACCGGCGAGATGCCGGAAGCGATGGTCGGGCGCAAGGGACTGAAGCAGTCCACCGATGTCGGCGAACTCGATCAGTGGTGCGGTGCGGCGATCGCGGCCAATCCGAAGTCCGTGACCGACTTCAAGGCCGGCAAGGAGAACGCGATCAATGCGATGAAGGGCTTTGTGATGAAGCAGTCGAAGGGCAAGGCCAACCCCCGGCTGGTCGACGAGATCTTGCGCGCGAAGCTACGTGCTCCCTCAGCGGGGCGCATGCAGTAGGGTTGCGGCTTGGCCGTGAGCTGTCGCCGGCAAAAAGGTGGCGCGCGTGTCTGATGTCGCCTCGCTCGGGTGGCGCGCGTTGTCCCCAACGCGCCCTGAGCGTCTTGTGGACAAGCCGCCCCACCTCAACGGTATCGACTTGGCCGGGCGCGCTGGGGACAACGCACCCACCAAGGTTTGCGAAAGGCTGGACTCAGGGAGCCCTTGATTATCCGCGCCGGGTTGGTGCGGATTTTGACACGCCAACGAATGCGGTCCACTATGCCTCGGTTCACGCAGTCAAGGCAAAAGACCATGGTCTGATAACAAATCCGGGCTTGGTTTGACTCGCCGCGAACATGTCTCCTAATTCACCGCCTTCGCAAAAATTCACATGAAACGCATCAGTATTATCGGCAGTGGTAATGTTGGGACGAACACGGCCTTTTTCATCGCGGAAACGCGCACGGCCGATGTCCTGCTGGTCGACATCAAGGACGGCATCGCCGCGGGCAAGGCGCTCGATTTAATGGAGGCGGGCCCGGTGCGCGGGTATGCCACTTCGATCCGCGGCACGGGCAAGATCGATGCCATTGCCGGCAGCGACGTGGTGATCATCGCGGCTGGGGTCATCCGCAAGCCGGGGCAGCAGCGCGAGGACGTTTACCGAGACAACGCCCCGATCGTAAGTGCGATCGCTCGGGATATCCGTCGGCTCGCGCCCAGCGCAGTGGTAATCAACGTGGTCGAGCCCATCGACCTGTTGACCCTGCTCATCCAGGAGACGCTGGGGACGGACCGGTTGAAAGTCATGGGGATCGGCGGTCTGCTCACGTCGACGCGCATCCGGTTTCTGGTCAGCAAGGCGCTGGGCGTTTCGCCGCGGGAGGTCACCGGTCTGATCATCGGACCGCATCATTCGAGCATGGTCTTCTTAAAAGACACGATTCGCGTCTCGGGAATTCCGGCCGAGGCGTTGCTCGGGGAGGCGCGGCTGTGCGAATTGGTCGAGGAGGCGCGGAACGCCGGTGATGCCATTTTGCAACTCGCGCGACGTTCGACTGCGTTCTACGCCTCCTGTGCTGCGACCGCAGCACTGGTCGAGGCCATCGTGGGCAATACGAAGGCGCTGCTGCCGGTCTCCGTGCGCTGCGACGGGGAATACGGGATCAAAGGACTGGCGATCGGCGTGCCGGCCTATGTCGGCGAAGGCGGCGTGGCGGGCATCGTCGAACTCAAACTTTCCACTGCCGACCGCGAAGCGTTTGACAAGGCGGCCGCGGCCCTCAGGACCGCGCATGACAACATCGTCGCCGGGGCAGCATAAGGAGGCACTCATGTCGAAAAACAAGGTCAGTATCATTGGAGCAGGCAATGTCGGAGCGACGGCGACCTATTACATCGCGGAGAAGGTCATCGCCGATCTGGTCATGGTGGACATCGCCGGGGGCATGACCCAGGCCAAGGCGGTGGATTTCCTCCACGCCGGGCCGCTGCGCGGCTACGACGTTTCCATCTCGATCGTGGGGACGAGTGATTTTGCCCAGATCGCGGACAGCAGCGTGGTGGTGATCACCGCCGGGTTGCCGCGGAAGCCGGGGATGGACCGGATGGATCTCCTTAAGGTAAATGCGGGGATCGTCAAGCAGGCGGCCCGGGCGATTGTCGAGCATGCGCCCAATGCCATCGTCATCGTCGTCTCAAACCCGCTGGACATCATGTGTCACGTCGCCCTGCGTTCCACCGGGTTCGACCTGCGGCACGTGGTCGGCATGGCGGGAATTCTCGATGCGACGCGGTTCCGCTTCTTCGTGGCCGAGCAGCTTGGCTGCGCGCTCTCGTCGGTGCATGCCATGGTGTTGGGCGGCCATGGCGACCAGATGGTGCCGTTGCCCCGGCTGACCACCGTCAGTGGCGTGCCGATCACGGAGCTGATGGAGGCCGCGACCATTGCCCGCCTCGTCGACCGGACGCGGAAGGGCGGGGCGGAAATCGTGGGGTTGCTCAAGACCGGCTCCGCGTATTACGCGCCGGCGGCCTCCGTCGCGGACATGGTCGAGGCGGTGATCACCGACCGGAAACATCTCGCGCCCTGCGCCGCGTACCTTCGTGGCGAATATGGAATCGACGATCTGTTCATCGGCGTGCCGACCATTCTGGGCAAGAACGGGGTCGAGCGCATCATCGAGCTCGAGCTGCGGGAGGACGAACGGGCGCAGCTGCGGACGAGCGCGGACGCGGTCCGCAAGGGCGTCGACGAGCTCAACACGTTCTTCAAGCCGACCTGACCACGCGGCGGAGAGCGTCCGCCGCGCTGTCATAAGCCCGATGGCTGGGGCCGTCGGGGGTCGGGGCGCACCGGCCTGCGTGCCTTTGCCTTTGGTGGCCGCGGGATCATGCAATTGCTGGCTATTCTCCTGGTGCGCTCGCGAGCGGGTCGATGTGCCGGTGTAGGAAGCCCGCTGGCGGNNGCAAGCGACCTTCCTACTGGATGATCCCGGTGCAGGGCTTGCTACCGATCGCGGTTTTCCCGTGAACCCGAAAGGAGCCTTGACGTTCCAGGAGGCAATTTGACATCTGGCCAAAAAACTGACTGACTGGTCAGTCATACTTGAACCACGACAAGAAACAGCGCATCATGCAGGCGGCGGAGGAGGTCTTCCGCACGCGCCAGTTCCACGAGGTCACGCTCGATGAGGTGGCTCGGGTGGCCGACGTCGGCAAGGGCACGATCTACCTCTATTTTTCCGACAAAGAGGACTTGTTCTTCCAGACGGCAGTGGCGGGATTCGAAGACATGTGCGGGTTGTTGCACGCCAACGCTACCGACGGCGTGCCCGTCCGGGAAGGGCTGGTCCGGACGTGCGAGACGATCAGCGGATTCTTCCGGAAACGCCGCCCGCTTTTCCGCCTGATCCTCACGCAAGGCGAGCGCGCCCTGGAGCGGGGCGGTAGCCTGCGGCAGCGCTGGCTGGAGCGGCGGAAGCAAATGGTCGCAGCCGTGGCGGCGGTGGTCGGCCGGGGGATCGCGGCGGGCGAGATCCGGTCGGGACTGCCGGCGGAGGTGCTCGCAGAATATTTGCTCGGCATGGTGCGGACGCGCGCGTGGGAGTTGGAGGATCAGCCCGAGGCTTGGCGTACTCACGGGGCGATGCTCGATCTTTTCCTCTACGGCGCGATCGGGTCGCACACCACTCACCGACTCTAGCCGCATTTTTTGCCTATGACGACACCCGCGGATCCAGGTTCAAAACAGCCGCAAACCGTAACTACTCCTCCGAACGGACAGGACGTCCCTCCCGCGTCCGCTCGCCCCTGGAGTCGCAGCCGTAAGATCATGGCGGGAATCGGGGTGGTGGCGGTGATCGCGGCGGGCGTGTTCGCCTATTGGTTCTTTGTCATGAGGGGCATTGTCTTCACCGACGACGCGCGTTTCGGTGGTCACCTCGTCGATCTGGCCCCGGAAATCAACGGAACCATCGTCGAGGTCGCGGTGCACGAGGGTCAGTTTGCCCGGCAGGGGGCGGTGATCTTTCGTCTCGATCCCGCTATTTTGCAGGCGGCGCAGAGCCAGGCCGAGGCGGCTTTGGTCTCGGCCCGGGCGAACCTGACCTCGAGCGAGGCGAAGAATGAAAAGGCGGTGAACGGCAGCCGACCCGAGGAGATCAAGGCGGCTGAGGCGACCGCGCGGCGCCTCCAGAATGAGGAGGAATTGACCCGACTGGATTTCGAACGGGCCCAGACGCTCTGCAAACAGGGCACGGCGTCCCAGGACGATCTTGACCGGGCCCGGACGGCCTACGAATCCGCCCGCCAGAGCCGGGAGAATGCGGTGCAGAATCTGACGTTGGTGCAGCAGGGATCGCGCAAGGAGGACCTCGATGCGGCCAAGGCCGACGTCGAAGTCGCGCGGAGCCATGTGGCCGAGGCCACCGCGGCAGTCGCGAACGCCCGGGGAAACCTCGCGCGTTGCACCGTCTGCGCGCCCTTCGACGGCTGGGTGGTGCGGCGCTGGCTCGATCCCGGCGCCATGCCGCTGGCCTCCCAGCCCGTGATCAGCATGTTCGATCCGGCCACGCTGCGCGTGGACGCCAACATCGAGGAGAAATATCTTCACGATGTCGCCGTCGGCGACGAGGCGGACATCTCGGTTGACGCCTATCCCGCGTTGCAGCTCAAGGGTCGGGTGACGGAGATTCTGCGCGCCACCAATTCCGAGTTCAGCCTGATTCCGGCCGAGGGCGTTTCCGGCACGTTTATCAAAGTGACCCAGCGCGTGCCGCTGCGCATTGCCGTGGCGGCCCCGCCCGACCTCGCGCTGGGGCCGGGCCTCTCGGTCGAAGTGAAAATCCGCATTGGCTCGACGGCGGCCAAATGACCGTGGCGGTAGACAACTTTCATATTGTGTAGGGCGAGGTCGCCTGACCCCGCCATTCGTCCGGAGGCGAGGCGGGGGCAGGGGCGACCCAGCCCTACAATTTCAATTGCATGGAGCCATATAGATACAATGCAGACTGACTCCCCGGCGCTGATGCCCGCGGGCGGCGACGACTATCTGCGGGCCAACCGCTGGGCCGTGCTTGGCATCATCATGATGGGCACGTTCATGGCGATTCTGGATTCCAGCATCGTCAATGTCGCGCTGCCCCACATGATGAGTGCGTTCGGAGTTGACCGCGACCAGATCGAATGGGTCTCGACGGGGTTCATGCTGACGTCGGCGGTCGTCATGCCGTTGATGGGCTGGCTCACCAGCCGGATCAGCTACAAAGCCCTCTACCTCGGCAGCCTGGTCGTCTTCACGGTGGCCAGCGGGCTCTGCGCCATGGCGTGGAGTTATGAGTCGCTGATTGCGGCCCGCATTCTCCAGGCCTTGGGCGGCGGCGCCATCCAGCCGATCGGCATGGCAATCGTGGCGGAATTGTTTGAGCCACACGAGCGCGGCCGGGCGTTGGGCATCTGGGGCACCGGCATCATGGCGGGACCGGCGTTGGGCCCGACCTTGGGCGGATACCTGACGGACGCGTTCAGCTGGCGGACAATCTTCTCGGTCAATCTCCCGTTCGGGGTGATCACCCTGATTGCCGGCCTGATCATCATGCGGCCGCTGCGCGCCCGCGGGGCGAGACGGCCGTTCGATCTGGCGGGATTCTGCTTCCTGGCCATGGCGCTTATCGCCGGTCTCACCGCGTTGTCCAACGGACAGGAAAAAGGTTGGGAGTCCGACTATATTCATATCTGCGAGGCTTTTTCCATCGTCGGCCTGGTGATGTTCATTGCGGTCGAACTGGCGGTCGAACATCCGTTGCTCGATCTGCGGCTTCTTCTCATTCGCAATTACACCTTGAGCATCGTCCTCGCGGTTTTTCGCGCCGTGGGGTTGTTCGGGAGTGTCTTCCTTTTTCCGATCTTCCTCCAAAACCTGATGGGCTACACGCCGGTTCATGCCGGCCTGTGGATGCTGCCCAACGCCGTGGCGGTGGGGATAACCATGCCGATCGCCGGGCGGTTGGCGGATCGTTACAGCCCGGCGGTGCTGGCCGGCCTGGGTTGCGTCCTGGTCGGAAGTTCGTTACTCCAGTTCGGGCGGTTGGATCCGATGTCCGGCTGGCCCATGCTTGTCCTGCCGCAACTAACCCGCGGGGCCGGTCTGGCGATGATGATGGCGCCGTTGATGGCGGCGGCACTCAACGCAGTTCCCCATCATGAGCTGCCGATGGCCAGCAGCTTTCTCAACGTTTCGCAGAACGTCGGCGGGTCGCTCGGCATCGCCCTGCTGAATAACTTCGTGACCAACTCGATTCACACGCATGCGGTGCGGCTGGGCGAGGGGTTTCCCATGGAATCACAAGGCATGGACATCCGCCTCGGATTACGGACCATGTTGTTGGTCTTCCGCCATGAACCCGGCCTTATGGCTTTGCCTCAGGCCCGGGTTGCCTTCGCAGCCGGCGCCGGCATTGCCCGGAAAGCCGAGGTCCTGGGTTTCGAAAATGGGTTCGTTTTTGCCGGCCTGATCCTGCTGGCCGCCATTCCGTTGTGCCTCCTGCTCAAACCCTCCGCCCACCATGCCCGACCGGGGGGAAAAGCGGAAGAATCCTTCGACGCCGAACTGATGGCGGAGTGAGCAGTTTCCCTCTCCGCTGGAAACTGCGATTCACTGCACCGCGTTGCGCGCCGCGATCACGCGCAATTCGAGGTATTTACCGTTGTTATCCGGCGGCCCGACGGTGAGCCCGAGGACCCCCGCGCTGGCGAGCAGGGGAGGGCGCGCCGCCGTCGCCAACCAGGTTCCCTTGGCGACATGCTTGCCGAATACAGTCAAGCCAAAGGGCAGGGTATACACCTTGGACAACGGCAGGCCATAAGGTTCACTATCGAGCCGCTGGACGTCTTTCCAATCGTAATTAAACCACACGCCGAAGTTCAGCGTCCGCAGGGCGGTCCAGATTGATGGCACGTCAATCGTGGCTTCAACGATCTCTCGGAATCCGGGTGTGTGTTGTGCGATCTTGAGAAACTCCACCTGGGCAAACGCCTGTTTGACGCAGATCAATTCGTCGTTGGCGGTGAATTTGGCCTCCTCCGCCCAATGTTTGCCCCACGCGATGTCCTTCTCGGAGAAGCGTCCCGTCGCGATGGCGAGGCGGGGTTCCTGGCCGACGGCGCGCAGGCGCAGAACGGCTTCGCCCAGGCGATCGAAGCCGAAGCTCAGGAAATCCTGTTGCACGAGAAAATGGGCGCGCTTTTCCGGGACCGACCCGGACGACTGGGCAGGCGCATCGGAGTCGCGGAACGGACCAAACATACGCAACGCAAATGCCGCGGGCACGCTGGCTAGGTGATACTCATTTCCAGTGGCCGAGAAGAGGACATCCTCGCGGAGCTTGGCGCGGCTTTCATCCTCGGTGAGCGGAACCACCGTGATCTCAGCCAGCCATTGCCGGGCGTGCCCGCCATCGACGAGGGTGAACAGCACGGTGAGCGCGTCGCCCGCGCGCAGCGTTTGCGCGTTCCGTGCGGTGTCGATCCCCAGCAGCGGGATGTGCCGGGCCGCGGCGAGCGCGACGACGATGGCGAAGGGCGATTGCGGTGCTGGGCGCGGTGCATCCGCGGCCCGCAGCCAGCTCGTGGCAACGAGGCCGGCGACGACGACGCACCCGGCCCGGATCGGAGAACTCATTGGGTAAAATACACACATGCGCGGCGAAAGTTACAGGCAATTTCCAAGGGGATTTGTGCGGCTGGACCGGTCGGCGGAGCACGTGTGCCATGGGCCATCGCAATCGAAAAAGTCTTCGATGTTCCGTTCATCGCGGACTTGGCCCTGCGCGAGAAGCAGACTATCGGCAGCCGGTTGACTCACTCCCGTCTAGCTTGATTCAGGACAAAGTGAATCGCCCGCGGTCCGGCGAGCCTCAGGCCACCCGGCCTTGCGCGAACAACCCCTCCGGTGTGCCGATGCCAAAGACTGCGGCCTTGTCTCGACGTTCGAGGTGCACGTCCACCCACTCCACTTCCGGAGAAATCTCCTTCAGAAATTGCATCTCCACCGTTTGTGGCCGCGTCGACAGGCCGCCTCGGGCCAGAGCCGTCTGCAGGATGTCAAAATACGTGGTGTTGTTGACGTGACCGTTGCCGTCAAAGTCCGAATAGCGCACGGACACCCGGCACGCCGGAGCCGATCCTCCGGCCGGAGCCGCCAGCTTGAGCTTTTCCAGTTCGGGGCGAAATTCCTCGCCGGGCCGGCTGGGAAAGGAGCGGGCGACCTTTTCGGGCACGCGGATGAGCGATTTGGTCTTGAGGTTCACGTAAAGCCATAGGGATGACGCCGACAGCACGAGTTCGTCGCCGCAATACCCGCGAAAATCGCGATAACCTTTGAAGGTGCGGACGCCGCTGGACCAGGTCACGATGCGGACCTGTTCCTCGTACCGGGGATAGCGATGGATCGCGGCGGCCATCCGGTTCAACATCCACGATTCTCCCCGGGTTGCCATCGCGCGGGTGCCCGCGTCGAACTGATCGGCGTGTTTGATCGCCGCCTCCTGGAGAAACTTGAACACGGCCGGCAGGAGAAGCAGGTTATCGCGGTCGACGTCCCAGTAGGCGACGGTTGTGTCGAGGGTCAGTTCAGCGCTCATTGCCTCCGCTTCCTCCGTTGCCTCCTGTAAAATAGTTTGGTTTTCATTCCACCACGACGGGCCGTCTCCCGGTCAGAATGCGGCATTGCCGGGCGTTCGCGCAAAGGGGATGACATCGCGGATATTGGATACGCCCGTAACGAACATGAGCATGCGCTCAAAGCCCATGCCGAATCCAGCGTGCGGGACCGTGCCGTAGCGGCGCAGGTCCAGATACCAACCGTAATCCTTCGGATCGAGATGATGCCGGGCCATGCTGGTCTGCAGCACGTCGAGCCGTTCCTCGCGCTGGCTGCCGCCGATGATCTCACCGATTCCCGGCACGAGGACGTCCATCGCCGTCACGGTGCGATCGTCGTCGTTCAGCCGCATATAGAACGGTTTGATCTCCTTCGGGTAGTTGTAGACCGTCGTCGGACATTTGAAGTGCTGCTCCGTCAGATAGCGCTCGTGTTCCGACTGGAGGTTGGTGCCGTACTCGACGGGATATTCGAATTTGTGGCCGCTCTGGGTGAGCAATTCGACCGCTTCCGTGTAGCTGACCCGCTGAAAGGGTCGGTCGAGCACAAAGTCGAGGCGTTCCAGCAATCCCTTGTCCACGAACTTGGCAAAGAGCTCCAGGTCCTCGGCGCAATGCGTGCGGACATCGCGAATCAGGTACTTCACGAATTCCTCGGCGAGTCCCATGTTCCCCCGCAGATCGCAGAACGCCATCTCCGGCTCGATCATCCAGAATTCACTGGCATGCCGCGAGGTGTTGGAGTTCTCCGCGCGAAAGGTCGGCCCGAACGTGTAGACCTTGGACAGGGCACAGGCGAACGCCTCGGCCTCCAGTTGGCCGCTGACGGTCAGATAGGTGGGGCGGGCGAAAAAATCCTTGGCGGAGTCGATTTCGCCGTCCTCCCGCCGGGGCGGGTTCTTCAGATCGAGGGTGGTGACGCGGAACAGCTCACCGGCGCCTTCGCAGTCGCTGCCGGTGATGATCGGCGTGTGGACATACGCGAAACCCCGTTCCTGAAAGAACTGGTGGACCGCAAAAGCCAGCCGGCTCCGGACGCGAAAAACGCAGCCGAACAAGTTCGAACGCGGGCGCAGGTGGGCGATCTCGCGCAGAAACTCTGGCGTGTGGCCCTTCTTTTGGAGCGGATAAGTCGCATCGGCGGTGCCGATGATCTCCACCGCCGCGGCCTTGACCTCCCATTTCTGTCCCTGGCCCTGCGAGGGCACCAATTGGCCCCGGACGCTGACCGAAGCGCCGGTGGTCAGCCGCTGGATCTCGGCGTAATTCGGGAGCGCCGCGTCCGCGATCACCTGCAGGTTCTTCAGGCAGGAACCGTCGTTGAGCTCGAGGAACGAAAACGTTTTGGCGTCGCGGCGGGTCCGGACCCAGCCGCGGACGAGAAAATCCTCGCGCGGCGACGCACTCGCCAGCGCTTCTTTGACAGAGGTCGTTTGCAGCATGCCGTCGAGCATAGCGGCCGGCGCCCGCCCGCCAAAACAAAACTGGCAGGTGCGGGACGGCGCGCCCGAGCGACATTGATGCAAATTGTCGAAGCGAGCTTCCGCCGCTGCTCGAAGCCATGGTGGACCGGTGTCGGCGACCTGTCGTCCGTAGGCTTTGCGAAGGAGGATTCCGCGGTTGAATCGCCTGCAAGCAGGCTCCTACGCCGATCAACCTACACCGGCGCCGCCGTTTTACACGCGGCACAACCGGACGGCTTCGCGCAGGGACGTCAGCGGGTCGCGGGTGGGAAGGAATTCCTGGGCGACGAAGCCGTTGAACCCGGTTGCCTTGATCGCGCGCATGATGGCCGGGTAGTTGAGTTCCTGCGTCTCGTCGATCTCGTGCCGGCCGGGCACGCCGCCGGTGTGGTAATGCCCGAGGCAGGCGTGGTGATCCTGGATCGTGCGGATCACGTCGCCCTCCATGATCTGCATGTGGTAGATGTCGTACAGTAGCTTGAAGCGCTCCGAGCCAACGCGCCGGACCAGTTCGGCGCCCCAGGCGGTGTGGTCACACTGGTAATCGGGGTGGTCCACCCGGCTGTTGAGCAGCTCCATGCAGACGGTCACGCCCGCCTTCTCCGCGGCGCCGGCGATCTGTTTCAGGCCGGTGGTGCAGTTCTCGAGGCCCTGCTCGTCGGGCAGCCCCGCGCGGTTGCCCGAGAAGCAGATCACGTTGGGCAGGCCGGCGTCGGCGCAGGCCTTGATGCGCTCGATCATGGAGGGGACGTATTTCCCGTGGTTTTCGAGGCGGTTGAAACCATCCGCGATGGTCGTGGTGCCGTTGGCCATCGCGCAGGTGAGGCCGGCCTGGCGAACGACGGGCCATTCGCCGGGATCGAGCAGTTCAATGGACTCCACGCCGAGGTCGTGTGCCGCGGTTGCGAGGGTGCCGAGCGGAATTCCCGGATAACACCAGCGGCAGACGGAGTGATGGAGGCGACCAGAAGACGGGGCGGGTGCGGAGAGCATGGCAGTGGGGGAGGTTGGAGCCGAGGCGGCGCGAACCAGCGGGACGGCGGCAAGGGCGACGCCGGCGAGGGTCGCAAGCGCCTCACGGCGGGTGACAGCGGGGGCGGACATCATGACATCGCCAATCCTCGACCCGGACCACGCTTCACGCAAGCACGGCGGCTTGCAGCTCCGCGCCAGACGCAGACGCGGCCCGGAATCTTCGGTGATTGCGCCGGCGGCCATGACATTTTCCTGACAATCTTCTTACGACCGGCTGACAACTCGCGCGACGTTTTGTGGTTCGATACGGGCGTCAAACCCGAATCAACATGAAACTAAATCATTGCTCCCTGTTTTCCGCGGTCGCGCTGCTCGGTGCGATTTCGTTTACCGCTTGTTCCGCCGAATCACTGGATGGTTCCGTCCGCCTCCGCCTCGACCTCGACCGTACGGTACTACCCGCCGAATCGTCCGGCCGGGCGATCATAAAGGTCTGCCTGGATGGGCTCCGCCGACCCCGCCGCGAGGCGCGGCCGCCCGTCAACCTCGCGCTGGTCATCGACCGTTCTGGCTCCATGGGCGGCGAGAAGCTCGAAAAAGCGAAGGAAGCCGCGCGCGAGATGCTGCGCCATCTTTCTTCCGATGACATCTTTTCATTGGTTACATTTGAGAGCGGCGTGCGGACGTTGATCGGGGCGCAACCCGTCGGCGACGGTCGCGCGATCGAACGCGCGATCGACTCGATCGAGGCCGGGGGAAGCACCGCCCTGTTCGGCGGAGTGTCGCAGGGAGCCTCCGAAGTCCGGGAGTACATCGAGGGCGGCCGGTATGTGAACCGCATCGTGCTGCTTTCCGACGGGCTCGCCAATGTCGGGCCCAGTTCGCCGGAAGAGTTGGGACGTCTGGGCGCCGCACTCGTGAAAGAGGGCATCTCGGTCACGACCGTGGGCCTCGGCCTGGGGTACAACGAGGATTTGATGACGCGGCTGGCGCAGCGGAGTGACGGCAACACCTATTTCGTGGAGTCCAGCGCGGATCTGCCGCGCATTTTCGCTGCCGAACTCGGCGATGTGCTCAACGTCGTGGCCCGTCGGGTCGTGGTGGAAATCGAATTTCCTGCGGGCGTGCGGCCGCTCAACTTCATCGGTCGCGAAGGCGTGATTCGCGGCCAGAAGGCGGAGATCACCTTGAACCAGCTCTATGGCGGGCAGGAAAAGTTCGCCCTGGTTGAGGCCGAGGTCACTCCGCCGGAATCCGGAACGGAAAGTGAGATCGCCCGGGCCCGCGTCTCCTACGATGACCCGCTGACGCAACACACCATCACGCTCACGGCCAGCCGGCGGGCGAAGTTCAGCCGGAACCGCCAGGCCGTCATCGATTCGGCGGATCGCCAGGTGCAGGCCGACTACGCCCAGAATGTCATCGCGGTAACCAAGGACAGGGCGGTGGAGTTGGTGGACGGCGGGCGCCAGGACGAGGCGGCGAACGAAATGCGCCGCCAGGCGGTGGAATTGCAGCAGATGGCCCAGACGTACGGCAATACGAGCGTCCTTTCCGCCGCTGCCCCGATGGCGGCCGAGGCGGCGAAGATCGAGGCCGGCGGCCTTGATAACGCGGCGCGCAAAACCTACCGCGCGGAAAGTGCCCAGACGAAGAACCAACAGTCCTCGAAATGAGGCGGAGGGTTCCGTTGTGGGGCGGGGTTGCCGCACTCCGCCGCTTCCGCGACAACGGCGGGGTCAGGCGACCCCGCCCTACAATACGCTCATGCTCCGGATTGCCTACTGCCGCCATCCTGATACGCTGCGTCCTGTGACCGGATCATCGCGGCGCATCTACCTCTACTGGCTCTTGCTCCTGCTGCCGACGCTGGCGGTTGCCGCGGGGGCCATCCAGTTGCTCCGGCGGGAACAGGCGCGGCTGAGGGAACAGGCCGCGGTCGTGGACGCGGCCCGATTGGCGGCCGTGGATGGGCGGGCCCGATTGGTCGCGGAGAACGTCGAGTTGTTGGTGGGCGACGTGGAGAACGGCCTGCTCGACGCGCTGGCAGACGCCCCGGCGACGGGGCTGGACGCGTTTCTGGACCAATGGCAGCGCACCAATCCGCTCGTCCGCACGACATTTCGTTGTACGGTTGATGGCCGGATCCTGCGACCGGGAGCGGCCGCGGACGACGAGGACGCGCGCGGCTTCAGCCGCCGGTACGCGGCGATGTTTCGCGATGATCCGCCGTGGAGGCGTTTGAGAGAACGGGAGGCAACGCCGTCCCTGCCCAGCCCGCGCTCAGCTGGGCCGGCTCTGGCCAGCGATCTCGGAACTTCCGCGCGGGCCCGGCAAGAACAGAAGCCGTCGGGCGGCTTTGAGGGCACGGCCGGAGAGGCGCGGCAGCAGATCGCCTCCAATGTGTCCCGAGTGCAGAAGGCCCGGCGGGAAGTGCAGAATCTCTCGAAAGTCGGGAGCTATGCGTCCCGGGCCGACGTTGCGGCGGAAAAAGATGAAGCAAACAGCCCGCTGGACGAAGCCCCCCGGTCAGACCGGCGGGGCTGGCTGCCCTGGACCGGAGACGGGCGGATGCATCTTTTGGGATGGCTTCAGCCTGGCGGGGCGGGCGAAATCCGCGGGGTGGAACTCGAATTGACCGCGCTCGTGTCGCGGATGCAAGGCACGTTGCCGGCGGCGGTGGCCGCAGGCGAAGGTTACGCCTTGCGCGATGACAAGGGTCGGGCGCTGCACCAGGCGGGATGGATCCCCCGGGACGCGGTGGAGGCGGCCCGCGTGCCGCTCGCAGAGGAGTTGTTGCCCGGCTGGGCGGTGGTGGGGTTCGTGGAAGGCCGGTCGTCGTCAGATAGCGTCGGCGGCGGGCTGCTCATCGTGGGCTCGCTGTTGGTGATTATCTTCGTGATCGCGAGTCTCGCCGGCGGTTCGCTCTTGCTCCGGCAGGCGCAGCGGAGCGGGGAGGAGGCGCGCCAGAAGACCTCATTTGTCGCCAATGTGTCGCATGAATTCAAAACCCCCCTCACGACAATCCGGCTCTACGCCGAGCTGTTGGAACAGGGGCGCGTGCCTGACGAGACGCGGCGCGGCGAATATCTGGGCACGATCGGACGGGAAACGCAGCGCCTGGCCCGCCTGGTCAACAACGCCCTCGACTTCAGCCGCCTGGAACAAGGGAGAAAGAAATTTCTGCGCGAACCGCTCGATCTCGGCGGGGAACTTTCCCGTTTGCTCGACACGCAGCTGCCGCGGTTCGGCGAGACGGGACTCGCGTTGCGTCGTGAAATCCCGGTCGCGCCGCTGCCGGCGACGACGGATCGCGATGCCTTTGAGCAGATCGTCCTGAACCTGCTCGACAACGCCTGCAAATACGCTGGCGCCGGCGGCGAAGTGACGGTGCAACTCGGGCCGCAGGCGGGCGCGAGCGCCGAACTGCGCGTCCTCGACCGCGGTCCGGGGGTACCGGTGGAACACCGCGAACGGATCTTCGAAAAATTCCACCGGGTCGACGATACGCTGACCGCCGAAAAGCACGGCGCCGGGTTGGGTCTGAGCATCGCCCGGCAACTCGCGCGAGGGCTCGGCGGCGAGTTGCGCTACGAACCGCGCCCGGGCGGCGGCGCCGCTTTCATTCTTGAACTGCCATGAATGCCCGGATTCTTCTCGCCGAAGATGACGCCAACATCCGGCTTGGCCTGGTGGCCACACTGGAGAGCGAAGGTTACGCCGTCACCGCCGCCGGCGATGGCGTGCAGGCGCTCCGGCTCTTTCCGCAGGAGAAATTCGACCTTGTCCTGCTGGACGTCATGATGCCGGGCAAGAGCGGTTATGAGGTGTGCCGCGAGCTGCGCGCGCACGGCGCGACGGCGCCGGTGCTGTTCCTGACGGCAAAAGGCGAGGAGATCGACAAGGTCGTGGGGCTCAAGCTCGGCGCCGATGATTACGTGACGAAGCCGTTTGGGGTCCATGAACTGCTGGCCCGCGTGGAGGCCTTGTTGCGGCGCGCCCGGCAAAGGGACCAGCCCACTGGTGCGGGGGCGGTCTTGCCGCCGGTCTTTCAATTCGGTGCCGCGGAGATCGACCGCCGGAGGTTCACGGCGTTCGTTCCTGGCCGCGGGGCGATGCCGGTGACGGCACGCGAATTGAAATTGCTGGAGGTGTTCGCGGCGCATCCCGGCGAAGTGCTGACGCGCGATGCGCTGCTCAATGCCGTGTGGGGCGTCGACTATTTTGGCACGACGCGCACCCTGGACCAGCATGTCGCGCAATTGCGCAAGAAAGTGGAGCTCGAACCCGAATCGCCCGTGGCGATCGTCACCGTGCACGGCGTGGGGTATCGTCACGAGGTCCCCGGCTAACCCGGCAACGCCAATGCCCTGACCTCAGCCGCCTCGATGCAAAAAGTAGTCGCCCCCTGAGTCGGGCAGGGTCGACGCGGCTCGCAGAAGGCGGCGCGATCCCACCATCCATCCGCCTTACCGGGTGATGCTGGCGGCGGGCAGGGGACTGAACTCCGCTGTCTTCTTTTGGCAAGCGGGACACACGCCGAAGAATTCAACCAGGTGCGTCACCTGTTCGTAGCCGCGCTCGCGCAGTATCCGTTCGGTGTTCTCCGTGAAGGATGCGTCGATGCGTTCCACCTTCCCGCAGCTCTTGCAGACGATGTGGTGGTGATGGGAGTCGTTTAAATTAATTTCGTAAAGTCCGGTGCCGTTGTGAAAAAAACAGCGCCGCACCAACCCCAGTTCTTCAAAGACGGCCAGACAGCGGTAAACGGTCACCAGATCGCACGCGTCGTTTGCCAGATCATGGTGGAGCTGTTCAATGCTCACCGGGTGCTCCCGCCGAATTAAGGCCTCAATGATCGCCACGCGGGGTTGCGTGATCCGCAGACCGGCTGACTTGAGCCGCGCGCACGCCAGATCAAGAGGTCTCCCTGCGCGGCTGAAATCGGTAACAGCCCCCAGCGGATGATTTGAGGGTGAAGACGCAATCATTTAACGGTATAGTAAGCCAGCTGCCATTAATGTGCGAGCACTATGTGCGTTTTGCCGTGTTTTTTTTGGATATCTCCGCGGAATCCACCTGGCCACCTCGGCCGAACCGCAAATCGGATCGACCAAGGCTATGGCGGCTGGTTCCATGCCGGCTCGGAGGTTCGGTAAAAAAAGCTGGCGTTTGGACTCAGGACTCGCCAAGAGCCGATGACGGGTTACTGGTCAGTTCAGCAGGGTTTTCAACGGGCCGCCGGCGATGCTACCTCTTTAGTCACACCATGATGCAAGACCTCGATTTCACCGAAATTGTGGATCTGATCTGCAAGGAAGACACTCGTTACGACAAAAGGGCCTATACTTTTGTCCGTCAAGGCCTCGACCAGACCGTCAAGAACCTCAAGAAGACCGAGCCAGCCCGTACCCAGCAGTCGCAACACGTATCAGGGCCCGAACTGCTGGAAGGAATGAGGGCTTACGCACTCGATCAGTTCGGTCCGCTCGCCAAGACCGTTCTCGAATCCTGGGGTGTGCACCGGTGCACGGATTTTGGCGAGATTGTATTCAATCTGATCGAGTACCGGGTCTTCAGCAAGACCGAGAATGACCGCCGCGAAGATTTCGCCGATATCTATGATTTTGAAGAGGCTTTTGTGAAGCCTTTCCGCCCGGCGGACAAACGCCGGCCGGGCTCGTCCACGAAGGCCATGGGAACCGGGTGACCAGAGCTTTGTGGCCCGGCGCGAAGCGAGCGGGCCGCCACGATCCACCAGCGTTTCTTCCTGTTGTTCATGCATTCATTTGAAGCCGACTGCTCGTTGCTCGACCGCTTCTGGCGCGTCCCGCCCGAACGCTTGATTCTGCCCAACGGGCTCACCGTTTTGCTGCAGTCCGACCAGTCCGCCCCCATCGCGTCGGTCCAGGTTTGGGTGAAAACCGGCAGCATTCACGAGGGAACACAACTCGGCGCCGGGCTATCGCATTTTCTGGAGCATATGGTGTTCAAGGGCACAACCCGCCGGGCGGGTCGCGAGCTCTCGCTGACGATCCAGGCACATGGCGGGCACATCAACGCGTACACGACCTTCGATCGCACCGTCTACTACGTGGATCTGCCCGCGGAGCACACGGGAGTCGCGATCGACGTGCTGGCGGACGCCGTGCTTCACTCCACGCTGCCCGCCGAGGAAGTGGCGCGGGAGCGCGAGGTTATCTTGCGCGAGATCGACATGGGCCAGGACGATCCGGATCACCGCCTGGGCGAGATCTTGTTTGCCACGGCGTTTCGCGAGCATGGTTACCGTCATCCCATCATCGGTTACCGGGAGGTGTTTTCTGCTTTGACCCGCGACGACCTCCTGGCCTATTACCGGGCGCGCTACGTGCCCAATAATCTCGTCGTGGTCGTGGCCGGTGCGTTTGATCCGGCGGCGACGCGAACGGCGATCGTCGAGCATTTCGGCGGGACGCCGCGGGCGCGGTTGGCCCCCGTCCCGCTGCCGGACGAGCCGCCACAGCTGGCCCGTCGGACCCGCCACCTGTTCGAGGATGTTCAGCTCACGCGGGTCGAAATCGGCTGGCAGATTCCCGGCCTGGCGCATCCCGATGCGCCGGCGCTCGATGTGCTCGCCACCATTCTTGGCGGTGGCGACAGCTCGGTCTTGTGGCAGGCGGTTCGCGAGAAAGCGCGTCTCGTGCACGGCATCGATGCCCAATCCTGGAATCCCGGCACGGCCGGGCTTTTCCTGATTTCGCTGACTTGTGCGGCGGGCAAGCGCGAGGCGGCGTCCGCCGCGGTCGAACGCGAACTTCTGCGCCGCGCGGCGAGCGGCTTTCCCGCCCGGCTCATTGCCAAGGCGGTGCGGCAGGCCGTGGTCGGCGAGATCAACACGCGCAAGACCATGTCGGGCCAGGCGTCGCGTCTCGGGGTGGCCGAGGTGGTCGTTGGCGACCTGGATTACGGCCGCACTTATTTTGACCGCCTACGCGCTCTCACTCCGGCGGATCTGCGCCGCGTGCTCCGCACCTACCTGGTGCCGGAAAGGCTCACTGTCGTTTCGATGAATCCAGCGGGAGCAAAGCCCGCCGGGCCGCCGGCGGCGGCCTCCCGGGATGGCGCCGGCTCTGCTGGCTTCGCGGCCACGCTCCTGCCGAACGGCGCCAGGCTCCTGCTTCAGCCCGACCACCACCTGCCCAACCTTCATCTGCGGCTGCTGTTTCTAGGGGGACCGGTCTATGAGCCGGCCGGCGCCCGCGGTGCCACGGAATTGCTGGCGACGCTGCTGACGAAGGATACGAGGAGCCGCCCGGCCGCTGCCGTCGCCCGCGCCATCGAGGAGGTGGGCGGATCGTTCTATCCGTTCGCGGGCAATAATAGCTTCGGCCTCGCCGTTGAGGTGCTTCCGGCGGACCTTCCCCGCGCGCTCGCATTGCTGGCTGACGGCGTGCTCGCACCTGCCTTCAGGCGCAGCACGTTCGGCATCGAACGGGACGCCCAGCTGGCCGGCCTCCAGGAAGATGCCGATGACGTGGTGACGTTCGGGCAGAAACGGCTGCGCCAGCTGTTCTTCGGCGCGCACCCGTTGGCGATCAATGCGCATGGCGACGAAACCAGCCTGAAAAAAATCGTTCCGGGAGATCTGGTGGCGCTCCATCGCCGTCTGGTGGTGGCCGGGAATGCGGTGCTCGCCGCGGCGGGTGACTTCGATCCCCGGTCGATCCAGCCCCAACTGCAACGGTTCCTCGCGCGTCTGCCGGCGGGAGGGCTCCCGCCGGCCGGTGGTGATTTCACGGGGCCGGCAACGGTTGGCGATTTCGTGGAGACCCAGCCGCGCCAGCAGGCGGTGGTGCTGCAGGCGTTTCCCGGCCCGGGATTGCTGGCGCCCGATTATTATGTCGGCGAGGTCGCCGACGAGTTGTTCAGCGGCATGTCGTCCCAGCTGTTCGAACGCGTTCGCGAGGAGAAAGGCCTGGCTTACTTCGTGCGCTCCGCCCGCGTAATCGGGCTGCACACGGCCATGTTCTATTTTCTTGCCGGCACCGAACCCCGGCGTGTGACGGAGGTCCTGACGGAAATCGGGGCCGAGATCGGTCGCGTGCAGCAGGGTGGGGTGGAGCCGAAGGAGTTGCTCCGTTGCCAGACCCGGCTCAAGGCCGCGCGCCGGATGAACCTTCAGACCAACGCCGCCCGGGCGATGCAGGCCGGGCTCAACGCGCTCTACGGATTGCCGGTCGAAGATTGGAAAAATTACGATGCGCGTATCGATGCGGTCGATGCCGGGTCCCTGCAGCGGTTCGCGCAGGCCTATTTCCAGTCTGCCCGGCGGACGCAGCTCGTGGTCCGGCCGGGAGCCTGACGGACTTTCGGCCCGCTAGACTCCCAATAAAAAACCCGCGGCGGGCGCCGCGGGTAGGGAAAAATGGACCAATCGTTTGGTCAGGCTTTCTGGACCAGACCGGCCTTCATTGCCTTCACCGAAACCCAGACCCGCTTGGTGCCGCCGTTCGCCAGCTTGATGCGAATCCGCTGAAGATTGGGCCGGAATTTGCGGGGCGTGATGCTCGTCACGTGCGTGCCAATGCCGCCGCTCTTCTTGCTCTGACCTTTGCGGTTGATGATGCTGCCTTTGGACGGCTTTCTGCCGGTGACGTAACAAACTCGTGCCATGGGATTTTCGTGGTGAAGGGGTCGGAGTAAAGGGCGGTTCCACTGGGAAGCAAGGGAAAACGCCGGGAGGGCCGGCGTTGTGTGGCGTTGTGTTATATCGGGTTTATTTGCGATGGGTTCGATACCCCGAAGCTTGCTTCGGCTTGGTTGGAGTGTAGGAGCCTGCTTGCAGACGATTTGGAGCACTGAATCGCCTGCAAGCAGGCTCCTACAAAAGAGAGAGCCGCGGGCACGGGTGTTCCGCCCGCGGATGCGACCGGAGTCCGGTCACTGCTGATGAACCCGCGGATTCAGTACTCCTGAGACCGGGTAAAGGCGGCATTGCGCACACTCAGCAATGCCTTGGCCTCTTACGGGTCGAGCCGTTTGATCTGATCGATCTGCTCGTTCATCCATTCCATGTCGCGCAGGCGCTTGTCTTCCTCGTACATCATTCGGGCCCGTGCCTCTTTGGAGATTCCAAAAATGGGCAATGTGAATCGATTAAGGAAGTACCGATCGAACGGCGTGATATAGGTCTTCACGAGTTCCACGTCCTTTGCTTCTGGCGTCAACCAGTCAATCTTGTCGGTTCTGGGCAATCGTTCACCCACCACGATCAACGGATCCAGCTTGACGATTTCTGCGTCGGGCGGCGGCGTTTTTTTTGCAGGCTCCACCGGCGGAGGATTCCAGACTGGAACGACAGACAATACCTGGCCCGCAGTTTCCGGCGAAAGCCTGGGCCTGGCCTTGGGTGTTGCTGACGTGGCGGTGCTCGTAGGGGCCGGCGCAACTACGTTTGCGGTGGCAGACGGCGCAGATGATCCATTGGGCACCGCGGATTCTGGCGCCCCCCCGGCTGGCGCAGCCCACGCCAGCATCAGAAAAAGCCAGCTTCTGCCGATTCGAGGATGCGGTGTCATCGATGGATTAGACGGGGAATCGTTAAAAAGGTTTCCTGGCGTGGGGTAATAAATGGAACGCCGGGCTCGGGGTCGGTGGCGACCAGCAGGGAGAGCAGCGCGAGGATGATGATGCATTCGGTCATGGCGGGGGGGGAGTCGCAGAGCGTGCTGGAGAAGTTTTTCTCGCCGCACCCGGCCGGCGATGCGGTCAAGGTCGGAAGAGCAGGACGCGCTGAGTCTACTCGATTTCCGGACTGATCCGTTAATTGATAATTCTGATGATATCCATTGGGTGGGCCAATGTCCGTCCACGCAGGCGAAAAGCGTTGGTCAGACGGGCGGGCCTGCGCCCTGCAATAGCACGCCTCCGGCAAGCAGCCTGTCGGGCTTCGCCCTCCATGCTGCTAAACAAACGGCGGGCGCCGTTTGGTTGGGGAACGATGATTACAGAGAAACTTTTGAACGTTGGACGGGAGGGTGCGTTCTCCCAGTAGGCCCGCGCGTTCTGTCGACTTGGACCGCCAGACGCGATGTTTCTGCCGTATGATCTCACGCACTGCAATGCACAGGTCCGTCCAAAATGGCGCCAGCCATTTGCCAAGGAGCACGGAGGACGAAGTCCGACGGGCTCCTGCTAGGTGCGAACCTGGCCGGTCCCGGTGATGACGTATTTGTAGGAGCAGAGTTCGCGCAGGCCCATCGGTCCGCGCGCGTGCAGGCGGTCGGTGCTGATGCCGATCTCGGCGCCGAGGCCAAATTCAAAGCCGTCGTTGAACCGCGTGCTGGCGTTCCAGAAAACCGTGGCGCTGTCCACGCCCGCGAAAAAGCGCTGCGCGGCCGCCGCATCCCGGGTAACGATCGCATCGCTGTGCGCCGAGCTGTCGCGGTTGATCGTCGCAATGGCCTCGTCGACGGACGAAACGAGACGCACGCCCATGATCAGGCCGAGGAATTCAGCGGTGAAGTCGCCGGCCGCGGCGGCGCGGTGCGCCAGGCCGTGTTGCTGGAGGATCGCGGCGCTGGCGGGATCGCAACGCAGTTCGACCTTGTGCGCGAGCAACGCGCGGGCGAGACGGGGCAGGAGCGTCCCGGCCACGCCGGCGTGCACGAGCAGTTGTTCGGCAGCGTTGCACACGCCGGGGCGCTGCACCTTCGCATTGACGACGATCTGCTCGGCCATGGCGGGGTCGGCTTCGCCATCGACGTAGACAAAGCACACGCCTTTGAAATGTTTGATGACCGGAATGGTGGAGTTCTCGGCGACGAACCGGATGAGGCTCTCGCCACCGCGCGGAATGATGCAATGGATCAATGAGTCCAGCTTCAGCAGGGCGGTAAGCGCGGCGCGGTCGGTGGTGGGAACCAACTGGACCGCATCCGCGGGGAGCGCTTCCGTCACCGTAGACTGGATACTGCACACCGGAGACGGGAGACCGGAGACCGGAGCGGGTGCACCGGTCAAGGCCTGGCGGACCAGCGTCAGCAGGGCCTGGTTGGTGTGGAAGATTTCCTTCCCGCCGCGCAGGATGGCGGCGTTGCCGGATTTCAGGCAGAGCACCGCGCAATCGATGGTCACATTCGGCCGCGCTTCGTAAATGATGCCGATCACGCCGATGGGCACGCGAAGCTTGCGGATCGCGAGCCCGTTGGGACGAACCGTGTGTTCCAATTCCTCGCCTACGGGGTCGGGCAGCGCGGCGACTTGACGGACGCCCTCGGCCATTTGCGCGATGCGCTTGGCATCAAGGGTGAGGCGGTCGATCTGGGCGCCCGTGAGATCATTCTCCTTCGCCGCCGCGAGGTCACGGGCGTTGGCGGCGAGGAGGGCGCCTGTCGACGCCGGCAGCAATTCCGCCAGGCGCGCCAGGGCGGCGTTCTTTTGCCCGGTCGATGCCGTGGCCAGCACCAGCGACGCGGCGCGCGCGCGGTGGGCGAGGTCGGTGACCAGTTGGATGAGATCGACGGACATGGACCTGAACAGGTTGTAGGACGAAGACGCGAAGGGCACGAAGAAAGTTCGGGCGCGATTTCGCCCTTTGCATCGATCCTGTATTGCGACCCCAATTCATCGATCATATTGGCGTAGTCGGATTTGAGACCGCGCGTTTGATTCGTTCAGGCAGGTTGAGACTCGTTTTACTTCAAGAGATACGGCTTGGTGTCGATGAGCCGAAGCCCAGGGATATGGGCGAAGTGGCGAGGATTGGTCGTAGCGACATCAAACCCATAGTGCAGGGCGGTAGCCGCGATGAGTAGGTCATGGGCGTCCGGTTTGGTGCCCGCAGCCTGCAAGGCAGCCCAGAGCGCAGCATAGCGTCGAGCTACGGCGAGGTCGAAATCGATGACCTCCACGCTGGCGATGAACTGCTCGACCCGGAGTGACCTAGCCGCCCTGTGTTCTGGGCTGGCGCGTTCAACCCCGTGGAGGAGTTCGGAAGCAGTGATGACTGCCATGTGGGGCACCTCTTGGGGGTGTGCAGCGAAGAATGCAGCCAAGTCGAACTTCTTCCGCTCGTCCCCGATGAAAAGTGAGCTGTCGATGATTAGTCCCATTTGGATTTCATCGGGCTGAAGTTGTTCTTGGCCGCCTTCAGGTCGCGCTCGAAGCGGACGGCCTCCTCGGCAGGGACTTGGGCCAGGGTCGGCCAAAGCACGGCTAGTTCCCCGCAGGTCTTGGGCCGGCGAGCGGACGTAACCTTAACCAGCGGCTTGCCGCCCTTGACCACCAAGGCCCCTGAGCCTTGATAGTGGATGCGGCTGAAGAAGTCGGAAAGATTCCGGGCGACTTCAGTGACTGTGATTTCTGGGAGTGGCATGTCTGATAT
>PLOH01000055.1 GCA_003142955.1 Opitutia bacterium | reverse complement strand
ACGATGCTCGACCATGAATATCAGCTGCTGGTCGAGCGGCTCGCCGAGGCCCGCGGCAGCCGCACGTCGTTTTTCGTATTTGCCGACACGGTGGCCACGCGGAATTTCAAGGGAGACAACGACGCCCACGGCTGGATGGGCATTCGCTTTCAGATTCACCCGCAAGAGCCGCCCAACGACATCATCCTCCACGTGCGCATGTGGGACAAGGAGGCGGTGCTCCAACAGGAGGCGCTGGGCATTTTCGGGGTGAACTTCATCTACGGCGCGTTCTTCTACCGCATCTCGCCGGAGAAATTCATTCGCTCGCTCGTGGACAGCCTCAGCACTGCGCGCATTGAAGTCGACATGCTGAAATTTGCCGGCCCCGCGTTTGCCCAGGTCGACAGCCGGCTGTTGTCGCTGCTGCTGGTGCAAACGGGGCTGACCAATGCCGTGATGTTCGGGCCCGACGGTGATGTGCTCCAGCCGTCGGAGGTCCTCCACCGAAAGGCGATCCTGGTCGAGCGCGGGAGCTTCCGGCCCGTGACGCGGGTCAACGTCGACATGCTGAACTGCACGACGGCGCTCTTCTTGCAGGAGCCGGCGGTCAAGGGCAAACCCGTCATGATTCTGACGGAGATCACGATGAACAACCTGCTGGCTTCCGGCACGCTCGACGCCACCGACTTCCTGGCGCGGGTGGACCTGCTCGGCAGCATCGGATTCACCGTGATCATCTCGAACTACTCCGAATTCTTCCGGCTCACCACGTATTTCCGCCGGTACACGAAGGAGATGATCGGCGTCGCCCTGGGCGTGAACAACCTGGTCGAGATTTTCAACGAAAAATATTACGACAACCTGCCGGGCGGAATTCTGGAATCGTTTGGCCGGATGTTTCGCCAGCTGGTGAAACTGTACGTGTATCCGATGCGCGCCGCCGCTTATGAGCGCTATATCGCCGCCGCACCGGCGAACGCCGCTCCGGCCGCCCTCAGCGGCGTCCTGCCTCCGGCGCTCGCGGCCGACGTCCTCATCACCACCGGCAATCTTCAGGTGCCGCCACATCTCCGCCATCTGTACACCCACCTGCTGGAGAATCATTACATCGAAGGCACCACCGGGTACAATCCGGAGACGTTGAACATCATTTCCCGCGACGTGCTCGCCATGATCAAGCGCGGCGATCCGGCGTGGGAGGCCGCAGTGCCACCCGGCGTCGTCGACACCATCAAGCAGCGCGGCCTGTTTGATTGTCCGCCCNNACCCCGCCGATTTTCCCGGCTGGGCTGTCCCCACCCCCGAACAGATCCGCGTCATCTGTCACCGCAATTACGGCCTCGGTTCCGACGGTATTCTCTGGGGCCCGTTCCCCGCCGGCGACGCCGGCTTCGGCCTCCGCATCTTCAACCCGGACGCCTCGGAGGCGGAGAAGTCGGGCAACGGCACCCGCATTTTCGCCCGCTACCTCTGGGATCACCACCTTGGGAAGGACGGCGCTCTCGTTATCGCCACACCCGGCGGTGTCGTGACGGCAAAAATCCAGGAGGACGGCAAGATGATCGCCATGGACATGGGTCGGGTGAGCTTTTCCAGTGCCAAGATTCCAGTGGCCGGGCCGGAGCGCGAAGTGCTCAACGAGAAGGTCCGGATCGGAGACCGCGAGTTCACGTTTTGCGCCGCCACGATCGGCAACCCGCATTGCGTGATTCCATTGCCCGAAATCTCCGCCGAACTCGCCATCACGTACGGTCGCGCAATTGAATTCCATCCGCTCTTCCCCAACCGGACCAACGTGCAGTTCATGCAGGTTATCGACCGGAAAAATGTCCGGATTGAAATCTGGGAGCGGGGCGCCGGCCACACCCTCGCGTCGGGTACGAGTTCCAGCGCCTCGGCCGCCGTGGCCCACCGGCTCGGCCTGGTCGACCGGCAAGTCACCGTGCACATGCCCGGCGGACAGATCAGCATCGAGATCGCCCCCGATTTCGCCATTCGCATGACCGGGCCGGTGGTGAAAGTCGGCGAGGGGACGATCGACCCGGAGATGTTCTCCGTGAAAGTCTAACGACGATCACGCCGGCTTGGATTCTCCGACCGGTTCTTCTGTTGCCGGCGGTTCTTCCGCCGGCGCGTTTGCCTCCCGAACAGGAGCAATCGTCCGGGCCAGATAACCCTCGTAGTTCGGCACGAGCCGTTCGTAGTCGCTGCTCATGAGGGGCGAAGAGATCATGTAGTCGGCCGTGGCCCGGTTGCAGGCCGCGGGAATGTTCCAGACGACCGCCAGGCGCAGCAGCGCCTTGACGTCCGGATCATGCGGCTGCGGCTCCAGCGGATCCCAGAAGAAAATCAGAAAGTCGATCGCGCCATCCACGATCATTGCGCCAATCTGTTGGTCCCCTCCGATCGGGCCGCTTTGCAGCCGGGTCACTGGCAAGCCGAGTTCTTCGGCCAGCACCCGCCCAGTCGTGCCGGTGGCAAACAGCGCGTGTTTGGAGAGCGTGCCCCGATTGAAGCGCGCCCATTCGATCAGATCCCGCTTCCGGTGATCGTGCGCAATCAGGGCGATCTTCTTCGGCGGCGGCGGAGCTGTTTTTTTTGCAGGCATATTGGTTTCCCGTTCGGTTGCATGCGGTCCGGCTGAATGCCGGCCAACGGTCCAACTTATCCGCCGGCCCCCAGCCATCAACCAAAACCAGCTGTTGGCCGCCACCGATGCCACGGTCTTTTGTTTTTGAACGAGTCTCGTCTGACATGGGCGGGACGCCCATGCCACGTGGCACGGGCGTCTCGCCCGTGGGGGCGCGCGCCGGCTCCTCTAAACAAAACACCATGCCGCCAATGCGCGGCTCCGGCCGGCGCCTGCCGGGTCTTGAGTACACCGAGGTTCAGCCGGGCAGACCGGCATCGCGACGGCATTCTACACTTTCTGAAAACTGAACTTACTCTTACTGTCAGATCGCGCATTCGTTGCGCCAGTAATTCTTCGCGCTGCGAATCAAGATCGCAGAGTCCCCCAGCTCCGCTGCCCAGTGTCGTGCCTGTGCCTGATGATTACCCTTCATTATGTCGCAGGCACGGATCGTCAGTCTGGTCAGCTCAAACCCCGTCCACTCCAACTATGTACACCGTAAAACCTGACACGCTCCGCCGTGTCCTCTTGCGCGCTACGCTGGCTGCCCTTTCCCTGGGCGTCGGCCGTGGCGCTTTTGCCCAGCAAGGTCCCGCTGCCACACCCTCGGTCTCCCAGGAAACAATCCAGTTGCCGGCCTTCGAAGTGAAGGAAAAAGGAGTCAATCCCCTTCAGGCGCAGGAGGCGCTGTCAGCGACGCGCATCGCGATGGCGATCCAGGACATCCCACAGACCATTTCCGTCGTCCCCGGTGAATTGATCCAGGATACGATGAGTTTCAAAATGTCGGACGCCGCCAAATACGTGACGCCCGTAGTTGAGTCGACGCTCCCGTTCGGCGGCGATCGCTACATGATCCGCGGCTTCCAGGTCTCGGAGGAGTTTATCGATGGCTCCGTCATTTCCGGGACGTCAGGCTACAGCATGTCGATCCCGACGTTTAACATCGACCGCATCGAGGTCATCAAGGGCCCGAACGCGATCCTGGTCCCGGGCGGCAGCCCTGGCGGCGTGATGAATCCCATTACCAAGTCGCCGATGTCCCGGGATGCGGATACCGTCACTCTCGATCTGGCTCAGTACCTTGGCAATGACGTAAACATCGATACCAACCGCGTGCTCAATGAGAAGGACCATATGGCGGTCCGCCTCGTCGCCACTTACTGGCGGAACACCGACATGTACATCCGGAACCAGTATCGCAATGGCTACGAGATTTCGCCTTCCTTCTCCGTCGAACTTACGCCGACCGAAAAGCTGACGCTCAAGGCCGACGTCATTCAGAACCGCGAAACCAACTTGGGCGGTCTCCCCATCGATCCCACCGTCGGCAGCAACCAAGATGCAACCATCGCGCGCGGCCTGTCCCGCGACTGGTCGTTCGGGGACGTCGTCGACAGCCGCCACCGTTCCACCGAACGCATGAGCGGAGAGTTGCTCTCAACCCTGGGGGACCATGTGACGTCCCGCCTCTATGCGATGGCCGACCACGTCCGCCGCATCGATGTCGGCGGGAGCATCAATCCGTCGACGGGCCTGTATGAGTCAGGAGTCACTTGGACCGTCACGACCAACGCCGACGGCTCGGTCACACCACACAGCGCCGCCGTTCCAACCACCGATCCATCGGCTTGGATCTACACCCACAACGTCACCCGGGTCGACCTGGAGTACATGGAAGCACACGTGAAGAACGACTACGCCGCCAGGTATGACACTCCCTGGTTTAAGTCGACCACGCTGGCCGGTTTCACTGCCGATTTTTCCAAGGTCCATTACAAAGCCTGGGCCTCCGCCTCCCGCCCGAGCGTGACCGAAGCCACTCTCAGCCAGATCACTTATCCACCCTACCTATTCCCGGGAATTCAGCCGGCCGTGGCCCCGAATTACGGCGGCGCTTTGGGTACCGACCTCACTTCCAAACAAAGCACAGTGCAGGGCTTTGTCTTCGAGACGTTGAACGCTTTCAACGACCACCTGCAACTCTCCGGCGGTCTCTCCCGCTTTTATGGAAGCCTGGACCGCACGGACAGCACTGGAACGGCCCTCGACAAGAACATTCTTGCGGCCGCGCCGTCCTACGGTCTCCTGACCAACGCCAAGTCCCTTGGCATCGAGGTCAAGCCCATCAAAGAAGTTTCATTCTTTGCGGGCCGAAACACCACGGGCGGCACGATGCCCGGCGAACTCGCCGCCGGCACCTATCTCGAGCAAACCACGACCTACGCCAAAGATGCGCTGCATCCTGCCGCGGTGACCGTTCAGGCGTTCAAGCCGAGCTCGGGCAGCCAGGACGAATTCGGCGTTAAGACCTCGCTGCTGGACGGAAGACTCACTGGCTCTTTCTCGTATTTCAAAATCGCGCAGCAGAATTACTCGGTCCCAAACAGCGAATACTACACGCTGATCGCCCAGGGCAATGCGGCGGCGGCGAATCTGCTGCCGAATCCGCTTTATCTCAATCTCGAGTCGAAGGGTTGGGAGTTCGAAGGCACCTATTCGTTCAACAAGAACCTTACGATCCTGGGCAACTATACGTCATTCAAGGAACGCCAGCCGATTACGAATGTGCGGGTTCGTGCGGTGCCCGACGAGGCCGGAGCGCTTTACCTCGACTATAAGTTCACCGATGGCGCGTTGAAGGGCTTCGGCGTCAATCTCGGGGTCGACTACAAGAGCGACGTCGTGGGCGAAAATGTGACGGGGTATACGACGACCGCGCCAATCCAGGGCGTGGGCTTCGTTCCGAAACAGCCTTCGTTCCTGGTCGCCGGGCGCACCCTCTTGAATGTGGGCTTCAGTTATCGCACAGCGGATTGGACCGTCCGCCTCATGATCGCCAATGTCACGGATAAAGACTACATCCTGGCCGCGGGCAACCGCACTTCGGCGATCGTGGGCCAACCGCGTTCCTGGCTGTTCTCCACGACCTACAACTTCTGACGGGGTGCGATAGTTCAGTGTTTTGGGTCGGGCCAGTTCGGCCGGCCGGTTCCGCAAGGACCG
The DNA here is from genome assembly GCA_003142955.1 of Opitutia bacterium. Classification (GTDB taxonomy): domain Bacteria; phylum Verrucomicrobiota; class Verrucomicrobiia; order Opitutales; family Opitutaceae; genus Fen-1467. Next base: position 30,425 of record PLOH01000055.1, on the reverse strand, counting down.
GCCGGTCTTTTTTTGCCGGGGCAAGCGCGCTCGACTGGATTGCCGAGAACTGTTCCGTCCGCCGCGACCAACACGGCGCAGCCGTTCGGCGAGAACTGGAAGTCCCACGGTATTCTGTTTTGGAACGAGTCTCGTCTGACATGGGCGAGACGCCCATGCCACGTGGGATTGCGCGACGGCTCCTCAAAACAAAACACCATGCTGGAAGTCCGGGCCGAGGAAATCATTCCCTTGCTGCCGGCGCCGTCGCTTGATCTTATCCACGCGCACAGGGATCGCTTCGTCAACCGACGTCCGCCCGTTGCGACCGCCACTGCTCCAGCCCCATGACGGCACCCTCCCTTCCATCGGCCCGGTCCGCGTGTCCCGACCCGCCCCCTGGCGCAGGAGTCGTCGCGAAATTCTTCGTGGCCTGGAACCTCACGTTGCTCTCGGCCCTCGCCATCGCGCTCTGCGGCTCTCTTTGGGGACAATGGCGGCACAATCCCGATCTGTCCCACGGCATTTTTATGCCGCTGATCTGCGTGTTGCTGTTCACTGAAAGCCGGCGAAACGGAACGCGGCGATATCTGCGACCAGGCCCGGCGAGCATTGCTGCGACCGGGTTTCTGGCTGCCGTGGCGCTCGCCAGCCTGGTTGCCGCCGGTTTGTTCGCCGTGTCACTTGGTTGGTCGGCAAATATCGTCGGTTTTATGCTGGCCGCGGCATTCGCTAGCATCCTGTTGGCGGGAGTGGTGGCGTTTTCCGTTGTGCCGCTGGCCATCGTTTCGCTGGACTGGTGCGCCTTTTGCGCGGCGGCGCTCTGGCTGCTCGCGGCGCCGATGCCTCCCGGCACCTATTCGACCCTCACTTTGCGCCTCCAGACCTGGGTCACCGGCAACGTTATTTCGGCGCTGCACTTCCTGGGGGTGGCGGCACTTCAGAACGGCAATCTGATTGTGCTCGCCAAGACCACGGTCGGGGTCGAGGAGGCCTGCAGTGGAATCCGAAGCCTCGTTTCATGCGTTTTTGCCGGCCTGTTTCTTTCGGCTTTTCTTCTGTGTCGTCCTTGGGCGCGGCTGTTGTTGTTGGCCATTGCGGCGCCCCTGGCCATTGGAATGAACTTCGTCCGCTCGCTCGTCTTGACCCTTCTGGCCAACGCCGGCGTGGACATCGGGGGCGTCTGGCACGACGCCACCGGATTTGCCATTCTCGGTCTCACGACTGCCATCCTGGTCGGTCTCGCCCTGCTGCTTGAGCCACGGCGTCGCCCCGTCCCACCAACCCCACCCTCCGTGCCGGCACGCGCGATCTCGACGATGGCCCTCACGCTGAACCAGGCCGTTCTTGCGACTGCATTCCTGGTGGGGAGCGCGCTCACGGTTTTCTTCATCGTCCGGACGCGGCCGGCGGATCAAGTGGTGTCGCCAGCGCCTGATCTGGCCAGGCTTCTGCCCGCGGCCCCGGCCGGTTGGATCGTCGCCACGAGCCCCGGCCTGAACCGCTTCGCCAGCACATTGCAAACGGATGATTTGATCGAACGCACCTACACCAAGAACACCGGCAGCCAGATCACGCAGCTAACCGTTTACATCGCCTACTGGCCGCCCGGCCGGACTTCGGTCAGCAATGTCGTCCTGCATACGCCCGACGCCTGCTGGCCCGGCGTCGGCTGGGTGCCGGTGGCTTCCGCCGCGGCGCGTTTCGCCCCGATCGTCGCCGGTCGCACGTTGCCACCAGCGGAATCCCGTGTTTTCACCCACGAAAATCAGAGGCAGTTCGTCTTTTTTTGGCATCTCTATGACGGAACGGCGATCACGCAACGCGATCCGCGTTCCGTCCGCGAACTTCTCGCCATCGCCTGGCGCTATGGGTTCCGCCAGGACGGCGTCCAGTTGTTCGTACGGATTTCCAGCAATCATCCCTGGAGCGATTTTGCCAACGAACCGTTGTTGACGGAGATCTTCGGTCCTCTGCAAACTTTCGGACTTTAATGCCGCTTCGGGTCACCAAACAGGAAAGAAAAGTTCTGACCGCCCTCGCGATTTTGTTCGTGTTCGGCGTGTTAGGGTTGCTCTTCCTTTGATCGCTCAACGGACTGCCTCAGCAATGAACGACGAGACTCGCGAGAATGGGCTGCCCGCCAAGCCGCCGCTGGCGAAAAGCGGGACCGAACCTGGCGACTTGCTCGCCCGATTGCCTTGGGTCGCCGCCGCCTGCTTCGCCCTGTTCGCAGGTCTCATGTCGGCTGCCTATCTTGCCCTCCGAGCGGAAGTGGCGGCGTTGCGCGACCAAGCAGCGCTGGCCGAGATCCAGAGCAAGATATTGCGACAACAGATCGAGGCCGAACACATTCTCTCTGCCAGGCGCATGGCAGACCTAACCAGCGATCTTCAGGGGCCACGCGATTTCGGCCAGCTCCAGGTTTTTCCCCTCGCGCCCCCCGCCGGAGCCGTTTCCAAGTCTTGCGCCGTCGTGGTACGGGATCAAGACCGGCAGGTCGGCGAGCTGGTTGTCTCCGCGCTTCCCGTGCTCGCGTCCGACCAGAGCTACCAACTCTGGCTGTTCGATTCCGAACACCCCGCCGGGATCAGCCTCGCGGTGTTTGCCGGCGATTCAGACTCGAATTACGTTTGCGTCTCCTTCAAACTGGACCGCCCTGGCGCGACCGGCGCAGGCTTCAAGGTTACCAGCGAACGCAAGGGCGGTGCTTCAGTTCCCGAAGGTCCGGTGGTGTTGGCCAGCCATTAGCCGACGCGTTGCCGGAATGCGTGTCCGTCGCGTGTGGTTCAACAGCACGCTCAGCCGGAGCGATACAATTGCGGGCGATTTTCCTCGTGCCCTCGCGAACCGATCGGCGGGCCGGGAGTATTCAGGGTGTCCTCCAAAGTAGGCCGTCGGGGGCATTGTACGCCCTAATGGCCTGAACCGGTTGCTTCTTACTTGTTTCTTGTCACCAGTATGCCGTTAACGAAACTCGCTCACCCATGATTCTCAGGCCCAAGGTTCGCGGTTTTGTCTGTGTGACCGCCCATCCGGTTGGCTGCGCCGCGCACGTCCAGGAGCAAATTGACTACGTTCAGCGCCACGGTCCGATCAAGAACGGCCCTAAACGGGCGCTGGTGATCGGCGCCTCCACGGGCTATGGCCTCGCTTCCCGGATTACTGCTGCCTTTGGCTGCGGCGCCGCCACGCTCGGGGTGTTCTATGATCGGCCGTCGGAGGAAGACCGGCCGGCCACGCCCGGCTGGTATAACACGATTGCGTTTGAGCGCGCGGCGAAGCGCGCAGGCCTCTACGCGCGAAGCGTTAATGGAGATGCGTTCTCCGAAGCCATCAAACGGCAGGCAATTGAGTTGATTCGGGACGAGCTCGGACCGATCGACCTCGTCGTCTACAGCGTGGCTTCGCCCCGTCGTGTCCACCCCAAGACCGGGGTCGTCCACAAATCAGTGATCAAACCCATCGGCCAGTCCTACACCAACAAGACTGTCGATACCGACCTCGGCATCGTGTCCGAGATCACCATCGAACCTGCCACCGACGAGGAAATCGCTGACACGGTGGCGGTGATGGGCGGTGAGGATTGGGAACTCTGGATGCAGGCTCTGGATGCGGCCGGATTGCTCGCACCGGGCGCAACCGCCGTTTCTTATTCCTACATCGGACCCGCAGTCACCTGGCCCATTTATCGCCACGGGACGATCGGGCTGGCCAAGAATGACCTTGAGCGCGCCGCCCGGCGTATCGATGCGCTGCTAAAAACCAACGGGTACGGCCGCGCCTTTGTTTCCATCAACAAAGCCCTCGTCACTCAAGCCAGCTCCGCGATTCCTGTGGTGCCGCTCTACATCTCGCTGCTCTACAAGATCATGAAGGCGCAGGGCACCCATGAAGGCTGCATCGAACAGATTCAGCGGCTCTTTTCCTCACAGATGTACCATGGCAACGCGCTGGCTTTCGACGAGGGTGGCCGGGTGCGTCTCGACGACCGCGAAATGCAGACCGAGGTCCAGCGGAAGATTGTCGAACTCTGGCCGCAAATCGCGACGGAAACACTGGGCGAACTGACTGACATCCAGGGTTATCGGACGGAGTTTCTCAAGCTCTTCGGTTTTGGTCTCGCCGGGGTCGATTACGAGGCGGACATCGATCCACACATGATTTTCTGAGTTCGGCTGATAACCAAGAACCTGCCTCCCCTGCCGGGGTCTGAGTCCATATCTATGCGTGCTGTCATCCAGCGAGTTTCCTCCGCCAGCGTGAGAACCGCCGACGGGGTTTTCGTCGAAACCGGCTTGGGCTTGCTCATCTTCGTCGGTGTCGCCAAGGATGACACGGCCGCCGATTGCACGTGGCTCGCAGATAAAATCGTTCATTTGCGCGTATTTGCGGATGAGGCCGGACAGATGAACCGCGCCGTGGATGAGATCAATGGCGACCTCCTCGTCGTCAGCCAGTTCACGCTTCATTCGAGCGTGCGCAAGGGTGCCCGCCCTTCGTTCAACGATGCGGCGAAATCAGAAATTGCCAAACCGCTCTACGAAGAATTCATCCTGCAATTACAGACGGCGTTGGGACGGCGCGTTGAGACCGGCCAGTTCGGTGCAGCCATGAAGGTCAGCTTGGTCAACGACGGACCGGTCACAATCATCATCGACACGAAGGCCCGCGACTAGGACGCCTGCTTTCTGAGACGGCTCTGCCCCAGCCGAAAGATGTCGTTCTCTTTCTTGTCTTCGAGGTGGACGTCGGGCGCGGAGACCGCTTTCCTTCGGGATTCCCGCTGGCGATCCTGCGGTATTCGTTTGCGATCATCCCTCTGTTTGCTCCTCCGCCCACTGATCAACCGACCCCAGATTCCATGGAAACGCCCGCTCCCGCCAAACCCCGCGAGACACTCCGAACCCTGCCCGGTGACGACGTGCGCCAGATCATGTGGCGTTATCAGGACCGGTACGATCTCCAGATGCTCATTCAAGCCACGCGCGGGGTCGCGCGCGGCCTCGTCGCCCGGTTGGTGGCACGGGGGGCACGGAATAGTCACGAATGGACTCCGGAGAAGAACGAACTGCTCAAGGCCTACGACGCCGCCGGGATCACCACCTGCTTCATGGACCCCCTGCAGGGCGGTTTTATCGAAGGCCCGAAAAACCTCGTGCTCTCCCTGGTCGCGCTCGAACTCGCCTGGGTCGACGCCGGCGCGGCCACCGGCAGCCTCGCAGGCAATCTCGCCCTTTCGCCCATCCACGAGCGCGGCACCAAGGAACAACGCGACCACTACATGAGCCGCTGCGTCCCTCCCCAGCCGGGCGAAGACCGCCGGGTGTGGCGTGGGGCCTTCAGTCTCACCGAGCCTTTGCCCTACGTGGGGGTCGAGACCGGCCTGCTCGCCGGCAAAGTGCGCATCGCCGAATGGAAGGACGGCCAGGAGCCGTTGCTGCAGGTCGACAAGCGCGCCCGCTTCATTACGAACATGGGCTTCGCCAATTTCACCACCGTCGCCGTCGACACCGACGACTCGCGAATCAAGTCGAGCTGCATGATCGTCCTCGAGGACACCGACCCCGGCACCTTCGACCGCGGCACGCCGACCCACAAGATGGTGCACCAGCTCTCCTCGACCCGCGACCCGGCCTTCAACATGTCGGTTCCGGCAAACCGCATCATCGGCGGGTACACGGTCAAGGACGGCTGCTTGATCCCCAACTTCAGCCACGGCGAAATCATCGAGGCGGTCTTCCGTCGCACCCGCGTAACCGTCGGCATCATGACCGCCGCGAAGCTGCTCTCCGCGGTCGAGCCGGTGATCCGGTACCAGCGCAACCGGTTCCGCGGCGCCGCCAGCGTGAATCCCGGCACACCGCGCTACGATTTCGGCCTGCAGCAGAAGGAGGACTGCCTGCAGCGCCTCGTCGACATCTGGGCCACCGGCGAGGCCGCGGCTTCGCTCGGCATGGCGACCGCCCGCCTGTTTGACGAACTCGACCCTCTCGAAAAGGAGAAAGCCCGGATCTTCGCCACCCAGGGCATCGCCAGCGGAATGGCGCAGATGAAGGCCTTTCGCTCCATCGCCAAGCAGGCGCTCGAGTTCATTGCCCTCTCAGCCCAGCCGGCCGACCGGCGGGACGCCGCACGCTACGATGCGCTTAAATCCGACGTCCTTGTCCAATACCTCCTGCTCGACTCTCAGGCCAACGTCCTCTGCCCCGCCACCAAGCTCTGGAACACGGGTCACGGCGCTACCGTGATGCGTGAGGCCGTCAGCCTGATGGGCGGCTATGGCATCACCGAGGACTGTCCCGGATTCCTTGGCCACAAGTGGATGGACGCGCAGCTGGAGGCCACCTACGAGGGCCCCGAGGCCGTCCAACGCCGCCAGATCTCGATGACCATGACCAACGAAGTCTTCCTCGCGCTCTTCCGCACGTGGATCGCCGACCTCCGCGGCATTGCTGCGCAGAAACCCGACGTCGGCGCCTGCACGCTCGCCAACGCGATGGAGCTGTGGCTTTGGACCCTCCAACATCTCCAAGGAGCCAAAGACGCTCAGGGCGGAAAGCTGTTTTCCGGCAACCGCCACGGCGTCGTGTTCCCGCTGGTCGACGCGCTCTGTTGGTTGCTCGCCTCGCGACACCAGATTCTCGACGTGCTCGAACTCGAAAGACGAGGGCCCGAGAATGCAGTCGTCGCCGAAGGATTGACTGGACTCGTCAACTTTTTCTCCGACCTTTGTGCCACCCAGAGCGCGAGCGCGGCCGGTGAGTCCGCCCGGATCTGCGCCGAGCTCGTCTACGGCTACAACGCCACCGAAAGCTGTTCCGCCGATGGCTGCTGTTGTCAGGAGCCGGCCGCCGCAGCCCTCGAGCCGTTCGCGCAACTCCGCCGGAAAGTGGACGCCTGTCTCGCCGGCTCCCGTCTCGCCAAGGACCGGGCCGCCGACGCTCTCGCGCAGGTCATGATCCCCGAGGCACTGGATTATCCGCGGTGAGTCTGCAGAGAAATCCCAAACTCCAAAAGCCAAGTTCCAAGGAAACGCCGCGCAGGGCGTAGGAAATCGCAAGCAGGCGGTTCTACCCTGTCGAGTTGACATCCATTAGGGTTAACTCAAGATGAACCTTTCATGAATACGTTGATCAACGCCAAGGAGCTCCGGGCCACGCTGCCGGCGGTGGTGGAGAAAGTCCGGCGCGGAGCGCGATACACTGTCGTCTATCGCAGCCGCCCGGCGTTCCAGTTGATCCCCGTTGAGGATCAGTCCGTGCCGGCCGGAAGCATTGCGGGCGATCCCCTCTACCGGGCCGGTGCGTTGGGCCGGTCCACCGACGGCCGCACCGCTGCCGACCACGACCAAGTCCTCTACGTAAAGTGAAGGCCCTCTTTGTCGACACCGCCGGCTGGATGGCTTGCGCCGACGCCGCCGATCCGGCCCATCACGCCGCCTCCAAGGCCCGCGATGCCTGGCTCGAACAAGGGGGTCGGCTCGTCAGCACCGACTACATTGCCGACGAAACGCTGACCCTCATCGGCCTCCGGCTTGGCCGCGCCGCCGCCGAAGCGTGGTGGCAACAAGTCGACGGCAGCTCATTCCTTCGGTGGGAGATCATCAGCCCGGCTCGTGCCGACAAAGCCCGAAGCCTCTTTTTTCGCTATCACGACAAGGATTTCTCATTCACCGACTGCACTAGCTTTGTTGTCATGCGCGAACTCAAGCTGCGCGAAGTCCTGACCACGGACCATCACTTCGCGCAGATCGGCTTCATCCTCCGACCTTGATTTCATCGCTCTTTTTCTCGTGCCGTTTTCCTCTTTTGCGCCTTGCGTGAGGCCTCCTATCTTTCCGCGCGCCTTTTCACGTGAACGCCACACCTGACCAACCGTCTACCGCCCTCGACCGCCAGTCCATGAACGTCGACATCGTCTGCGTTGGCTTTGGTCCGGCGATGGGCGGCTTCCTGACCACTTTGTCAAAGCAGTTGCTGAAGGAGGACGGCACGCCGGCGGTCGAAAGCGTCGCGGCACCAGGAATGCCGCCCCAAGTCATCTGCTACGAACGCGCGGACGACCTCGGCTTCGGCGTCTCGGGCGTGGTCACCCCGGCCCGCGGCATCAAGGCGAGTTTTCCCCAGCTCGATCCGACCCAAATTCCGATGGCAGCGCCCGTAAAACAAGAACGGGTCGCGTACCTTCTCGATCCGATCGGGGCCAGCCGGCGATCATTGACGCTGCGCTCGGCAGACGCGTTGATCCGGACTTGCCGGTGGGCCCTGCCGTACGAATACCAGGCGGTCAACCTGCCGTGGGTGCCCCCTTTTCTCCGCAAACACGACGGCCTCGTCCTCTCGATGGGCCAGTTCATGCAATGGGTGGGCGCGCAGGTGATGAGCTCCGGCACCGTGCAGGTGTGGCCGTCAACGCCCGTCGCAAGTCCGCTGCTGGAAGGTGACCGCGTCGTCGGCGTCCGGTTGATCGATCAGGGGACGGACAAGCAGGGAGCGCCCGCGGACGGCTTCATGCCGGGCATGGACATTCGCGCGGCCCTCACTGTCGTGGGTGACGGTCCCGTGGGCACGATCGGCCGCCAGCTCGACGAGCACTTCGGCCTGCCCGAGGGCAATCACCAGCATGATTGGGCGATCGGGATGAAGTTCGTCATTGACTTGCCGCCCGGCGCGGACCTGGAGCCCGGCACGGTTTTCCACACGTTTGGCTATCCGGAGCCTGAGATCTTCGGCTTCATGTACGTGCATCCGGGGCGGATCGCCTCGCTCGGGATCTTCGTGCCCTCGTGGTTCGACAACCCCGTCCGCACGGCCTACCGCTATCTCCAGCACTGGATGATGCACCCGTACCTGTGGCGCTACCTCGAAGGCGCCACGCTGCGCTCGTGGGGCGCAAAGACGCTGCAGGAATCCGGCCGGCGCGGCGAACCGCATCTCGCCGGCAATGGCTATGTGCGCATCGGCGAAGGCTCGGGCAGCACCAATGTCCTGACCGGGTCCGGCGTCGACGAAGCGTGGGCCACGGGCACGCAGCTCGCCGAAGGCGTTCTGGAGTTGCTGAAATCCGGCCGGGCTTTCACCAAGGAGAACCTGGAACAGGCCTACGTCCGCCGCCGTCGCACGAGTTGGGTCGAGCATGAGGGTCGGGTGGCAGAACGCGCCCGCGACGGATTTCAACGCGGGGTCGTGACGGGGCTGATCGGAATGGGACTGACCGGACTGACCGGCGGCCGGATCAATCTGCGCGGCCGGTCCATGCCTCCCTACCGGCGCCTTCCAACGGTTGAGCGATATTACGAAGGCCGGATCCCGCCAGCAGAGATCGCGAAACTGCGCGTGGAATGCGCCAAGAAAGGCGCCTCGCTGAGCGGAGCCCTGATGGACCAGGCCGGCTGGCCGGCCATTCCGTTCGACGGCAAGCTGCTCGTTTCGCATCAGGACGCGCTGCTCATGGGCGGAAAGGTGCAGGCGCCGGCCGGTTATGCCGATCACGTGATCTTCCTGCATCCTGCCGTCTGCCAGCAATGCGACGTGCGCATTTGCATCGATGCCTGTTCCGGTCAGGCGATCACGCCGGGTCCGGAGGGCGTGCCCGCATTCGACCGCGAGAAATGCGTTTACTGCGGCGCGTGCCTGTGGAACTGCTCAAAGCCCAGCCCGACCAACCCCGAGCGCAGCGTCGTCGACTTCCGCGCCGGCGCCGGTGGCCTCCACTCGGCGGAGAACTGATTGGGAGTAGTGAGTAGTGAGTAGCGAGTAGCGGGTAGCGAGCAGGTGAGGCCTCGACCTTCCACCTATCTCTGCGCCCATCGGTACGGTCCGCAACCCGCCGCTATCTTCTGCCCGCTACGACTACTCGCTACTCCCCAAATATCCGTCTTGTCGGACGGCCACGTACCACTTCTACTCGCTCCCCCATTAGTTTCCTCGTATGACCGCTTGCTGACTTCTGCTCGCCACTCACTACTCGCTCCTCGCTACTTTATTCCATGCCCATTCCGTACCAAATCGTCGTCTGCGGCAGCGTGGTGCCCGATCCGCTGCAGACGCTTGAGCCGATTACGACCCCGGCCGGCCCGGCCCTGAAGAACGAGCTGATGCTTCCTGCCGTTCTCGATCCCTGGGCCGGCCATGCGCTCTTCGAAGCGGCGAATCTCGCAAAGCAGCATCCCGGGAGCAAAGTCTGGCTCGTGAGCGTCGGCCCCAAAGCCAAGCTCCAGCAGGTCATGATGACCGTGGCCCAAAAGGTGCCCTTTGAACTGATCGCCCTCGACGGACCGGCCAGCGGATTTGCCGAATCCGCGGAAATCGCCGCCGCCCTGGCCGGAGCAATCCAGGCGATCCCCGGGCTGGACCAATCGCGCCTGTTTGTTTTCGGCGGCTGGGAATCCGCCTCGCGCGGCGCCGGCACCACGATGCAGATGGTCGGCGAACTCCTCGGGATCACCGACCAGTTTCAGGGCGTCGATCAACTCACGGTGCGCCCGGACGGGTCATTCCAGGCTCTCGAGCGCGTCGAGGGTGGCAAACACCAGGTTTCGGCCTGCAGCGCGCTGCCCGCGCTCCTGGGCTGGGCCACGGGCAATCTGCCGGAGCCGCCCAACAACCCGCAGGTCGGCATGCTCAATATGCGCACCGTGATGCCCGCCCTGCAGCGAGCCAAGCCGGTCAAGGTCGCCAATGACGGCGTCGCCTTCGCCAGCGTGTCGCTGCCCAAGCAACGCCGTGCAACCAAAATCGTCAAAGACCTATCCCCCGACGCGATCGCCCAGGAAATCGTCGAATGGATTGGAAAGGAATGATATGGAAGCAGCGAGGAGCGAGTAGTGAGTAGTGAGTAGCGTGCATCGCAATCATCCCGATATCGCGCCCAATTTCCCGCTCCTCGCGCCGACTGCAACTCTCCCACTCCACTCGCTGGCGCTCGCAGCTACGTTCGCGTTCTCGGCCACATTTCAATTTAAACCGATCTAGTTCCCCCGCCTCCGACTGCTCGCTCCTCGCTTCCTGCTGTCAACTGCCGACTCTTCGCAACCCGATTCTCGCTGCCTGATCCTCGCCGCCGGCTACTCACTACGCGCTACTGCCTCCATGGAAACTATTCTCTTTCTCGCCCATACTGAAACCGATGGTTCGCTCGGCAAATCCGCCCTCGAGGCACTAAACGCCGCCAAATCCCTGGCCGCGGTCCTGCCCGGTTCGAACCTGATCTCCGGTCTGGTCGGCGGCGACGTGCAAACCGCGGCAAATCAGATTGCCGGCTGCGCCTCCGCGCGATTCCTCGGAGTTGTCGGACCAGATTTCGCGTCCTCGCGCTATTCGACGGACATCGTCGCCGTCGAGGCGTTGGCCCGCGCGGCGGCGGCCACCATCGTGATTGCTCCGGGCACCGCGCGCTGGAATCGCGTGCTCGCCGGCGCCGCCCAGCGCTTGGGCGGCCGCATCGATACCCACGCGACGGGCACCACCGCGGCCGACGATCAACCGGGCATCACCCGCTGGTACTACCGGCAGCGCATGGAAGCCGTCGTCCAGCGCACGCGGCGGCCGTGGTTTATTCTCCTCGATCCCGGTTGCGGAGAGCCATGGACCGGCGCAGCAGGTCAGGTGCAAGTCGAGCTGGTATCCCCTGCCCTGACGGACGCAAACCGGCGCACGACCGTCACGGGCCTCCGGGCGCCGTCCGCCGATCAGCAGACCATCCGCCCAGATGCCCGGCTGCTCTTCGTGGCCGGTGCGGGCTGGACCAAGACGCAGCCCGACGGCAAGCCTCATCCCAAGGAAGCGGAGCAGTTGATTCTTGGGTTCCTCGCCCAATCCAAGGCGTCGCTCGGCAGCACGAAATCACTGGTCGACCTGAGCGGCGAAGGCCAGGCGGTACTCAAGTTCATGACCCATCTCAATCAGGTCGGCCAGACCGGCTCCACCCCGCGCCATCCCAAGGGGCTCTCGACGTGTTGCCACGGCGAGGAACCCCACACGGTCGGTTGGCGGTTCATCAACGAACGCCGCGCCGTCAATCTCAACCCGAATTGCAGCTGGGCCCAAGGGAAGGCCGATGTCCTCTATGTCGCCGACGCTTTTGCCGTCATGCGCAAGGTGAACGCGTTGCTGGCGGAAAAAGCCTGATCCGCGTTGCGGCGGCGTGTAGGAGCCTGCTTGCAGGCGATGAAGGAATTCGCCTGCAAGCAGGCTCCTACAACCCGTTCGTGTCCTGCGAGGCTATCGACAATCCCCTCCATTCAGTTGCGCAGGTTGGGTCACCTAACCGTATTATAAACCCTTTTGTCCGCTTGGAAGCCGCCGCCGCAGCATCACCTGATCATCCCCGACCCATCGAGGGCACCGTCCTTCGAATCCTGCTGGCGTTGAGCCTTTCGCATCTGCTCAACGATACGATTCAGTCGCTGTTGCCGGCAATCTATCCGCTGCTCAAGGAGTCTTTTCACCTGACGTTCGCGCAGGTGGGACTGATTACCTTCTCCTTCCAGCTCACGGCCTCGATGCTGCAGCCTTTGGTGGGATTTTATACTGACCGCCAGCCCAGGCCGTTTTCATTGGCGATCGGCATGGGTGTGACGCTGGTGGGGCTCGTCCTGCTCTCGCGGGCCGGCAGCTTTCACGCCATCCTCGTCGCCGCCGCCATGGTCGGCACGGGATCATCGATCTTTCATCCGGAAGCCTCGCGCATTGCCCGGCTGGCCTCGGGCGGGCGCCACGGATTTGCCCAGTCGGTATTCCAGGTGGGCGGCAATTTCGGCAGCTCGCTCGGCCCCTTGCTGGCAGCCCTCATTGTCGTGCCCCATGGACAAAAGAGCGTGCTTTGGTTCTCTTCGGCCGCACTGCTCGGAATCCTTGTGCTCGCGGGCGTTGGCAACTGGTACCGCAATCATCTCGATCAGATGCGGGGCCGCAAATTGCCGGCGCCGGGCCGTCATGCCACGCTCACCCAGCCACAGGTTCGCTTGGCGTTGGTCGTCCTGGTGGCACTCATCTTTTCCAAGTACGTCTACCTCTCCAGCCTCACCAATTACTACACCTTCTTCCTCATCGCGAAATTCGGACTCTCGGTGCAAGCGGCACAGGTCCGCCTGTTCGTGTTCCTGTTCGCGGTGGCCGCTGGCACGATTGTGGGCGGATTGGTCGGCGACCGCTTCGGCCGCCGGCTGGTGATTTGGATCTCCATCCTCGGCGTCGCGCCGTTCTCCCTGCTGCTGCCGTACGCCAGTCCCGGGTGGACGATCGTGTTGACCGTGTTGATCGGATTCGTCCTGGCGTCAGCCTTCCCGGCCATCCTGGTTTACGCGCAGGAACTGCTGCCCGGCCGGGTCGGCTTGATCGCGGGCTTGTTTTTCGGACTCGCCTTCGGCACGGCCGGAATCGCCTCGGCGCTCCTCGGCAGGCTCGCCGACCACACCAGCATCTTCTTCGTCTACCATGTCTGCGGTTACCTGCCGCTGATCGGCCTGCTCACCGGTTTCCTGCCAAATCTGGATCAACCTGTCGCCAGGAAATGCCCTCGCGAACCGATCGGCGGGTCGGTGTAGGAAGCCCTCTTGCGGGCGATCATCGGTCGCTGTTTCTCAGGTCTCACGCACTGCTACGCATAAGTCCGTCCCAAATGGCGCCAGCCATTTGACAAGGAGCACGGAGAACGAAGTCCGACGAGCTCCTGGCGCTCGCGGCTAACCGCACTCGCTGTTCCCATAAGGTTGGGCGGCGTGCGTTTGACCGGGCCGCGCTCTTGAGCATGTTTCCCGTTGTCATGAAAACCCTGGCTCTGTTTTTCACATTCTTCGCAACCATGCTCAACGTCCACGCCGAACTCGTCACCAAGCCTGTCACCTACGAACAGGGAGGGGTAAAGCTGGAGGGTTACCTCGCCTACAACGACGGAACGACGGCCCTCCGGCCGGGCGTGCTGGTGGTGCCCGAATGGTGGGGTCTCAACGACTACGCGAAGGGCCGTGCCCGCCAGCTGGCGCAGCTCGGCTACGTGGCGTTCGCGGTCGACATGTATGGCGCCGGGGTTGCCACCACCGATCCGAAAAAGGCCGGAGAACTGGCGGGGCAGTTCTACGGAAAATCGCTTATGGCCGAGCGCGCGCAGGCCGCCCTCGATCAATTGCTCAAAACCGGTCTGGTGGACGAAACCAAAGTCGCCGCCATCGGCTTCTGCTTTGGCGGCGCAGTCTGTCAGGCGCTCGCCTATACTGGCGCACCGCTTGCCGGCATCGTCAGTTTTCACGGCAGCCTGCTGCCGGCTTCGCCTGAGGCCGCAGCGAAAAACCATGCCCGGTTTCTGATCTGCCACGGGGCACTCGACCCCTTCACCAAGCCCGAAGACATCGCGGCCTTCAAGAAATCGCTCGATGACGGAAAGATTGACTACCAGTTCGTGAGTTACTCCAGCGCAATTCATGCCTTCACCAACCCCGGTGCCGATGCTATGGCCGCGGCGAGCGGGTTGAAGGGGATCGGTTACAACGAGGCGGCTGCGCGCCGCTCGTGGCAGCACATGAAGTTGTTCTTCGACGAGATCTTCGCCGCGAAGTGATCTCGGTATCAGCCGCATCTATGCAAATTGTAGGAGGCGAGCTTGCTCGCGATTCCGAGATTAGAATCGCCGGTCCCTCGACAGGCTCGGGGCCCTGAGCGAGTCGAACGGGCAGCAGGCTTCCTACGCCGAACACCTGTCGACCTTACTGTCCGCGAGTGAGGGCGGGGGTCTTTGAATAAGGGAATCCAAACCGGAGGATTGGTCCCGACGCCTCTGGATTAACCAGCCAGCAGCGCACGCACGCGGCGCGCCACCTCGGGCAGGGCGGCGGCCACCGGCGCGGAAAGTTCGAGCGTCATCGGCTTCAGTTCAGTAACGGAAACGGTGATGACCTCGATTTCCGGCAGGGGGCCGAGCAGCGTTGCGGCGGAAATCAGGTCGCGCAGGCCAATGTCATGCGCCCCAAGCGCCGGTGGGAAATCCGCGGCGACTCGCGCGCGAAACTGGCTGACCGTGCCGGGCGCCGCCCCATCCCGGGTCGCGTCGATGAGGATGATGCGCGGGTAGCTGCCTAACAGCTCGAGCAGATGAAAACCCCCGGTCCCCCCATCCACGAGGTGAACCTGCGCCGGCCACGTCTCGGCTTCGAGGGCCCGCAACGCATGCACCCCCACGCCCTCGTCACCCACGAGCAGATTGCCCACACCCAGGATGAGCACCTCAGCGGGAGGAGGCGGCGCCGCGACCGGAGCAGCCGGTCCGCCGGGAGAGGGCCTTGACATTCCCCAAATAACGTCGGCAGAACTCATGAATCGCACGCCCAAGTGGAGGGCGCGACGCCGTCCCGGCCATAGGACCGAACATTGGCGGTGACGGCGCACCGCCCTCCAGACACAAAAGGCGAATTGGAGGGCGGACCTCCGTGTCCGCCGCGCCGCTCCGTTCTTCCGGTCGGACTCGATCGACGGCCGGATGCCATCATGAGGGCCGCCGGGGCGCAGACTTTTGTTCGCTCCGCGGCGATCGGGGCGAGAGCGGGAACCAGGACCGGCCGTTGCCTTTCAGCATGTCCGGACGGACGAACTTCCATCCTCCGACCATCGACGACATCACCCCGTGTCCCTCGACGTAATCGTGGTAGAACACGAGGTAGACATGGACAATCGTGAACACGATAAAGAACCACATGGCCATGTAGTGCCACTGCCGCAGGGCGAAATCGCCGCCGAAGAGCGGCACCGCCCACACGAAAAGCTGGGGAAACCACGACTTGCTCATCGAGGCATACATCGCGAAACCGCTGATGACCTGGAAGAGGAAGACCAGGAACATCAGGAAGTAAGTGAAGTACGCCAGGGAGTTGTGGCCAACGGCGTCAATCGGCCTGTTGGTGGCCTGGAGAACGTCGACCCGAAGCACGGCGCCCGCCTGCCGGAACTGCGCGCTTCGCAGCGGCAGGAAATTCCGCCAGTCCGAGAATTGATTGCCGACAAAACCCCAATAGATCCGGAACGCAAAGTTGAAGAAGAACACGTAGGCCGTGGCAAAGTGGATGAAGCGGTTGATGCCAAACCAGTAGCTGAACGACGCCTCGGTCACGCTCGCAAACGCCGGCGGATGGGCAATCAGAATGCCGGTGACCGTGAGCACGAGCACGCAAAGCGCGTTCAGCCAGTGATAGATTCGCACCGGCAGCTCCCAGACATAAACCCGCCTAAACACGGGCGCCGCCGCCGCGGGCTGGACCGCCGGGGATGCTTCAGGAGTCATCGTGATTTCTCCTTTCAGACCGCCGGACTGGTGGACGCCTCGCCGACTTTGCCGCCCTGGTCGTCGTAGAGATGCACGGCGCAGGCCAGGCACGGGTCGAACGAATGCACCGTGCGCAGGATCTCGAGCGGCTGGGCCGGATCATGCACCGGCGTGCCGATGAGCGCAGCCTCGTAGGGCGAACGCTGGCCGGAGCCGTCCCGCGGCGATGCATTCCAGGTGCTCGGGACGACGAGCTGGTAGTTCTCAATCTTCCGGTCCTTGATGACAATCCAGTGGGCCAGCGCGCCGCGCGGCGCCTCGGAGGGGCCAACACCGCGGGCCTCGGCGGGCCACGTGGACGGTTCCCATTTCTCCTTGGTGAAGGTCCGCGAATCGCCGTTGCGGATGTTGGCGATCAGCTGGCCGTAGAATTCCTTGGCCCAGCGGGCGATCAGGCGCGTCTCGATGCCGCGCGCCGCAGTGCGGCCCAAGGTCGAGAACAGCACCGCCGGCGGCGCCTTCAGGGCCGCCAGGGTCTCGGTCACCGCCTCCTTGATCTCCTCCTGCCCGGACGCATAGCCGACGAGCATGCGCGCGAGCGGGCCCACTTCCATGGCGTGGCCCTTCCAGCGCGGGGTCTTCAGCCAGGAATATTTGCCGTCAACGTTCAGGTTCTCATACGGCGGCTTCGGACCGGTATAATTGAACTTCGTCTCTCCGGCCCAGGGATGCAGTGCCTTGTCCTCGCCCCCGCGATAGGTATACCACGAGTGGGCGATTGATTCCTGCACGCCGTCCGGATCGCGCGGATCGACGGGGTGGACCTGGCTGAGATCGCGGTCGAGGACGGCGCCGCGCGGGAATTTGAAGCGCGCCACATCGGCAAAGCCGTTGGTCGGCAGGTCGCCGTAGCAGAGATAATTGGACACGCCGCCGCCAATCTGGGTCCAATCGAGATAATACGGGGCGACCGCCAGCAGATCCGGAAGATAGACCTGCTCCACAAACCGCGCCCCCTCCTCGAACAGCCGGCCGACATAGGCGAGGCGCTCGGCGTTGATCGCGTTGGCCTCGTCGATATTGAGGGCGCAGGGCACTCCGCCCACGAGGTAGTTCGGATGAGGATTCTTGCCGCCGAAGATCGTGTGCACCTTCACCATCTCCTTCTGCCATTCGAGCGCCTCGAGATAGTGGGCAACGCCAATGAGATTCACCTCGGGCGGCAGCTTGTAGGCCGGATGCCCCCAGTAGGCATTGGCGAAGATGCCGAGCTGGCCGGTCTCCACGAAGGAAGTCAGACGTTTTTGCAGGTCATGGAAGTACTGCGGAGAACTCTTGGGCCAGTGCGAGATGCTCTGGGCAATACGCGATGTTTCCGCCGGATCGGCCTTCAACGCGTTGACCACATCCACCCAGTCCAGGGCATGCAGGTGGTAGAAATGCACCACGTGGTCCTGCATGTACTGGGCGCAAAACATCAGGTTGCGGATGAGCTCTGCGTTGGGCGGGACAGCAATCCCAAGGGCGTCCTCGACCGACCGCACGGAGGCGAGCGCATGCACCGTGGTGCAGACGCCGCAGACGCGTTCAGTGAAGGCCCAGGCGTCGCGTGGATCGCGGCCCTTCAGGATGATTTCGATGCCGCGAACCATGGTGCCGGCGCTCCAGGCATCCGTGATGCGACCGTCCTTGACCTCTGCTTCGATGCGCAGGTGACCCTCGATGCGCGTGATGGGATCGACAACGATGCGTGTGCTCATGGTTTATTCCTTCGCTTGCTCGTCGGATTCCGCCACGGCGGGCGGCGGCGCGAGGCTGGCCGATTCGCCCGCCTGTTCCCCGATCTCATGATGTTTGCGGACGTTGGTCAGGATCGCATGGGCGGCGGCGCCCGCGATCGCGGCCGCTCCGACCGCCAGGCCGATCTGGTCAGCCGTGGTCTCGATGCCGAAGCCAGGGAAGCTGGCGAGGCGCTGATAGAAGGGGCCATTGTCCCAGAAACCCGCCTCGGAACAGCCGATGCAGCCGTGGCCGGACTGGATGGGATAGCTGACCCCATTGTTCCAGCGGATCACGCCGCAGGAATTGTACGTCGTCGGCCCACGGCAGCCCATCTTGTAGAGACAGTAACCGTGGCGGGCGTTCTCGTCGTCAAAGGACTCGACGTAAAGACCGGCGTCGTAATAGGGCCGGCGGTAACAGGTGTCATGCACGCGCCGCGAATAAAAGGCCTTCGGGCGTCCGAGCGCATCCAGTTGGGGGATACGGTCGAAGGTCAACAGGTACACCACGACGCCGGCCATCACCTCGGCGATCGGCGGGCAGCCCTGGACGTTGATGATGGGCTTGCCCGTGACGACCTGGTGAATCGGCCGGGCCATCGTCGGATTGGGCCTGGCCGCCTGAACGCAGCCGGCGCAAGCACAGTTGCCCCAGGCGACGATCGCCTTCGCCCCTGCGGCAGCCTCCTGAACGATATCGAGCGCGCTGCGGCCGCCAATGACGCAATAGGCGCCGTCTTCGGCCATGGGCACCGAACCCTCGACCATCAGCAGATACTCGCCGCGAGATTCCTTCATGGTCCGGTGCAGGCATTCCTCCGCCTGAAAACCGGCGGCCGCCTGCAAGGTCTCGGTGTAATCGAGGGACACCTTGTCGAGCAGGATGTCCGCCACGATCGGATGCGAGGAGCGGATGAAGGATTCGCTGCAACAAGTGCATTCCTGGAAATGCAGCCAGACCACGGGCAGCCGCCGCTTCTTCTCCAAGGCTTTCAACACGTCGGCGACACCGCTCGACGCCAGGCCGAGATAAGCCGACATCCAGGTGCAGAACTTGACAAAATCACGCCGGCTCACGCCGCGCGCGTGCATTTCCTCCCAAATCGTCGGACCACCGGTTCGGGACGGGGATTCCAATACATTCATGACGATCCTTGGCTGATCGCACCGGGCGGACGCAACCGGACGGAGCGGGGGGTTCGGGGTTATTTATTAACTTAAATAACACTGGCAAACTCCCAACCTACATCAAACCTTATAAGACTATCAGTTCATTGAATAAACTATTCTTCTTCTAGCCGGGCATGTCGGCTCGACTTTCAGAGGAGCAAAGCCAACATTTTTGCTTATGCACGAACTGGGTATCGCCGAATCGGCGTTGGAGATGGCGCTGACCCAAGCGACCGCAGCCAAGGCGACGCGGGTGCTGAGCCTGGTGATCCGCGTCGGCGCACTTTCGGGGGTTGATCCAGAGGCGTTACGTTTTGCGTTCACTGCCATCCTGCCCGGCACGCCGGCCGAGGGCGCCGCCGTGCAAATTGACTCAGTCGCAGCCCTCGCCTACTGTCCCACCTGCCAGCGGGATTTCGTCCCCGACACGGATCACTTCTTTGAATGCCCGACGTGCGGCCAGCTGTGTTCCACCCTCAAACAAGGCCGTGAGCTCGATCTCATCCGCCTCGAAATGACCTGACGCCATGCCCCCCAAAAAAACCGAGCCAGCCCTGACTAGCGTCCCCGGCGCGAATGACGTCATCGTTGTCGACGTCCGTGAGCCGGACGACACGCCGGTGACCCCGCCAGGGGATCCGGTGCCCGGCAGCAGGCGGACCGTTGAGTTGCAGGTGCGCCTGCTCGACCAGAATGACCAGCAAGCCGCGGAAAATCGCGCCGTTCTGAAGAAGCGCGGAATCCGCGCCCTCAATTTCGTTTCCTCCCCCGGAGCGGGCAAGACGGCGCTGCTTGAGCGCACCCTCGATGCGCTGGCCGGCGAGGTGCGCTGTGCCGTGCTCGTCGGCGATCTCGAGACCGACAACGACGCACGGCGGCTCCGGCGCCCCGGATTGCCGGTCGCCCAGATCACAACCGGGGGCACCTGCCATCTGGACGCCTCGATGATCGCGCGGGGCCTGGCGGCGCTGCCGCTCGAGGGCGTCCGATTGCTGTTCATCGAAAACGTCGGCAACCTGGTCTGCCCGGCTTCGTTCGACCTCGGCGAGAACCGTCGCATCACGCTCCTGTCGTGCACTGAAGGCGAAGACAAACCGCTCAAGTACCCACCGATCTTCACGAGTGCCCACGCAGTCATCTTGAACAAGATCGATATCGCGACGGCGCTGGGTTTCGATCGTGCCGCGGCGCTGGCCAACATCCGGCGGGTGGCGCCCCAGGCGGACATTTTCGAACTCTCCGCCCGCACGGGCGAAGGATTCGACCGTTGGCTCGCGTATCTGCGGGGGCTGTTGTGAAAAGTCGTCGACCGGTCGTCACGCGCCGCAATGATTTCGATGGGAAATTCGTAGGGGCGCGATCTTGTCGCGCCCGGGAGATGGGCGCAGCGAGACTGCGCCCCTACGTTTGCTTGCGGCGGCCTCTTTGATCGCCGGCAAGCAGGCTCCTCCCTCTGTGAAGGCAAGAGACCATTCTCTTCGATGATGCCCGACGAAGTTCGCATCATTGTCGTCACCGGCACCGTGCAGGGCGTGGGATTCCGGCCGTTCGTGGTCCGATTGGCGACCCGGCTTGGGGTGTGCGGGTGGGTCCGCAACGATGGCCATGGAGTCACGATCCGCGCCCACGCGCCGGCAGCGGTGTTGGAAGATTTTTCCGCCCGGTTGCGCTCGGAGTCGCCGCCCGCCGCCCGGATTGCCGCCGTAACCTCGATGTTGGACCGGGAGATCGGGTGGACCACCGCGACGCCCGGCCCCGGCTTTGTCATCTTGCCCAGCGTTTCGCCCGAGACCCAGCCGACGGCCGCTGTCACGCCTGACCTGGCGCTGTGCGAGGACTGTCGGCGGGAACTCTCCGACGCCGCCGACCGCCGGCACGGTTATCCCTTCATCAACTGCACCAACTGCGGGCCGCGCTATTCAATCCTCCGCGAACTGCCGTACGACCGGCCGCACACGACCATGGCCGGCTTCCCCATGTGTCCTGCGTGCCGGCGCGAGTATGATGAACCGGCAAATCGGCGTTATCATGCCCAGCCGAACGCCTGCGCGGTCTGCGGACCGCAGGTCGAACTGCTGGATGCAGGCGGACAGCCGCTGGCGAGCCGCGATGACGCGATTACCATGGCCGCGGAAGCCCTCTGCGCCGGCCGGATCGTGGCGGTGAAAGGGCTCGGGGGATTCCATCTGATGGTCGATGCCACCAATGAGGCAGCGGTGGGCGAGTTGCGGCGCCGGAAGCATCGCGAGGAGAAGCCGCTGGCCGTGATGTTCCCGTCGCTGGTGTCATTGCAGGCCGCCGCGGTGTTGGAAGCAGACGACGAGCGCTGGCTGACGTCAGCTGCAGCTCCGATTGTCCTGGTGCGCCGCCGCCGAGTCACCGTAGCTACGATTGCCAGCGAGTTGCTTCCGCCCTCCATTCCCGCCGTCGCCGCCTCCGTCGCCCCCGGCAATCCATGGATCGGCGCGTTGCTGCCGTATACGCCGCTGCACGTGTTGCTGCTCGAGAAAGTAGGGCGGCCGGTCGTGGCGACCAGCGGCAATCTTTCGGAAGAACCGCTCTGCACCGACAACGACGAAGCGCAAAGGCGTCTGGCGGCGATCGCGGATCTGTTTCTGGTGCATGACCGGCCGATCGCCCGGCCGGTGGATGATTCCGTGGTGCGCCGGGTGGCCGGCACCTGGATTGTTCTGCGGCGCGCCCGCGGTTTCGCCCCGTCCCCGTTCGCGTTGCCGCTCGATACCGAAACCCCGGAGCCCTTGCTATGTGTCGGCGGTCATTTGAAAAACACGGTGGCCGTGACGGCCGGGAGAAACGTGGTGCTGAGTCCGCACATCGGCGACCTTTCCAATCCGGTTTCGATGGACGCGTTCCGCCGGACAGTGGCGCTGCTGGGATCGCTGTATGGAGGGCGCTTCTCCCGCGTCGTCTGCGATGCCCATCCCGACTACGCTTCGACGCGGTTCGCCCACAGCCTCGGGCTGCCGGTCACAACGGTGCAACATCATCTCGCCCATGTGCTCGCCTGCCTGCTGGAGCATGACGGCGGACCGGAGCGCGTTCTCGGCGTCGCCTGGGACGGCACCGGCTACGGCCCTGACGGAACGGTGTGGGGAGGGGAATTCATCGTCGTCGACCGCAAAGCCCGCACCGCGCAACGGGTCGCCTCCCTGCTGCCATTCCGGCTTCCCGGGGGCGAGGCCGCGGTCCGGGAACCCCGGCGCACCGCCCTCGGCCTGCTGCACGAAGCGGTCGGCCACGATCCCACACGCCTGGCGCCGCTCGCGCAATCCCTGGGATTCGGCGAGTCCGAAATCGCCGTCCTGCTTTCGTTGCTGAATCGCGGAGTCCAGGCACCGGTGACCACCAGCGTTGGACGTCTTTTTGACGGCGTCGCCGCTTTGCTTGGATTGCGGCAACGGTGCTCGTTTGAAGGCCAGGCGGCGATGGACGTGGAGTTCGCAGCCGCCACCGCTTCGCAGGAAGAAGCAGGGTTAATCATGCCCATTATAGCACTCGACGAGCGGCAATTCTGGCAGATCGACTGGCGGCCCGCATTGGCGGAAATCATGGCGGCGAAGCCCAAAGTCCAGCCCGGTCGGCTTGCAGCGCGCTTTCAGGCTGGATTGGCGCGCAGCATCCGAGACGTGGCGGTGAGGGTGGGAATCGAGACGGTGGTTCTTAGCGGAGGATGCTTCCAAAATGCGCTCCTGTTGGATGAGACCGGCAAAGCGTTGCGAGCGGCCAAACTTAAGGTCCTCTGCCACCGCGATCTGCCTCCCAACGACGGCGGTCTGGCCGCGGGTCAGGCATTGGGAGCTCTTTTGGGGATTACGACGGTAACCCCCTGAGGCCAATCCGGATCCACACAGTCGCTACGACAGACCGGGTTTCGCCTTGGGCGGGAACAATACCTGCCCAGGAGGTGGCTGCGAGCGCCAGCGAGCGGTCAGCCGCTCGGGATCCACTCGCTGGCGCTCGCGGCCACCCAGCAAGCACTGTTTCCAAAGAGTCGAGACGACTCTTGCTCCCGGTTGCAGGCCGAATCCCGGCGCAGAAACGGGGAACAGCGCATGGGCGCGACCCGTTGATTTTACTCGCCCCATCATACCAGGGCTCTAAACAATATAGCGTCGCGCGTCGTATTGGTGGACGTGCGAAGTCTTAGGAACAACCCCACCCCAATTACTCTCCCCTGTTCATCCGATCACGGTCGCGAATGTTTTTGCGCGTCCTGACGAATTTGTACCCATGGTCAAATCGATGACAACACCTCCCGCCACGAAAAAAGCAACCGTTCCGACCCGATCGAGCGACCGGCCAAATGTGCAAAGGCCCGGCGAGGAGAGCGTTCCGATCATGAAGATGCGGCCGACGATCAAATATGAAGCCGACCGGGTGCGAGGTTTTGGCCGCGAGATCATGAGCGTGCCGGGGTGTGAACAGCTCCAGAGCTGCATCCAATGCGGCACCTGCTCCGGTGTCTGTCCGTTGAGCATCTATATGGACCACACCCCGCGCCAGGTCATGGCCTTGACCCGGGCCGACTTCAAGAACGAGGTGCTGCGGAGCCGCACCATCTGGCTGTGCGCCTCGTGTTATGCCTGCACGGTGGAATGTCCGCAGGAGATCAGAATCACGGACATCATGTATGAACTCAAGCAACGGGCCATCCTCGAGGGCATCTTTCCGAAACGTTTTCCGATACCCATCCTCGCTTACGACTTCAGTGAAATGGTGAAGAAGAACGGACGGATCACGGAGATGATCCTCGTCATCAAGCTGTTCATGAAGACGAGCTGGCTGGCGGCGCTCGGCAACTGGCGGCTCGGCATCGATCTGATCAAGACCGGACGCTTCTCGCTCGTGACGGAGAAGATCAAGCATCACGGGGACATCGCCCGCATGATGGACGCCGTCGATGACCAGAAAGGATCTTGAGCATGAAATACTCCTATTTTCCCGGTTGTTCGCTGAAAGGCCTCGGTCGCGCTTATGAGGAATCGCTTCTCCCGGTGATGAAGCACCTCGGGGTCGAGCTCCAGGAACTCGACGACTGGAATTGCTGCGGGGCCACCGCCTACATGGCCGTGGATGAAGTCAAGGCCTGCGTGCTCGCCGCCCGGAATCTGGCGCTGGCGGAAAAGAGCGGTCTGAATCAGGTCATGGCGCCGTGCGCCGCCTGTTATCTGGTGCTGAATAAAGCGAAGCATTACTTCCACGATTATCCGGCGATGAAGGCGACCATGGACCGGGCCCTCAACGCCGTGGGATTGCATTACAGCGGCGACACCCCGGTGAGGCATCCGCTGGACATCCTGCTTAACGACGTTGGTTTGGAGGCCATCAAACAGAAGGTCGAGAAACCGCTCAAGGGCCTGAAGGTTGCCACGTATTACGGCTGCCAGATCGTCCGCCCCTACGCCACCTTCGACGACCAATACAACCCGACAACCATGGACCGGCTCATGGAAGCCCTGGGCGCCACGTTGGTCCACTATCCGCTGAAGACCAAATGTTGTGGCGGCAGCCTGACCGGTACGCTGCCCGAAGCGGGCATCCGCCTCGTTTACATTCTGCTCAACGAAGCCAAGAAACGGGGGGCCGACTGCATCGCCACCGTCTGCCCGCTCTGCCAGTTCAACCTCGACGGCTACCACTCCCAATTGAAGGCGCAGTACGGCGACGTTCTGGTCCCGACCGTCTATTTCACGCAGTTGATGGGCTTGGCGTTCGGTTTGTCCGACAAGGAACTCGGACTGAACCGGGCGGCCGTGCCGTTCAAGTGGCGTCCGCCACTCCCGGCCGCCGCCACGCCGGTTCCCGCCTGACAATTCAAGTCTAAACCCCGCAAGCGACAACTCCCATGGTCAGCATTAAGCAAGACATACGGATCGGTTTTTACGTCTGCCACTGCGGGCACAACATCGCCAGCATGGTGGATTGTCCGGAGGTTGCCAGCTACGTTGAGAAGCTCCCGGGCGTCGTGTTGTCTCGGGATTACAAATACATGTGTTCGGATCCGGGACAGGAGCTGATCCAAAAGGACATCAAGGAGTTCGATCTCAACCGCGTGGTCGTTGCCTCGTGCTCTCCCCTGCTCCACGAGCACACCTTTCGCACCGCGGTCGCCGCTGGCGGGCTCAATCCGTTCTTCTTCCACATGGTCAACATCCGCGAGCACGACTCGTGGGTGCACACCGACCGCAAGGAGGCCACCGCCAAGGCGAAGGCGCTGGCGCGCGCCGCCATTCGGCGGGTCGCGCATCACAAGGCGCTCGAGGTCAAGCAGGTGCCGGTCAACCCCGACGTCTTGGTGGTCGGGGGAGGCATCGCCGGTATCCATGCCGCGCTGACCCTGGCCAACGCCGGCAAGAAGGTCTACCTTGTGGAACGGGAACCGTCGATCGGCGGCCATATGGCCAAGTTCGACAAGACGTTTCCCACGCTCGATTGCGCCGCCTGCATTCTTACGCCAAAGATGTCCTCGGTCGGAGCCCATGAAAACATCACGCTCTGGAGCTACTCCGAGGTGGTGAAGATGGACGGCTACGTCGGCAACTACACGGTCATGGTCAAGCGCAAGGCGCGTTTCATCAACGAAGACCTGTGCACCGGCTGCCAGGAATGCGTCGCCAATTGCATCTACAAGGAGCCCAAGTTCACCGATGAATTCAACGAAGGCCTGGGCAAGCGCAAGCCGGTCTACATTCCGTTCCCGCAGGCGACGCCCCAGGTGGTGCTCATCGATCCCGACGTCTGCCTGAACTTCAAGCGCGGCGTGCTGACCGACAAGTGCAAGAAGACCTGCGTCGAAGCCTGCGGCGACCGGAAGGCAATTGATTTCAAGCAGAAGGAGCAGTTCACCGAAATCAAGGTCGGCACGATCATCGTCGCCACCGGTTTCCAGACCTTCGACGCCAAACGGGTGCTGCCCTACGGCTACGGTGTCTATCCGAATGTGTACACGGCGATGGAGGTCGAGCGTCTGGTCAACGCATCCGGTCCGACCTCGGGCGAGGTCATCCTGCGCGACGGCCGTCAGCCCAAGGCCATCGGCATCATCCATTGCGTCGGCTCCCGCGACAAGAAGACCAACCGCTGGTGCTCACGCGTCTGCTGCATGTACTCCATGAAGCTGGCCCACCTGCTCAAGGAGCACACAGGAGCCGAGATCTACAATTTCTACATCGACATCCGCGCCCCGGGCAAAGGCTACGAGGAGTTCTACGACAAGCTGAACGAGGAAGGCGTCCACTTTGTGCGGGGCCGCGTCGGCGAAGTCACCGATTGGGGCATGACCCCGGAGGAGGAAGGCAAGCTCGTCATTCGGGTCGAAGATACGTTGGCTGGATTTGTGCGCCGCATTCCCGTCGATATGGTGGTGCTGGCCACCGGTCTCGAGCCGCAGGCCGATGCCCAGGACGTCCGCCGTCTCTTCAACATGAGCTGTGGCACGGAGGGTTTTTTCCTGGAGCGCCACCCAAAGCTCGCCCCCGTCAATACGTTCACCGACGGCATTTTCATCGCGGGCTGCTGCCAGGGCCCGCGCGACATCCCGGACACCGTCGCCCAGGCCGGCGCGGCGGCCGCCGAGGCGATGGTCCTGATCGACAAGGGCCATGTCGAACAGGAGCCGAATACCGCGTACGTCCTTCCGGATTGCTGCGGCTGCAAGTCATGCCTCCCGCTCTGTCCGTACACCGCCATCACCTTCGACGAAGCGACCAAGAAGGCGGTCATCAACGAGGCCCTGTGCAAGGGTTGCGGCACTTGTGTCAGCTCCTGCCCCTCTGGCTCGATCGCGCAGAATCTCTTCGAAGATGAGGAAGTGTTCAGCGAAATCGAAGGCGTGCTGGCTGACTAAATCCGAAGCCCGAAATCCGAAACATGAGTGAACTCACCCCACCCTCACCCGCCGCTTGGACTCCGCGGATCATAGCCTTTTTCTGCAACTGGTGCACGTACACCGCCGCCGATCTCGCCGGAGTGTCGCGCCTCAAATACGCGTCGACTACCCGGGTGATCCGCCTGATGTGCTCGGGCCGCGTCGACCCGCAGTTCATCCTCGACGCTTTCCGCCAAGGCGCCGATGGCGTGCTCATCGGCGGCTGCCACCCCGGCGACTGTCACTACGTCGAGGGCAACTACAAGATGCTCCGCCGCTTTCAGCTGCTCAAACGCCTCCTTAAGGACCTCGGGATTGCCGAACAGCGGGTGCGGCTCGAGTGGATTTCCGCCGCCGAGGGCGAGCGGGTCAAGACCGTCGTCAACGAAATGACCGCCCAGATCAAGGCGCTCGGTCCGCTCGGGATGCCCCAGGCGTTTGCCACCTGGGACCAGGAAGTCAGCGAACTTGCCCGGCGGACCGGCGATGCGGGCGAGGTCGAAAGCCAGGAGCCGGTGGCAGCGGCCAAATAGCCCGGCGCAATACTCGAAGTCCGAAACAAATCTCAATGACGCAAATACGAATGAGCAAAACGGAATCTTCGGCTCTACGAGTTCGCAATCGGGCCGCATCCACACGGCGCGCCGTCTGGCCGTCCTGCGATGCGGATTTCGGTGCTTGTTTCGGATTTCGAGCTTCGAGATTCAAATTTCCAACACTGGAGGTCGCCCATGTCTAAACCCAAAGTCGCTTTCTATTGGTGCGCCTCCTGCGGCGGTTGCGAAGAGACCGTGGTCGATCTCGCGGAGGATATCCTCGGCGTCGTCGAGAAGGTGGACATCGTCCTCTGGCCGGTGGCAATGGACTTCAAGTACAAGGACGTCCAGGCCATGGCGGACAAGTCGATCTTCGCCACGCTGCTCAACGGCGCGATCCGCTCATCCGAGCAGGAGGAAATGGCCGGTCTCTTGCGCCGGAAGAGCCAGTATCTGATCGCCTACGGTTCCTGTGCGCACCTGGGGGGCATTCCCAGCCTGGCCAACCAGTTTGAGCGCGAGCAGATTCTGAAATTCAACTACGAGGACGCGCCCACGGTCGTGAACGAGGCAAAGGTCCGCCCGCAGCTCAAGTTCGAGGAGAACGGTCGCCACCCGCACCTGCCGGAACTGCGCAATGTGGTGCGTTCGTTGGATCAGGTGGTCGACGTGGACTTCTACATCCCAGGTTGCCCGCCCACCCCGAATCTGACCAAGGCTGCGTTCGCGGCGTTGTTGAGTGGCCAGATCCCGCCGAAGGGCGCAGTCCTGGCGCCCGACACCGCGCTCTGCGAAGAGTGCTCCCGCAAGGCGAGCAAACCATCCGATATCGCGTTCACCGAATTCAAGCGGACCCACCAGAAGCTGCTCGATCCCGCCAAATGCTTCCTCGCCCAGGGAGTGGTCTGCATGGGCCCGGCGACCCGCAGCGGCTGCGGCGCGCAATGCACCGAGGGCAACATGCCGTGCACCGGCTGCTTCGGCCCCACCTCCCGCGTGCGCGATCAGGGCGCGAAGATTCTCTCGTCGCTCTGCGCCAACATTGAGGCGAAGGACGAAGCGGGCATCAACCAGGTGCTCGAAGGCATCCCGGATCCCGTCGGGACGTTCTACCGCTACGGCCTCGCCAAGAGTCTGCTGCGGCGGAAGGTGAACCTGTCTGCCAACCGAGTACCAAGTTCCAAGTGACAAGTTCCAAGGAAGACAAACGTCAACTGGTCGCTAACATCGGTCGTCTGATTTCTGCCTTCTGGCCTTAGGCTTCCGAATTTCAGATTTCAGTCCTTCAGTCCTTCAGCCTTTCAGCTTTCAGCGTTTCAGCCTTCTGCCTTCCACCCCTCCGTTTTTCGCTTTCCCGCCTTTCCGATTCTCCGCTTTTCCTCCCATGGACGACGCAACGAAACAAGCCTTCAACGCCGGCAATCTGCGAGCCAACGCGGCGTACGCGGCCGCCAAACGCAACGTTACGATCGACCCGATCACCCGGCTCGAAGGCCACGGCAAGATCGACATCTATCTCGACGACAAGGGTGACGTTGAACGCGCGTACCTGCAGGTTCCGGAACTCCGCGGTTTCGAGGTGTTCAGCCTGGGTCGTCCCGCGGAAGACATGCCGCAGATTACGAGCCGCATCTGCGGCGTCTGCCCCACCGCGCACCACATGGCCTCGACCAAGGCGCTCGACGCCCTTTATCAGGTCGAACCCACTTCAGCCGGCCGGAAAATCCGCGAACTGGTCTACAACACGTTCATGCTCGAGGATCACGCGCTGCATGTATTTGTGCTGGGCGGGCCGGATTTCATCGTCGGACCGGAAGCGCCCCCGGAGCAGCGCAACATCATCGGCGTGATCGGCAAGGTCGGCCTCGATGCCGGCAAGAAGGTCATCGCCACCCGGCGCCGGCTGCGCGAACTGATCGCGTATTTCGGCGGCAAGGTCGTTCATCCTGTCCTCGGCCAGCCCGGTGGCGTGAGCAAGGCGCTCAAGGCGGAGGACCTTCCGAAGTTCAAGGAACTCGCCAAGGATGGCATCGAGTTCGCCGAGTGGACGCTTGCCGTGTTCCGGCAGATCGTGCTGGGGAATCCGGACTACGTGCAGATGATCACATCGGACACCTTCACCCACAAGACCTGCTACATGGGGATGGTGGACGAGCAGAACAAGGTCAGCTTTTACGACGGGAAGATTCGCGTCGTGGACTGCAACGGCCAGGAAGTTTGCAAGTTCGCTCCGTCGCAATACCGCGACTACGTGGCCGAGCACGTCGAGCCCTGGAGCTACATGAAGTTCACCTATCTGAAGCAGCGCGGCTGGAAAGGCTTCGTGGAGGGTCCAGACACAAGTATCTATTCCGTCGCCCCGTTGGCCCGCCTGAACGCGGCCGACGGCATGGCCACGCCCAAGGCCCAGGCGGCCTATGAAGAGTTCTTCAAGGTCCTCGGCGGCAAACCCGTGCATCACACCCTGGCCAACCACTGGGCACGCGTGATCGAGATGATCCAGGCCGCCGAGCGCATTGAGCAACTCATCAACGATCCGGAAATCACGAGTCAGGATGTGCGCCGCATTCCGACCGCCGTGCCATCCGAAGGCATGGGCGTGGTCGAGGCGCCCCGGGGCACCCTCTTCCATCACTACAAAACCGACGCCCGCGGGATGATCACGATGGCCAACATGATCGTGGCCACCGGCAACAACGCCGCGCGCATTGCCATGAGTGTCGAGAAGGCCGCGAAAGGCCTGATCAAGGGCGGCCACGTGACCGAGGGCCTGCTAAACAAAGTCGAGATGGCTTTCCGCGCCTACGATCCCTGCCT
>PLOH01000149.1 GCA_003142955.1 Opitutia bacterium | reverse complement strand
ATAACATTCGGGGTTCGAATCCCCGTAAGGTGAGATCAGCTCAAGCACCGAAGCCGACTAAACTGTCGAGTTTCAAAAGGGCCGCCAGGTGGGCTGGCGAAATCCATCATCCAAGTATTGACGCCATTATTGACCATTGGCGACGGCCTGTGCGGCGGATTGCCGGTTTCGCAGTTGCCGAAGAAGAAACTCTGAAGGGAGGATGCAGCCTGCGGTGTCTTGTCTCATAAGTCAGGAAGGATGATTGACCTTGTTCTTAGTATGGAGGCTGGCAATAGGTCAGATTTGCAGCAGAACGATGAACCTGGCTTCCATTCGACACCCCAAATGAAGACCAACTGTCTCGCCCGCAGCGTTCATCGTGTTGCTCGCCGGCTGCATCATTCGGCTTTGTTCGATCGAAACGATTGTGAGGGGACGCAGGATGACCGGACCACGAAACAACCGACTCCGCTTGAATTGGCTAAGGGATGGATCCGAACGGGACTGACGTCGGGTTTCGGGTATCTCGGACCTTCTCAAGCAATTGTCTTCACGGCAGCCTGGTATTGCCATGTCTGAATCGCGGCGAGCGAATTTTGCCTCCTTCTACCGCGCGACGGTGATCCCGCTGCGGCGTTACCTCGCGCGGATGCTCGGTGACCCCGGCGATGCAGAGGATTTGGCGCACGATGCCTACGTCCGCATCTACAAATCGACGGATGTTGAGTCTGTCGACCAGCCGAAGGCCTACCTATTCACCACTGCGCGGCGGCTTGCGTTGAATCAAATCAAACGCCGAAAGTTTGCGCCGGTCGATGCTGGCGACGGGGCGAAAATCATTGAATTCGCGGAGGCGGGCGGCCCGGGGGTTGAGCGGGTGGTGATGGCCCGCCAGGAGTGGGCGCGGCTCGAAGCGGCCATTGAGGAGCTGCCGGCGGGCTGTCGAACCGTACTTTTGCTGCGCAAGCGCGATCAGCTGTCGCACGAGGAGATAGGATTGCAGCTCGGTATTGCCGTCAGCACCGTTGAAAAACAGCACGCCCGTGCCCTGCGGCTCTTACGTGCAGCGTTGCGGGAGGAGGGCATGGCGGACCGCAGGGACAATGCGTCAACCGGCTACTGCGCCGCCGGGCGATGACAACCATGGCAGACGACCCATCAACGGAACGCATTGAAGCGGAAGCTTCGCTTTGGGCGGCGCGCATCGACGGCGGCGGCCTGAGCGACGGCGATCGCGCAGCGCTTGACGCGTGGCTGGCGGCCGACCCCGAGCATGGCCGGGTCTTGGAGTCTTATTGTGAGCTTTCGGCCAAACTCGATGCACAGCTCGGTTCGGCGGAGGAGCCACTAGCTGGCGCGCGCCGGCGCTGGCAGATGGTCTTGGGCGCGCTGGCAGCCGCGGCTGCAGTCGTTGCGTTCGTCGCATTGCTGACCGGCCGGCCGCGCGAACTTGCGACCAAGACCGCGGAGACGCAGGCTGTCGTGTTGGAAGACGGTTCCCGTGTGGAACTTAATGCCCAAACCTCGCTCGCAGTAAGTTTCCGCCGCGCCGAGCGGCGGGTGATTCTCGCGCGCGGCGAAGCATGGTTTAGCGTGTCAAAGGACTCCTCGCGGCTGTTTGTCGTGGAAACGCCTGCGGGAGTGGTGCGCGTGACCGGCACGGAGTTCGATGTGCGCGAGACCTCGGGCGAAAAGACAGAGGTGACCGTGCTCGCAGGAACCGTGCATGTGCGGGCTTCCGGCGCCGCGGCGACGGATGAGGCGCTAGCGCCGGGCCGCCAGGCTGTGATGTGCAACGGGCATGTGAGGGTGCGGCAGCTGCCCGATGGCGCGGCGCAGGATGCGGTAGCCTGGCGGCAAGGGCAGACCGTCTTTGACAACACGCCGCTCGGCGAGGCGATCGAGCGCTTCACAACTTACCACGCCAGGAAGATCACGGTCGACCCTTCGGCAGCCGGATTGCGGCTGGGCGGTCGTTTTAGCCTCAATGATCTCGACGGAATGCTGGAATCAGTCGAAAGCGTGCTGCCCGTGCGGGTGCTCCGTGGGCAGGACGGAGACGTGCGGATTGTGGCAGTCCGAAAACCGGAACGATAAATTCTTTTCGCGCGAATAGCGGGTTTGGTCGTTTCGATTGTCATAATAGGTTGATGCGATCAATCAAGATACCCCTTCTGGCCGCTCTCTGTCTGGCGATGACGGCAATCGTGCGCGCGACGCCAGTGAATTTCGAATTGCCCGCCCAGCCGGCGGCCACGGCTCTGTTGGCCTTCGCCAAACAGGCGGGCGTGGAGGTGCTGTTTTCTTATGACGACTTGAAGAAGGTGCAGTCGACGTCGGTCGTCGGCTCCTTCGAGCCCGACGCGGCGCTGGCACTTCTCCTGCGTGGCACAGGTTTTGCGGCGACGCTGAAGGCGCCGGGCAAGTTCGTCGTCAAACGGGATTCGTGGTCGCAAAAAGCGTCCGAAATCCGCGGTTCCGCGGTCCTGGGAGCGGGCGGTGGTGAGGCGTTGTCGGACAAAGGGACTGCGGACGCCGCCGATCTCGGGCCGGTTGTCGCGTTGAAAGAGTTCATCGTGACACCGAGCCAGTTCGGCGTTGCCAACGAACGAGGCACCACAAATGTCACCCTAACGAGTGAGGAACTGGCGGCCCTTCCTCAGCTGGGCGAGGATCTTTACCGCACGATCAGCCGGTTGCCGGGGCTCGCAGGTGACGATATCTCCGCCGCGTTCTGGGTGCGCGGCGCGCCCAATAGCCAAGTGCTCTCTCGGCTCGACGGCGTTGATCTGATTGAGCCCTTCCACTTGAAAGACTGGGACGGCGCCCTCTCGATCATCGATCTGCAGACGATCCAGAGCGTCGATCTGATGACCGGCGGATTCACCGTCGACTACGGCGACCGGCTGGCCGGCGTACTCTCGATGGAAACCCAGAGTTTCACAGGGCAGCAACCGCTCACGACGCTGGGCCTCAGCGTGACCAATGTTCGCGCCACCAATCAAGGTAGCTTCGCCCAGGGCGACGGCCAGTGGATGGTTGCGGCCCGGCGCGGCTACCTCGATCTCGCGGAGGACCTCGCTGGGAGCCCCAACGCTTTGTCCCCGACGTACTACGACTTGTCAGGTAAGCTCGAATACAAATTGACTCCCGACCAGACCATCTCTCTGCACGTTTTGTATGCCGACGACTCCTTGCAAGGGTCGAACCGCGCCGATCTGCTCAACTACAACAGTTCCTATACCAGCGGATATGTCTGGGGGCGTTGGCAAGGATCTTTGGGTGACCATCTGTCAGGCGAGACCGTCCTTTCCCTGTCCCACCTCACCTGGCATGCCGACGGCAACGGCGTATATGATGGGGTCAATCCGGTGACGGTGAACGACGATCGCAGTCTGACTCTCACCAGCCTGCGCCAGGACTGGACCTATACGCTGACCGACCACGCTCTGCTTCGTGGCGGATTCGAGGCGCAATCGGGCGACGCGCACTACGACTACGTGCGCGCGTACGCTCCGTATGAGGTTCAGAATGGCTACTGGGTGCGAGAGCCGGACAACACGGACATCACGCTGAATCCCGACGGTGAATACACCGCCGCCTTCCTCGCCCTACGCCTGCAACCGGTTACGGCACTGGTCATCGAACCCGGGATACGCTGGGAGCGCCATAGTTACACCGGCGACTCTGGCTGGAGCCCGCGCCTTAACGCCGCGCTCACGTTGGGTCCGCGCACGACCGTGCGCGCCGCCTGGGGACTCTACCAGCAGGCGCAGGGCCTGCAGGACCTCGCAGTGCCTGACGGCCAGACCTCGTTCTTTCCTTCCGAGCGGGCCGAACAGCGGGTGCTAAGCCTCGAGTATCGTCTGAAACACGGCGTCAATCTGCGAGCCGAAGTCTACGAACGCCTGAGTTCGCAACTGCATCCGTACTTTCTCAATGTCACCGATCCGTACTTCGTGCTTCCCGAAACCCGGTCGGACCTGATGGAGATTGATCCGACCAAAGGCCGCGCGCGCGGGATCGAACTCGTGGCGGAAAGTCGAAATGGAAACCGCTTCGGTTGGTCCGCCAGCTACGCATTGGCGCGGTCCGAGGAATTGGTAGACAACCGCTGGGTGCCGGTCGAGCACAACCAAACTCAGACCTTCTATGCCGATGTCAGCTATATTCCTGCGCCCAACTGGCAACTCAGCTGCTCGTGGCAGTATCATACAGGCTGGCCGACCACCGACGTTAGCTACTCCTTGACGCACTTAGGCGACGGTTCCGTTGCTCCGGTCACTAACTACGGTCCACTTGAAGCCGACCGTTTGCCCTCCTACAATCGCTTGGATTTTCGCGCCACGCGTCGATACCGACTCCGCCACGGCGAACTGCGA
>PLOH01000099.1 GCA_003142955.1 Opitutia bacterium | reverse complement strand
TGATCGTGGTGATGGCAAAGACTATGAAATATGCGGGCTAGGGCAATTCGCAGGCGCCGCCGGCGCACGCGACGACCTGCTTGAGCTCGGTCAGGTCCTCCTCTTCCCGCAGCAGCGTGTAGTCAACCGGCTCGTACGTCAGGGAATTCCACTTGGCAATATCTTCGAGCGTGGTCACCGCTTCGCGGGGCGCCTGGGCATAAGCCTTGTCCCCCTGGTCCTGCAACATCGCCACACCGGTGAAATGCTGGCGGTTCTCCCAGATGAAATCACTCACCGCCAACCATTCGTCGCCGCGCACCGAGATCGTACACGAAACATTGTGGTGCAGGCCCGGGGAGAATTTCTCGTGGCGGCGCCCCGCCTGCACCCAATGCAGCTGTACGAGACGGACGTACTCCAGGTGCTTCACGGCGGACAGATCCTCGCGATAAATGCCGAAAGCCGGCCCTTCCACGGGGAAAGTGATGACCTCGGTCCGGCCGTTCGGATCGTACACGCTCGATTCGACCATGTGCGGATTGGCCCGCTTGAAATGCTGGAAAATCGGGTCGTAGACATTGGTCTGGACGCGGCGGAAATAGCGCAGCGCATGATGCGGATGCAGTCCGCTGCTCGTGCCCAGCAGGAGGCTCGCGGTGCCCTCGGGCTTCACACAGGTCGTACGGGCGGCAGGATTGATGCCCAGCGCGCGGGCCACCACAGCGTTGACCGCCTTCACGACAGCAGCTCCCGTGCGCAACACTCCCGCATCGAGCATCACGTCGGGCCGGTCCAGCACGCCGCAGAGGGACACGCCGAGCAGCGCCTCGCGCTCGGTGATCACCCGCGAGACCGGCGAGAGATAACTGAAGCTGGTGTAGCCTGCCTGCAGCGTGCCGATGATCGCGGCATGCGCGCAGAGCTCGTAGAATCGCGCTGGCGTTTCCGCCGCCGCCGCCGAAATCGTCGTCAGATTGCAGAATTGCACCCCCGTCAGCGTCTCCCCTTCGCGCAGATCCCCGGCATAGCCAAGTTCACGGAGGCGGGCGATCGCGCCGGCATCGAGTTTGAGCCGCGGATGCAGGCCGATCTCCACGCACGGATTTGCACCGTACTCAGGATCTTCCACAAAATAGAAACCGGGCTCGCCGAACGCCTTCTGTGCCTCGAACAGCTTGTTGAACTGCGCCCGGGTCGCCTCGGCGCGGACAATCACCGCGGAATTGTTGCTCGCCGTCCGCTGGGGGTGGTCCTGAAACCAGTTGCCCGTCTTGGCGGCGGCCATCTCCTCGTCATCAGCGGAAAACAGGCAGATCGTCGCGGATCGGCGCACCCCGCCCGACAGCACGGCTTTGGCCGCCCACATCAGGATGTCGTAGGCCTCGATGGAGCGCAGGCGGCGGCCGGCGGCGCGCTGCACGATATGCTCGATCCGCGTCAGCGAATGGAACAGCGGCTCCGGACCCGGGGCCTTGCCGCCGGACGTGCGCAAGGGCGCGCCAGCCGGCCGGATGGCCGAGTAGTCGAAGATGACGCGGCGGCCGTCGACCGCCGCGAGCATCAGCTGATGGAGCGCATCCGCCCAGCCCTCGATCGTATCCGGGACCAGAAACGTGGCTACGGGAGCGTTGAAACACAGCGGCGCGAGCGGCGGCAGCTTGTCCACGTGCGCGCGCTGGACCGAAAAACCAACGCCGCAGCCGCAGAGCAAAAGGTACAAGGTCTCGCGAAACGCTTCGAGCCGGTCGATGTACGTAAACGCGCAATTGTAGATGCGCGCATGTTTCTTGAGGATCGCCTCGCCGCCGAACTGCAGGCTGCGCATCGAAGGCAGGACTTCGCGCCGCTCTGCCGCGCCAAAGGCGGAACGGATGACTTCGTGGAGCCGCCCCAGCCGGCCGATCCGCGAGAGATCCTCCGGAGTGACGTCCCCCGCCGCGAGCGCGGTGAGCGCCGCATCGCCGAGAGAAGTGTCGGCATAATGAGCCAGATGCATGTCGCGCACCCGGGCGACAGCTTCCGCCCAGGTTTCGCGGCGCCGGAGATCAGGAGAATAACGAGCGTAACGCGAGATCGCGATATAGTCTTGCAGGCCGCTGACGGGATGGGAAATGGGCAAGGCAGAGCTGTCCATGGGGAAGAAAGTGGGTATGAGGAAGATGGTGGCAAATCTGACACGCCGCTAAGCGGCTCAAGCTGCTTCAGCCTGGGAGGACATACTACCTGTAGTGGTTTCTGCTATGGTCAACCACAACGTATAGGGCAACCTTCATTATTACACTTTCTGATAGGCATCTGGAAACCGATGATTACCGAAGACTCTGGCCCACCTAGGAGCGATAGAAAGGAAACAGATAAGCGAGCCTTCTCGCCAGGTCTCGTGCGTCATCTTCCGGAAATCCATGTCGTCAATCCTTTCGCTGGTACAGTCGGGCCAGAAGAGTCTGGCTGCGCTCAACCGTTGGGCAAATCGAAAACGTCCGTTGGCAGAGCACAATGAATTCGCGGGAGGAACCTGGCGACGACAGCCAGCGCAACCCCTTCTCTGCTCCGCGTTACGAAAGTCGGCAGCGGACCCCTCGCCGCCGGAAAAATGACCCGTCGCCTCGGGGAAAGTATCTCGAATTCGCCGCTTTTGTCGAAATTCGTGAAACCGGCCCCCAGTTCTGTCGTCTCAGTAAAGTTACGTCCCGACAGCAAGACATCCGACAAGGCGGTTTTGATACTATCGGGGATCGCCGTTAATTTCAGCAGACAAAAAGATCGCTTTAGTGCTCAAGAAAATCCTCCCCGTACCTATTATGTAACTGGTAAATTCGCACAACTATGCTATCTTTCCTACAACATGAATAAAAAACTCTTCCCAGGGTTGCTGGATGCAGTGATGCAGAAAAACGACATTAACCAGGTGCAGCTGCACAAGCTGACTGGCATCGCGGTTTCACGCATCAATAATTACCTTCAGGCCAAGTACCGCACCATCAAACCAGCTCACATTCAAGCGATATGTGAGAAGGTCACGAGCGACAATCCGGAACGGGCGGAGCTGGTGAAGACTTATCTGCTCGATCTCCTGCCCGACGCCATGAAGAATGTGATCGAGATCAAGGCGCTCACCAGCGTCCGCGATTTCGAGGACTGGTACCTTCGCCGCAACCGTCTGCCGCGTGATTTTGCCGGTGAATTCGAGGATCTTTACAAGATGTGCGTTTCCTTCCCGCGAGTCCGCGTTCGCACGGGCGACTGGATCGAGCTGATGAAGGAATGCTCGACGAAATAGCCTCTCCCTCCCACGCGGCCGGACGGCACACGTCGCCGTTCGCCGATTAAGTCTTTTCAGTCTTCCCGAGGACGCGCACTCTTGGCGGGTGCGCGTCCTTCTTGCGTTTGACAAGTTCAAAGAGTCGCTGACCGCCCGCGAGGCCTGTGAGTTGGGTGTTCGGGCGCTGCGCGGTCGCCAACCAGGCTGGCAGATCGATTCCTGCCCATTGACCGATGGCGGGGAGGGATTCGCTGAAATCCTCACGACAGCGGTGCGCGGCCAGCGCAGGACGTTCCCGGTGACTGGGTCGCGGGGTGGCTTGGTCACCGCCGGCGTCGGGTTGGTCCTGCCGTCACAGATACCGGCACCGGCCCGGTCGTGGTTCCGGCGGCCCGAGGACGCCGGCAGCGATGCCAGGCCGATTGCGATTATTGAAATGGCGGCTGCCAGCGGACTCGGCCTCCTGCCCGCGAGACAGCGCGATCCGTGGCAGGCCACCACCTACGGCACCGGTCAACTCATCCGCGCAGCAGCGGAATTGGGCTGCGCCGGCATCCTGCTCGGCGTCGGCGGCAGCGCGACCATTGATCTCGGACTGGGAGCACTCTCCGCCCTTGGGTTTGAATTCCGCGGTTCTGACGGCGCCAAGTTCCGCCCTCCCTTGCCCATGCACGGCGATCGAATCACGCAAATCGAGGGCGAAGTATTCTCCTCCATCCCGCCCATCTGCATCGCCTGTGATGTCAGCAACCCACTGCTCGGATCCGACGGCGCCACCGCCGTCTTTGGTTCTCAGAAAGGGTTGCGCCGGGAAGACCAGCCACGCTTGGAAGCGGTGATCGCCCGGCTCGCCCGCCTGCTAGGCGACTACTGTGCCCGGCCGTCAAGCCTGGCGGAAACGCCGGGAACCGGAGCCGCGGGAGGCCTGCCCTTCGGCTTGATGGCTGGCACGAACGCCCGGCTGGTTCCCGGATTTGACTTGGTTTCGGCCTGGCTGGATCTGGACAGGCGGATGGCGGATGCGGACATCGTGATCACCGGGGAAGGCTCCTTCGATGCCACCTCTCTTGCCGGCAAAGGGCCGGGCGCCGTGGCCATGCGCGCTCTCGCGCTCGGCAAACAGGTCCAAGTGTTCGCGGGAAAACTCGGGGAAGGGCTTCCGCCCGAGGCCTGGCAGCTCCATGCGATCACCCCGCCGGACCATCAGGGCGATGAGGCGAGGCGCCAAGCACCCGACTTCCTCGTCCGAAGCATCCAGGCTGCGTTCTAGCAGCGCATCGGACTTCGTCCTCTGTGCTGCTAGAATAAAATGGCGGCGCCATTTTGGGGAGGACTGTACTTCGATTGCCAGTTGGCGCTGGACAGAGGACTGGCAGGGATCAAGACATTCTGGGTTTTCCGCCCGACGCTGCTCAAATGGTTCCGGTTTTGATTGGGCGGCGTTTTTTCAACCCCAACACTGCTCCCACGGGGGTCTCGCAGTCCACGGTCACCTAACGGGCGGGCATGCCTTTCTGACGCAAGGCCCACACCAAAGTTCAAAGCTTCTCCTCAGATTCGGAAGAAAAGCCGCCCCTCCGCAGCAAATGGCGTCCGCCATTTGTTTAGGAGAGAGCGTGGAGAGCGAAGCCCGACAGACTCCTAACCCGGACCGATTCCGGCTCGACGCCTCGTCGGTTCCCGACAAAGTGAATCGGCCCATGGCAGCGAATATCCGTCTGAGAGGCCCAGCCACCCTCAGCGCCATCCTCTCCTTCCTGATCGGCCTCGCCGGCTGTTCGTCGGCTCCGCCACGCACCCCTCCGCCGGCCAAGGTCGCGGCTGAAAACCGCCCGGCGGCAGTCATCGTTCTTCCGCCCAGCCTGACTCTGGTGCAGCCGGTGAGAATCTTTCCGGTCATGCTCGGCATTGACGTGCTGGAAAGCGAAGGCTTTGCCGCCATCAGGGGCAAACGCATCGGGTTGTTGACGCACGCCGCAGGTGTCAACCGCCGGGGTGAAAGCACCATCGACGTTCTGCGTCACGCGCCCGGGGTGAAACTCGTAGCGCTTTTTGCCCCGGAACATGGCCTCTACGGCACGGAGGAAGCGGGCAAGCTTCTGCCCGATGGTGTCGACCCACGCACCGGTCTGCCGGTCTATTCGCTCCACGGCAAAATCCGCAAGCCAACCAAGGCGATGCTCAAGGGAATTGATGCGCTCGTGATCGACCTCCAGGACATCGGCGTGCGCAGTTACACCTACGTGAGCGCCATGCGTTACGCGTTGGAGGGCTGCTTCGAGAACAACGTGGAAGCCATCGTTCTCGATCGCCCCAATCCGCTGGGCGGGCTCATTGTCAACGGACCGTCCATGGATGCCGACCTGCTCAGCTATGTCGGGGCCTTCCGCATCCCCTACGTCCACGGGCTGACCATCGGTGAACTCGCCCGCCTGGCTGTCGCGGCTCCCGGCCTGCTCGCCGTGCCGGAGGCGGTGCGCCTGAAGGGTCGCCTCGTCGTCGTACCCATGCGCGGCTGGCGTCGCTCCATGCGCTGGTCGGACACCGGTCTCAAGTTTGTCGGCACGTCACCCTTCATCCAGGATTTCCCGGCCTGCGTCGGTTATGCGATGAGCGGCCTCGGCTGCGAAATCGGCGGCTTCACCCATGGCAGCGGGGGCCTTCATCCGTTCATCGCCTTCCGGGGAAAGACGAGCGAGCAGCTCCAGAAGGAACTGGATGCGCTCAAGCTGCCCGGGCTCGCTTTCCGCAAGGCCACCATGCTGGACGCCAACAAAAAGCCCGCCGCAGGAGTCCAGGTCGAAGTGACCAACTGGGCCGTCTGGCAGCCGACCGATCTCAGTTTCTACATGATGCGGTTGTCCTGTAAATGGAGCGGCACGAATCCTTTCGCCAAGGCCTCCGCCGAAAAAGTCTCCCTGTTCCGGAAGCTGGTGGGCTCGGATGACTGGTGGAATGCGCTCAACCACGATGGGGCCAGAGTCAACGTCGAGGGGTTCCTGGCCATTTGGCACCAGCGCGCGCAGATTTATCAGCAACAAGCCCGGCGCTATTGGCTCTATCCCGAATAGCCGCCCCACAGAGGACCAAGCTTTCCTCCAGCCCGCGGCGGGTCATTTGAAGGGCTTTCCCCCCCAGTGGTGTTATCCTTTCCACCGCCATCATCTCCCAATCCCGCCCGCGCCCAAATCTTGCCTATGCCCGCGATCTTGGATAGCCTTTGCGGCAAGGAGCAAAACGCCGACCATGCCTCCCCCATCCGATCCCCTTGATTCCCTCCTCGACCGGTGGAAAGATTCTCCGGAACCCCCGCTGCATCTGACGACGGAAGTCTGGCGCCGCATTGCGGTGATCGACAACCGGGCGGAACGGACCGGGCTTCTCGCCCGAGTCGAAGCCGCCTTTCTCCGCCCGTCATTCGCCATCACGTTTGTCGCGGCTTGCATGCTGCTCGGCCTATTCCTCGCTGAGGTCCGCCTGGCCCGCCTGCATGAGGAGCGCGGGGCGCAGATCGCCCAAAGCTATCTGCGATTGATCGATCCGCTCATGGGCAAGTCAGCGATCAAGGTCGCCTCCAACCAGCCATGAAACGCACCCTTCTCATTGTCCTTCTCGGTCTGACCGCGGGCCTGTTGGCGCATTTCTGTTGGTTCATGTCCCTGCAGCCATGCCGGGCTAATGGTCTCGACTGCCAGCTCCAATGGATGAAGACCGAGCTGAAGCTTTCCGACGAACAATTTGCCCGGATCAAGACCATCCACGAGGAATCGAGCCCGCGTTTGCTGGCGCTGGCGGCGCAGGTGGCCCGGATGCGCGAGGAATATGATGCATTCGAACATGAGCGGACGACCTCCGGGCAGATCGATTTCCTCGAATTCGCGCATTTCGTTGAGCAACGTCGAGCGGTTAACCGTGAATGTCTCACGTCGACCCAGCGTTTGGTTGCCGATGCCGCCCGGGTGATGACGGCTCAGCAACGGGAACGCTATCTCGGGCTGCTCGGCCCTGTCCTCCAATCCGGAGTCCATTCGTCCATCAACTGAGGTGCCACCCAGGCATCCCCGTGAACTCCGATCCCGTCAGCGATCAAGCCGGGCTGCAGGCGTTGCAGGGAGGGCGTGATAGCGCGCTCGACGAGTTGATCGACCGGTGGCAGCGCCCCTTACTGGCGTTCGCCTGGCGGTACCTGCAGAATCAGGCCGATGCGCATGACCTGGTCGCCGAGACCTTTGTTCGGCTGCATCAGCAGCGGGACCGCCTGCGACCGGACACCAACCTGTCCGCCTGGCTGTTCACCACGCTTTCCAATCTCTGCCACAACCACTATCGCTGGCGCCGCCGCCACCCCACTGTCAGTCTCGACGGTCCGATCGATGGACCGGATCCCACCGCCTATGAGACCGTCCCTTCCGAATGCCCGGCACCCGATGTGGCGTTGGAACACG
Source organism: Opitutia bacterium (assembly GCA_003142955.1). Lineage (GTDB taxonomy): Bacteria > Verrucomicrobiota > Verrucomicrobiia > Opitutales > Opitutaceae > Fen-1467. Next base: position 16,891 of record PLOH01000099.1, on the reverse strand, counting down.
ATGAAGCCTGCGCGGCGGTCCGGGCCGCAGTCGATCGCCTGCCGCACGATCTCAAAAGCACGCTGATCCTCCATCATTACGAACGGCTTTCCTACCGCGAAATCGGCGCCGTTGTCGGCTGCTCGGAGCGCGGGGTGGAAACCCGACTATACCGCGCGCGACAGCGTCTGCGCGAAGAATTGGCCGGCTTCCTGCGTGAGACAGCGAACGTTTAGGAGCCTGTCGGGCTTCGCCCTCCAGGCTCCTAAACAAACAGCGGACGCCGTTTGGTGCAGAACGGCATCTTTTCTTCGGATCCAAAGCATAAGAGCTGAACTTCTGTGCGGGCCTTCGATTGGCGCCGGGCGGAAAATCCAGCAAAATCCGGTCGCGATCGGTCTTCCCCAAAATGGCGCAGCCATTCCTAACTAGCAGCGCGGAGGACGAAGTCCGACCCGCTGCTAGTGCGAGCCAAAATTAAACACCTGGGTCGCCCTGACCAAGACCGGCTTTCCATTGCGGGTCGGAGGCTCGAACTTCCATTGCCGCAACGCCTCGATCGACAAGGCCGTCAGTTCACTATTGTCATGCGACGATACGGAGGGCAGGCGGGCCACTCCCGTCTCATCAATGTAAAAATCAACCGTGACCTGGCCCCGCACGCCCTTGTCGGCCAATTCGACCGGGTACTGCGGTACAATGGTGGTCAGCGGCGTGGGAATCCGGTCCAGGTCCCGCAGCGAGCAGGGTTCGTAGGCGTTGCGGTTGGAGGCAAAAATCGTGGCTCTCGCCACGAAATCAATCATGGTCGTGGATATCACCACGCCCTTGGCCTCGAAATAAAAATAGACCTCGATCGTCGTGCCGACGGGTTCACCACGCAGCCGGGCGGGAACGAACTTCCATTGTTTGATGGAGTCCACCGCCTCGCGCGCAAGGTCCGGATGGGAATATGCAACCACCAGCCATTCAATGAGTTTTCCGGTGGCGTCCGTGTTGATCGCCACCTGGGTTTCGCCTCTGGTCACACCCGCCTGGGTGAGCGAGAAAGGGAAAACGGGGCGGCACGTCTGCACGATGGTCAACGACTGCCATTCGGGAACAATCGACCCCAACTGGCCAAAAGCGGAACCGGTGAGCGAAAGCCCGCACCCTAAGAGCAATGCCGAAAGTGTTTTCATGGTGTAGAGGTGCGGTGACCATAACACCGATCTGGCGGATATCCCTTCATGCGGCAGTGCCGGAAGAACATTCGAAGTCGCAATGCACAGGTCACCTGCTATCGGGGTTGGTTGTCAATCCTCCACGCCTGCCCTTTCATGCCGCGTCCAATCACGCTCTTCACCGGCCAGTGGGCCGACCTGCCGCTTGCTGAACTCGCTCCGGCGGCCAAGCGCATGGGTTATGACGGCCTTGAACTCGCCTGTTGGGGCGACCATTTCGACGTCGATCAGGCGGCGGCGTCGAAGCGCTACTGCCGGGAGAAATGGCAGTTGCTCGCCGACCACGGGCTCACCTGCCACGCGATCTCCAATCACCTGACCGGTCAGGCGGTCTGCGATCGGATTGACGAACGCCACCGATCCGTCCTTCCGCCCGATGTCTGGGGCGACGGCGAGCCGGAGGGAGTGCGTCGCCGGGCGGCGAAAAAGATGATCCGCACCGGGCAGGCCGCCCGGCGTTTCTTCGATCTCCGGCCAGGACGGCCCGACGCCGCGGGCGCACCGGCGATCGTCAACGGTTTCACCGGCTCCAGCATCTGGCACGCCCTTTACGCGTTCCCGCCCACCTCGCCGGACTACTGGGAAAAGGGCTTTCAGGATTTCGCCCGGCGTTTCGGCCCGATTCTCGACGCCTTCGACCGGGTCAACGTCAACTTCGCCCTCGAAGTGCATCCGACGGAGATCGCCTTCGATCTCGCCTCGGCGGAACACGCGGTCGCGGCGGTCCAGGGACACCGCCGTTTCGGGTTCAACTACGATCCGTCGCATCTGGGCTACCAGGGCGTGGACTACGTGAAGTTCATCCGCGTATTTGGATCTCGGATACACCATGTGCACATGAAGGACGTGTGGTGGGGACACGGCGACGGGTCGGTGGGCGTGTTTGGCGGCCACGTCGGCTTTGGCGACCCGCGCCGGTATTGGGATTTCCGCTCGCCCGGGCGGGGGGACATCCGGTTTGAGGACATCATCGTTGCGCTCAACGACGTCGGCTACCGCGGCCCGCTCTCCGTCGAATGGGAGGACATCCGCATGGACCGGGTCCACGGGGCCACGGAGGCGGCCGCCTTTGTCCGCCGGCTCGATTTCACCACCAGCGCCCGCGCCTTCGATGCGGCGTTCGAGAAGAAGCACTAGCCGGCTGCAACCGTTTTCCCATCATGAGTGTCAAGATCGGCATTATTGGCGCGGGCGGCATGCTGCGGTACCATGCGGCGGGTTTCCGCTCCGCCGGCGCGGACATCGTGGCGCTCGCGGACCTCAACGAGGACGCCGCCCGGAAGGCCGCGGCCCGCGAGGGCGTGGTCCGGGTCTTTGGCGACGCCGGCCGGATGCTGCGGGAATGTCCGGAGCTCGACGCCGTGTCCGTCATCGTGCCCAACAAATTCCACGCGCCCGTCGTCCTGCAGGCGCTCCGGGCCGGCCGGCACGTCTTCTGCGAAAAGCCGCCGGGGTTGAACGCGCGCGAGGTCCGCGCGATGGCCGCCGCCGCCGCCAAGGCGAAGAAGACCCTGATGTTCAATTTCAACAATCGCGCCCGGCCCGAGGCGTGCGCGATGATGGACTACATCCGCCGGGGGCAGGTCGGCCGCGTGAATTCGGCGCAGGCAAAATGGATCCGGCGCACCGGCATCCCGGGGTTCGGGGGCTGGTTTACCACCAAGGCCCTCTCCGGCGGCGGGCCGCTGATCGACTTGCTGCACATGCTCGACCTTGCGCTCTATTTCATGGGTTACCCCGAGCCCGACTGGGTGCTGGCGCAGACCTTCCGCGATTTTATCCAGGACAAGTCCTTCAAGGGCCCATGGGGCATACCCGACGTGGCCAGGGGAGTGACCGATGTCGAAAGCGCCTGTCACGGCTTCGTGCGGTTGAAGACCGGCCAGGTGATCTCGCTGCAGGTCTCCTGGGCCGAACTGGTGAAACGCGAGGAGATCTCGGTGACCTTCCAGGGCACGAAGGCGGGCGGCCTCGTGCGACGTTGGTTCGGGAGCGACGGCCTCGATCAAACCGCGCTCGACACCTGCGAGCTGTACGTCCAGGAAAACGGCCGCTCGGTCAACCGCACCATCGTGGCGCCGCCCGACGAATCGATGGGCCGCCTAGGATCCGCGGCCAATTTTGTCCACGCGCTGGAGGGCCGTGCGCCGCCGCTCAATACCCCCGATCAGGCGCTGACCCTGATGCGCATCATTGATGCCGCCTACGCCTCCGCCCGCGCCGGCCGGCCGGTGAAATGCTGAGCGCAACGACAAGAGCCCGGGCGGTCGCACCGGCAAAACCGTTCCCGCCCACCCAAATTCTGGTCCCCTGAATCTCGTGAAGCTGAAACGCAGACTGCGGATGGGCATGATTGGCGGCGGGCGCGGCGCGTTCATCGGCGCCGTACACCGCATGGCGGCGGCGCTGGACGGCCAAATCGAGCTCGTCGCCGGCTGCTTCTCCTCCGACCCGGAAAAATCCCGGGCCTCCGGCGCCGACCTCTGGCTCGACCCGGCCCGGGTCTATGGCTCCTATCAGGAAATGGCCCGCTCCGAGGCCGCCTTGCCGCCCGGCCGGCGGGTCGACTTCGTCAGCATCGTCACTCGCAACGATACCCATTTTGCCGTCGCCCGGACCTTCCTCCAGGCCGGCTTCAACGTGATCTGCGACAAGCCGCTCGCGTACAATCTGGCGCAGGCGAAGCAATTGCGCACCCTTGTCCGGCGGAGCGGCAAGGTGTTCGCGCTGACCCACAACTATACCGGTTACCCGATGGTGAAGGAGGCGCGCGCGCTGGTGGGATCCGGCCGGCTCGGCCGGATCCTCAAGGTTGTGACCGAATACCCGCAGGGTTACGCGATCACCGCGCTGGAGGACAAGGCGGACGGCACGATCTCCAACTGGCGGATGGATCCCCGCATCGCCGGCGCCTCCAACTGCATGGGCGACATCGGCACGCATGCCGAAAACCTTGGCCGCTATATCACCGGGCTCGAGATCGACGAGCTCCTGGCCGAGCTTTCGACCTTCATCCCCGGCCGGCCGCTTGACGATGACGGCAACTGCCTGGTCCGCTACAAGGGCGGCGCGAAGGGCATCCTCTATGCTTCGCAGGTCTCCAACGGCGACGAGAACAACCTGAACATCCGCGTCTACGGCACGAAGGCTTCGCTCGAGTGGTATCAGGAGCAGCCGAACGAGCTGATCGTGAAGGCGGTCGACCTGCCGCGCGAAATCCGCCGCCGGGGTAACACCTACCTCTCGCCCGCCGCCCGGGCGAACACCCGCACGCCCTTCGGCCACCCGGAGGCGTTCATCGAGGCATTCGCCAACGTTTACCTGGGCGCGGCCGCCGCCATCGCCGCGGAGGTTGAGGGCAGGCCGCTTCCGCCGGCGCTCGACTTTCCGACCATCGACGACGGCGTGATCGGGATGGCGTTCATCGAGACTGCGGTAAAAAGCGCCCGGCGCGGCGCGAAATGGGTGAAATTCCCTGACGTGTAGCCGCACCGCGGAGGTTCCAAATCCCGAGTCGCAAGTTCCAAGGCACAAGTTCCAAGTTCCAGGGCATCCTGCATAAGTTAGTAGCAGCCTGTTTGCAGGCGAAGCTTCCCAGATGTCCCCTGCAACGCGCGCAGGTTTCCTTGGGGTTTGGAGTTTCGGATTTTGCGCTTCCTTGAGATTTGGAACTTGGGATTTGGCGTTTTTGCGGGCGATCAGGCTCCACCGTCGAACACCCCGCCCTCGCTCGTGGGCGATAATGCCATCAGGTGATCATCGTAGGAAGCCTGCTTGCAGGCGATTCTTGCCTCTGATCGCGAGCCAGCTCGCTTCCTACAATTTGCAGAGCTGCGGCTAATGGATCAGGGAGACGCAACGATTTTACTGGAGGGCGGTGCGCCGTCACCGCCAAATCCCTCCGCCCGCACCGGCACGCTGCCGTCGGCAAACTCGTTCGTGAGCCGCTGGCCGCGCTCCACCGCGGCCCGGCGAGGAATCGGCCGCCCCTGCTCATCCCGGACGATCACGAATCCCCGATGGAGCACGGAAACGGGGCTGGCGGCCTGCAGCCGTTTCCACAGCGCGAGCAATCGGTGCGACTCCAGGCCGATCCGCGGTTCGGGTGAGCAGCCGCGATAGCGTCCCGCCACCACAGTGAGTCGTTGCCGCTGGCGCTGCAGTCCCGCCCGCGTCGCCGCCAGCGCCCGGTTCGCCAGGTCATCAAGCCGCAGCTGGCTCTGTTCCACCAAAGCGCGCGGCGACAACAGGCGCAGCCGGCTGCGGGCATGGTCCAGCCGTTCCGCCCGGCGCTCGCAGGCCGCGGTCATGACGTCGTCAATGGATTCGGCGGCGCGCGTCGTCCGCTCGCCACCCGAAACAAAACTGCTGGAAATCAACTCCGCCGCGGCGCTGGGGGTCTCCGCCCGGACGTCCGCGGCAAAGTCGCACAGCGTAAAATCGATCTCGTGTCCCACGGCAGAGATGATCGGCACCGGGCACGCGGCCACCGCGCGCACCAGCGGTTCCTCATTGAAGGACCACAAATCCTCCAGGCTGCCGCCACCCCGACCGATGACCAGGAGATCGAACACCCCCAACGCCTCGGCCAGCCGCAACATTTCGATCATGTCCGCCGCAGCGCCCTCTCCTTGGACCTTTGCCGGCAGAACCACCAGCCGGCCCCGCCAGCCGCGGCGAAGCAGGATGCGGATGAAATCCTGCACCGCCGCTCCCGTCGGCGAAGTGATGAAACCGATGACATCCGGCATGGAGGGGATCGCGGTCTTGCGCGCGGCGTCGAACAGGCCTTCGTCCGCCAGGCGCTGTTTCAGCCGTTCAAACTCCTGCTGCAGACGACCCTGTCCGTCTTCCACCAACTGACGTACGATCAGTTGATACTGCCCCCGCTGCTCATAGATGCTGATCTCGCCGTACGCCAGCACCTGGAGGCCGTCGCGCAGCACCACCGATTGCCGCAGGGCGTCGCCCCGGAACAGCACACACGCCAGCTGCGCCCCGGAATCCTTCAACGAGAAATAGACGTGCCCACTCGCCTGCGCCCGGAGATTCGACACTTCGCCCCGCACCCAGCCGGGCTGCACGCCCGACTCAAGCACCGTCTTCACCCGGCGCGTGAATTCGCTGACCGATTCCACCCGCCCGGCGTCGCCGCTCAACTCGAATTCAGCCTTCACGTTTCGCCAGCTTCCGCCGGACCAGGTGCACCGCGGCCACCGCCGCGATGATCACGCCAAGTCCCATCGCAACGACCTTGAAATTGCCGTCAAATAGACCACGGCCGAGCACCACTGCGCCCACCGCCCACGGCAACACGCAGAGCCAGGAGACGATCATGTAGAGCCGGAACGGAACTTCCGCGAGGCCGAGAATGTAGCTTTGCAGGAAGAAAGGCGGTCCCGGCGTCAATCGCACGAGCAATGCGATCGACAGCGCATTATCGGCGGTGACGCGCGGCACCGCATAGCCAAAGCGCTTGAGCAGTTTCTCCAACAACGGCCGGACGGCCCGGCGGGCCAGCCAGTAGGTCAATGCCAGGTTAAAGGCGACCGCCGCGAGGGTGGCCGCGAGCACCCCACCCATCGTCATCTGGCTGGCGAAGGCTGTTCCCGCCGTCATGGTAAACGCCATCAGCGGCGCCCCGATCACCGGCAGCACCGCCATCCCGCCAAAGAAGATCCACGGACCGGCGTCGCGGATGATGACGATCATCTGGTCAATCAGCGCCCGGAAATTCACGCCCCGCAGCGCCAGGACGCCCGCACCGAGCACGACGACGCCGAGCACGCCGGCCTTGATCAACCATCCTTTCCCCGATGCGGGTCTGCCTTCCTGCATCGCGGCACCATGTCCGCCGGTGCCCCGCAGCGTCAAGACCACAGAGCAGCCTGCATGTCGGCGCCGCCAACTGGGCGATTTTGGTTGGCCTCTGACCGCGACCCATAAAGGCGGGGCGGCTTGTCCTCAAGACGCCGCATGCGCCTTAGCCAAAACGATGCAAAATGTAGGAGCCNNCCTGCAAGCAGGCTCCTACATCGGTCACATGATGGCGTGATGTTTACGAGTGATGGCGGGGTTTCTTGCATGATGCCGCCCTCGGGACAAGGCGCCCCACCATTGCCAGGACCAATCGAAATCCCCGTCCCGCTTGGTCTTGCGGCCCGGCCGCTGGGCGATTGTGATCCGGATGCTGCATGATCACGGCCCGCCCCGGCTCGCTGCCCACGAAGATCCCCGCTTTTCTCGGCGGACCGGCCTTCGTTGTGTTTACCGCCCTGTCGCTGAGCACCGACGCCGCCACCCGGTTCTACCAATGGCCGTGGTTTTTCTACTGGCAGGTGCTGCTGATCGCCCCGATCGCCACCCTGGCCGGGCGGTTGCTTTGCCGGGCGCGCCTCGCATGCTTCGGCGGGTGGTTGGACAGTGGTCTCGTGCTGTTGGTGGCCGCCAACCTCATCGCCGCCTTGCTCAGTCCTTTTCGGCCGCAAAGCCTCAACTTGGCGTTGCTTCCCGTCGCCGGCGTGAGCGTGGCCTATCTTTGCCTGGACTGGATCGAGCACGACGCCCTGAAGCGCACCCGACGGACCGCGTTTTTTGCGGAGGTGGTCGGAGCATCGATGATGCTGTTCGTGGCGGTGAGCTTCGGCCTCTGGCTGTTCGCCCGGGTTCTGCCGTCCTGGTCCGCCGGCGCAACCCTGGCCGCGGCGCTTCGCATCCGCAATGAGGAGCCGTTTGGTCATTCGCTCTACACCGCCGGGGCGGCGGTGTTGAGCGCACCCTGGCTGGCAGCGCTCGGAATTGCCGGACCCCGGCGGTGGCGCGGACCGCGGCTGTTTGCTGCCGCGCTCGCCTTGGGGCTAGTCACGACTTCCTCCAGCCGGGGGGGTGTCGTGGCGGTGATCACCCTGCTCGCCTGCGTCGTGACGATCTGGCTCGCACGCTCCCCGTTCACTCGCCGTCGGCGCCTCGTGCTCGCGGCGGGCGCATTGGCGGCGGCAACGCTTGCCGTGGCCCTCGATCCCCGTTTGCGCGACCTGGTTCTCCACCGGCAATGGAACAACGCGGCGATCGAAAGCAATCGCCAGCACGCCGCCATGTTGCGGGCCGGCTGGCTCATGGGTTGCGAGCGACCTCTCGTCGGCTACGGCCCAGGCGCAATTCCCAGGATCTACCCGCACTACCGGGCCCAGTTATCGGGAGGGACCGACAATGTCCTCCAACTGCACAACGCGCCGGCGCAATATTGGGCGGAGCTCGGCCTGCCTGGAATCGCCGCGCTGATCCTGCTGCTGATCGGGGTCTTCAAGCTGACCAGGAATGCGCAGTTTTGTAGGGCGGGGTCAGGCGACCCCGCCCTACATTCTCTTGCTGCGTCACATCTGCGCGCCCAGGCCGTGCTGATCGCCTTCGCTGGCTATGCCGTGATGTCTCTTTTCGATTACCAACTCGACGTTCCCTGGTTCATTTTCACGGTCGCCGCGTTGCTGGTCATGCTGCGGATCTCATTGATTGACCCCGCTGTCAGCAGCACCCGTACCACCGTTTCGGCGGTGCCCGCGCGCCTGGCGGGCGGCCTGCTGCTGGCCGGTCTGGCGGCCATGGCGTGGCCCACCGCGTGGGATTTGCGCGCCCGACAACTGTTTTCCGAGGCCACCGACGCCCGCGAGTCCGGCGACACCGCTGCGTTCGTCGCCGGCGCGGAGCGGGCGGCCGCGGTGGCCCCGCAAGAGCCGTTTTACCCGACTCAGCTGGCGGCATTCTATGGCGCCCAGTTCCTTCAGGCGGGCAACGAGACGGACCAGACCCGCGCCCACGATCGTTGCTGCGAGTTTTTGCGCCGGACGCTGCGGATTGATCCGGATCAAGACTACGGACATTTCAATCTCGGCTGGTTGCTGCTCGCGCAACAGCCGGTTGAAGCAGGCCGACACTTCCGCGCGTCCGCCCGGCTTTCGCCGTACCGGGGCGGCGTCTATCTGGGCCTCGGTTTGAGTTTGGTCGGCCGCGATGACGACGCGGCGGCAGTAGCATTTGCCTTGGAGTGGGCGAATGATCCGCATGCCATCGGTTCACCACGCTGGGACCTGCCGCCACTCTCGGCCTTGCGCGGCCGGATTGCGGCCGCTCTGCAGCGTCTAGCCGGCCGCTGGCTACAAGAGGATACGCTGTCGGCCACAGAACAGGCCCGGATCAGATATGTTGCTGCCCTGGCCAGCTGGTGGGTAGACCGCTCAGCCGACATCGCCCCGCTCATTCGCGACAGCTCGCCCGAACAACGCCGCTTCTTTCAATATTTGGACCCAATTGAACGTCGCGCCTATGCGCCGGCACCGCCCCGCGCTCCTGAGCCATGGGAGCAGCTCTACATTGCGTGGCGCGACAACACCATCCCCGCGGCGCGCGCCGGGGAGTCACCCACCTTCGCCGCCGCGCTTCACCGGAGGATCGGCGGGCATCAGAATTCGTTCATTCGGCTGTTGACGGACCCGACCGCCGGGGAAACAGCTTTGGTGCGGTTCGGACAGAACGAACGTCCCGGCTACAGCGTCCTGGCCCGCAACCAGGACGGATTCCCTTTGCGTGACCTGTATATTTATCCTGAGAACCTGGTGGTGGAAAAATACGCTTCGTTTCTTTTCCCGCCAAAAGGTTACCTCCCGGACCGTCTGCTACTCGAAACCGTGAACGAGATCGCCCCCGAAGGCGCACGCCCCTAGTCGGTTCACTCAGATGCTGTCATGCAATCATCCCACACCGATTTCGTAGCCACGAGCGCCAGCGGGTGGATTTGGGAGCCGACCTCCGCTCGCTGGCGCTCGCAGCTACATCCAAGGCTGAATTTCGCGCCATCCGGCGCCGCGGTCGCCCGAGAGGTCGGCCGGCATCGGAGTCGGCGAACTAACCGCGCATCAAACCCATGAACGCCCCCGCTTCGCAGGACCTTCGGCACCGCACGCTGCCGCTGTTGCTCCTCGCCGGCGACACCCTGTGCGTGTTCGCGGGTTTGTTGATCGGCTATGGCCTGCGCTACCATACGGCATTGGGTTCAGTGTTCATCGAGGTAGCGGGTGCGCGTCTGCGCGATTACCTGCCGCTCTTGTTCCTCGGCACGGCCTTTCTCGTGGGCGCGTTTGCGCACCTCAATCTCTACGACGAACGATTGCTGCTGCGTCGCTATCAGGCGTTGAACATCATCCTCAAGGGCACGGCGTTCTGGCTGTTCGCCTATCTGGGCGTTTCGCTCGTGCTGAAGTTCAGCCCGCCCATCTCGCGCCTTTTTGTGGTGTTTGCCTGCGCGGGCGTGCTGGTGTTGCTCTATGCGTGGCGCAACCTTTTCTACGCGTTGCTGGTTTCCTCAAGACTGCGCAACCGCATCCAGCAGCGGGTCGCCCTCCTGGGTTGGACCACCGAGGCGCAGGCGCTGGTGGCTGACATTCAACAGACCGCCGCGCATCCGTTTCGCCTCGTCGGAATGATCGAGTTGCCGGCCGGGGAACAGAGCCGTCCTCCCTTCTCCAGTGCTTTGCCACGGCTCGGCGGTCTCGCCGAATTGCCGGCCTTGTTGGAGCGCCACGAAATCGATGTGCTCATTGCCGTCCGCCTCGACTTGCCGCGCGCCGATCTCGCGCGGCTCGTGGAGCTTTGCGAACGCTCCTATGTCGAGCTCAAGATCATCCCCTCGGTGTTTCAGATCTTCGTCTCCGGTCTGCGGCTGCAGACGTTCGGCCGGGTGCCGGTGCTCGGCGTCGAGGATCTCGCCCTCAACAAACTCTTCAACCGGGCTCTCAAGCGGGGCACGGATCTCATAGGCTCGGTGATCGGGCTCGCGCTGTCCGCGCCGGTCGTGGCGCTGTTCGCCGTGCTCATCAAGCGCGAATCACCCGGTGGTCCGATCTTCTTCCGCCAGTCCCGGGTGGGCGCCGGCCACCGGGCCTTCACGCTTTACAAGCTGCGCAGCATGACGCCCGACGCGGCCGGACGGGACGATGAACAAGTGAGCACTCAGGCCGACGATCCGCGGTTGCTGCGGATCGGCGGTTTCATGCGCCGCTGGAATCTCGACGAGCTGCCGCAATTCTGGAACGTGCTCCGCGGCGAGATGAGCCTGATCGGGCCGCGCCCCGAGCGCCCCCATCATGTCGACCAGCTGGCCGGCGCGATCCCGCATTATCTCCCGCGACACCTCGTCAAGCCGGGCATGACCGGCTGGGCGCAGGTCAACGGCCTGCGCGGAGGCAGTTCGTTGGAGCGGCGCATCCAGCACGATATTTATTACATCGAGAACTGGTCCCCTTGGCTCGATCTGCAGATCCTGCTGCTAACCCTCGTGCGCTGGCGTGATCCGGGGGCGTGAGTGTCGAGCGGCCGGTGCATTTGGTCGCTGTTTCAGGCTCGCCACCCTGGCCGCGGTTCGACTGATTTTCGCCATGACCGAACCCCTCGGTGAAGGAGCACCGGCTCCGGATGGCAGGCGTGGCCGGCTGATCGGCGTGTCTTTTGTGATCGGGACCTTCGTGCTATGCCTGATCCGGCTAGCGGGATTCGTGCAGACCAACGCGGTCAATGTCCTTTGCGAGGACGAATGGGACTTCCTGCAGCCGCTGTTCGACGGCCGGGGGCCGTGGAGCTGTTTTTTCTGGCAGCACGGGCCACACCGCCAGGGTTTAGGGGGACTGGTCGATTGGTGCATTTTCAACGCCACCGCCTGGGACGTGCGCGCGGAGGCGTGGGCGGCGGTCGTCGTGCTTTCTCTCGCCACCATTGCGGCTATCGCCCTGGCGGCACGGTTGCGCGGATACCTATCCTGGAGCGACGCCGCGTATCCCCTGCTCCTGCTGGGTCCGATTCACTGGGAGACGATGATCTTCACCCCAAACCTCGCCCATTCGATTTTCCCTCTGTTGTTCACCTTTCTGCTGGCGTATGCCTGGGGCCCGACCAGCCCGGTGATTCGGGTCATTGGGGTCGGTCTATTCGGCACCCTCACCCTATTTACCGGCTATGGCTCCTGCGGCGCGCCAGTCACGATCGGCCTGGCGTTGGTGCTGTTCCTGCGACCAGCGAATGGCGAGAGACCGGTCGATCGCCGCCAGATCACATTGATCCTGGTCATGCTCGGCCTGGCAGTGGTCGCTTTTGCCCACGGGTATCATTGGGACCGGGGCACGCCCTGGCAGTTTCCAGTGCCGAACTGGTGGGATTACCCACGGTTTTGCGCCCTGATGTTTACCAGTCTGATCGGATGGCGGGCGATTTCAGGACCGTCCACCATCGTCGGATTCATTCTCTTCGGCCTCGTGGTGACCGCGTTTTTCGCCGCAGCAATCACGATCTGGCGGCGCAACGCGGATCCGCGAGCGCGCGCGGTTTGGATCCTGACCGGAACCTCGTTGCTGTACGCGGCATTGACCGCGTTTGGGCGCCTGCAGGTGACCCTGCAAGCCGCGTTCATGTGGCGGTACGTCACCCTCCTGATGCCCGCAGTCTGTGGCCTTGCTCTGGCAGCCGAGGGCTGGATCATCTCACGAGGGAATAGATGCCGTCTCGGTTTTGCCGTGGGCTGGCTTCTGTTGGCCGGCGTGGTCTGGAGTGATTTTAAGCCGGAAGACAACGCGGCCATCATGGCGAAGGGGAAGAACCTCTGGGTCGCAACCTACCTCCGGACGCGAGATTTGAACGCTGCCAACCAGGCAGCGCGTTTCTCAATCTATTCCCTGGACCCAGCTTCACCGGTCATCGCTGGGCGACTTCGCTGGTTGGACCAACGGCATCTGTCGTTTTTTCGGGTTCCGCCCGACAAGAAGTAAAAAGGGCAACTCGCGGCGCGCGACGTATTCAAACTCCTGACTTTTCAAAGGAGAAAAAGGAGGGAACGAAGAGGGATTATTCCTCCTTCGTTCGGGTTCACCGTTTCCTCCGTTACCTTCTGTGAAATGGTTCGGGTGTGGTTGCGGAATCAGCCATGCTGGGAAATATGTCGGCGCCGCCGTTCGGGATTTGTCATTTAATAGACGACAAATCCCCTTCCGGTTCCGCCACAGAAAGCAGCCGCTCTCGTCAGATTGGTTTCACCTGGCGATAACCGGAAATTCGCGCCCGCAGCCGGGCGAACAGCTTCCAGGCGCCGAACGCCAACCGGTATTTCCAAACGACGAGGCGAGAATCGCGGGGGTTAAAATGCTTGAGATAGACGTCCCGATTGGCATCGAAAATCGCCCGGGCCATGCGGTCATAGTCCTTTCCCACGCTCACGCCCTTGAGGTGGGTGATCTGGACGCGCCCGTCGTACACGATGCGATAACCGGCGCGGGCAACGCGAATGCAGAGGTCGAGATCGTCGCCGTACATGAAGAACGCCTCGTCGAACACGGATGGATGGTCCGACAATGGCACGGTTGACTCGGGTGGCACGGGCGTCTCGCCCGTGGTTTGGGACATGGGCACGGGGCCCATGCCACGCCCGGCAACCTGCTCCAGCACCTCCCGCCGCGCCATCATAAACGCACCGTTAATTGCCCCGACCTCACCCGTTCCGTCAGTCGGCAGATAGGTCAGGTTGTAGCCAGCGAAAAGTTTCGTCTTGGGGAATACCGCTGCCAGGCCGGTCGCGCGGCAGAAACCATCCCAAAGCGTCGGGATTGAGCGCCGGCAGGCCAGATCCATGGAGCCATCGGCCAGCACCAGCTTTGGAGAAATCAGACCGATCTCGGGTTCGGCCTGCAACCGCCGCACGCAATGGCCCAGCGCCGTTGCATTGCTGACCGTGTCGGGATTTAGAAACAGCACGCACTCGCCCGACGTCTGCCGGAAGCCCAGATTGTTGGCCCGACCGAAACCAATATTCTCCGGCGCCGCGACCTGCCGCACCCAGGAGTAATCCCGTTGCACAATCTCGCCGGCGCCATCGCCCGGCGAGTTGTCCACGACCACGATCTCGACGGCCCGGCCGTCCAGCTCCCGCGGCAGCGAACCGAGGCACGGCCCGATCTCGTCGCGCGACTTGTAAGCCACGATAATAATACTCAGGGCCGGTTGCACGGAGCTTCGATTAATCCCCATCGACTCGGCTGAGGCAACCACAACCAGGCGTATCTGCCGATTGACGGTGATTCCGAACGTAGCGCAGCCATCCCTGGCTGCATCGGTTGCAGGCTGAAGCCTGCGCTACGAAACGCGACCTCTCGTTCATCACCGATAGCGCAGGCTTCCTAACCTACTTTACCGTCAATCGGGAGATGCGCCCACCACAACTAGTTTAAGCTCGTTTCCATTGCTGTTCTCGCTTGTCTTACCTGACATGAAAATCCCCATCGTGGGACCCGGCTGCACCGTTCGTTCCTGCGGGGGCAGCCTCCCAGATGCACCGACTGCCAACGCAGGGCGGGCATGGTTGCCCCGTCCCCGATGAATGCGTCATCGACTCCGCGTGTCGCCGTCGTGGGCTGCGGCTACTGGGGCCGCAACCTTGTGCGGGTTTTCCATGCATTGGGCGCCTTGGGCGTGGTGGCCGATCCGGCGCCGGCCGGCCGGCGGGGGGCTGTCCAGTTGGCTCCGGGGGTTGAAACCACCGATGACATTCCGAGCGTGATCCGTCGCACCGACATCGATGCCATCGTGCTCGCGACACCGGCAATCACCCACTGCGAACTCGGGCTGCAGGCGCTCGCAGCCGGCAAGGATCTTTTTGTGGAAAAGCCGATGGCACTGTCGCTGGACGATGCCCGCCACCTGGCGAATCTTGCCGCGCGCAAACAACGCATCCTGATGGTTGGCCACGTTCTCGAATATCACCCGGCCACGGCCGTGCTTCGGAGGTGGATCGAATCCGGCCGGTTGGGCCGGCTGTGCCTGCTGCACTCGCGCCGGCTCAACTTCGGTCGGGTACGCACGGAAGAGGATGCGCTGTGGAATGTCGCGCCACACGATTTTGCGCTCATGTTGCGCGTTACGGGGCGTCTGCCGGGAGAAGTCATCTGCTTCGCCTCTTACTCGCTTGGGACGCCGCGCGCCGATTTCGCCATCGCCCTGCTGCGCTTCGCGGGCGGAGTGGATGCGCACGTCTTTGCCGGCTGGCTCCACCCGACCAAGGAGCAGCGGCTGGTGGTGGTCGGCGACCGCGGTGTCGCGGTGTTCGACGATGCGCTGCCGCTGGAGCAGAAACTTACGTTGTACGACCAGCGGGCGGACTTCTCCTCGGGCATTCCCGAGATGTTCAAGGGTCCGATCCACACCGAGGTCCTCTCGCCAGATGAACCGCTCCGGCTCGAATGCGCGGCGTTCCTCGACAGCATCGTTCACCGTCGGGCGCCGTTAACCGACGGTCAAAGCGGCCTGCGCGTGATGGCCGTGCTTGAAGCCTGCCGCCGGTCAATGGAAAATGGGGGCCAGATCCAGACCGTGCCCACAATTTGAGGCGGGCGTGACCCATGAATCCGGCCTACTACATCCATCCGACCGCCATCGCCGACCAACCGTGCGCAATCGGCGCCGGATCCAAGATCTGGCATTTCGTGCATATCGGCGAAAACACGGTGATCGGCCGCGCCTGCATCCTCGGTCAGAACGTCATGATCGCCCCGGGCGTGCACATCGGCAGCAACGTCAAGATCCAGAACAATGTCGCCGTCTATTCCGGCGTGGAAATCGAGGACGACGTGTTTCTCGGTCCGTCCTGCGTATTGACCAATGTCTCGAATCCGCGCTCCCAGGTGGTCCGGCGCGGGTTGTATGAGAAAACCCTGATCCGCCGGGGCGCAACCGTCGGGGCCAATGCCACCATCGTTAGCGGGGTCACGCTGGGTCGCTACTGCCTGATCGCCGCCGGCTCGGTCGTCACTCACGATGTGCCCGATTATGCCCTCATCGTCGGCGTGCCTGGGCGTCAGACCCGCTGGGTCAGCCGGCACGGTCACCCGTTGCGCGACCCGCAGGACGGCGTTTTCACCTGTCCGGAGAGCCGGCTGCGCTACCGCGAGCTCGAACGAGGGACGCTCCGTTGCCTGGACCTCGACGAGGACGCGCCGCTCCCACCGGAGCTGGCCGTCGGTCAGAAACCTTATCGCGATTTCCACCAGAGCGTTTGATGATTTCCCCATGCCCGTCCCGCTGCTCGATCTCAATCGCCAGAACGCAATGCTGCAGGGTGAACTTGCCGCGGCCTTCGAACGTGTGCTGCGCTCCGGTCATTTCATTCTGGGTCCGGAGGTCGAAGCGCTTGAAAAAGAGTGCGCGGCGTTCCTCGGGGCAAGACACACGATCGCCGTTTCGTCCGGCACGGACGCCATCCTCGTGGCGCTGATGGCGCTTGGGATCGGTCCGGGGGACGAAGTGATCTGCCCGACTTTCACCTTTTTCGCGACGGCAGGGTGTGTGGCTCGCGTGGGGGCGACTCCCGTGTTCGCCGATGTCGATCCGGTGACTTTCAACCTCGATCCGGCTGATGCCGCCCGCCGGATCACGCCGCGCACCAAGGCGGTCATTCCGGTGCATCTTTTCGGACAATCCGCCGAGATGGAGCCGCTGCTGGCGCTGGCGGAGGAACGCGGCTTCGCGGTGATCGAAGATGCCGCGCAGGCGCTGGGAGCCCGCCACCACGGCCGGGCCTGCGGGACGATCGGCGACGTTGGCACGTTCAGCTTCTTCCCCTCAAAGAATCTCGGCGGATTCGGCGACGGCGGCCTGGTCGCCAC
>PLOH01000013.1:1274-4994 GCA_003142955.1 Opitutia bacterium | reverse complement strand
CCGACCGCACCAACTCCCGCGTGGCGCCCATCGCCGACCCCTTTCAGCCTGCCGTACTGCGCATGATCCGGCAGACCATTGAGGCCGGCCGCGGTGCGGGAATCGATGTCGCCCTCTGCGGCGAACTGGCCGCCGATTCCGTGGCGACTCCGCTTCTGCTGGGCCTGGGCCTGGAAGAATTCAGCGTCAGCGCGCCCTTGATCCCCGAGCTAAAGCGGGCCATCTCGTTGTGGAGCGCCCCGGAAGCCGAAGCCGTGGCGCGGGAGGCGCTGGCCATGGATTCGAGCCAGTCCGTGAGGCGGTTGCTGCTCCTCAAACGTCCGAATCCTGAACCTCGAACACAGCCTTGATGTAGTTCTTGTGAGTGGCCTGGTCTCATTTTTCGTTGAGTTACTCGGCTTTCGGCCAGTTTACCTCGCCGGCTGTCTTGCAAACGCAAAGTCGGTGCCTTCTCGTAGGTGATCGATTGCGACCCTGCCATCCCACGGATGTTAGCTGGCAAGCCTCACGCTTGAGCCGCCGAACGCATCGCGGCCACATATTCATCCGTGGCTTGAAGCCGATCCCGGCACGCCGAACAAATCAGACGGTGCTCTTCCAGGCCGTCTAATTCCGGCGCTGGCAGCAGAATGGCAAAGCGAATTCGAACTTCAGGATCTTAGGCCCCGAAATCCCTGCTTATAGCCTTTCCCTCGTCCAGCCTTCGGAGTATACTGTTCTTGCGGAGCACCTATGGAACTTTCGGACGAACAAAGAAAGCGCATCCTTGAAGAAGAACAGCAGCGAATTGCGGCAGAGGAATACCGGACGCAGGTGCGGCGGGATTTGGAAGGCCGAGCGGTAAGCGCCAGTCCGGTACCAGCGAAAACGAGCGCATTGAAATACGTCCTAATCGCCTTGGGAATTGTTGCCGTGCTGTGCCTTGGGATTTTCATTGGGGTCCGTCGCCAGTCCAGCGATCAAGGCGCTTCAAGCCCGCCCAAAATGGTGTCTGGAGCACAGGAACAGGCAGCGGCAAAGTCCGAGAAGCCGTCGCCCATAGCGCCAGCCAAGCTCACCACGGCTCAGATAGCAGACCGGGCAACACCGTCAGTGGTCATTGTCGAGAACTTCAACGAAGATGGGGAGAAAGCGGAGCAAGGGAGCGGCTACGTGTTCTCCGGTGATGGGATTGTCATCACGAATTATCACGTGATCCGGGGGGCGAAGTCGCTCAGTGTCAAAGTTCCAGGTAGTGAGCCGTACCGGGTGGATTCCGTTCTCGGCTACGAAATAGACCATGACGTAGCGGCACTACAGGTGTTGGGAAACTCTCTCCCAGCGCTTCCAACCGAGACCACTGAGGAACCGAAGGTCGGAGATAGGGTGGTGGCGATTGGTGCTCCGCTTGGACTTGAGAACACCGTCAGCGAAGGCATCGTCAGCGCCTTGCGAGACGCTGGCACGATACACATCATCCAGACCACCGCCTCTATTTCGCCCGGTTCAAGCGGTGGGCCGCTTCTAAACGAATATGGGAAGGTGATTGGGCTAACCACATCCACCGTGCGAGACGGTCAAAGCCTGAACTTCGTGGTCTCGGCAAGGCATGTTTCCGAACTTCTGAGCCGCAGACAGCCGATGTCGCTGGAGGAAATGCTGAGTCAGACGCGAGTGTCGGAGCCGCTACCGTCAAGCACAATAATGGTCCCGGCACGGAACGCCATGCAACTATCGTTCACCGTCAACGGGCAGCAAGGGGCGCTACTGGAAGGAACTTACACTATAACGGGTGGGTCCGGGCGAGACGTTGGTGTATTGCTGGCGGGTTCGGGCGGCTCAGTGATCGTCAACAGCGGGCGTGTGGCGGGATTCGGTCAATTCAGACAGCGGCTTGCACGGGGAAGATACACCATCCTTTTCGACAACCGATTCTCAACGCTGTCCTCAAAATCTGTGTCACCGGATCTGAAACTTCTGTCCTACAGATAGAGCCTTGCGGACCCGAAGCAGTACGCCGCAGAGCCGTGGGTTTCAGCCGTGAACGCCGATGGAACCTACGGGAAATGGCTGTATGTCGTCTGCCGGACCCGAAGACGTGACCGGGGTGATTGCGGCGGTGGTGGCGAAGACCGCACCAATCGGAGCGGCGGCATCAAGCGCCGCCTAAAACACGGAGGCAACAGAAAATGTCTGCATCACTTACAGATTGGTTCGAACTTGGGCCAAAGATCGTGAGCATGATCGGCGGGATCGTCGGTATGACTGGCGGCGTCATGGGGATCATCAGTTCCCGTTCCATTCATAAGCGGGATCGGGCAGCACGTCGGGAGTATGACGATATGTGGAACACCTACGTCGCCATCATCCAAATCACAAACGCTGGCCGTGGGAATGCGTGGAAACCGCAGCCGGGATCGAGGGAACACAAGTTGGCTGAAAAGATGGTTGACAAAGGATGGCTATCCAGAGAGCCATTTGGCGCATATGTGTTACGTTCAACCATGGCCTCTGGCGGCTCCGATGATCGTGACGGAGGTTGGAGTTAGCGCAGTTCCCGCCCTAGGAACTCAAGATATCCGGTTGACGGCAGCTTCCGTGACGGCCACACCTTTCGCAGCCGTCAGCGCGCCCTTGATCCCCGAACTGAAACGGGCCATCTCGTTGTGGAGCGTGGCGGAAGCCGAAGCCGTGGCGCGGGAGGCGCTCGCCATGGACTCGTGCCAGTCCGTGAGGCGGTTGCTCCTCCTCAAACGTCCGGGTCCAGAACCTCGAAGACAGCCTTGATGTAGTTCTTGTGGCTGGCCAGGCCCCATTTTCTCTTGAGTTCCCTGGCCTTCGGCCCGAAGGATAGCTTGGGATAAAGATATTATTTTCAATTACCTGCACTTGTTATCAAACACAAAAGACGTTGTACTGCCCGGCTGCATGTGCTAAGCTCGGCTCATGCGCGAAGATTTCAGTGTCAAGCTGCGTTGGCACCACTGCGTGGATGACGACGACCCTTGTTGGGGCTACAGCAGAGCCCTGTATGCTTACCTTGCTCCGGTGAAGGCTGCAATCTACTACTTGGGAAAATGCTATGGAACCACTGTTCGAGAGCGGTGGAACTATGACGCCAAGAGGGACGTTTGGGACTGCATCGACCAACGAACAAAAAATCACCGTCCAATAGTTGCAGAGTTTGAACTGCCCGAAGGGATGAATCTCACCAAGGAGCTTGTGGACGACATCGAGTGTCTGTTGATCTTCCGACTACAGCCGCCGTGCAATGTGCAGTGTAAGGAGTCGCGAGGCAAACACCGGCGGCCCGGCATGAAGGTTGTGTGTGTCGGCCAGGCTTGGCCGCTTTCAGAGAAGACTTTTAAGGACGCCGGTTAGCGGTGAGCGCCAGTCCTGGACTGACACCGACTGAAAACTCTTGCGCCATACTTCCGGCGCTCATCGCCGGGGCAAGGAAGGGGCCGCGCGAGCTGATCCCCGTATTGCTCCTCCTCAGACGTCCGAGTCCAGAACCTCGAACACAGCCTTGATGTAGTTCTTGTGGCGGGCCAACTCGGGGAATACCTTGGGCACTTCGGCCAGCGGCGTGCGGCAGGTGATCCAGGGGTTCAGGTTGATTTCGCCGCGCTCCATCATCCCGATCACCCGTGGAAACTGGTGGTGGCTGTTGCGGCTCGCCATGATGTCGAGTTCCTTCCGGATGAAGGGCGTGTGGTCGAAGGGGATGAAGCCCAGGAA
>PLOH01000013.1:354-1251 GCA_003142955.1 Opitutia bacterium | reverse complement strand
TGGCGGCGGAACTCCACCTTCTCGATAATCCGCGCCGAGGCGCCCGCCGTCAGCGCAAACTGGAGCACCGACAGGCCGATCGGCCCCGCGCCCACGATCAGGACATCTTCGCCGGCCACCAGCCTGCTCCGAGCCACCGCATGTGCGCCGATGGTCAGGAATTCCACCAGCGACAGTTGATCGTACGAGAGCCGCTCCGACTTGTACAGGCGCTCCACCGGCACGTTCATGAGGCCCCGCATCCCGCCGTCCACGTGCACTCCCAACACCTTCATCTGCTCGCAGCAGTTGGGGCGATTCAGGCGGCAAGGCCGGCAAACGCCGCAGGTNNCAATCGCTGCCGCATATGGCGACTCGGTGGACCCTCACCAGCGCCTCGCCGGCCTCTCTGATCACGGGCGGCACAACGTGTCCCACGAATTCTCGTGGCGCTTCCAATACGATCTGTCGCATAGCTTGTCGAACTCCAAAGTATAGCAGGAGAAAAGGGGACAGACGCATTTTTGCGGGGTTGGCAAGAAATGCGTCTGTCCCCTTTTCACTTCGGCTCGATGGCAATCACCCACAGGTCCGTCGTGCCGAGGTTCTGACCGATATGCGTGGCGCCCAGACGCCAGGTGATCTCACCGGTCTGCAAAGTAGAAGGCTCTTCGCGGCCGTCGGGCATCAGGTGCCTCAACTGGGCGCCCGACAGGCAGACCACCACCCGGTTCTTGTGAGTGTGCTGCGGCTCGTTGGTTCCGGCGGGAATGCGGATGTCGTAGACCCGTGTGTAAGAGTTCTCGAACAGCAGCTTGTAATTGGGAGCAAGGCCGGTGGTTCCCCAGGTCTCCGGCCCGCCGGATCCCAGAAAATCCACTCTCGCAAAGTGGATCTCGGCGGCGCCTGTGTTCTTGA
>PLOH01000013.1:0-321 GCA_003142955.1 Opitutia bacterium | reverse complement strand
CTGAACGGCGGCGCTGGCGATGCACACAAAGCAAGCTAAGATTACGGCGCTAATTCGCATAAGGTTTCTCCTTCACCAACGCCATCGCCTCCGCTTCGATATGCTCGGCGGAGATGCCGTGCTTGCGCATCAGGTCGGCCCAATCGCCGGATTCCGCGAAGGCGTCCTGGATGCCGATCATCCGCATCAGCGTCGGTGCGCGCCGGGCCAGCGTTTCGGCCACCGCGCTTCCCAGGCCGCCGCAGACAGTATGCTCTTCCACGGTGAGGACCTTCCGGGTTTTGCGCGCGGAGGCGGCCAGGGCTTCGGCGTCGATTGGTT
>PLOH01000147.1 GCA_003142955.1 Opitutia bacterium | reverse complement strand
ACCCCTGCGACGTCGAGGACCGCGCCCAGGGCCAGGCGAGCGGGCGCAGGAGGATCGAGCGGGTGATCGAAGATCGCTTCAAACACCGTACTCCCGTTCTGGAGGGTCAATCGGGTCTGCTGCGGTTCGTGCAGGACGTCGATCAAGGTGCCGCGGATGCTTACCAGGCGTCCATCGAGCGCAGCGGCGAAATGCGAAGGATCGGACAAACGCTGGGGCGTCGGCCCGGCACCGGAGGTCAGTTTGTGATACACGGCTTCCCGCAACACCGTGCGAACACCCTCCTTCCCCAGGACGCCCACGGCCTCGATCGAATCGCCAACCGCGAGCGGCTCGGTTGCATTGCTCAACAACATCAACCCCGCCTGGTCGTCCTGCAGGTAGATCAGACGGCCGGGCACAGTGTAGATCACGACGCCGGAAACGCGAACCCGCGTAAGGTCACCCACCAAATTGAGCTCTCCCAGGCTCTTGATCGGTCGCAAGGGCAGGTCAAAGAAATCAACCGGTGCATTTTCTTCTACCGTGATGCTGTGCAGAAACGGCACCAGGAGTCTTAGGCCCGTGATTCGCCCGCCCTCCTCCGCGGTGTCGCAAACCCCATCAACGCGAATCAATGATCCCGGGGTGGCCTGCAGGTTCACCGGTGAATCCAGGAGGGCGAAGAATTCACCCATTGCGGTCGCGACGTAGATTCGCCGAAGGTGGCCGTTCGACTCCGTGCGCTTCAGGTAACCGCGCATCTCGACCCATTGGCTGTCCTCGTTGCCAGTGATGGCTTGATCGAACGTAACTGGCCTGGCCGGCGGCGGATCCACCGAGCCAAGATTCGCGTAGCGCTTCAGAATCACCCCAGGCACATTCCCGTCTTCATAGGTCACCCCTTCGACGGACATATACTGTATCAAACGAGGCGTCTGCATCTGATTTCGATCGAATCGAACGCGGATGCCCCCACTGAAACCCACCATAAAGAAGTAGCCGTCCTCGGGATCGACCCAGACAACCGTCCCCAAAACCTTTACCTGCCGGCCAAGAGCTGCCTCTGCTAATGTCAATTGGAGGATTTGATCGATGCCCTGCAGGGTCGGGGATCCTCCAGCCAGGGCCGGAGCAGGAACTGCCGGGACAATCTGGCGGTACAGTGCTGATAGCACGATCCATCGCCCGCCGGAAACCGACATCCGCCCCACCACATCCACTTCCACGCCATCCGGAATTCGCGCTCGTTGGGCGGAACGGACGTCCACCTGCCCAGTCGTATCGCGGACAACCATGGATGTGCCTGCTGCATCGGTCTGGATCCGACCGCGGACGTGAACTTCATTGCCGGCCGGGATCTCATGAATCCGGTCAATTGGAGTCACCGCAAGATTGAACCCGGGATAGTCGGCGAGCGAACCGGTGACGGTCAGATCGCTCTGCCGGCTGACCCAGATCTCGACCAGCGATCCGGTTCCCGTGGCGTCGACACGAGCCGAATACATGCCGGTCAGGCGGACAAATCGGCCCCTCCAGGAAGGGACTGAAGTAACGTCGTCCGGCTTCACCCAGGCGGTCACTCGACGGTCTCCGACGACCAGCACCAGGTGGACATGCGTGTCGTCGATCGAATCCTGGTCGTCAACGTACCCCTCGACCGATACAATCCGGCCGTTCAACGAACCCATTTCGCTAATCCTGTCCTTGGTATCCAACGGGACAACCGGCTCGAACTCCTGCAGCACTTTCACCGTCAACAAGGCCGCTTCGAGACCCTTCGCCGGGACAAGGTTCCCTTCAATCAGGACATGTTGGCCGGCCCGCAACGCCGGGGGTGACTTGGACAATGCCACATAGGTGCCGATACCACCCTGCTCGATCCAGCAGTTTCCGAAACTGGGATCGTACACACTCACGCGCCCTTCGATCCGCAGAGGAAGCGCCACCAAACTCATCTCGGACGAGAGCTCCCAGATTTGGGCCAGGTCGGTGATGGTTTCGATCGGCCCAGCCGACCGCGGAGGCGTGGATGCATCCGCGGGCAGCCCGCCCACCGGAGCCAGCGCCAGAATGAATGCCACCCACACCGCAGGATTGCTCCTGGCTAGAGGGCAATCGGAATATTCGCCGGACCACAAAAAAAGCATGACTACTGCCGGGATTACGACCGGCGGGAATTGTTAACTAACCAAAAACAAGGCATCGCGTCAAGCGCAGCGGGACGATGAAGGTCAGACCCTCTGTTAGGGAAAAACCCCGATAACCGCCCTCTACGGGATCATGCAGGAAGGTCGCTTGCGACCGATGATCGCCCGCAAGCGGGCTTCCTACACCCGCACATCGTCCGGTTCGCGAGCGCACGAGAAGAATTGCCAGCAATTGCATGATCCCGGCTAGGGAACCCTACAAGCATACAGTGACTCCACCTATTTTGCCGTCTAGATGGATTTAGACCGTGACGTTATCGTCTCTTTTCGGCATCGATCAACCCATGGATCGGCGTGAATTCATCGGACTGGCAACCTCGTTGACGGCGGGACTGATATTGTCTCCAACAGCCGGCGCTGCGGAGCTGCCGGCACCAGTCACCCAGCCGCGCATTCCACGCCGGCGCGGATTCAACCTGCCCGGTGATCGCGGCCTGCGTGGCCTGTCTTACCGCGAATCCGATTTCGAGTGGATGGGCGGTTGGGGTTTCGACTTCGCCCGCCTGCCCCTTTCGTACTGGGCCTGGTCCAACCGCAATGACTGGATGGAGATCGACGTGGGCGCGTTGAAGCCGGTCGACCAGGCCATCGAGTACGGCCGGCAACACGGCATTCATGTCAATCTTTGCCTCCACCGGATTCCGGGTTACTGCGTCAACGGGCGCGAATTGGAGCCGTTCCTGCTTTTTGACAGCCCTCGGGAATCGATGGACCGGGCTCTGGCCGCCGCCGTCCACCACTGGCAGTTCTTCGCAAAACGCTATCAGGGGATTCCGAGTGCGCAGCTGAGTTTCGATCTGTTGAATGAACCACCCTGGATGAGCGACCAGACGCGCTACGTGGAAATCGTTCGGGCGCTCGTCGCGGCCATCCGCGAAAAGGATCCTGACCGTCTGATTGTGGCGGATGGCGCAGACATCGGCCAGACGCCGGTGCCTGGAATCGTCGATCTCGGACTCGTGCAAAGCACGCGTGGCTATCTGCCCAAAGCCGTGAGTCATTACACGGCCACCTGGGTTCCGAAGAACGAATTTGAGACATTTCAGCCGCCCACCTGGCCATTGATCGACGCGCGGGAACAAATCTGGGACAAGGAAAAGCTCCGCCAGGAACTGATCACCAAATGGCAGCCGATCGTCGCCCAGGGCGTGCCGGTCCATGTCGGCGAATGGGGCTGCCTCAACCACACGCCCCATGCCGTCACCCTCGCCTGGATGCGCGATCTGTTGGCGCTGTGGAAGGAAGCCGGCTGGGGCTGGTCGATGTGGAATCTCCGGGGCAATTTTGGCATCGTCGACAGCGGCCGGTCCGACGTCCAATACGAGGATTTTCACGGACACAAGCTCGACCGGCAGATGCTCGAGTTGCTGCTGGCTGGCTGAGCCCCGGGGCGCGCCGCCGACTGCCAAGAAACGGCATTTGCATTGCCGCCGGCCTCGCTGCGGCCGGCCCAGGGTCGACCCATTCGACAAGCTCAGAAAGGCAACCCCGGCTTGAAGTTTCTTCCATCGGCCAATTCGTCCTTGTCGTCTGCGGCTCCGGCACCGACAAACAGTCACCCATGAGTCCTATTTCATCGTCCGTCCAGGCCCGGGTGTATCACGCCAATCCGGAAGGATATGTCAGTGCCCTCGCCGGCATCCAGCGCAAGACTCTGGTCGATGGCGGCCGCACCCAGCTGGTTGAATTCAAGCTGGCTACCGGTGCGGTGATTCCGTCCCACCACCATCCGCAGGAGCAAACCGGTTGCCTTGTTTCGGGCCGCTTGGTCCTCACGATCGCCGGAGTCGACCATGAGATGCGTCCCGGTGACAGCTGGACGATCCCGGGCGACGTCGAGCATCAGGCGAAAATCCTCGATGACTCGGTCGCGATCGAGGTATTCTCCCCCATTCGCCGTGACTACCGGAACTGAGTCGCCTACACCCGCAGCCCGGGCTCCGACAGCAACGTTGTCGTCGCCGTGGGCCCGCCTCCTCCCGATGGCGGCATGGCGGGGGTCTTCGCGGGCGGCAGCACCATCACTGACGCCGCCATCGCCCGGGCACAAACCATCCTGTCGACTGCCCAGGTTCAGGCGTTGCAGGAGATCCAGCAACAGCAACAGGCCGCCGCCCAACTGCGGCAGCAAATATTCCAGGGTGGACCCGGCAGCGGGCCGCCTGCGCCCCCGACCGGCTGATTATTCCCGCACGGGCGAGATGCGGTATAGCCCGGCGGCGTGCCCCGCGATCATCGGAGCAAACTCATTGGCAGATTCGCTCAAATCCTTCTTCTCCCAAAGATCGCGGATCCGGCATCGGCCGGCGAATCCCAGCTCGGTGAAATGCACCTTCACCGGAACGCCCGGCCGGTCCCCCGCCATCCGGTCGCGGGTATTGAACAACGCCACGTACTTGTCCCCGGATCCCGGCACCTCGGCAATCCACGCAATCTGTCCGTCACGACTAAACAGCTCATGGCCGCCCTGGCTGCGCTGATCGACGGCCAGCACTTCGTCGTTGGTCAGCAGCGATCGGGTGAACTCATCGAGCTTGGTGAGGTCGCCGCCCATGATCAGCGGCGAGCGGGCGATCGACCATAAGGTCATGACGGTCCGCTGCTCGTCGGGAGTGAAGTGCGTCGTGCGTCGTCCTTGGTCCAGCACGCCGAACGGCAGCATGTCCGCATCGGGGAAGTGGCCCGGCCCGCAATACGGCGCCCATTTGCGCAGCCGTTCGAATTGCTCGACGATCGCTGGCCAGTTATCCCAGAAATCGTCGCTGATGCGCCACATGTTCGCGTGGCGCTTCACATGCTCGGCCGCCGTGATGATCGTCTCACCCGGCGACAAACTGAGCACCATCGGGCGGCCGGTGTGGTCGATCGCCAGGCGCACCGCCTCAACCTCCGCCTGGTTGTCGAGGTAAGGCCGGCTCAGGTCATCCACCTTCACAAAGTCGACGCCCCATGAAGCGATGAGGGCGAAGACCGAATCGTAATACGCCTGGGCCCCGGGTTTGCTCATGTCGACGCCGTACATGTCCGTGTTCCATGGGCAGACGTGCTGGCGGTCGGCAATGTCCGTGGCGTGATACGACGTGCCTTTGATGGGCGTGTTTTCCGCCACTGCCTGGCGCGGGATTCCGCGCATGAGGTGCAGGCCGAACTTCAAACCCTGGCGATGAACATAATCGGCGAGCGATTTGAATCCCACCCCGTTCGCCGCGGACGGGAAGCGGTTGGTGGCGGGCAGCAACCGTCCCCACTGATCGAGCACGAGTTTCGCGCCGGCCCGGTAATCGAAGCCTGTCGCGTTCGGCTCGTACCATTGGATGTCGACGGTGATGTACTCCCATCCGAAACGCTTCAGCTGTTCCGCCATCACGTCGGCCTGGGCCTTGGTCTGGGCCTCCGTCACCGTGGTGGCGAAGCTGTCCCAGCTATTCCAGCCCATGGGCGGCGTCGTCGCCCACTGCCAAAAGTCCGGCGCGGGACTGCTGGCGGCCATCGCGAGCACGCCGAGATGAAAGGCCGCGATCAGACCGCAATTCCTGGGGAAGGGCTTCATGACCCCCATCTTGCGGACCACGGGAACCACCTCAACCGGGAAAACCGAATCTGACCGGGTTTAATGCGGGCTTGCTTCCGCGAAGTGCCGGGATTGCTTGTTGCGGGCGAACCTGAAGTCGGGTTTGTCTGCATCCCTGCGACTTCTCTGGAAAGGCTTTCTTATGACTCGCTTCGCATTCCCCTGTCTTTTCCTGGTGCTTCTTGGACTCGCACTTCCCGCCAACTCACGGGCGCAGAGCGATCTGCCGCTCTACGACGACCAACTGGAAAGCGGGTGGCAGAATTGGTCGTGGGCGACGGTCGACTTCGCTTCCACAACTTATGCGCATACGGGCAGCACGAGCATCAAGGTCACCATCACCGGGAGTAACCAGGCCCTGTATTTGCACCACTCCGCGATGGACACCTCGTTCTGTTCCGCCCTGACCTTTTGAATCAACGGGGGGACGGCCTCCGGGCAGAACATTCGCGTGCTGGCTCTGCTGAACGAGCAAGCGCAAACCTCCGTGTCGTTGAATTCCTACGTCACCGGAGGCGCCGTCGGAGCCGGCGTCTGGCGTCAGGTCACGATTCCGCTGGCGGCCTTGGGGGCGGCGAACTCCGGGCTGTTGACCGGCCTGTATCTGCAGGACGGCAGCGGATCCGCGCAACCGGCGTTTTGGGTGGATGACATCTCGCTGATCGCGGCTCCGGCTCCGGCCGCCGTCAATGTGGCTGTCAATGCGTCGCAGACAGTCCGGGTTGTCGATGAGCGCGTGTTCGGCGTGAACGCAGTGATGTGGGACGGACAGACCGCCAGCGCCCCGACAATCGGCCTGGTCCAGGCCGCCGGCATCCGCGCCATCCGTCTACCCGGCGGATCTTCTTCCGACGCTTATGATTGGAGCACCAACAAGAGTTATTCAGCTCCAGCGGTTTTGTATTCGTGGAACCAGGCTTCCGGTTTTGACAAGTTCTCCCAGCTTATCACTGGCATCAACGGTCAGGCCTTCGTCACCGTGAACTACGGCTCGGGTACGCCGGAGCAGGCGGCGGGTTGGGTGGCCTATGCCAATGCGAGCGCGACGCTCCAGGGCACCGGTGGGGATGTGCTGCTCGGGACTGATTCAAATGGCGCGAACTGGCAGACCGCCAGCTATTGGTCGAATCTCAGAGCCTCGGCGCCGCTCGCGAACGACGATGGCCGCAACTTTTTGCGCAGCAACCAGTCGGCTCCAATCGGTCTGAAATATTGGGAAATCGGCAACGAGTGCTACGGCTCGTGGGAGACCGACTATCACACCGCTCAATGGGATCCGGTGACGTATGCCACGATGGCCAAGAGCTACATCGCAAAGATGAAAGCGGTCGATCCCACCATCAAGATCGGTGTCGTGGTGGAGGTGGGCGAGGGACACCCTCGACTCGCTGTCGCCCGTTCACAACGTCGTCAACCCGGTCACGGGTGTCACGCACCACGGCTGGACGCCGGTCCTGCTCACGACCCTGAAATCGCTTGGCGTCACGCCGGATTTTCTCATCTACCACCGCTATGAGCAGGGTCCGGGCGGCGAATCCGATGCCCTCTTGCTGCAGGCCGCGCGAACCTGGCCCAATGACGCCGCCGCCCTCCGTGAGCAGCTGACCGACTACCTGTATCGTTGCCAGGCGACCAACACGGTGGGAACAGCGACCAGTTCCCCGGCCGCCTTGACGGTGCTGGATGACCAGGCGTTGGTGCAGCTGCTCTTTCAGAATGTGCCGGGCCGAGCCCCCGATCCCGGGCGGTCTGGCGAATTGGACAGGGTTGCTCGCCGCCGGAAACACGCGCGGACAGGTCCTGATCGGCTTCTCGCAGTCACCGGAGGCGATCAATCTTTTCGCGCCGACTCTGCGGACCTGCTTGAGCTACTTCGCGTTCCTTAACCCCACGCCCACTCCTCAGGACCTGGCTTACTGGACAAACTATCTGGCCACACTCACCGACCAGTTGCGCGCAACCATGCTAGACGACGCCGGCGCCTGAGCCCGACTCATGCGATTGAGGTAGGACCGCCTATTTGCCCAGCCCGGCCAGCGCCCGCTGGGTGGCCGCCAACAGGGCTTCGGGTCCCACTGGCTTGCCAGTCGCATTTTTCATCCAAAGGTCCGGCGCCGGATTGCCGAACTTCGTCATGCGTTCGTATTCGCCTCCATAGTTGCCCACTTTCCGGATCTGTTCTTCGACCTGGAATCCAATGAGATGACCGATCGGATAGTCCGGCAGGTACAATTGGTCGCTGATCATGTGCGAATAGATCGCCAGCAACGTCACGTCGGGCTGATGAAAAACCGGCGCGTAGTAGCGATTCCAGAGATCGCGTGCGATCCGGAGGGTGGCCTCCCTCAACTCGGCCGGAGTGGCGTCCGGATGCTCGTACATCCAATGCCAGACACCCATGTCGACCAGCGCCACCCCGGAGATCTCCGCCGTTGCCCAGAAGACGTTGAGGGTGGAGAGCGCGTCGTTGCGGGCGTCCGGCTTCGTCAGACCGAGCGCTTCCAGGTCGTGCCCCTGCGTCATCATGGCCAACGCTTCCGTAAAAGCGGTGTTCGGCACTCCGGCGAGGAGATGGTAGTCCACCAGGTTCATCGAGAAGGTCTGCTCGATGTTGTGCCCCATTTCATGGACTGCGATATTGAAGCCCTTGTAATTCATCCCGTCCGCCTCAACCCGCGTCCGCAACCGCGCCTTCTGGCCGCTCATCCCCGGCGGCATGGCGTGGCCGGGGCCGCGGGAGGGCTGGACGTCGATGTGCGCCTGTAGATAGGCCGCACGCTCCGGCGTGAATCCGAGCCTCGTCAGAATGTTCGGCAAATCGGCCCAGTAGGCCGCCGCGGTGGGATATTTTGCGCGGACGATCGCATCCAGCTGCGCCTCCGTGTACGCCCCCCGGGGTTGGAATCCGTTGTACCAGATATCAAATGGCTCCAACGGCCGGCCCAGGCGTGCTTCGACCAGTCGTGCGACGGCGGTGAATTGCGGGGAACCGAGCACCTGCTCCAGCATCGCCCGCACCCGCGTTTCGCTCATCTGCCGGTCGATCTCAAAACGACGCGCAATAAACGTCGGCGCCGCCGGCGAGTAGGGGTCGGCCCGGCGTTCGGCCTGGAAAATCGCGAGGAGTTTCGCATAGCGCGTATTGGGTTCGGGGGCGTCGCTCGGACTGGCGCCGTCCGGCGCCAGCGGTCCAAGATCGGCGACCGTCGACGCCTTCACTTCATTTGAAAGCGGGTTCCAATCCACCTGCGGGTTGTTGATCACCACTTGCGGGATGGACTGGTCAACAATCCGCTCCATGACTCGCTGGATCATGCGCTGGCGGGCCAAACCACCGGCAGAGTCGCCGTAGCGCGCCTTGATCTCGTCCCGCAGATTCCAGTGCGTGATCAGGCGGAGACCGGGCGGAAATGGACGCCCCCCCTGCGCATCGAGCAGGTGATGCATACAGATCTTGTAATCGTCGATGTAAAGCTCGGCGTCGGCCTGCGTTTCCGAAATCGCCTGATAGACCTCGCCTGGGATGCGGGTGGAAAATACCTGGGCCAGCCGCGCCTCGGCCCATTGCCGCCGGGTCCAATGTTCACCTTCAGCGAGCCGCTGATCCAGTGTCGTCAACGGGAAATTGAGCAGCACGACAAAGGCGAGCTTGTTGCGAAACCAGTCGTCGGCGAAATGCGCGTTCGGCTCGTAAGCGGCGAACAGCTCGTCAAACGGCTGCACGGCACCGGTGTCGAGGTCGATCGGTTTCTTCAGCTCATAACGCAACTCCGAGAAATGGCCGTCGAACTGCTCCAATTGGTGCTGGAAACGATCGAAAGTCGCATCAACCGCCGTCGGGGTGCCGGCGAAATACCGGCGGACAAAGTCCTCCAAAACCTTCGCGTCACCGTCAGCCGGCTCCCAGAATTTCGCCACCTGATCCAGGCCGCGCTGCAACCGCGCGCGTTGGCTCTCGCCGTATTTCGTCCCCAGCTCGGATTCGAGCTTCGCCGCGCTGTCCTTGAACCACGCGGGCGCGGCAGCTTCGGGAGCGGCCTGCAGAAATGAGCTGCGGCAAACGCTGACCGCGAGCAGGGAGACGACCAGATACGTGTGGGGAAGATTCATGGGAGAAAGAGTTTTTCCGGACCGGGCAAAGGTAGATCTATGCAAATTGTAGGAGCGAGCTTGCTCGTGATTCCGAGGCCAGGTCGCCTGCCAGCAGGCTCCTACACCGATCACCTGACGAAATCATGTCCACGAGCGAGAGCGGGTTTCATTAAATAGAGTCGGCGAGGTGGTGCGGCTTGTCCTCAAGACGCTCCAAAGCGCGTTGGGCCAATGCGCACCACCTGATCCAGGCGCAATCGAGGTTGTAGGGGGGGTCAGGCGACCCCGCCCTACAATCATTTGGTCTTAACGGATCCATTCGAGAACTAAAACGATTGAATTCCTCGGGCTTGGTGTCGGTTGGCGTCATCTCTTGCCTGCGCTGCGTCACACCGAGTCAACCTGCGCATGCCACCTCACTGCGCCATCTTCAAGCGTAGCACGGTGAAGGAACTGGCGGGAAAGCGGTACGATAACTCCGATCCCCCGACGTTGAGATTCTCCTCGCGCGGAACGACGGTTGCCGGAGCCTCAAACGAATTCACATCGTCCGGGGTCGTCGAGGCGAGCACGATGACCTTGCCCGCGGTTGCAGCGTGGCTTGCGCCGCCCAATGCGACCGTCGCAGCACGCTCCTCGGCATAGGGATTGGCCACGAACAGCACGACCTCGCCAGCCTGGCGATCCCATCCTGCCGCAACAAACAGCGCGGGCAGCGGTCCGCTGCGATAGGGCGGCCGGGGCGGAGCACCATACGTCGCCACGCTCCCTGCCGGAAGCGCCGGTAATGTCACCGGCGGTCCGTCGACTGAAACGGGCAATATCACGTCGGGCCGGTTGCGGCTGTAGAGCGCCTGCACGTGGTAGGACGGCGTCCCGTAAACGCGCGTGTTGTCGAACCAGATAAGATCGGGCGCCCACTGCGATGCTCCTGCCTTCGCGAACAGCGGCGCATAGGAGGACATCGCCACCAGATCGCTGTTGCGCAAGAGTCCGGTCATGAACGCGGCTTCCGCCACCGCGGCCCGCAGCGTCGGGCGGTGCTGGGGGCCGTCGTGGGCGGCGAATTCGCCCGCAAAGACTTTCGGCCCCCGCCGTTCCTGCACATCATAGCGCGTCGCATTCTCAAGAAACCACTGGGGCGGGCGGTAGTAATGTTCGTCGACGATGTCGGCAGGTGTGCCGTTCCTGAACTTGTCCCAGGCGAGTTTCCAAAAGCCGTCGTCCACGCCCGGACCGGCGCCGGTCACGAGCTGGATTTCAGGGTGCTTGGCTTTCAGGGCCGCCTGGAAGACTGCGTAGCGCTCGAAATACTGCTCCCCCCACTGTTCGTTGCCCACGCCGACGATCTTCAAGTGGAACGGCTCCGGATGCCCCATCGCCGCCCGCCGCGCACTCCAGCGGGTCGTCACCGGGCCGTTGGCAAATTCAATCAGGTCGAGCGCATCCTGCACGAAGGGACCAAGCTGGTCGAGCGGCGCCAGCTGCTTGCTTTCGTACTGGCACGCCATGCCGCAATTGAGAATTGGCACCGGCTCCGTGCCCAGGTCCTCGCAGAGCTGAAAGAACTCAAAAAAACCGAGCCCGTAGGTCTGGTAGTACTGCGGTGCAGTCGCGTCGCCCATTGCGTCCTGCCAGCGATTCCAGTTCTCCGGCCGATCGGCGACGTCGCCGATGGTGTCCTTCCACTGGTAGCGGTTCGGCAGATCCATGCCTTCGACGATGCACCCGCCCGGAAATCGCATGAAGGCCGGATGCAGGTCGGCCAGCATCTTGACCAAATCAGCACGCAAGCCGTTGCGACGATGTTTCCAAGTGTTCTCGGGAAAGAGTGAAACCATGTCGAGATCCACGCGCCCCGGCGCCGTGGCCACCACGACGAGGCGGGCATGCGTCGCCGAACCGGTGCTCTTGATCACGCCATCGAACTTCTGCCATTTTTCGGACAGCCCGGTCAGCGCGCAATCGCCGAGCGGTCGTCCGGTCTCATCCTCGATGACGACCCGCAACGCGCCGCCATAATTGGCCGCTGCGCGGGCGCGAAGACTCACCAGGTAGTTCTCACCCGTCTTGGTCACGATCCCTCCAAAACCGTAGTTCGCGACGCCAAATCCGCTACCGGGGGTGCGCACGGAGAGTCGGACATAGTGCGGATTCTTCGCATTCAGCGGTTCGGCGGATTCGACCGTCACGGTTCCCTCACCTCCCCGATTCACCGTCCCCCAAGCAAACAAATGTTCCCGGTGCTCGAACGAACGGTTTTGCACCAGCTCGGCATACAGTCCGCCGTCGGCGCCATAGTTGATGTCTTCAAAGAACACGCCGTGCAGCAGCGGGCTGACGGCATGGCCGGGATGGTCGGTGTCGACGGTGATCCGGACCGCTGGGCCGGCGGCGCTTCCTGTGTGGGTAAGAGCGAACACGATCAATCCGGCCAAGCCGGTGAGTGTTGAGTGATGCATACTAAACGGAGTCAACGCGGTGAAGCCGGTCGCCGCTCACAGTTCCAGCACCACGACCGACTTGGCCGGGAGCGCGACCGTCAGGGTGCTGTTGGCCAGCGTGGCGCCGGTGAACGGCACTGGCTGCACCGCGTTGGGCGCATCAAAGGTGTTGTGCGCATTCATGTCGGTAGCAGTCAGAACGCGTCCGGTGACAGCCTTCGCCACTACTCCCTCCAACTGGCAGGTGACCGCGATCGACCGGTTTGGATCCGTGTTGACGAGGGATAGGTGCACCTTGCCAGCAGTGTCGCGCGAGGCGGCGGCGCTCACTGCCGGGATCTTGCCTTCGC
Source organism: Opitutia bacterium (assembly GCA_003142955.1). Classification (GTDB taxonomy): domain Bacteria; phylum Verrucomicrobiota; class Verrucomicrobiia; order Opitutales; family Opitutaceae; genus Fen-1467. The sequence goes on along the minus strand of PLOH01000147.1, from coordinate 94,960 downwards.
CCAGCACATAGTCGGGTGTCGTCAGTTCGATGGGCAATGACGTCGCTCCCTGGTGGACCTTGTACATCTCAAAAACCCAGTAGGTCGGCGTGACGGTCATCTTCGGCCCATCGGTGAGAATCATCGACTGCAGCACATTCACCATCTGCGCGATATTGGCGCCGAAGACGCGGTCAGCGTGCTTCTGGAAGATGTGCAGGTTCAGCCCGGCGACGATCGCATCGCGGAGGGTATTTTGTTGATACAGGAAGCCCGGGTTCGTACCGGGCTCGACGTCATACCAGTCGCCCCACTCGTCGACCACGAGACCGACGCGTTTCTCCGGGTCATACTTGTCCATGATGGCGGCATGCTGTGTGACCAGTTCATCCATGCGCAGCGTGTGGCGGAGCGTGGCAAACCACGCGGCTTCGTCGAACTCGGTGGCCGACCCCTTTTTTTTCCAGTCGCGGGTCGGGAGGGTGTAATAATGGAGGGAAAGGCCGTTCATCTGTTTTCCCGCCATGGCCATGAGCACATTCGTCCAGTTCATGTCGTCGCCACTGGAGCCGCCGGCCACGCGGTAAATATCGTTTCCCGGGTAGTTTTTGACGAAGGTATTGTAGCGGCGAAACACGTCCGCGTAGTACTCCGGACGCATGTTGCCGCCGCAGCCCCAGCTTTCGTTGCCGATCGCCATGAGGGAGACCTTCCACGGCTGGTCGCGGCCATTCTTGCGGCGAAGGTTCGCCAGCGGCGAATCGGCGCCCGACGTCAGGTATTCGACCCATTCCATCATTTCCCGCACCGAGCCGCTGCCCACATTGCCGCAGACATAGGGCCGGGTGCCGATCTGCTCGCAAAAATCCATGAACTCGTGCGTACCAAAGCTGTTGTCCTCCACCACCCCGCCCCACGTGGTGTTGATCATCCTGGGCCGTTGCTCGCGCGGGCCGATGCCGTCCCGCCAGTGGTACTCGTCGGCAAAACAGCCGCCCGGCCAGCGGACATTGGGAATGTGAAGTTCGCGCAACGCCGCCACGACATCGCTGCGGATGCCGCGGGTGTTCGGAATGGGCGAGTTCTCGCCTACCCAGATGCCGCCGTAGATGCAGTGGCCGAGATGCTCGGCAAACTGGCCGTAGATATTGGGGTTGATGACCGGCCCTGGCTGGCCGGCCTTGAGGACCAGCGTGGCGCCGACAGGAGCCACGGATGATGTCGCCGGCTGAGCCGAAAGCGCTGCAGCAAACGCGGTGACAGCGGTGAACAGATACGATATGACAGCGGTGGTCTTCATGAAAATTGGGAAACCTGATTGTCGACCGGCAAAGCCGTATCGATATTGGCGCGAAAATCCCGCAGATTCTTGGCGAATTCCGCCGCCAGTTTCGCCGGCGGGAGCGAAGCCTGATCCAGGGTGATGACCAAGGGAAAGGCCGGCAATGGCGTCGTAACCGACGTTTGCCCTGCCGGTTCTTGAGGGGAATTCTGCGCAGGCTGGCGCGGGCTGACTCCGGCAGAGAAGCTCACCACGCCGTCCTTTACCGACCAATTAAAGCTGTAGCCATGGCTGCGTTTCTCCCGCTCTTCCTCCATCGCAGCCAGTTGCTCCCTCATCGTCGCAGAAAGCCCCATCTGCCCGCTCCAATTGAAATTCACATGCTCCCCGTCGGGATCGAGGGAGAACCCGGCCACCTTTTCACCGGCTTTGAGGCAGTCCTTCAAGTCCTCCTTGCTCCAAATGGTGATAGTCCTGACTTCGGCCAGCCGTCGCCTTTCCTCCCGCATCGTGGTCGACAACCAGTCAGTTTGCCTGAAGAGATCGAGATACGCGCCATAGCACTCTTCCTGCAACGCAGTCGCGTTCTCTAGTCCGATCGCGGCCGCAATCCGGGCCAGATAGTCGGCGCGGTGATCCTGCAGATCCCGTACGCTCAGCGGCTCCGTCGCCGACGACGTCGAGGTCCCCGCTTGCTCCGCGTTTTCGCGGTCCAACGCCGTTACCAGTGGAGCCAATTTCTGCACCACGGCCTCGGCTTCCGGGGCATACTCATACGTCACCCCGTCGATGACTCGGGTCACCCTCGCAGAGGGGGAACTGGTCGATTCGGTGCTGACGCCCGCTGCGGCGCAGGCAGCTGCAAGAAGAACGACAAGGATTGATCTCATGGTTTCCAGGGTGATGGTCCGCTCACGTCTCTTTCAGCGCGTGGTCGGCGGGAGAGTCTGCGCCCGACCAGATCCGGCGCTGCGTCCAGTCCGCTGCCGGATCGCGCCAGAAGCGGTCCGTGGCCGGCAGACCCAGCGGGTGGAACACGAGGCTGCACAGGTAGAGACTACCCGTGCTGATGTAAGGTTCGGCCAGCGACGGCTGGTGTCCCGCCAGTCCGATTTGCAGCCAGCCACCCGCATCAACAGTGCCAGCCGGTTCAAGCGTCCGCCGGATTACCGCGGTCAGGGCGCAGCGGACCTGGGCAGGAGCGATCTCCGTCGGCAGCGTTCCGCGCCACGCCTGGTGCGCCAGGTGGTGGAAGGCGCCCGTCCGGTACGCCATCGAGCGACCGAGCACCGGAAAGGATCCGTCCGGGGCAATCAGCCGTTCCTGGATAGCCGCGTAGCGCACGCTGCGTGCGGACATCCGGGCCAGATGGGACTGCCAGCGATCCGTGACCGGCTGCAGGGCAGTTAACAAGGTCACCAGAAACGGCTGGATGACGTAGCTATTGTAGTAATCCCAGTGGAAATCACTCCCGTCGCCGTACGCGCCGTCGCCCTTGTACCATGATTCGTGGGCGGAGAGCGCCCGATCGATCGGTTCCGGCTGCCATTCCGTGCCAGCCACCGCGAGAAACGCTTCGATCATCGCCGGGAACAACAGCCAGTTGCTGAGACCTGCCTCGATCTGACGCGTGGCACGCAAGGCGGTGAGCACACGAGTCTTCACGTCGGCCGGCAAGGGTCGCCACAGGGTTTCCGGGGCCAGGATGAGGCCGTACGCAAGGAACGCAGCGTCAACCAGCGGTTGTCCCCCTCGGGTGAAGTTCAGTGCATCGGGCGATGTCGGGTCCGTCGCATGGTCCAATCCGCGACGCACGAGATCGCCGAGCCTCGCTCCCAGCACCGCCTCTTCACGAGGTTTCTCGGGCAGTTCAATCCACGGAGCCACGCCCGCCACCGTGCGTCCAAACGCCTCCAGGTGCGCAAAGTCCCTCCGCGGTTGGTTTTCGGGGGCCGCCGGAGACTCGACTGGCATGCGCGCGCGAAGCGTCTGTGCGGCCAGATTCTCGATCACCGGCTCACAGATGCGCCGCATCATCACAAACCAGTAAGCACGATCATCTGGACTTGCCGCCGCCAGACCTATTTCGGGCCCGGGCGCTCCGATGCCAGCCGGACCGGCCATGGTTGCCAACAGCCCGCCCGCCACGGCACGCCGGATGAATTCGCGCCGATCAGACAAATCCGCCGAGGAAATCGAATGGGGGTTCACTACGAGATTCTAGTTGGGCAGCTCCAGCACCAGCAGCGAGACGGCCTGCCGCGGCAGACTGAAGCCCATTGTCGCCTGACCGTCATGAACCGAAATTGTGACCGGCGCATCCAGCAGCTCAAGTCCTCCGGATCTTTCGAGCCCACGGTATTCTCCCGGCGTCGGCGCCGGTGGCGAGCCCATGCGCTTCCAAGTCGCGAACGCGTTGCTGTGGGTTTCGTCGATGCGAAAGTGCGCGGCCAATTTGGGCGAGTCTGCTCCGGACCGCAGGCCGGCAACGGTCAAGGTCACCGCCGCGTCGGGACCGGACACATCGTCGTCATGATAGTGCCATACCAGCACGCAGAGTTGGCTGTGGTCACGACAGGCGACGGCCGAGACGTCCGGAGCACCGCGCACGCCGTCTTTCAAAACCGTCTCGAGCGGCACCGCGCCCGAACTCTGCACCGCGAGGCGTTGCCCGTTCAGGAACGAGAACATCCGGAAGACATTCATGACGGGTTTGTCGATGCCATTCGTCGCCAGCGAGCGGAAGCCGGCAAAATACGGCTGGTTCTCAAACTCGAACGCCCATGTCAGCGCGCCTTCGAGGTTCACGCCCGCCCGCTCTGCCAATTCGGGCAGGCGGGCAAAGCTCGCGGCCGTGTAGCTCGAATACATGGTTCCGTTGCGGTAGCCGAGTTGGGGTCCGGCGCAGGCGGCGCAGCCCTCGGGGTCGCATTCGCCGATGATGACCGGAACGTTCTTCAGCTCGGGATACGAGGCAATGATCCGAAAGCCGTCGTCCGCCGTCCGCAGTTCGTTGGCGATGCCCATGCGGACATGGCCGTCCACGTATTCTGGCGAGCCTTTCGCATGGAACGAAACGAAGTCGAGCGGCGTTCCGGCCCGCCCCGTCGCGTCGTTGGTGCCATGCAGGCAATGCTCAAGAAAGTCGCGCATCCATGGCCCGCCGCTGCCCGCCGAGTCCGGCCCGCCGACCCGCGCCGTCGGCAGCGCCCGCCGCACCGCGTCGATGGCGTAATCGTGCAGCTTGCGGAACTCTTCGGGGGTGCCGCGCCAGTAGCCGATGTTGGCTTCGTTCCAGACTTCCCAATACCACTTGTCGACTTCGGCCCGACCGTATTTTTCAACCAAATGCCTCGTCCAGCGATAAACCAGCTCCGCCCACTTTGCGTAGTCCTTCGGTGGATAGGACCAGCCGGTGTAGATCTCATTGTACCTGGCCTCCGGCGTCCAACGGTGCTGGTAGGGTTGCGGCTTGACCGACATCGCCTGGGGCATGAAACCGAGTTCGACGTACGGTCGCACGCCCTGCGCGAGGTAGGTGTCGAAGATGCCGTCGACGATCTTCCAGTCGTAGACCGGGTTTCCCTCCGGGTCCTCGGTGTAAACGTTTGTGCTGCCCCACTTCAACGCCGGCGTCCCGTCGCCGGTGCAAAAGAGATTGTGGGTGCGAAAAAAGACCTCCTGCGGCTTCAGCTCGCCCAACTCGGTGATGAGCCTTCGACCGTTGCGCATCGTGGCGTAGTTCGGCTCGTCCGCGCCAAAGAACCGCCAAATCGGCCGCACCTCGCCGCGGGTCTGCGCGGCATCGACCGTAATCGTAACGGGAAAGGACGGAAACGGTCCACCGGCGGCTCCAGGGGCGGTGACGCCGCTCAAGAAGGCCACGCCGAAAAACAGGAGCCGGAACGGGGCCATGAACAGGACGCCATCACTCGAAGGTCAGATCCAATGCGTCGCCGTGGTAGCGCACCGTCCGATCCGGCTGCGGGCCGAAACTGAATCCGACCGGCTTGGTCTTCGAAATCATTACGACCTGAAATGTCCGCTCGCCGAGCATGCCCGGGAACGAACCCTCGCGCCGACCAATCGTCAGCGTGCGGGTGGTGTCGTTCCAATGAATCGGAATGCGCGCCGAAGCGCCCTGTTCATAGCCGTAGCTGAGACCGTCGTCCTCGTAAAACGTGAACGCGCCGTCCGCGCCGGTGTAAACAAAAAGCGTTATCGGATCGGCCGGCTTCTCTGAAGTGTAGTGTAGTTCAGGACCGAACGGCACGATCGAACCGGCGCGCACAAACAGCGGAATCGCGTCGTACGGCGCCGGGGCTTCGATCGTCTGTTTGCCTGCCATCGCCACGCCCGTCCAAAAATCGTACCAACCCAGCGCGTCCGGCAGGTAGACCGTCCGGGTGCGCGCCTTGGCCTCCGTNNCTGGCGTCGGTGCGGAAATCCATTACCAGACCACGCATCATCGTGCCGCCGTCCTGCGTCACCGCGCCGGCCAGCGAATAAATATACGGCAACAGGCGGTACCGCAGCCGGTCGAACTTGAGCTGCGCCTGGTAAGCCGGCGAGGTCTCGCCCCCGAATTCCCACATCTCACGATAAGGATATTCACCGTGGACCCGCAGCAACGGCGTGAACGTGCCGAACTGGAACCACCGGGTGTTCAACTCGCGCCAGTCCTCGACATCGGCCGGCGCCGCCTTTCCGTGGATCGGCTCGCCAGTGGCGTCCAGGCCCTGCGTCGCCGCATACCGCGATGGAACCGCAAAGCCGCCAATATCCATGGTCCAATACGGCAGGCCCGACAGGCAAAAGCTGAGCCCCGCCTGAACCTGTTTGCGCAGCGCCGTCCAAGTCGAAGAGGTGTCACCCGACCAGACCGCGGCCGCGTAACGCTGCTGACCGGCAAAACCGGAGCGCGTCAGGATGAACACCCGCTGGTCCGGCGCCGCAGCGCGCTGGCCGTTGTAAACCGCCTCCGCGTTCTCGAGAGGAAATGCGTTCAACACCCGCGATCCGGGTCCGAGCGCGGTCGGGTTCATGTAGTCTTGCTGGCCCGCGAGAGTCGGCACTCGCGTGAGATCCGGTTCGGTCGCATCCAGCCACCAGGCGTCGACGTGCTTGCTGAACAGCTCCCGGTCGATCTGCGACCAGAAGAGCTTCCGCGCCTCCGGGTTGAAGGCGTCGTAGAACGTGTATGGGAATCCGACCCAGTCGCGGATCTTCTCCTGCAAATCGCGCTCGTAAAGGAATCCACGCTGGTGCATCGCCTCGAAATTCTCCGTCCCCGGATAGAATTTCGGCCAGACGGAAATCATCAGCCGGGCGTGCTGGTCATGGATCGCCTGGATCCAGCCCGCGGGATCGGGGAACCGCGCCGGCTCGAACTGATGCGAACCCCAGGCGTCGGCTTTCCAGTAAAACCAATCCTGCACGATGTTGTCGAACGGAATGCCGCGGGAGCGGAACCCTTTGACAATGTCGAGGCTCTCCTGCGCGGTCTTGTAACGCTGCCGGCTCTGCCACAAGCCGAAGACCCACTGCGGCATCATGGGCGCCGGGCCCGTCAGCCGGCGGTAGCCAGCAATGACCTGATCCACTTCCGGCCCGTACATAAAGTAGTAATCGACGCCGTCGGCCACCTGGGACCAGAGCGAAGTCGCGGAATCAGCCGCTGGCGTTTTCCACCGCAACTGCATGGCCAGAGGATTGTCGTCCTTCACCCAGTCGATCCGCAGGCGATAACGCTGACCGGCCTCCAGCCGCACGCGCGCCAGATCGTACCATGGCAGCCAGCCCTGCCGCCAGTGGTTGACCACGAGCTGACCGTCGATCCAGACCTTGAGGTTGCCGTCCGAATAGGTCTGGAATTGGTAGTCGCCAGTCGTCTGCGCCTCGACGCTGCCCTCCCAGCGCACGCTGAAATCGCCCTTGGCCGGCAGTTTGGCCTGAATGGCGGTGTTCGACGAAAAAGGGAAGGCGGCCAGTATGTCGATCCGGGCGTCGGTCTGCCGCGCCACTTGTTGCTCAAAGCGGCTGTCGGCAAAATAAGTCCCGGTCAATCCGCCCGGTTTGCCGTCGGCGTCGAACAGGCGTGCACCGGGAATTGCCTCGAACGGCCGCAGGTCACCGAAACGCGTGAACGACGGGTTGTCCCACAGGATGCCGTAGCCGCGACTCGACACCAGAAACGGAATCACGACCGATCCGTTGTGCTGCCAGAGATCGAGGTCGTAGCCCTTGAGATCGACCAGACCAAGTTGGTTTTGCCCCAGGCCGTAAAGCGATTCATCGGCGTTGGGCTCCCACTCCTGCCGCGCCTGCAACGTCTGCACACCCTGCACTTCCGCCGGCGTGAGCATTCGTCCCCCCGCACGTTCCGCCAGCACCGGCCGGCCGGCCGCATCGAAAAATGCCACGGCCCCGGTGGACAGTTTCACCCGCACCTGGAGCTTCGCCGTCGCGACCGTCGCCTCGTCGGGTGCGGTCGTCAGTTCCCACGGCACGCCCGGTCCGCTCCGCGGCTGCACCACGAGACTTGGGCGCGCGAAAAACGACTGGTCTTTGGCGTAGGCCACGCGGACGACGTTGTCCGCGCAGACCTCGATTTTGAGAAACGCGTTATCCAGCGCGAGCACGACTCCGTCGGCTTGCTTTTCCACGGCGGGCCCGGCCTTCAAAAGCGCCACTCCCAAAAGGAGGGCGGGGAGAAATTGGGTGATCGGATTCTTCTGCATGACAGGCTTGATTGGGGAATTAAAGGCCCAAGATTTCCCCGACAACGACTGAAGTGCAACACGAGATTCTCGCGTCCATAACACGTCAATCAACCCCGCTCGAGCAACCGCCCGTCAAGAGTCAGGACCAGACGCCTTCAGTTCGCCCCCACACTACGCCACCAAAAAAACTCCGGCCCGCATCGGGGCAGGCAAGCGAATTCTCGGACCGTCGAACTGCCAGCCTCGGCCGAACACCCGGCTATTCCCGCCTCTCGTTTCGCTCCATCGATTTCTTCCAACTGACCAGCGTGCCATCGTAAAGCAACAGTTTGACGACCTGCCTCACTTCTGAGCGTTTCAGTCCGTACTCCACCGGCAACTGGGATCGGATGCGGATCGGCAATTTCTTCCGCCACGGCCGAGGAAGTCGAGAAATGCGGTTGGGAATGCCTAATGGGTCGTTCTTTGACGCATCTCATCTATCTTGGAACAAACAGGTTACTGAAGCGGTCTGCAATTAGGCCGGATAACTGCTTATCCGGGCATTCGGTAATTCAGGCGCTGCCGTCGCGGACAGCCTCCAGCGTCATTTTTTTGTAAATACATTATCTTGTCCCAGCCTCCGCCACCATCATGGCACCAGATAGTAAATCCCTCTCGGATGTCATCATCGTGNNATTCGCGGGGCGATCAGGCGCTGGCAGCAGCGGCAGACCGGCCGCCCGACCTGATCATGCTCGATATCACGATGCCGGAGTTGAACGGCTATCAGATTTGTGAGCGACTCAAGGCCAATACCCGGCTGTCTGCCATCCCGGTTATTTTTATCAGCGCGCTCAGCGATCCCCTGGACAAGGTGAAAGCTTTTGGGTGCGGTGGTGTCGACTACGTCACCAAACCCTTCCACGGGTCGGAGGTCCTGGCGCGCGTGGCAACTCATCGAAAGCTCCGGCGGCTCCAGCTGGAATTGGAGGAACACAACCTGCGGCTCGAGCAACTGGTGCGACAACGCACACGCGAGCTGGCCCAGGCCAAAGGCCGTCTGGCCATTCTCGACAAGGCCAAGAGCGATTTTCTCATGCTGATCTCGCACGAACTGCGCACGCCGCTCACCGGCTTGTTCGGCGTTACCGATCTGGTCTTCATGGAAGGTGAATCGGTTCCAGCCGTCGCCCAGTTCCGGGCTTCGTATGAGGAATCGCGGCAGCGATTGCTCAAGATGTTGGAGGATGCGCTGGTGCTCAGCCAGATCGAGGTCGAGGGCAAGGACTACGCGCCGCAACCCATCTCATTGAATTTTGTCCTGACGGACGCCCTGGCCAGGGCCACGGAATTCGCCAAGACGCGCGGCGTGCTGCTCGGCAACCCGCCCGCCTTCGCTTCCATGGTACTCGGCCAAGAGGAACTTCTCACTCGGGCGCTGCGTTCGCTGATCGAAACCGCGGTCATCTTCTGTCCCAGCGGCGCGACCGTTGGAATCTCGGTTGATGTCATGTCGGCCGAAACCCATCTGGAGATAGCCACGACGGGGCGGCAGATTCCCCCCCAGGCTCTGGCGCGGTTCTTCGACGTTTTTTCGGTCGGCGAGCCGGTCGCTCCTGGAGGAGGAGATCTGGGGTTGGGCCCGCCGATGGCTGAGCGAATCCTCGCACTCTTCGGCGGAACGGTGACGGCGGAAAATGTCGATCCCCCTGGAGTCCGGCTCCGCGTCAAGTTGAAGTCAGCCGATGCGCCTTCCGGTCGGGACTGGTCAAGAGCTCCATTCTGACTTTTCTGGATTGTCCGCGGTGTCCGCCGCGCCCAACGCCCAGCGGATGCGAGCCGCAATGGACTCCCCGATACCATCGATTGTGGCCAGATCGACCGCCGAAGCCGTTGCCACCGCCTGCACCGAGCCAAAATGATCGAGCAGACGCGCCGCGCGCTCGGGGCCGACCCGGGGCAATCCCTGCAACAGGAACAACTGCCGCGCTCTCCGGCCCTTGGGCCTGTAGCCGGGCCGAGGGTGTGAGCCGTGCGCATAGGCCTTGGCCTGCCGACCGAGGTACACGATCAGCCGCGCTGTTTCAGCAGGATCATGGGCGCGCAAGACCGACATCCCGAGAAACACGCTGACGCAGATCAGCGCTCCTTGCAGCGCCTCGCGTTGCACGCCGACGGAGTGCAGATCGGCGCTGCTTCCCTCCAAGACCAGCACCCCGCGGCGCGGGTTACGACCAATGGCCGACGCCTGCCTGAACACCCGGCCGTCGATGATCGAGCTCGCGAAATCGCGCAGCGTCTTTCGTTCCACGGTGAACTGGTCCCCAACGAGGAAGTCACCGCAGGGCAGTCGCCGCACCTCGACATCGACCCCGGGCAGCTCCCGCAGCGCCGCAATCACGCCGCCGGCGTTCTCCCGGTCGTCGGCGACGATTCGCACTTCGGTCTTCCCGGCATCCATCCCGCGCGGCTTAGGCGCCCGCGCGGCCCGAAGCAACTGATTCGTTTCCACCAAGGATTGCGCTGGCGCCGCAATCTGCTTACCCACGTTCCTCTCATGCCTGAGGGCCACTACCCGATCCAGAGCCTCCTGGTCAGCTGCCATGTGCTGGTCGACGGCAACGAGGCGGTGCTGATCGATACAGGGCTGTTCGGCGAGCCCTGGCGGATCCGGCGGTTGGTGCGCCAGCTGGGTTTGAAGCCGGACAGCCTCAAGGCGGTCCTTCTCACGCACGGCAATCGATGTACCGTTGGCGGATGGCCAGGTGCTTCCGTTCTGGGGCGGACTGCGGGTCGTGCATCTGCCGGGACACACGGCGGGGCACTGCGGTTTTTTCAGCGAACGTCACGGCCTGCTATTCTGCGGCGATCTGTTTGCCAGCTATCGTTCGCGTGCCTCGCTGCCGCCAGCGATCTTCAATTCTTTTCCCGAGCTGATTCCCGCCAGCCTGGAAAAGGCGCGCCGACTTGATCCCAGGGGTATCGTTCCGAGCCATTATCTCGACCGTGACTGGCCACTGCATCGCCGGAAACTCGACTCGCTCTGCACGCGCGTGGCCGCGCGACGGAATCTGGTTTCGGGCTAAGCCGTCTCTATTCAAGGAAACCCGCCCTCACTCGCTAGGAAGCCCGCTTGCGGGCGAGCATCGGTCGCAAGCGACCTTCCTACATGAGTCCGGCTGAGCGGCCACCATCCCGCTTGCCGGACTGAATCCTGTAATCTGGGTGGATCAGCCTCGCTACCTCGGCGCCGCACGGAGCCGGGCGAGGTTTTCGCTGGCCTCAGCCGAATCGGGCGCGCGGCGGAGGGCCTCCTCGAAACTGGCCGCTGCCTCCCCAGTCCGGCCGGATCGCTCCAACGCGTGGCCCAGGCTGCACCAGGCAGCCACGAGTCCGGGGTTGCGCTGCACCACGGCGCGGAACGCGGCCACCGCCTCGCCGAGCCGCCCGGTATCGAATAGCGCCAGCCCGAGATTGTATGCGGCTTCGGGAAAATCGGGTTTGATCTGCAGGGCCTGCCGGTAGTTTTCAATGGCGTCCTGCACCCGACCTGAAGCGTACAAAACCGCGCCGAGGTTATTGTGCGCATCCGGGAAGTCGGGTTTGAGCCGCAGCGCCCGCTCATAATGCTGGATCGCCTCCGGCACCCGGCCGACATCGGCGAGGGCACCCGCCAGATCACTGCAGACATCGGCGCGGTTGGGGTTGAGCCGCAATGCCCGCTCATAGATGGGAATGGCGTCAGCGGCCCGACCCACCTTCAGCAGGGCGTTACCCAGGCTATAATCAGGAAGATTGGGGTCGAGCTGCAGCGCCCGCTCATAGTAAGGAATGGCTTCGGCGGGGCGACCGGCCTGCAGCAGGGCGCCACCCAAGCCATAAAGGGCGCGGGCGTTGTCGGGGCACTTCGCCGCCGTGTCAGTCCAGATGGACAAGGCGCTGCGATAATCGGCGTTCCGGCGGATCGTCAGCCCGCCCAATACAACGGCAAGAACGGTCGCAGCGAAGAGTGCTCGTCGGCCGATGAGGCGGTGCAGTCCGACGACTGCCAGCGTGATCACTGCGGCGAGTGGCAGGTACATTCGATGCTCGACGATCATCTGGATACGGCCCGGCATTATGCTGGTGGGGGCCAGAATCCCGAAGAACCACGCACCCAGAAAACCCACCACCGGCCGGCGCCAGAGCGCGACGAGCGTCGCGGCAGCCAGGGGCAGGACCAGCAGGGCGTAGGGAAGCGCGTCGGCGGCTCGATGCACCCAGAACGTCCCATATTCAAACACGAGCGGGTGTGGCCAGAACGAAAGCCAAAGGTAGCGCGCCACCGCCTCGAATTGCGTGAGCCAATACGCCGAGGGCGCGATGCCAATGTCGAAGCCGGAGGTGCCGCCGCGATTCCAACCGGTGCTTGCGACCATCGCCGCCAGGATTACCCAGGTGAACGCGAGCGCGAGGTGCACGCGCCATCGCTGCCGCCAGGCTGCGGCAAAACTTCCCGCGATGAAAGTGCGGTCGTAGAGCAGCACCAGGAGGGGCGCCATCGCGATCACCTCCTTGGTCGCCGCTCCAAGCAGGCAGGCGGCAATCGCACACCCGTGCCAGATCCGGGGCCGCGGCGCCTCGATCGATCGGATGAAGCAATACAGGGTTAGTAGGAAGAACAGGCCCATCAGAGATTCGGTCCGCTGCACCACGTAGGTCACCGCCTCAGTCTGCAGGGGATGAAGGGCCCAAAGCAGCGATACCGCCAACGCGAGGAACGCGGAATCCCCCGGCTGCGGCGCGATGGACGACGCAAGGGGCGGGGCTGCGCCTCGTTTCGCGACTGGAGGAGGGCCAGCCTTTACCGGTGTTCCAATACCGGACAGCAATCCCTGGCTGCGAGCGCGATCCAACGTCCGGCGCACCACGCCGAACAAGGTCAACGCCGCGAGCAGGTGGATCAGCAGGTTGAACGCATGGTAGCTCCATGGCTTGGTCCCGCCCAACGCATAGTTTATGGCGAGCGTTACGTTGACCAACGGCCGGCCGCTGGTCGTTCCCAGCGGCGGCGCCAGCAGCTGCGAGATTGGCCAGAGCTGCCGGATCGTCGGATTTTCCAGCACGGTCGGCTGATCGTCGAAAAGGAATGGTACGGAGAAGGAATTGTGATAAGCAGCGAAGCCCGCGAGCAGCAGCACCGCGATCGCCAGGAACATCGTCCGGCGCTCGCGCGGCTTTGACTGGGGTGCCGCAGAGGCAATCGGCTGCTTCTCCATGATCGCGATCAGATCAACGGCCCTGCTGAGCAAGACCGCGACCGCTGATCGCAGGGTTGTTCAGTCACGAAGGCAAGGGATTCCCATTTGCCCCCTGCAGGCCAGAGAATCCTCAGGAAAACGGTTCCGCAGGCGGCCGGCGAACCTCCTAGATCGTGGCCACCGCCTCCATTTCGACGAGCAAATCATGGCGGCAAACATCGGCCAGGACACAAATCTTCGGAAACGCCGGGAGCTGCAGCAGTCGGCTGACGCGGTTCCAAGCCTCCCACGACTCGCGATTCTTGCAGAACAGCGTGGCCGAAGTGATGTTCGCCAAGCCGCCGCCCTGTTCTTCGAGGATCGCGGCGATGCACATCATGGTCTCCAGGCTTTGCAGCTCGGCGTTGCCGACGTGGATACTTTCGCCCGCCGCGTTGATGCTCGCCGTGCCGGAGATGTGCACGGTGCGGCGCCCTTCGATTTCCAGCGCCATCCCCCGCGAGAAGGCTGATCCATAGTTGAACGACTGATCCTGTCGCGGGCTGTGGATGATGGGTGTCGCCACTGCGCTCCCCATGCCGTTGGACTCGAGCGCAAGTACATCCATCAGACATTCTTCGTCGGCGGAACTCCCCTGAATCCCGGTGCTCGCCGGAAAGGCGGCCCCGCCCGGCCCACCCAGCCCAGCCGGCCGGTAGTGGGCGGTCCTCACGCTGTTGAAATCGTCATACCATTCGAGCAGCCGGGCCATGTAGATCCACGTCCGGACGACATTGCGGAACTCCATGCCGTGGGCCTTCAGTCCGAGCCCCGCGTTGGTGAACATCTGGTCAGCCTGGGCCGGGGCATCCGCGGCCAGAACACCTCCGGTTGTCAGTCCGCGAACGGAGGGCAGGTGCAGCATCCGGAACCCATCGCCCGTCCAGAGCCGTCCCGGACCCGTCGCCGCATTCGTGACCGTCATCACTCCGGCCTTGTTGTCGCGAGGCACAATGCCCCAGATCTGGAGGCCAACAAACCCGCCGGCCTGCAGGGGCGTGCCCTGAATCCACGTGACCGGCACGCTCAGGTCCAGTTCCTCCCGCCGCCAAGCCGCCTCGCGCTTCTTCAGCACCGCATTCCGGGGGCCCGACAAACCGTAGAACTTCTCCTGGATCGGCTGGATGCCCCTTTCGGCCACGGCTGAAGCCACCTGCGCCAGCAGTTCATCCGCTCCGTTCTCATCCCGCCCAACCGTTCCGGTCACGTGGTATTCCGTGAAGGAATCCCGTTCGGTCGCACGCATCTCGACGCGGCAGCCTGCCTGCACCGCCGCCATCGGACATTCTGGTTCAGGGCTGAGGCGAAGCATTGGCTCGCCGTAAGCCGTGAAGGGCCGGAGATCGTCTGAAGGCGTCTCGCATTGGCTTGGCTCGGTGTTTTTCATGGCAGATTCTGCGCACAGCGAAATTCCGCGTCCTGGGACCACTCGGTGGGGTTTGACCACCGGCGCCACGCGCAGCGGTTGTTGAGTTTAGTTTGTCCGATCATCGCTGCGCAAAGAGACTTCTATGAACATAGGCGGAGAAAGCGGGGGTCGCTTCATATCAAGCGGAAAGGGTAGCGATCTAACTGATCCAAGGATGCACCCTGAAAAGACACGCTGATTCAATGCAGCTGGCACATAAGGGAAACATTTCTGGGGTAAGTTGCTGCGAAATGGGGGCCAATCGGGGCTAACTGCGGGCAGAAACGGAGTGAGAAAACCCAATGGCCGGCTGGTTAGCTATTCGCTCGCATCCGCAGCCGCCAAACGGCGCTACTTGCCTTGACGCAAGAATCCCGATCACGCCGGCCACTCCACGATCGGCCCCGGGCGGTTGAGCCAGGCGCGAAGGGACTAAAGGCGACTCCGCAATTCAGCCGGTAACAGTTCCACGGCAAGCTGGCGCAACCTTTGGTCAGCGATCGGAAGGTCGAACGCCCGGGTTAGCACCTGCAGTTTGTACAGAGAACCCGTGGTGAGGGAGCGCAGTCTCTTCTCATTAAACTCCGCCAGGCAACGGCGCACTTGTTCACGGGCCAGGCCGATCTGATCTTCCTGTGCAAGAACAACGGCCAGGCTGACCCGCCGATCCCACGGCAGGAAACGATCGCCGCCATTCACCAGACGGGCAAGCAACGACGGCAGCGTTTGCGCCACACCAGTCGCGTCGCCCCGGGCCCTCTGCACCTGTACCCTTGCCGCCAGCGCACCGACGTCACCCGGAAATCGTCGCAATTCCTCGCTGACGGTCGCCGCCTGGTCGAGTCTCGCCGTTTCCACCAGATATTCCGCCAACCGGCTGGCGGCGGCCGCGAGGCCTTGGTTGTCAACCACCTCAAAGACCAGGACGGACTGTCCTTCAAAACCAGTGACCTCAGGCATTTGATAGGGCACCGGTCGCACCCAGAGGGGCAGACTCCAGTGACGCAGGCCGTCGACAAAGAGGCTCGTTCGGCTGGCGAGTCTCTTATCGAGATAGCGCTGCGCAAATTCGTCGAAAAAAGGGTCCCACGAAGGCACGATGATGTACCGAACCCCACGCGCCTCGATCAACGCATGGGCTTCCTCGATCGTGTTGGCGCCGGCGATCATCAGCGTCACTCCCAGCCCGATCTGGTCCTCGGGGACAAAGGTCCCGATTCCGCGCAGTCCGCCGTAGAAGCATAGTGTGGTAGTCTCATGCGGAGGGGCATAAACCACCGCTCCGGCCTCTTCTGTTTGTCTGGCCAGCCAGTGTGCCAAATGCCGCTCAATCAACTCCTGGGTCTCCGACGCCGTAAGAACCAATCTCGCGTCGGCAGGCTTTCCCGGCACAAGCTGGATCAAACCGGGCAGAACGATGAGGGCCGTGACAACCGACCATAGCCACCGGGTGGAGCGGGAAACTGCCGACTTGTTTCCGGCCACGGCCGCGACGATCAGCAGCAGCAACGCGCCATCGAGCAGATTCCACCAGCACAGCTGCTGCCAGGCGAACCCGAGGGCGACCAGCACTGGTCCCCAGGCAACTCCTAGCAGGGTCCGGGTTTCCAGGTTCGTCCCACGTCGCAGCATCAGCCATCCCGCTGGCACCAACACCACGAGAGGCAGGAAAGTTGCCAGGACCGTGCCGTTCATTCCATCGCGGGCCAACCAGGCCGCCAGATTGGCGGAGACGACTCCGTCGGGCTGATTGCTCAGGCGGAAGGAGAGAACATCACGCGCGAGAAATCCGTCGCTGCCGGACCACCTCATCGCCACCGGCACCGCAGCGACGGTCGCGACGGCCAGCAGCGTCGCCCCACAATTGCTGACCGTCCAGAAGGCTCTCTCCCGCCGGATCCAGCCACCGGCCCGGGCCAGCAATTCGCCGCCGCCAAGCCACGCGAGACCATAGAGAGGGTGGATCGACTCCAGACGCCATGATCCGAGGTACTCGGGAGAATATTCGAGCAGATAAGCCGCAAACACCGTCGCCGCTCCACTGAGCGACCAAATCCGCCAGGACGCCGCGCTTAAGCTCGTAGCCAGAGCTCCGGCCGAATTCCTGCCCGCGATCCAGATGGCGACCAGTGCACCCAAAAACACGCCGGCCAGGATCGGCACCTGGGTCGGAACGTCGACCCACATTCCCAAACCGCCCGCGATGCCAGCGAACGCAAACCAGCGACCAAGGCGCCGGCCGGCCCGGATGCCAGCCAGCAACACGAGGACGCTCCCCAATGCGCAGATTCGCGCGAGCCCGTGATGATCGGGTACTCCCGGAAGGAATCCCGCCGCAAACGGAAAAATGGTCGTCAGACCGAGCGAAAGCAACACGGCGGCGAAAGCTCCGAATCGCCACGCGACAAATCCAGTCACACCGACCAGCACCAGTCCATGCAAGAGCGGATCCGCATAAAGCGCGGCGTGCTCCACCGACCAGCCGATCGGACTTCGATGGACTGCGTGATCACCCCACGCGATGAGCCCCAACCACCAACGGTAGGGGGACGGGGCGTGCACTTCGCGGCCCGAGGGCGCATTGTCGTAGTCGACGTGGCGCACCCGCCATTCTCCGCGCGCGAACATCTGCTGGGTCTGGGTCACCCAGTCAAAGCTGGTCTCATTGCGTTCGGGGACGATCAACTCCCGCTGCCCGTTGGCATAGCCAGTCGGGGAAACCGCATCGACCACATCCACTCGCCCGGCCAGGCCGGAGACATACTCGACTCGCTGCAATCTCCCATGATTGCCCCACCACAGAAAGCCGCCCGCACACACGGGTGCAATCATCCAAGCCAGGAAAGAAGTCCGTGGAAACAGTCTCATTCGATTCGGGGCAGAATCGCAGATGTTTGGGAGACCATCAGTGAATCGTCACGGAAAGCGGGCGCAAGTAAAGTCTGGCCAACGGCATCCCAGCGCAATCTTGACTCACTGATATGCGCCGCGTTCCATCGTTAGCCCGCATGTCCTTCTCCGCAAATCTCATCTGGCAGAAGGAGCAAAGGCGCCCGGTGCGTCCTATTCTCTGTGCCTTGTTGACCGTGATCTGGTTCTGCGGGACGCCGGGATCGGCGGCGGGGCCGGCGGATGAAATCACCGGACGACCGCTGGCACCCCGGTCTGCACCACGCGGGAAGACCATGTTCGTGGAGCTCTCCCCCCAGCAGACCGGCCTCGTGACCACGAACGATTATGCGGACCCCAAGATGTGGGGGGAACTCTCGCGCGAATTCGAAAGCGGATCGATCGGCACCGGCGTGGCCATCGGCGACTACGACGGAGACGGCCGCCCGGACATCTTTGTTGTCAGCAAAACCGAAAGCTGCCGGCTCTTCCGAAATCTCGGCAACTTCAAGTTCGAGGATGTGACGGAGAAGGCCGGAGTCGGGGATCACGGGGCGGACGCGATGATCTGGAAGCAAGGAGCGACCTTCGTCGACGTGAACAACGACGGCCTGCTGGACATCTATATCTGCCGGTGGAACGCCCCAAATCTCCTCTACATCAACCAAGGCAACGGGACCTTCAAGGAAATGGCCCATGCCTACGGATTGGACGTAAAGGATGCGTCCGTCATGGCGGCCTTTTGCGACTATGACCGGGATGGCTGGCTCGATGTTTTCATTGTGACTAATATACTGGACGCGATGGATCATCCGAAGGGCCAGCGGAATTACCTCTTTCACAACAATCGCAATGGCACCTTCACCAACGTGACCGAGCGGGCCGGGATTGCCGGTGAGGGACAGGGACACTCCGCCACCTGGTGGGATTTCGATAACGACGGCTGGCCCGACCTGTATGTGGGCAGCGATTTCGCACCACCCGACAAGCTCTATCGCAACAATCGGGATGGTACCTTCACCGATGTCCTCAATGAGGTGGTGCCGCACACGCCCTATTCCTCGATGGGCGCGGATCTGGGAGACGTGAACAATGACGGGCTGATCGACTTTTTGATCACCGACATGGCCGCAACCACGCACGAGAAGGACCAGCGCGGCATGGCCGATTCGCGCGGCCGCACACAGGAGAACGTCAGGAATCCGCAGATTGCGCCGCAATACGAGCGCAGCGCGCTGCTCCTTAATACCGGAACCGGCCACTGCCTCGAAGCCGCCTTCCTCACCGGCCTGGCGGCCACCGACTGGACGTGGTCACCGCGCTTCGAAGACCTAGACAATGATGGCCGTCTCGACCTCTTTGTGACCAACGGCATGTACCGGGAGGCCACCAATATCGACCTGCTCTCCCGACAAATGAGCGCCGAGACGCCGGCCGCGCGACGGCGCGTCATGCGGGACAGTCCCGTGATGGTCGAGTCCCATCTCGCCTATCGCAATCTGGGCAATCTGGCATTCGAAAATGTGAGCGCCGACTGGGGTCTCAACCAGAAGGGCGTCAGCTTTGGCTCGGCGTTCGGCGATCTGGACGGCGATGGCAATCTCGATCTGGTTTACTCGAATTACCAGAAAGGCATCACCCTTCTCCGCAATGACTGCGACACGGGCCACCGCGTGACCGTCGACCTGCGCGGGACCGTCTCCAACCGTTTCGGGGTCGGCGCCACCATCCGGATCGAAAGTGCCTTGGGCGTCCAGGTGCGCCAACTCGTCCTGGCGCGCGGAGTTCTCTCGAGCAGCGAGCCGATCCTGCACTTCGGGTTGGGAGACGACACGCTCATCCGCCGTCTGGTTGCAACGTGGCCCAGCGGGCTGACGCAGTCTTTCACCAATCTGGCCGTTGATCGGCATTACACCATCACTGAACCGCGGGGCCCGGCTCCGGCGCTGCCGATCGAACTGCCTCCATCGCCAGCGGGTCAGTTCACCGAGGTGAGCCAGGCCTCCGGTCTGGCAATCCCCTCAACCGAAGAGGTAGTAGAGGAGACCGCAGTCCAACCACTCCTGCCTACCCGGCTCAACCGCCGGGGTCCAGGCCTGGCGGTGGGGGATGCGAACGCCGACGGAATCGATGATGTAATCCTGGGAGGGACCACCCAGAGTCCCGCCCGGATCCTGCTCGGCTCATCGTCGGGGCAATTCTCCGCCACCGACACCTCGTCGCTCCTGCCGCCCGGCGCGGTCGATGACGGACCTATATTGCTGTTCGACGCCGAAGGCAGCGGGAAGATGGCTCTGCTTGTGACCAAAGGGGGCAACTCCCTGCCCGCGGGCGCGCAGGAGTATCAACCGAAATTGTTCCTGAACGATGGTCATGGCGGTTTCCGTCCGGCGCCGGATGACGCGCTGCCTCCGCTACCGATCAGCGTGGGGGCGGTGGCGGCCGCGGACTTTGATCACGACGGCCGGCTCGATCTGTTCATTGGCGGACGCGTCTTGCCCGGACTGTATCCCCTGCCCCCTCACAGCGCGCTGCTCGCGAACCGGGGCGGCAAGTTCGAGGATGTCACCGACGTTCTCGCACCGGGATTGCGGGAAGTTGGGATGGTCACCTCCGCGCTATGGAGCGACGTCGACGGCGATGGCTGGCCGGATCTGCTGCTCACGCTTGAATGGGGCCACGTGAAGTATTTTCACAACAACCAGGGCAAGGGGTTCGAAGATTGGACCGAGAAGGCGGGCTTTGCCGCCGCCGGCACCGGCTGGTGGAACTCAATCGCCGCGGCGGATTTCAACGGCGACGGACGGATGGACTACGTGGTCGGCAACATCGGATTGAATACCCAGTACCATGCGGACCCTGCCCACCCTGCGCTGCTGTTTCTTGGCGATTTCAACGGTGAGGGCGAACAGCCGCAGCTGCTCGAAGCTTATTACGAAGGAGAGCGTCTGTTTCCCTGGCGAAGCCGCAGGGATCTCGGAATGGTGATTCCGTCAATAATGAGGCGGTATCCCCGGAACGATTCCTATGCCCGCGCGACCTTGGGTGAGATTCTCGGCCCGGACAAGCTCGCGGCCGCCCAGCGCTTCGCCGCCACCGAATTGCGCAGCGGAGTCTTTCTCAGCCAGCCCGACGGGAGATTCCGTTTCGAGCCACTTCCCCGCATGGCCCAGATGGCGCCTTTTCAGGGCTTGGTCGCGGGGGACTTCGATGGGGACGGCTGCGCCGATATTTATGCAGTGCAAAACTCGTACGCCCCGGTGCCAGCGGTCGGACGCTTTGACGGGGGACTTAGTTTGATGCTGCGAGGCGACGGCCACGGCCATTTTGCGCCGGTGCCGCCGACCGGGAGCGGGCTGATTGTGCCCGGTGATGCCAAGGCCCTCGCCGTGCTCGATCTCGATCATGACGGATGGCCCGGGTTCGTTGTCACCCGGAACAACAACACCACGCTCGTCTTTCGCAACAGCGGCGTGCCCGGTCGCCATTCCCTGCGCGTTCAGCTCCGTGGTCCGATCGGCAATCCGACCGCGATCGGCGCACGGATCACGGTCGAGCTTGCGGATGGATCAACCCAAGTCAGCGAGGTCTACGCGGGCTCGGGTTACTACAGCCAGTCGACTGCCGCTTGTTTTTTTGGTTCTCTCGAGGGCAATCCGCCGAAGAAGGTCCGCGTTCGCTGGCCAGCAGGAGTTGTCACTGAACAAAGCGTTCCTGCAGGATCCGATACTCTGCTCGTTTCCCCTCAATAACGTTGAGCCGGCCTCATGCCGCCCCACGGCAAAACGCGTTTTACAACATCGGACGGGAATAAACATTGGTGGACTGTTCCCCCATAGGCAATTGGCCCGGCGACAAGCCTCTCGACACGCTTACCTCGTTGCTTTCGATGTTCACTGTCAAGCAGGTGCGCCCTGTCGGGCGCAGCCAAAAAAAGTCCGGTGGCTTTCGCCACCGGACTTGAATTTTTGCCTAAAACTAAAGCGTCAGGGCCGCTTTAGAGGCAGGGCGTCTTAGAAGTCGAACGAGTTGGTCAGCTGGAAGCCCATTCCTTCCTCAATACGCGCCAGCGTAATCGTGCCGTCCGGGTTCACGCCAGCGGTCACCAGATGGTCGCGTTCACCGACGCTACGGCAATTGAGCTGAATCCGCCAGTCGATGCTCCGAGTGAGCTTTCTCGAATAGCCAACCCACGCATCAATATGCCAGTCATTCTTCCCACGGTACGGATCATTGACATCAAGTCCACCTTGGGTGAGGGATATCACTCCGGCGTAATTCGGGTCACTCGAGATCGAGTTAACGAATGTTGAGCTAAAGTGATAACCGATGATGCGGCCGGCTTCCTCGCGGAAGGCGCCACCAACGAACAGACCCTTGATGGCACCGTGATCAAACGTGTACGTGTTGATCAGATTGAGCCTCCAGGGCGAGACCTCCGGCGCTTCGTGGCCGAGTTGGTTCGCGGTCACCGCATAGGGTGCAACGAGGCTCGAATCCCAATCCGTGCCAAGTACATTAGTGGTGCCGCTGTTAAGTCCTTGGTTTCCCCACAAACGGATCTGGCCACCAGGTCCATTCATGAATCCGGTCATTAGGCTCATGAAGCCAATCGAAGTCGGGTCGATGTTTTCGTGTGTCGCATCTTCCTTCGTGTAGTTGACCGTGATATTCCAATTCTTGGTCGGCTGGAACTGCAGTTCGACTTCGGTACCTTCCGACAGATTCGTCACCGTCGTCTGGTGATTGCCGAACGCAGAACCACCACCGGTTTGCGGCCCGCCCGAGTCATTGTATCCGGCGGGATAGGAATCCCGCAGATTGCCGGACGCATGTCCAATGGTTGGAACGAGAGCCGGAGACAGATTGTAACTCGAGAAGAACGTCGCGGGATACGGTGAATTTACCCACGCGTTAACCACGGCCAAACCACCAGCGTAATGCGAATGAAAAGCATCAGCACCCGCGGGAGCATTTTGCACCGGGCCGCCATTGAGGTCGTAGTTGAGGGCCGCAGCCTGTTGAGAGGGCGTACCGCTGGTAGCACTACCGGCATAACCGTCAGAATTGGCGAAATCGCCGTAAGTGCTAATCGTCGCACCATGGCTGCCCGCGCCGTTGTTCGCCAGAGCGTCCTGCAGGTAGGTCGCCCAACCGTAACCCCAGATTGAGCCATCCGGAATGAAGTAGGCGTTGGTGCTCAAGCCGGCGATGTTGTTGCCCTGGGTTCCGGCCAAGGTCGCATTCGCGACCTTGGTGCTGAACTTGTCGATCTTCAATGTCAGCTTGTCATGCAACGTGGTGATCGTAACACCATATTCCTTGGTGTTGCCGAGAGTGTTCGGCAGAATCGTGCCCGCCAAGCTAAGACGCGAAGCGTCAGCCTTGAAATTGCTGCCCCGGTCGTAGAAGAAGCTGATGGTCGAATCCCATGGCAGCTTTGAGACCAGCACTTTCGGGAGATGGTAAACCACACCCCATGTTTTGCTCTCGCCCCGAACGTCGGTCCGGGAACCCGGGTCGTCCGGGAAGTCCTGGCTCACGAAGCCGGAGATAGCATTCACCGGGGAGTTCGACTGATAATTGGTGATGACATCCTTGCGCCATCCGAAGGTCCCAACCAAGTCGCCGTCCAAGAGATAACCCTGCCAGGTTGCGCCCCGGGAAGTATCAATGAACTTCGTACGATTGGCGCTTGAAACCATGTCGGGATAGTCCTGAGGATTGCTGGCAAACATCCACTGGACTTCTTCCTGCTGCCAGCCGACGTAGTTGGCGGGATTGTCGCTTTGCGTGCCGTTAGTAACCACCTCTCCGGTAGGAGAGTATGTCGGGGTCAGAACGTTGTTATTACCCAAGGGGTTAGTGCCCGTGGGGAGATAGGTAAACGAAGCCGACGGATTGACATAACCCGGAGTCGTAGGATCCAAGGGCTTATTCCAACGGGAGTTGAAGTTCGTCACCGTCTGTTGTCTCGGCGGAGCCACGATAAACGGGATGTTCGTCAAGTGGGCATTGTGCGCACTGGCGCTATTGAGCATGCTGGGCCCGAGATAAACGATCCATTCAAAGCTGCGGTTCTGCTCCAATTGACCCGTAGGCGGAGGCGAGATCCCCGAGGCGTTGTTCGAATTGTCGAGGATGTATTGTGGGTTGACCGCAAACTCGGCGAAATGAAGGTTCGTGTCGGTGACTTGATCCCTCTCATACAATCCGGTGAAATCCTGCTTGCCAATGATCTTGGCCAGCGTGGTGTCGCCGAGGAAGTCTGACGGACGAAACTCGCCCGTCGGGGTGAAGCGGAACACATCACGAACCCGAGTCTCGGAAGTATTCAAGCCAGGCTGAGAAGCTCCGTTGCCCGCATAAGGCCGTCCCGCATTCGGATTGGGCGTTCCGTCAGCATAGGTGGCGTTGATGTCGACGTTGATCTCGTAATTCTGACCGGTCATCCAACCTTCGTCGACCGTGGTGTAGGACTGGTGGTCAACCGCGACTTGGAATGCCAGCCGATCATTGAGGAAGCTCTGGTCGAACGTCGCATTGTAAGCTTTCCAATTCTGCGACTCGTGCTTGTTCGGGCCGTCGAGGAGCATCTTGTAGAAGTTAAATACGCTCGGGTCGCGGAGGAGAACGTCCGAGTAATAAACAGCGCCGGGAACGGCTTTGCCGCCAAAGTTCGCGGTGCCCCCGAGGTTGGGCAGATAGGAGCTCAGTTCCGGGACGGCCTTGGGCAGCCACCCACCGTCCAACGCACCGAGTGTGCTGCCGCCGTTATTGAGCGTCAGCCCCAGGGAATTAAGTCCCAAGCCCGTATTGGGTTGGGCCGTAATCGTCTTGATCGGCACTCCGCTCGGATAGACCGGAGCGCTCACACCATTGGCGACCTGTTGGCCGTAGGGGGTTCCTTCATAGTAATTGATGATATCGGGCCAGAAGGACCGTCCCTGATTCACGAGGTCCAAGCCGTTAGCCAGGGTCCCGCCGGTGTTACCCGGGTAGGCGATTCCGTCAAACATCTGTCGCGGGTTGAATTGGTTGAGGATGAGCTTATTGAAACCCGGATTGCCATACTGGTTGCTCCCCGACACAAACCACGGATTGATGGTGTCGATCGGAGGGATGGACCGCGGATCGTTCGAGTCAATGTTGCCCTGTTCATATTTCACCCGGAAGGACGTGTGGCTGTTCTCACCGAAGAGCTTCGGGTCGAAACGCAGCGCGACGTACTCACGCCGGGTGTTGTTGAAAGCCGGCTTTTGCTCATACAGCTCTTTGTCGTCCAGAAGGGCGACGCGGATCGAGAGGACGCCGGGGACAAGGTTCTGATTCAGATCGACCACATTGCGCAGCGAGCCGAATTCATCAGCGCGGATCTCGTAATGATAGGCGGTCTTAAACGACGCATCATTCAAGCTCGTGTTGACAATACCAGCGGGGCTGCCGACGCCGAACAGAATGGAATTCGGGCCACGTTGAAGATCGACGCGTCCGACATTGAAACCATCCCACGGAATATCCGTAAGGAAATAATCGCGCGTGTTATCAGCCGAGTCCAAACCACGAACACGGGTGGTCTGGCTGACGGTGTTCTCCTGATAGACGCCACCTGCTCCGTTCACGCCGGAGAAGTTGCCGCGGATGCCCGCGACTTCCGTGCTCGGCGTATACACCAGCAAATCGGCGCTGTTCGTCGCTCCGGTGTCCTTGAGGAATTGCTCCGTCACCACCGAAATGGACGAAGCGATATCCTTCAGGTCAGTGCGGACGCGGGTGCCGGCCAACGTGGACGTGGCCGTGTAGCCTTTGTCCTCGCTGGCTTCCACCACGAACGGCGAGAGCACCACTACCTGTTCGCTCTCGGCACTGCTGGCGGCGACTACGGTAGCTGGCTTGGTTTGCCCCTGGTCAGGGGGCGTCACTGTTTGCGCAGACAAGCGCAATACAGCGACGAGACACGTCACGGATGTGACGGATACGGCGATGAACCGTCTATTTGGTCGTTGCATGATTTGGGGGGTTAGGAACAAGAGAATGATTTATTTACAGACGACAGATATCAGGGCGCATGGTGTCCGCCCTGAATCGGCAAACTAGAGGATGCAGAATCTATCCAATAGGGTGAACTGCACGTTTTGCGGGGTGAATTGGTACAACTCGAGGGTAGGTATACACGCCCTAAGGACGCTGCACAGCGATCCGTTGTTCATCCATTTGACCAAGTTTTTAATATTCCCGGCCTAGTCCCGCCATTCAACTGGGAAAAAAGTGGTTGCAGGGTTGGCAGGCAATCCAAGGAGATTGATCTGGAGCCGCATGATCAACAGTTCGACGGCGCGCCTTCCAAGGTCGCCAAGGATCCCAGGGACGCATGGGCACCCGGACGGGAGATCCCGAATGTCAATTGAGGCCCAGGCCACCGTTCCGCCCTCACCCGAATTGATCGATGCAGCCAAGCCCGGGACATCGACGCCACATCCCACCACCGCATCGAGTTTCTCGGCAACGATCCATTCCGAGAGGTATTCGATGTTCGCGCTATTCTCGGCTATCCGGAAGCAAGGGACCTTTCGGGCCGAGCCCTTGGCGTAGGCCTCGACCAGATACCCGGCCCGCAACTGGCCTTCAATCTCCGCGCCCAAGCTTTGGGCGACGGCGAAACCAACATTTCGGCGCCCGCGTTGCCAGAGCTGAAGAAAAGAGAGCCGGGCGGCCTGGCAATAATCCGTTGAGACATTGTCCACCCGGGGCTCCACCTGCATCGATTCAATTCCAATCACGCAGAACTTGCCCCAATCAATATTGAGCGACCGCGTGGCAGGCGAGAGGGCGCCGAGCAGAATCCCGGTGATGCCTCTCGCCTGCAGCACCTGAGACAAGCGTGCCGGCGAAAGCTGAGCCGAACCGACCAAAAACAACTCCAGCGCGAAACTCAGGCGCTTGGCTTCCTCCCGGGCAGCCGAGAATATCATCTCGTGCCGTTCTGAACGGGCAAACGCCGCCGGGTTCGGCAGGTCGCTGACAAATGCCAGCGCGCCTGCCGGTCGGGGGGGGGCCAGCGTCCGGCGATGAAGGTTGAACAGTTCGAGCATCGGATCGGGCCGGTAGCCGAGTTCCATGGCGATCTTCCGAATGCGCTCACGAGTTGCGGCGTTCAACTGTGGCTGGTTGCGCAGGGCGAGCGACACGGTGCTCTTGTGCACATGGGCCACCGATGCCACATCAGACATCGTGACCCGCCGCTGGTTGGGGCCGGACGGATTCATGGCTGGCGCAGACCGCAAGGTGGGGCGGAAGCTCCATCCTGCCAGGTTCCCACGACATAAGTGGTAGCGCTCGGCGTCGCCAGCCCCCGTTTGCGACGCATGATGAGCAAGGCGAGCGCTTCCGCGGCCTTCTGCCCCACCACAAAATGGTGCTGGATAACTCCAGCCAGGGCCGGATCGGGAGCATTCAGGCATAGGCACATGCAGGCGATGTCGCGCGGAACCTGCAGGCCGCCGGCGCCGAGCAAATCGCGGATTGAACTCCAGCTGCTGAGCACGATCTGCAAACGGTGCTCCCGGGCCCAATTCACCAGGCGACGC
This sequence comes from Opitutia bacterium, assembly GCA_003142955.1. Classification (GTDB taxonomy): domain Bacteria; phylum Verrucomicrobiota; class Verrucomicrobiia; order Opitutales; family Opitutaceae; genus Fen-1467. Next base: position 67,832 of record PLOH01000147.1, on the reverse strand, counting down.
GCGCTTGCCAAGGGATCGTCCTGATGTTCCCGGAGATAGAGGATAGGCACGTCAGGTATCTGCAGCTCTTCCCGGGCGACGTAACTACCCGCGGAATACAGGCTCCGGGTGGATTCCTCCTCGGCCTGACCCACCGCCATGCCGATGCGGCGGTAACCCAGACGGCAGGCGTTATAAAACGCGGCCCGCGCGATCTGCAATTGGTCGTTAGCGACAAGCGTGACATCCGGAAGCATGAACGCAGAGTCGATTTTCACCACGGCGTACCGCGACCAGTCCAAGTCCAAACCGGGCAACTGGGGATCAAAGGCCCCGATGATGATGCCGTCCGTCTGCGCAGGATCGAGTTGGCGTTCGATCTCAGCGTGGCCGGGCTTTTCGCCGTCGACCGGCAGGAGGTCACAGGCACAACCCATCAACTCCGCCTGGTGACGAACACCGTCAGCGAATTCGCGCAAAAAGACGCCGGTACCAAGTTCGTCCGTAGACCAGCGGTTTGTCACGAATACGATACGCGGTTCGCGATGCAACCCGCTGCACCGACTCCGCTGGGCCGCCAGCGACTGCATGACGGGATCTTGCTGGTAGCCAATTCTCGCCGCAATCTGCTGGATGCGATCCCGTGTGGCGGCGGGGATCCGGCCGCTTCCCCGAAGCGCCATCGAGACAGTCGAATAGTGGACCTTCGCCNNCCTCAAGGCGTATCCTACCTGAAATCTTCTGTATCTGTCCAATCTGTGTAATCCGTGGTTAGATTGAACCGCTGAGATCGGGTATAGGACCCTCTGCCCTCGGTTCTTGTTCCACACAGGCAGAATCGCCGCCGGCACCGCTTGGGTCAAGGTTCTGTTGGCATCGGGGCGGATCAACCTGCGTAATCCATATCCTCTTTGCCGGAACTATGTCGGAAGGTCGCTTGCGACCGATCATCGCCCTCAAGCTGGCTTCCTCCACCGCCACACCGATCGCTCCGCATGGTCACCAGGAGAATTGCCAGCAATCGCATGGATCCGGCCTACGGAGATTTGGATTGCAGCGTGAGGCTGGAAGCGCCGGACGGAACCCCATATTCCACGGTCAAACCGGCCGGCCAGCAGACACGGATCTTGCGCGCAGGATTGGAGTCAAGGTAGCCAAAAAAGCTGGACGCGGTGGACTGTGTGTAATAACCGGACCCGGCGTAGACCTCGCTGGTTTCGGCCGATCCGTCAGCCAGTTCGACCGTGATGCGCGCGCCGACGGCGGTTGGGTTGCCCGCTGGACCGCGCAACTGGATACGCAGGGAATGCCGACCGGCCACTCCACGGTTGCGGAACGCCAGGGTCGTGTTGTGGTTCTGAGTGACCACGAAATCGGGCCAGCCGTCCTGATCGAGATCGAGCACGGCGAGGGCCTTGGCATCGCCCGGCACGATCAGCCCGCTCTCGGCCGGCGGCACCGGCGTGAAATGTCCATGGCCGTCGCCGCGCAAAAACTGGCCAAGCCCGCCATCGAAGCGGCCGACGTAGGGGATCGGCGCGTAGGAATTCTGCACCGCATAAATGTCCGCGTGGCCGTCGCCATCAAAGTCCCCTGCAACCAGACCCTGAAAAGGAGCGATCTGCGCGATGCGCGGTAGCGGCTCAAAGCGGAAGGTGCCGTCGGGCTGGCTGAGGAAAACCCCGCTCCGAAACTCCGTTGCGGCGAAGCGCTGGGCACGGGCCAGCTTGTCCTCCCCGAGAATCTCGCCCAGCGTCGCCCGCCCGTAAAGATCGAATTTGGGATAGCGCTTAAGAACTGACGGAATCACGGCACCGAGATCCCGCACGATACGCCAGGGATAGAGCTTGTCACCTTCGTAGAAACCCTCGACGAGCTGCGTCGAACCGTCACCCTTGAAATCACCGGNNGCGATCGAGTTCCACCAGCCGGTGCCGGCGGCGGCAAATCCCGCCTTCTCAGTCCAGTCTTCGAAACTCTTGCCCTGGTTGTTGTGAAAATACTTCACGTGGCCCCACTCCAGCGTGAGGAGCAGATCCGGCCAGCCGTCGCCATCGACATCGCTCCACAGTGCGGAGGTCACCATGCCGACTTCGCGCAACCCCGGCGCGAGCGCGTCGGTCACATCCTCAAATCTGCCCCCACGGTTGGCGAGCAGCGCGCTCTGCGGCGTCAGCGGATACTGGCCGGGCAGGACGCGCCCGCCGATGAACAGGCTGAGCCGGCCGGAGTGATCAAAGTCGGCGGCGACCGCGGCGCCCGCGCTGATCGGCAGCGGCGGCAGCGCGTTGTCCGGCGCCGGCCGGAAGCGGCCATGCCCATCGTTCAGGTACAATCTCGGTTGATACTCCGGATCTCCCGCCGACAGGGAGTTGCCGCCTTTGGTCACGAGCAAGTCGTTCGCTCCATTGCCGGCGGCATCAAACAAGAGCACCGGTCCATCATCGACCTCAGTGCCGGCGGCGGGCGCCGGGGCAGCCGCCTCGGTGAATTGTCCCGACGCCGCGCCATGCAGGATGCGCAGAGGATCCAAGGTCGTGCCGCCCACCACCACCGTGTCCGATCCGCTGCCATCGACATCTCCCACCGCCAGACCGGGACCGCGACGGTTGAGCCTGATCGGAAGCAGCCGTTGCTGCGCAGTCTCATCGACGACCTCCTCGCGCGAACGCAACGCCAAGCCGACGGCCTGGCTAACCTCGATGAACTGCCCGCCCGGCATCTGCTTCGCGCTGGTCGACAACGCCGGGGCCGGACCTGACGGTTCCGTGACCGTGAAACGCCGGTCGACGGGCAGGTTCTCAAAGGTCTGCACGAGGCCGCTGGGCCAGGTCACGGTAAGGCGCTTGATGAGGGTATCGTTGCCAAGTCCGAAATGAACCGCCGGCTCGCTGCTGGACATGTAACCGCGGGCCAGCCAGAGCTGGCTCGCCTGCACGCCCAGCGCGCTTTCGATCCGCACGAGCGCGCCGATGCCGAAACGGTTGGAGATGGTCCCGCGCAAATCGATCATCACGCGGTGGCCGGTGTCGTTGTCGTTGCGCAACAGGGTGGCGCCTGCGTGGTAGTTCGCATAGACAATGTCGAGATTGCCGTCCCCGTAAACGTCGCCGAAGGCCGTCCCGAAACTCACTCCCTTCTTGCCGAGGCCCCAGGCGGCGCTGACATCCTCGAACTGGAGGTCGCCGAGATTGCGGTAGGCCAGATGAACCTCGGTCTGCTCGGGGCTGGCATACATGATCCGGATGCGCGCAGCTGGCGTTTCAGCGCCCATCAAGCGTTTTTGCACGTCGGTGCCCGGATCCCGGGGAAAACCGTTGGTCACAAAAAAGTCGAGATGGCCGTCATTATCCAGATCCTCGAACCGCGGCGACCAGGTCCAGTCGGTAGCGGCTATACCGGCGAGGTAAGCGCCTTCGAGGCAGCGGCCCGTACCGCTGTTCAGCAGCAGCGCGTTGCGGTGGTATTTCGGCGCCGCCGTGGAGTCGTTCGGCAGGTCTGGTGTCCTTGCCCGAAAGTCAGCGGTCATGTGGTTTTCCGCTTCGTGAGTACTTCCGGCCATGTCGGCCACCAGGAAATCGATGAGCCCGTCGTTGTTCACATCGCCCACATCCGAGCCCATCGAGGAAAACGAAGTGTGCGGCACGACCCGATCGATGACGTTGGTGAACGTCCCGTCGCGGTTGTTATGATAAAGACTGTCGGGAAGCCCGTAGTCGTAGGCGACATAAAGATCGGGCCAGCCGTCATTATCGTAGTCCCACCAGGTGGCGGAATGACTCTGCGTTTCCCCCACGATCCCGGCCTGGGCGGTCACGTTCGTGAAAGTGCCGTTGCGATTATTATGAAAAAGATAGCCGCGCTGGCCGTTCGGATGATTTACGATATCAAGGATGTTGGTCGCGATATAGACATCGAGCCACCCGTCGCGGTCGTAGTCGCAGAAGGCAGCAACGACGCTAGAATCGTTGACGTCGAGCCCGTAGGCGTGGGCCATTTCCTTGAAGGTCCCGTCTCCCTGGTTGATATAGAGAAGATTCGGGGCTCCGGTCCGGCAGACATAGATGTCCAGCAGCCCATCGTTGTTCACGTCGACAAAAGTCGCCGCCTGCTTCCAGATCATCGCCGCCGCCCCGTGATCCCCGACGCCGGCCTTCTCCGTCACGTCCTCGAACTTGAAGTTGCCAAGATTGCGGAAGAGCCGGCAGCTCTCGGTCTTGCTCACGACAAAGATGTCCGGCAAACCGTCCCCGTCGTAATCCCCGATGGCCACCCCCGTGCCGACTGAACTCGTCTCGAATTCCTGGTAGCGATCACCCCGCATCCGCGGATCGGCAAAATTATTGGTGGTCACCACCCCTGTCTGGTCCGGTGGAAGCTCGACAAACATGGTCTTCCCCTGCGGAAACGGATGCGGGGCGAGCGGCTTCGCGGCGATGCTGCCTGCGGGGTCCGCCGCTCGGGCGACCGCCCCGGCAAAGATGGCGCCCGCCAGGATCCAGCGCAGGAGCGCGAACTTGTCACGTCTTCCAACATGGGCGCAGCAAGCCTGCGCCCCTACGATGCTTTCCCGGATTGTTGGGCAAGATAATCTCGTCATGGCTGCCCGGTGGTTGGCGGGGCGGAAAAATTAAGGGTGGCCGACCTTGGCGGCCCGTCATAAACTGTTGTGATCCCTGATGGCCAGCGCACCCGAATGTGCTTCGGAGGATTGGAATCCGGAAAACCGAAGAAACAAGAAGCAGTGGACTGACTATAATAGCCTGAGCCGGCATAGACCTCGCTGGTTTGCGTAGAGCCGTCGGCCAGCTCCACGGTGATCCGCGCTCCCACGGCGGTCGGATTTCCGGCTGGGCCACGCAATACAACGCGCAGTGGATGGTGACCAGAAACGCCGTTATTATGAAACGCTAGTGTGGTATTGTTGTTTCGCGAGACGACGAAATCCGGCCAGCCGTCCCCGTCGAGATCCAGCACGATCAGCGCCTTGGCATCACCAGGCACGATCAATCCGCTCTCGGCCGGAGGCACCGGCGTGAAGTGGCCGTGGCCGTCGCCGCGCAGCAGTTGGCTGAGTCCGTTGTTGAAGTGGCCGACCGCCGGAATCGGTGCGTAGGAGTTCTGCACCGCATAGATATCCGCATGGCCATCGCCGTCAAAATCCCCGGCCACGATGCCCTGCAATGGCGAAATCTGCGCCAAGTGGGGCAGCGGCTCAAAGCGATAGGTGCCGTCCGGCTGGCTGAGGAAAACCCCGCTGCGTAATTCCGTGGCAGCGAAGCGCCGGGCCGCGGCGAGCCTGCCCTCGCCAACGACCTCGCCCAGGGTGGCTTTTGCGTAGGAAGCGTTCGTTGGAAAGCGTTTCAGAATCGCCGGGATGGTGGTGGCGAGATACTGGCGGCTGCGCCAGGGATAGAGCTTGTCGCCTTCGTAGTAACCCTCGATGAGCTGCGTCGAACCGTCCCCCTTGAAGTCGCCGGAGAAAAGCAAGGCGGGATGCACTGCGTCCGCGTGGTACTGGGTGTTGAGCCCGACATTGCCGACCACATAGTCCATCCGGCCGTCGCCGTTGAAGTCCGCCGCGGCAATCGAGGTCCACCAGCCCGTGCCCGCGGCGGCAAAGCCCGCCCGCTCGCTCCAGTCTTCGAAATCTTTGCCCTGGTTGTTGTGAAAGCACTTCACATTGCCCCACTCGAGCGTGAGCAGCAGATCCGGCCAGCCGTCGCCGTCGACATCGCTCCACAGAGCGGAGGTCACCATCCCGACTTCACGCAATCCCGGTGCGAGCGCCTCGGTCACGTCCTCGAACTTGCCGCCCCGGTTGGCGAGGAGTGCGCTTTGCGGCGGAGTCGGATATTGGCCGGGCAAGACCCGCCCTCCGATGAAAAGGCCGAGCCGCCCTGAGTGATCGAAATCGGCGGCCGCCACCGCGCCCGCGTTGATGAGCAGCGGCGGCAGCGTGCCATCCGGAGCCGGCCGGAAACCACCACGGCCGTCGTTCAGGAACAACCTTGGCTGATACTCCGGCGCGCCGGCCGGAAGAGAATTGCCTCCCTTGGTCACGAGCAGGTCGTTCTTTCCATCGCCATCGGCATCGAACCAGAGCACCGGTCCGTCATTGACCTCGGCGCCGGTCGCAAACGCCGGGATGTCCACCGCCGTGAATGGTCCTCCCTCCACTCCGCGCAGAATGCGCCGGGGATCCAGGGTCGTGCCACCCATGACCACCGAATCGCGCCCGCTGCCATCAATCTCCCCTGCCGCCAAGGCGGGGCCGCGGCGGTTCAGGCGCACGGGGACCAGTCGCTGCAGTGAGTCTTCGTCCACCGGTTCCTCGCGGGTGCGCAGCGCCAGGCCGGTCGCCTGGCTCACTTCGCTGAATTGTCCGTGCGGCATCGGCGTCTCCGTTGTCGACAGCTCCGGGGCGGCGCCTGAGGGCTCCGTGATCGTGAACCGCCGGTCGACGGGCAGGTTGGCAAAGGTCTGCACGAGCCCGCTGGGCCAGGTCACGGCGAGCTGCCTGATCGTCGTGTCCCGACCGAGGCCAAAATGAACCATCGGCTCGCTGCTCGAAGAATAGCCGCGGGCCAGCCAGAGCTGGCGCACCTGCACGCCCAGCGCGCTCTCGATCCGGACGATCGCGCCCACGCCAAAACGGTTGGAGACGGTCCCGCGCAGGTCGATGATCACGCGGTGCCCGGTGTCGTTGTCGTTGCGGAACAGGCTCACGCCGCTCTGGAAGTTTGTGTAAACCAGGTCGAGGTTGCCATCACCGCCCAGATCGCCAAAGGCCGAGCCGAAGCTCACACCCTTCTGATTGAGGCCCCAGGCGGCGCTGACGTTTTCGAATTGTAGGTCGCCGAGATTGCGAAAGGCCAGATGGCTTTCGACCAGGACCGGACTGTCGTGCATGATCCGGTGGCGTTCAGCCAGGCTTCCCGCATGGATCATGCGCACGTAGACATCGGGATTGGGATCGCGGTTGAAGCCATTGGTCACAAAGAGGTCGAGCCGCCCGTCGTTGTCCAGGTCCTCAAGACGCGGAGACCAAGTCCAGTCGGTGTTGGCAATTCCGGCCAGGTAGGCGGCTTCGAGGCACCGACCCGTGCCCGTGTTCAGGTAAAGGGCGCTGCGGTGGTACTTCGGTGTGACGACCGAATCGTCCCCCTCCACGACCTTCTCGCGCGACTGGGCAATGGAGTTCTGGTCCTTCAAGTGGGTGGTCGTGGCCATGTCGGCGACGAGAAGATCGATGAGCCCGTCGTTGTTTACGTCCCCAAGGTCCGAGCCCATGGAATAGAACGAGGTGTGTGGCACGACACGATCGATGACATTGGTGAACGTGCCGTCCCGGTTGTTGTGATAGAGCTTGTCGGGGACGCCGTAGTCGTTGGCGACGTAAAGATCGGGCCACCCGTCATTGTCGTAATCCCACCAGGTGGCGGAATGGCTGCACCCTTCCCCATTGATGCCGGCGCGATCAGTGACATCCGTGAACGTGCCGTTCCGGTTGTTATGGAAAAGATAACCGCGTTGGCCATTCGGATGCTGGGAGCTGTCGAGCAGATTGGTGGTGATGTAGACATCGAGCCAGCCGTCGCGGTCGTAGTCGCAAAACGACGCCATGACGGACGCATCCTTCACGTCGAGCCCGTAGGCGTGGGCCATCTCCTTGAACGTCCCGTCCCCCTGGTTGATATAGAGCAGATTCGGGGCGTTGTACCGGCAGACATAGATATCCAGCCGGCCATCGTTGTTCACGTCGACAAACGTAACTCCATGCTTCCAGATGCCGGCCTGGGCGCCCTGGTCGCCGACCCCCGCCTTTTCCGTCACATCTTCGAATTTGAAGCCGCCGAGGTTGCGGAAGAGCCGGCAACTTTCCGTCTTGCTGACGACAAAGAGGTCGGGCCGTCCGTCGCCGTCGTAGTCGCCAATGGCCACCCCGGTGCCGATCGATCCGTCCTCGAACTCTTGATAGAGGTCCCCCCACATCCGGGGGTCGTTGTACCGATTCTCTGTCCGCACTCCCGTCTCCTCGGCGGGGAGTTGCACGAACATCGTCTTTCCGCGGGGGAAGGGATGCGGGGCGAGCGGTTTCTCGGCGATGCCACCTGCCGCGTCGCCGGCTCGGACGGGTGCACCGGCCAACAGCGCCGCCGCCAGCGCGGCCCAGCGCAGCCCGAACCATGCCCTTTCCCAGGCAAGCGGCAGCCGCGGCGCTCGGGCCGTGGATTTGCCAGCGAAACGCGACGAGGACGTGGCGTTCCCTTGATGGATACGGGCTGACATGGTCGGGGGGCGATGGGATTAACCACCCTCCGGGGAGTCAAGGATAGTTTGGTCGTTTAGCAACGCGCGTACCTCGGAGTGACGCTAGCCGCGGCCAGCGAAGACCAGACGTCTCCGAACTTTGCTTGCTCCCTCGTTTCTTGTGTCCTTGCATGCGCGCTTCCTAACCCGCAGCCGATGCAGCAACCCAAATGAGGAGCCCATTCCGATTTCTTCCCCACGCCTGGGTGGTCATCCTGCTCTGCGTGTGCGGATTCCTGATCTGGACCGACACGCTCCGGATGCGGCGGGTTGAAGATGTGTCAGAGGTGGCCGAGCAGTCCGGCCCGGGGGCGGCCGGTCGCGCCGTTTGGCGACCGCGGTTGATTGTGCCGGGACACGACAACACCAGCTACGAGTGGCTCGACCAGACGCAACAGATGTTCGCCCGCCGGGAGTGGCGCGTGCGTCACATCGACTATGAGAATGCGCCGTTCGGCCGGGCGGTAAACTCGCCCTCGCCGTACCGGTGGTGGCTGGGAATGATCGCGCGGTTCGACCAGGTGATTTCCGGTCGTCCGGTCGGCCCGGCCGTGGAGCAGGCGGCCTTGTACGCCGACCCGCTCCTGCATCTGCTTCTGCTCGCAGGAATCACCGTTTTCACGGCCTGGCAGTTCGGCGCATTCCCGGCCTCTCTGCTTGCGATCGCCACGGCGACTTTCTTTCCGTTCGCGGCGGGGTTCCTGCCGGGAGCCCCCAACGATCACGGTCTGATGCTGGCGGCTGTGCTGGGGAGCTTGCTTCCCTTGTTGGCCGGGGTCGGGGCAGCGCAATCGGCGACTGCGAGCGCGGAGGTTCGGGCGCGGCGCTGGTTCTTCCTCGCCGGTGTCGCGGGCGGTCTGGGATTATGGGTTGGCGTGGCCGTTCAAACGCCGGTGCTCGGCGGCATCGCCCTGGGCGGGTTGATCGCAGCCTGGGTGGCGCGCTCCGCCAAGACCGGGATTCCCCCCGTGGCACCAAGGGCCCTGCCGTGGCTGACCTGGGCGCTCAGTGGGTCAGCGGCGACCCTCGCGGGATATCTGATTGAGTACTTCCCCGATCACCTGGGCTCCTGGCAGCTCCGGTTCGTTCACCCGCTCTACGGACTCGCCTGGCTGGGCGCAGGTGCATTGCTGGCCCGGGTGACGGCCTGGATCCAGGGGGCACCACCCCGGTGGCGGCTTCGCGAGATTGCCATCTGGGTGCTCTCCATCGCCGCCTTGGGGGCGCTGCCCGTGGCCATGCACGTTAAGCATGACCTGGGGTTTCTGGACACCGACCTGTCTTCGTTCCAACTGACCAGGCTCTCGGGCGGCTACGCGGCCGACATTTGGTCCTGGCTGATTCACGAGCCGAATATCCCCAGGATGTGGGCCACGCTCGTGCCGGTGTTGCTCGTCCTGCCGGCGGGATGGTTGCTGCTGCGCCAGCACACCGGCGCAGTTCTCCGGATGTCGATCGCGATTGTGCTGGGCCCGCTGGTCGTCGCGCTGGGATTTGCCGGCCTGCAGCTCAGCTGGTGGAACCAAGTGGACGTGGTTTTGCTGGCGCTGCTGGTCGTAACCACGACAGCGATCCGGAGCACGGTCGGTCATCGTTTTCTCCGCTGGTTCTGGGTCGGACTCCTGGCGGCGGTCCTGGTGCCGGGCGCATTTCAGGTTTTCCCGCGGATCGAAGGCGAAACGAAGGATGCGCTGGGAGAGACCGACATCTGGAGCCTGGTGGAGCGCGATCTGGCCCGCTGGCTCGCGCGGCATGTTGGGATCCAGGGCGCGGTGATTCTGGCGCCCAACAACCAGACCGTCACCCTGCATTATTTCGGCGGGCTGCGCGGATTGGCGACGGTCAGCAAGGACAACATGGATGGTCTTGGGGTCGCCGTCCGCATCTTGAGCGCGTCAACCCCGGAGGAGGCCAAGGAGTTGATCGACCAGCGCGGGATCACCCATATCATCATTCCCTCGTGGGATTCCTACCTCGAAGTCTATACGCGCATGGGAATGGGTCAGGTCGAGGGAACGTTCTATGCAATGCTAATGCACTGGCAATTACCCCCTTGGCTCAAGCCGGTGCCCTATCAGTTCCCGACCATTGCCGGACTGGAGAAACAGTCCATCACGATCCTTGAAGTGGTCGACAATCAGGACGACGCGGCAGCCGCCAGCCGGATCGCCGAGTATTTTCTGGAAATGGGGCAATTGGATCAAGCGGCGGGCGCAGGGCAGGCGCTGCGGCGCTATCCGGCCGATCTGGGCGCGCTCACCGTCCGGGCCGAGGTTGAATCCGCCCGCGACGACCAGGCCAATTTTGCGCGCACGTTTGAATCGCTGCTCCGACGCCTGGCAGGCCGGGGCGACCGCGGCCTGCCGTGGGACCGGCGGGTCAGCCTGGCGGTCGTGCTCGCGCGGAACAAGCGGGCCGATCTGGCCCGCGAACAGGTTCGCCAGTGCCTGGCGGAGGTTGATGAGGCAAAATTGCGCTCCCTGACCACCGGTTCGCTCTATCGCCTGCAGGTCCTGGGCAAGGCGTATGGTTTGCAGATTGCCGATCGACGTTTGCAGCAACTCGTGCTGGACTTGCTGTCGGCCGAATTCCGCAATCGTCTAGCTCAGCCTTGACCTGCATGGCAGATGCGATGATTCTCCAGTAGTGAACATGAAAACCGCAGGCTGGACACTTTCCGGGCTCTCAATTTGCGTCGCATTGTTGGGTTGCGCCACAAAATCGGCGGTGGTCTCGATGGGTGACGGCACCTACACGGTCACCCGCACAGCCGATACCGCTTTCGCCAGAGACACCGAGAAAATGACCGCCAAGGCCAAGGAAGACGCGGCTCATTTCTGTGCTGCTCAGGGCAAAGAGTTGAAGGTGCTGGATGTCGTAGTGGACAAGCCGTTTTACGCAACCGGTTACGCCAGCGCCAAGGTCGTTTTCAGGGCAGTCAACCCAGGAGAAGCGGATCTGCCCAGCGCGCCTGCTCCGGTTGCGGGGGCCAGATACGCGGCGCCGGTCGCGGTCGCGGTCGCCCAGAAGCAGGCAACCGACGATCTTTATAACCAGCTGATGAAACTCGATGACCTGCGCAAGAAAGGCATTCTGACGGACGAGGAGTTTCAGGCGGAGAAAAAGAAAATCTTGAGCCATTCCAATTAGGGTTCGCTCCCCGGGCTGTTGGCCCTCCGGCATAATCGCCACCACCACCGCGCCGCCAGCGTCCGGGCCTAAGAGCTGTTGGTGAACGTGGGATCGGCGAGCAGATCGTTACGCAGCTGGTCGTCGAGTGTGGTGAGGTTGCTCTTCCAGTAGTCGAGATCCGACTGGGCCGGCGTGGCGTTGAGGAACGTGAAATAGCTCAGGAAGGTGCGCACCGTCGGGGCCGACAACCCAATGCCCTCCGGCGACTCCGAAAACCCCAGGAGGACCTGCCCGCGGCTGGCGCCGCCATTCAGCTGCGCCACCCAATTTGCCAGACTGGTCGAATCCGCCTGGCGGCCGAGAACGTTCACATAAAGCGCAGCCACATAGTCGCTGTTGCTCAGCGCACCATAGCGGTTCGTGAATTCCTGACTGGCAACAAAGGCGTCGGCAGCCGATTGCAGCGAATTGCCCGCCCACAAGTATGCCACCCAGTTGTCCAGTCCCGGTTGATCGGGGACGCGGAGCAAGGCCGCCAGGTACAGCCGCGAGATTGGCGCGACATAGGTATTGAATTCGGCGGAAGCGAGCAGCGTGCTCACCACGCTGCCCTGCGAAGCCGTGCCGGCGGTCAAAGCACCGCCAAAGGCGCTGAGGGCACCCGAATCGACCGGCCGCCGCAAAAAGCCCTGGAAAACCAGTTGCACATAGGAAGACGGATCAAGGCCCGCCGGATAGCCGAGCGCGAACAGAGTGTCCGTCTGGTCGTAGCCTTGGAGGAAGCCCAGCCAGTTCTGCAGCTCCGTTGCCGTTGGCATCCGATGCAACAGCAGGTAGTACAGCCGCACGATCTCCACCTGATTGGCGATGTCGGCCTTGAACTCGTCCGATTCCGAGAAGCCAACCAACACTGTCCCGCGCGAGATGCCGGCATTGAGCTGGCCGACCAAGTAGGCCAGACCCGCAGGATCAGCTTGGCGCCCCAAGATGTTTCGGTAGAGCAGCCGCACATACCTGGTGTTATTCAGACTGCCATAGTTCAAAAGGAACTCTGCGCTGCTGGCAAACTGGTCGCCTGCACCAGTCAAAGTGAGCGCGCCGGCCTGCAATGCGTTGGTCAGTTTCTGGAGGCCCGCATTGTCCGGGCACCGCACCAAGGCGGCATAGTAGAGCCGGATCACCGGTTCGATCTCCCGCAGGCTGTACTCGGTCGAGCCGAGCAGATCACCCAGCACCGCCGCCCGCGACACGCCTCCCGCCAGGGCCGCGCTTAAGCTCGCGGCCCCTCCAGAATCGATCGGTCGGCCCAGAACATCCAGAAATAGCTGTTGCAGGAACGCCTGGTCGGCCAAGCCCATCACCGTCAGCGTGGCCGCGAAACTGGCGGCATCGGGACTCACGCCGTTGGCCGTCACACAGCGATATCGGTTGCCGTTCATCGCCACCGTGGCGCCGGTGACGGTTAGTTTCCCGGTCACCGATCCGCCGTACGGCCCCGTGTCAGCCAGGTTCATCCAGGTGCTCCCGCCGTCGGTCGACACTTGCCACTGGAACGTCGGCGCGGGCGCGCCGCTCGAGGCCACTATGAAGGTGACCGAAGCACCGGCCACTACCGTCTGGCCCGCCGGCTGCGTCGTAATCGTCGAGGTCACTGGAGCAGTATCAACCATGATCGTCGCGGTATCGGACGTGGTGCTGCCGGCTGAATTTGATACACTCGCATAATAATCACCCGCATCCGTCGCCTGCACTCCGCTGATCGAATACGTCGCCCCTGTGGCACCCGCGATCATCGCTCCATTCTTGAACCATTGATAAGAAAACGGAGTCGTCCCGTCCGCCGAGACCGCGAAAGTGATGGATTGACCCACGAGCGCTGTGCTGGTGCCGGAATGGGCGGGGCTGGCAAAGAAGAGCGCCAGAAAGACAGATGCGAACGCGGCTAAAGGCAGTCGGACAATCATGACACACACGATGCGGATGTAGTTGGACATGCGACTAGTCAAGAACGGCGGGTGATCCCGTGTAGAGGGAGAGCGCCTTGGATGATTGCTTGAGTGGTTCAGAACAAGACAAGAAAGAATCCAGCTAGATTAACCCCGTGAATGGACAACGACCGAGCCAGCCGGAAGAGCCGTCGGGGTGATGATCGACCGCCACTCGCCGCGCGAGTTCCAGCCCTTGATCAACACAGTTGCCCGCTGAAGCCGCAGCGATATTCGGGGCCCCAGCCAAGCGGATTCTGCAAACGTCACAGGACTGGCCCACTGCGGGCACCCGGATCCAAACGAGAAAAGGCCAGAGGACGAGAATGCACGCCGCCCTACAGCAAACCCGCATCGCGGAAGCTGTAGAAACCGCGGCCGACGGGATCGCTGGCCTTGGTGCCGAGGATCAGATGGTCGGCCAGCTCGATGTCGACCGCGGTGGCCGCCTCCCTCAGTCGCCGGGTGACCTGCAGGTCGGCCGAACTGGGAGCCGGGTCGCCGCTCGGGTGGTTGTGCACGCAGATGACCGTGGTCGCCGCCTCGCGGATGGCGGAGCGGAAAACCTCGCGCGGATGGACGAGGCTGCCCGTTGCCGTGCCCGAGGTGACCTCGACGCATTTGATCAGCCGGTTCTTGCGATTGAGGCACAGGACCCAGAGCTTCTCCACCATCAGGCCGGTGACGATCGACTGGAAATAGGAGAAAACCAGTTCGGGCCGGTTCAACAGCGGGGCTTCGCCTTGGCGTTCTCCCAACACCCGGCGGGCCACCTCCATGACGGCCATGAGTTGCAGGGCCTTGACGTGCCCGATGCCCTTCAACCGGCGGTAGTCGGCTTCGGCCCAGGCGATGAGACCCGCCAGCGAGCCCGCCTCAGAGATCAGGCGCGAGGCGAGCAAGAGCACGTTCATGCCCCGGCTCCCGCTCCGCAGGAGCATGGCGAGCAGCTCGGTGTCGCTCAGCGCGGCGGCGCCGAAACGCTCGAGCCGTTCCTGGGGGCGCTCGCCCACGGCGAGGTCGCTCAGCCGGAGCGAAGGGAGGGGCGCGCGGTCATCCATTCCGCGCGATGATCCTGGTCGGATGATTATTTAAAAGAAGAAAATCTCCTATTCACCTGACCCGCCAGTGCTGTGCTGTCACCAGCCGTTCATATCATCGGGGCGTGCGACCATTTCGTTGGAGCAGGGCGGTGCGCCGTCCCCGCCAATGGCCAAGTCCCCGGCCCAGCCACAAAGCTTTCGCTCCTCCCAGGGCGAAAGCCTAGAACAGCTTGATGTAGCCGTTCCGTCGGAGCCGTTCGAGCCAGCGCTCCTGCGACTGCCGCGTCATCTGCTGCGCCAGGATGCGTTCGACATCATCGCGGACCTCTTCGAGCGTCTGGATTCCGGCAAACTTGCGATCCTCGACGTAGAGCAGGAAGCAGCCCTCCGGGGTGAAGACGGGATGACTGACCTCGCCCTTCTTGAGATTGAACAGGACATCGCTGAATTCCTTGCGCATGTCTGAACGCTTGGTCCAACCCCAGTCGCCGCCTTTGTTACGGCGGGTGTCCTGGCTGAATTGTCGGGCGAGTTCGGCGAAGGAATCCCCGGAATGGAACTTCGCCAGGACGGCCTGGGCCTTGCCTTCGAGCTGGGCGTCCGTCTCGCCGCCAGGCCGCGTGAACTGGATCACCCGCAGCAACGCGGAATCCTCCTGATAAAAGCGATCCTTGTTTTCCTTGTAGTAGGTTTCGACTTTGACCGGACTGACGAAGCTCTGCGACTTGTGCTGCTGCTGACGCATGTAGTTGTAGATGATGTCCTCCTCCTGCTCCTTGCGGTAATCCCGCACGGTCATGCCGCGCGAGCGGAGATAGGCGAGGAACTTGGACCGGTCGCCGTCAAACTGGGTGATTTCGATATCCGCAATCTGATTATCGATGATGCTCGCGGGGACTTGCTTCTTTTTCTTCTCGTCGCCGTCCACGGGTTTGTTGAATTCCTTGACGATCAGCACCCGGTCGATGCGGTTCTGGATGACGTCATCCTCCAGCGCCTCGAGTTTCTCATTGAATTCCTTCTCGTTTCGCGCGGTCTGCTGCAGGGTCTGGAGGAGCGGAGTGATGTCCCGCCGGATGTCATCAACCGTGATGATCTTATCCTCGACGATCGCGGCAATGCCGTCGGCGAAACGCAAATCCAGCCGGTCACGTGCGGGGGCCGACGCCTTGTCTTGGGCGCGCAGGAACAGGCACGAGGCGAAAAAAAGCGATAGGCTGATCGCAGCGACGCGGCGGTGAATCATGATTCCGGCAGATTTTTAAGGAAAGCGACGATTTCGCGCAACCTTAGGAGCGGACGGGAGGCGGTCAAGCGGGGAAACTTTTCCCCCACCATAACGTAGCCGTCGTGCGGTCCAAAGTTCCGCAGGCATTTGAGGCGATTCCCTTTTGTTTCGACGTTCAGTACCCGTTTTTGTTCCGCGCGGATGCGGATCTCTGTGATCAGCAACAGCGCGCGGACTTCGTCGCCGAATTTGCCGAAGCGGTCGCGGAGCTCGGCCTCGATCTCGCGCACCCGGGCGGGAGTCTCCGCCAGAGCGAGGCGCCGGTAGACGTCGATGCGCAGGCGCGTTTCTCCGATGTAGCCGAAGGGGATGCGCGCCTGGACCAGCGGACATTCCCCGGCGGCGAGTTCGGCGTCGCGCAGCGCGGTGTAGCCGTCCTCGTAGCGGCGGCGGTCGGCGGCGGGGGCTCCTTCGCCGACAAAGACGAAGTCAAGACGGAGGCCAGCACGGATCGCCGCGGCGCTCTTGTCCCCCTTGAGGCGGGCAATGCTCTGACGCAAAAGCTGGCAATAGAGCTCGAATCCGACCCCCGCGATGTGGCCGCTTTGCTCGGGACCAAGCAGGTTGCCGGCTCCGCGGAGTTCGAGGTCCCGCATGGCGATGCGGAATCCGGCGCCCAGCTGGTTATGGTGGCGAAGGGCATTGAGGCGCTGCCGCGCGATATCCATGAGCCGGGTGTGGCGGTGCAACAGCAGATAGGCGTAGGCCTGATGCTTGAACCGGCCCACGCGCCCGCGCAGCTGGTAAAGCTGGGATAGACCAAACCGGTCGGCTCCCTCGATCAGGATGGTGTTGCAATTGGGAATATCGAGACCGCTTTCGATGATGGTCGTGCAAACCAACACCTGATGGCGTCCCGCCACGAATTCGGTCATGACCCGCTCCAAGCCGTCCTCCTTCATCTGCCCGTGGCCGACGGCGATGCTGAGGTCCGGCAGCAGCTCGCGCAGGCGCTGCGCGACCCGTTCGATGGTCAGGACGCGGTTGTGCAGGTAGAAGACCTGGCCGCCCCGGCGGATCTCGTGGCGGATGGCCTCGACCACCAGCGCCTCGTCGTAGGTCTTGACGATGGTCTGGATTGGATGGCGATCAGCGGGCGGAGACTCGATGACGCTCAGATCGCGCGCGCCGGTGAGGGCCAGGTAAAGCGTGCGCGGGATGGGCGTGGCGCTCATCGACAGCACGTCGACATGCGCCCGCCACTGCTTGAACACCTCCTTGTGTTTCACGCCAAACCGCTGCTCTTCGTCCACAACCACCAACCCGAGGTCCTTGAACGCAACGTCGCGCTGGATCAAGCGGTGCGTGCCGATCAGGATGTCCACTTCGCCTTTGGCCGTGGCGGCGAGAATCCGACGCTGCTCCCGGGGAGTGCGAAACCGGCTGAGCATGTCGATCGCGACCGGGTAGCCGGCCATCCGTTCGCGGAAGGTGTTGAGGTGCTGTTGCGCGAGGACGGTCGTCGGCACGAGGACCGCCACCTGCCGTCCGCTCATGACGGCTTTGAAGGCGGCCCGGATGGCGACTTCGGTCTTGCCAAATCCGACGTCACCGCAGACGAGCCGGTCCATCGGGCGCACCTGCTCCAGGTCGTTCTTGGTGTCGACGATCGCGCGGAGCTGGTCGGGCGTCTCGGTGAAAGGGAACGACGATTCGAACTCGCGCTGCCAGGCGGTGTCGGGAGGGAAGGCATAGCCCGGCTGGGCCGCGCGCCGGGCCTGGACCTCCAGCAACTGGGCGGCGAGGTCGAGCGTGGCGTGCTCGGCCGCCGCACGAGTCTTCTCCCAGCGTCCGCTGCCCACGCGGCCCAGCTTCGGTCGGGCCTTGGCCAGGCCAACATAGCGGGAAACCAGATGCGCCTCCTGCAGCGGAACATGCAGGGTCACCTTGTCATCGAATTCCAGTGAAATGACTTCGCGGGTGCCGGCGGCCGTTTCCAGTTTGGCGAGCCCGCGAAAGACCGCGATACCGTGCTGGAGGTGGACGACAAAATCGCCTTCCACGAGCTCGGAGAAATCAAGCAGCTGGTCGACTTGCGACGGCGTGGCGGCCGGGCGGCGATGGAGCACGGGACGCCGTTGCCGCTGGCGGCCAAGAATCTCGGTTTCGGACACCAGGACAAAACCGCGCGCTTGCGGTGCCAGAACCAGGCCGACCGGCCCGGCGGCGAGGGATTCGGCAGGACGGTACGTCACGCGGAAGCCTTCGTTGATCGTGCTCCGCAGGAAGCGCGGCCGCAGTTCCTTCAACGCCGGATCCGCGGCCAGGATCTCCCGGGTGCGCGCCTCCTCGCCGTCCTTGGCCACGGCCAGGCCAATCGCGTAGCCTTCCCGTTGCCAGCGGACCACCAGCTCGAAAAAGCGATGGCGGGCCTCCTCCTCGACTTGCAGCCGTTCGTGGGCAACCAGCGCGTCGTCGGGATATCGGCGGTGATGGGCGAGGCTTTCCGTGTCCCAGGTCTGTTCGTGCCCTGCTCCCTCGAAAAGAGCCGAAGCTTCGTCGAGGTCACTCACGGCGATCGCAGCGGCGCAGCGGGCAAGGACGGGTTCGAGGGCGGACAACCCGGCCGGTTGCCCGACTGAAGCCGTCGCCGCCGATTCGGTGACGACCAGACTGAACGCTTCTTCCAGCGCCGCCGGTTCAACGAAGATCAGACGGCTGAGCGGGTTCAGATAATCAGCCAACCCGATGGTTGAAGGCGTGAGCCGCAGTCGGGGCGAAGCGGCCAGGGTGATCTGCTCCAGTCGGTCGCCCGAGCGCTGGGTCACGGGGTCAAGCGCGCGGATGTCCTCAATCTCGTCGCCGAAGAAATCGAGCCGGCAAGGCTGGCTCGAGGTGACCGGATAGACGTCGATGATCCCGCCGCGCACCGCGTATTGCCCGGGCGCTTCGCAAACCGTCTCGGAATCGTAGTCCATTTCGCGCAGACGGGCGACCAAGGCCTGAAACGGATACTTCTGACCGCGGGCAAGGATGAATTCCTGGCCGATGAATTCAGTGAGGGCGGGGACGGGCTGGACGAGCGCGGCCGGGGTCGTGACCACCACCAGCGAAGTGCCCGCGGTGGCATCAAAAGCGCCGGGCGACCGCGTGGACCGGAGTTTTGACAGCACGATCAACCGGTCGCTGGAGGCCGTAAACGCCTCGCGCATGTCGCGGAGATCGGCGAGCGACTCGGGAAAGACACGCACCTCCAACGGCCGGGGATCCTCGGCCGCCGCATGAAAGAACATCAAATCCTCGGCCAGTTGCTCGGCGGCGCGCGGTTCCTCCACGAGGACGAGCCAGACCGGGGCCGGTTGCGCCTGCAGCAGCGTGGAGATCACGGCCGCGCGGGCGGGAGGGCACACTCCGATGTGCCGGGAGCGCTGATCGTGGCGGGCCGGCTGGTCCATTAGTGCCCGACCAAGTCCGCCGGCAGGGCCGGCAGCGCCGCGCGGGCGGCCGCCTCCTCCGCGAGCTTCTTGGAATTGCCGCGGCCGGTGCCAAGCAGCGTATCGTTGAGGTAGACGTTCACCTCATACTCCCGTTCATGGGGCGCGCCTGCGGTGTGCACGGTCTCATAGCGCACGGCGTGATCCCCGGGGACGGCTTGAAGGAGTTCCTGCAGACGGCCTTTGGGATTGTCTTCGGCGAGCAGGACGGCGAGCCGGTCGGGCAACGGGCCATACCAGCCGAGCACCGCCCGCCGCACGGTCGCAAAGTCGCTGTCGAGAAAGATGGCTCCGACGACCGCCTCCAGCGCGTCTTCCAGGATCGACGCGCGCTGCCGTCCGCCGGTTTGTTCCTCGCTCTGGCCCAGGCGCAACGCGGTGTCGAGGGCCAGTTCCCGGGCCAGCGAGGTGAGGAAACGCCCTTGGGCCAAAATCGAGCGTCGTTTGCTGAGCGGGCCTTCGCGTTCGTCGGGATAGAGTTGGAACAGGGCTTCGGTCAGAATGAACTGGAGGACGGAGTCGCCCAGAAACTCCAGCCGCTGATTGCCCGGGCGGGCGCCGGGGTAATCCTGGACGTAGGACAGGTGCGTCAACGCGCACACGAGCAGGGCCGGATCCCGGAATGGATGCCCCAGGCGCTCCTGGAGGTGATCGAGAAAAGGCGGACTGGTTTCAGGAAGATGCGCTGGCATAACGTTTGAGGCCCCGATTGAAAACAAACACCGCCAGGGCCAACCACCCGAGGCTGGCCGCTCCCAGCCAGAGGGCATAGGCGGGCCGGAAACCACGGATCAGCGTGGTCGCCGGCACATTGCTCACGATGACCGCGGGCAGCAGGTAGACCATCAGGACATTGGCCGCGCCATGGAACGCCTCGCGGGGCAGACGCGAAAAGTCGACCACGGTAAAATAGCTGCCTTCGATGCCCTCGGTCTTGATGATCCAGAATGTCGTCGAGGTGGTGAGCAAGAACAGGCTGTAGTGGATGACCAGCCCGCATGCGACCAGCGCGAGGTAAAGCAGAATGCCGCTGACGCCGGGGTGCAGGCCGAGGCGGTGGGCGGCGTAATAAACGACCGCCGCGGCAACCACGGTGTTGGCCAGCCCGTCGGGATCAAGCTTGCGGGTAGACACCATGAAGAGCGGGTTGCCCGGCTGGGCCAGATAGAAGTCAAAAGTGCCCGTGCGGACGTTGCGCCCCATTTCGAACAGATTGCTCCAGAAGAAACCCATGAGCAGGCGCTGGATCAGCATGGAAGTACCCACCAGCAGCAACATCTCATATTTGTTCCAGCCCGCCACCGAGCTGGTGTGCCGGTAGATCACCTCGACCAACAACACGTTCACGCTCATCCAGGCGAGTTCCACCGCCGACCAGAGGAAGAAATCGAACCGGAACATCATCGTGCGGACCAGCGAGTACCGGACGCAGGCCAGCCAGATGCGGAGGTATTGGCGAAGCTTCATCGATTGCGGAGGGCGGAAACCGGAGACTGGAAAGTATTCTAGTGGAACAGACTGGTTTGGCGAGAGGGCTGATTCTGTGTTAATGCGGACGGGCTGTCTCCTGTCTCCTGTCTCAACTCATCCCCCCACGGCGGTGTGCTTGTGCAGTCCCGACAGCCAGATGAACCGCGCCGCCAGCCCGAACGCCAGCACCCACGCGGCCTGGACGCCGAACCCGTGCAGAGCGGAGGTGAGATCAATCCGGCCGGTCAGAATGCCGGCGGGAAAATACATCATGTAATAGAACGGCAGCAATTGTGCGGCGTGGAAAAGCGACGGCGGCAGCAGGTCGAGCGGGAAGATCTGGCCGCTCAGCATCATCTCTGCCGCGAACGAGAGGATCACAAAACCCTGGATCTCCAGGAACCAGAACGCCAGCAATCCGAAGCAGAAGGCGAGAGTAAACTGGAGCAGCGCCGCCAGCAAGAGTGCCGGCACCAGCAGGAACGGCCGCCACAGTTCGCCAGGCAATGTGAGGTGGGAGCGCAGGAGCGGATAAACGGCGAGTAGCGGCACGAAGACCAGCGCCCCCGAGACGAGGCGCGCGGCCAGGAAAACCGTGAAGCGGTACCAGTAATAGTTGATCGGTTTCAGGAGAAACTGGTTGATCAGCCCGTTGCGGATCTCCTCACCGATCTGGTAATCCTCGTTGAAGGCGCCGATCATGAATTGCAGGGCGATGAGCGCGGTGAAATAGGTGAACGTCTGTCCGATGGAATAGCCGCCGATCTGCGCGACGCCCGCGTAGGCGGCGCCCCAGAGAATGAAGACCACGGCCAGACGCGAGAGCGAGAAGAACCCCCGGATGAGAAAATTCCACCGGTAGACCAGATTGCTCTGCAGGCCCACGAGGAACACGTGGCGGTATTTGGTCAGGGCGCTCATCACCGGGCGGCGCCCTACTCGTCCAGTCCGAACCGGGCGATGACCTCCTTCGCCAGATTACGGTAAGCCGTGGAGCCAGGGCTGAGTGGGTCGTATTGGAAGATTGGCTTGCCGAAGCTCGGAGCCTCGCTGAGGCGCACGGTGCGCGGAATGACGCTGTCAAAGATCTTGTCCGAAAGATGCTTTTTCACTTCCTCCACCACCTGGCGCGAAAGGTTGGTCCGGATGTCATACATGGTCATAACCACGCCCCCGATATCCAGGTCGCTATTGACACCCGCCGACTTCAGGCGCTCGACGAGTTTGAGAATCTGGCCCAGGCCTTCCAGCGCCATGTATTCGCATTGGAGCGCGATAAGCAGGTGGTCCGCCGCCGCCAGGCTGTTCATCGACAGCATGCCGAGCGCCGGCGGGCAGTCGATGATGATGACTCGGTAGCCACCCGAATCGCGGATCGGTTGCAGCGTGTGCCGCAAGCGGAGCAGGTAGTTTTCCTGCTGGGTCAGTTCCATCTCGATCGCGGCCAGATCCACCTCTGAAGGAATGAGGGCAAGATGCTCGTAAGCCGTGGGGGTGATCATCTCGAGGGCCGTGCCTTCGCCGTGGAGCGGCCCGTACAAGCTGCGGCCCTCCTGTTTCTCGATTCCGACGGCGCTGGTCGCGTTGGCTTGCGGATCGAGATCGACGAGCAGTGTGTGGATTTTGCGTTCGGCGAGGGCGGCGGCAAGATTGACCGCGGTCGTGGTCTTGCCGACACCGCCTTTCTGGTTGGCGATGGTAAAAACGGTGGTGGACATGGCGGGATTGGCCAATGACTAACGAGCCGCGGGCGCGGAGCAAGCGCGACTGCGGCGACCCCGGCTAAATCCAGCGCCTGGAAGGCAGGCGGCAAAAAAGATGAATGACCCCGCTGCTCCAGACCCACTTGTCTCGGCAGGGAACTCAATGACGACGACGCGCGATCTGCCATCTTTTTGGTCCGATCGGACCAAAAATGCGTCCACGGGTTGGAGCGCCTCTTGGAAGGGGACTCAATGATGTCGGTGCGGATCTGCCATCTTTATGGTCCGATCGGACCACGAACACGTCCAAGGGTTGGAGCGCTATAACAAAAGACCGTGCCGCGGCCCTGCCGTTTCTTGTTTGCCGCGGGCGACATTCGATCTTCGACTTTCGCGTCAGCCCTGTGACGCTCGAACCAAGTTATTACCTCCCATGTCCCTTTTCATCGGAATTGACTCCGGCACCCAGAGCACCAAGGCGGTCGTGCTCGACCTCGAACAGAACAAGGTGATCGCGGAGGCCCGCGCGCCTCACCAGCTCATTGCCGGCCTGCCGGTTGGTCACATGGAACAGCACCCGCGCGATTGGACGGCGGCGCTCGACTCCGTGATCAGCGAGATCGCGGCGAAAGTCGATCGCGCACGGGTGCGAGGCATCGGCGTCTCCGGCCAGCAGCACGGTTTCGTGCCGCTCGACGAGAAAGGGGACGTGATTCGTCCCGCCAAGCTCTGGTGCGATACCAGCACCGTGGCCGAATGCGCCTGGCTCACCCGGAAGATTGGCGGCGCCAAGGCGGCCATCCGCCAGGCCGGCCTGCTTTTCCTTCCCGGCTTCACCGCGCCCAAGATCCTCTGGCTGAAACGCCACGAACCGCAGAACTACCGGCGCCTCCGCCACGTCCTGCTGCCGCACGATTACCTCAACTTCTATCTCACCGGCAATTTCTTCATGGAGTACGGCGACGCGTCCGGCACGGCATTGATGGACGTCCGCAAACGCGTCTGGTCGAAAGCGGTGATCGGAGCCATCGACCGGAACCTCGCCGACTGGCTGCCGCCGCTTTCCGATTCCCACCTAGCCGCCGGTCTGCTGCGGGCCGACCTGGCGGCAAAATACGGGCTGTCGACCGACGTCGTCGTCAGCGCCGGCGGCGGCGACAACATGATGGGGGCGATCGGCACCGGGAACGTCACGCCCGGGGTGGTTACCGCCAGCTTCGGCACGAGCGGCACGATCTACGCGTTCGCCAAAAAACCGGTGGTCGATCCGGAAGGCGAGATCGCGGCGTTCTGTTCGTCCACCGGCGGTTGGCTGCCGCTGCTATGCACGATGAACGTCACGACCGTCACCGAGCAGGTGCGCGCGCTGTTCGGGTTGGATCATGCGGCGCTCAACGCCGCCGTCGCGGCGGCCCCGGCCGGAGCGGGCGGACTGATTTTGCTGCCTTATCTGGCGGGAGAGCGGACGCCCAACGTGCCGGAAGGCTCGGGGGTGCTGCTCGGTCTGACCAACCAGACTTTCAACGCGACGCACCTGGCCCGCGCTGCGATGGAAGGCGCCACGATGGGGATGAATTACGGATTGCGCCGGCTCGCCCAGCTGGGCGTGAAAGCCCGGGAAATCCGCGTGACGGGCGGCGGTGCGAAATCGCCGGTGTGGCGTCAGCTCATGGCCGACATTTTCGGCGTGCCGGTGGTGGCCATGGTCGAGGACGAAGGCGCCGCGCTGGGCGGCGCGCTTCAGGCGGCGTGGTGCACCTCGCTCCTGGACGGGAACAAGGTGAAGCTCACCGATTTCACCCAGAGCATCGTGGCGCTCGACGAATCCACCCGGTGCCTGCCCGACCGCGCCCGGGTCGCGCGCTACCGCGAGCTGCAGACCTTGCAGGACCAACTTAGCCTCGCCCTGCGCCCGATCTTCGCGCGGCAACGCCATCTGGCCGCTGACTGATCGGGAAGGCCGTGGCTTCCTGACATCCCCTCCCCGCCAGCGCGACCAATCCCACACGTCCCTCTTCTTCCGGCCGGACTGCGCGCCGGTCCGGTGGCGGGACGCTGACTTTCATTCGCGCAATCAATGGCGGGCATCAGATTTTTCGATTAGCCGCTTTCCGGTTCCCCGCCTACACTCCCTGAGCCACCATGCGGATCGAAAAATGGTACCTTGACAGTGTGACCCCCGACGGTGCCGGCATCATCGCCTACGCCGCCCGCGCGTATCTCGGACCGTTCTCGGCGGCATTCTCCGAAGAGCTGGAGTGGCGCGCCGGAAGCCCATTGGTCCGTGGCCGAGCCGTGCCCGGAGGGCGTCTGCCCACCGCCGCTCCTGACGAGGTCCGCTGGGGCAACCGGACGCTTGGCATTGAGGGGAGATGGTTGTCGGGCCTCAACCCCATACCTTCCCTGGTCCTGCATGAAGAGCCGACGGGCCGGATCGAATGGACCTGTTTCCGGCCCGCCGCATCTACCACGGTCAGGGTCGGTCGCGAAAACCGGAATGGGCTGGGCTACGCCGAACGCCTCATCCTGACGCTGCCGCCGCGAAAACTGCCGATCCGCGAACTCCGCTGGGGCCGGTTCATCGCCGCGGAGCAATCCTGCGTCTGGATCCGGTGGCAGGGCTCGGTGGATCGAAACTGGTGTTTTCATAACGGCGGCTTCGTCGAGGCCGCCATGCCCGACCTCCATCTGCTGACCTGGCCCGCGCATCGGCTTCAACTCGAAACCGGGATCGTGCTCCGGACCGGCTGCATTGCCGATACCGCTTTAAAAGGAACCGGTCCGCTGCGCTGGCTCCTGCCCGCCTCGGTGCGAAATCTCCAGGAGAC
The DNA here is from genome assembly GCA_003142955.1 of Opitutia bacterium. Taxonomy (GTDB): domain Bacteria; phylum Verrucomicrobiota; class Verrucomicrobiia; order Opitutales; family Opitutaceae; genus Fen-1467. Next base: position 42,657 of record PLOH01000147.1, on the reverse strand, counting down.
CAAATGGTGCAGTCGCGGCGTTTTGACCGACAGCGCCGGCCGCCAGCATGAAGGGTGGGCCATCCATGAGGTGGCGATTTTCGGATGAAAACCCATCTCGCCAAGATTCTCTACGGCCTCGCGTTCGCCGTCGCGCTGCCGGCGCTGCTGCTCCTTTGGGCGCACGCGCTCGATACGAAATATCCGACGCTTCCACCGATCGGAAGCTGTTGGACAGGCTGGCCACTGGTCATCATCGGCAATGCGATCATCCTCGGGCTATTGCTCCGGATATGGGCAACCGGAGCGCCGCTCGGCCTGGTGGCGGGTGCGTATCTCATCTTAAGCGCCTGCGCCCGGTTCATGGAAGAGGGCTATCGCGGCGAGCCGCAGACGACGCGGTTCGGCGGCTTGGTGATTTACCAATGGCTGGCGTTCCTGTTTGTGATCGCCGGCGCAGTCTTCATGGCCCTGCCTGGACCATCCGCGCCGCCCGTGGAGCCCATGACGCTTGCGCCCCTGGGCCGCGCGCTCCCGTTTGGGCTGTTGGTGTGGTTCGCGATGGGCGTCGATTTTCCGGAGTCACACCGCCGGTTCTCGCGCCTGGCGTGAGTCCGCCGCATTCATGCTCCGGAGAGCCGGGTCCGCTGCTTGCGCCCCGCCGCTCTTTCACGTAGGTTCTTCGGTCAAATGACTTTTCTCGGACTTGCCGACCGCACTTGGTTCTGGCTGGCGGCCACCTGCTACCTGATCGGCTTCCTCCTCGGCACCGCGGCCCTGCTGCGCGATCGCCGGCAGTCGCGTCTGGCCATCTACACGCTGGTCGGAGCCGGGTTTATCCTACAGACGCTGGGACTCTACGTGCGCGGCCAGGCGGTCAGGGGATGCCCGATTGGCAACACGTTTGAGATCTTCCAATTCACCGCCTGGTCGGCGATTGCGCTTTATTTGGTGGTCGGCGCCACGTTCCGGCTGAGCCTGCTCGGCTATTTCACCTCGTGCCTGTCGGCCGTGCTCACGGTGCTGTCCCTCGCCAATCCGGTCTGGGACGCCACCCGGCACATCGCCGCGTTTGGGGGCAACGCCTGGGTCGAATTCCACGCCGCCCTGGCGCTCTTCAGCTACGGCGTTTTCGCCCTCCTGGCCCTCACCTCCGGCATGTATCTGCTACAAAACTACAGCCTGAAACAAAAGCACCTGCACGGCCTGTTTTCCTTCCTGCCATCGATCATCGAGCTGGATCAAATCAGTCTGCGCCTGCTGGTCGCCGGGGTGGTGCTGATGACCTGGTCGCTGGGGCTCGGCTCCATTCATTGGGTGCAGGATTTAGCCAGCGTGGACCTGCCAAAATTGCTGGTAACCGCCGGGATCTGGTTTGCCTACTTGGCAACCATGATTCTCCGCCTGTCGGGCAAACTGGTTTCGCAGCGCCTGGCCTGGGCCTGCGTGGCGCTGTTTGCCGCGGCCCTGGTCTCCCTTCCCGTAGTCAACGCCAGCCGCCATTCCGTGCCGCCGGTTGCGCCGGCGCTCGGCACCCGAACATGAGCGACCAGGCTGCCACGCTTTTTCTGCTCGGGGCAACCCACCACACCGCCTCGCTGGAGCTGCGCGAAAAACTGGCGCTGGCCGGAGCCAAGCTGGAGGATCTTCATCGAGCCCTCCAGTCTCTCGCCGGCTTGCGCGAATTTGCGGTGCTCAACACCTGCAACCGCGTCGAGATTTACGGGGTGGCCACCACACCTGACACGGTGGACCGCCTCCAGGCCTCGTTCTGCGCGATGAACCAGATGGAGCCAGCGCTCTTTGAGAAAATCCGGCTGAACCTGCGCGGACATCCGACGGTGCAGCATCTCCTCGAAGTAGCCGCGGGCGTCGATTCGCAGATGATCGGTGAGACCGAGATCCTCGGCCAAGTGAAGGCAGCCTACGCCGCGGCGCAGGCGCGCGGCACGACCGGACCGGTCCTCAACCGGGTTTTTCAGAAAAGCTTTCAGGCGGCCAAGCACGTGCGCACCCATACCGCGATTGGCGAAGGCCAGATCAGCGTCGCCAGCGTCGCGGTCGATCTCGCGCTCAAGATCTTCGGCAATCTGCAGCCCTGCCACGTTCTGATCCTGGGCGCGGGCGACATCGGCGAGAAGACCGCCCGGGCGTTCAAGAGTCGCGGCGCCGGGAGGTTGACCGTGGCCAGCCGCCGGTTGCAACACGCGCAGGAGATCGCCGGAAGCCTTGCCGCGCAGGCGGTGCCGTTCGAACGTGTCGCGGACACCTTGTCCGAATTTGACATCGCGGTCTGCTCCACCGCCGCGCCGGAACCGGTCGTCACCCCGGCCATGGCCATATCCGCCATGCGGCGCCGGGCCGCCCGTCCGCTCTTCTTCATCGATCTGGCCATGCCTCGCAACATCGCGCCGGAGGTCGCCCACCTGGCCAACGTGTTCCTCTACAATCTCGACGATCTCGCGAAGATCGCCGCCGAGAATCTCGCGCTGCGCGAGGCCGAGATCCACCGGGTCCGGGCGTTGCTCGCCGACAAGGCCGCCGCGTTGTGGCAACAGGTGGAGCCGCGCATCGGCGGAAACCACACCGCGGAGTGAGCCGCGCCCGCNNTTCCGGCGGCAAGGCAGAGTTCGCGGTCGCCCTGCACCGCATTGGCGGTCAGCGCGATAATCCAGGGGCGCTTGGCGGCGTCAGGTTGTCCAGCGACCACCCGGCGGGTGGCCTCCAGGCCGTCCATCTCAGGCATCTGAACGTCCATCAAGATCACATCGTAGGTCTGGCGTCTCACCGCCTCAAGTACCTCAAGCCCGTTGGCGGCGACATCGGGCCGGATGCCCAAGGCTGCCAGCATATGCGTGGCCACTTTTTGATTGACCATATTGTCCTCGGCCAGCAACAGCCGCAACGACTGCCCCGGCTTCTCCACCGTAACCTTTGGCACGACCTTGACCGGGGCCGAAGCGGGCGCCGCCGCCTCTTTGAACGTGCCGGCCAACAGGTCGAAGAGCTGGGACGGTTTCACGGGCTTGGTCAGCGCGGCATTGAACAGGTTCTTCTCCGACGTCACTTCGCGCTGCCCCAGCGACGAGAGCAGGATCAACGGCAGCTTGTCTCCCCCGGGCAGGAGGCGCATCTCCCGCGCCAGCATCACGCCGTCCATATCCGGCATCTGCATGTCGAGCACGGCCACGTCGAACACCTCGCCGGCCCGCAGCCAGGCCAAGGCCTCGGACCCCGACTGAGCCGCGCGGGGAACCATCGCCCACCCTGCGACCAATGTCGTGAGAATCCGTCGGTTCGTGGCGTTGTCGTCGACAATCAGCATGTGCCGGCCGCCCAGGTGCATCTTGGGACCGGCGAGGAATGGCCGCGGCCGCACGGGAACAAACTCCGTCTTGATGGAGAAACTGAAGGTCGAGCCCTTGCCCTCGACGCTCTGCACCGACATGGCCCCGCCCATGAGATCGACCAGGCGCCGGCTGATCGCCAGTCCCAGACCCGTACCGCCAAAGCGGCGCGTGGTCGAGACATCCACCTGGGTAAATGAATGGAACAGCCGCCCGATGGCCTCCGGCGGAATGCCGATGCCCGTATCGGTGATACTGAACAGCAGTTCCACCATCTGTCCCTCGCCCGCCGGGCGCTCGCTCGCTTCCTGGAACGGCGGCTGCGTGGCCGGCCGGACTGCCGGCCCGGAAGGAATTGGCGAGACACTGCCCTCCACCGGTTTGCCCTCCGGCAAGGCCGCTTCGCCCGACTTCGTCCGCACCGTCAGCACCACCTCGCCGTGCTCGGTGAATTTTATCGCGTTGGCCAGCAGATTGACCAGCACCTGGCGCAGACGAGTGGCATCGCCGCGAACAATCTGGGGCACGCCGTCACCGATTTCATACAGGAGATCGAGCCGCTTCTCGGCCGCCCGCGTGGCCAGCAAGTCGAGCGCACCCTCGACGCACTCGCGGAGGATAAAGGTCTCGTGCTCCAATTCGAGGCGGCCCGACTCGATCTTCGAGAAATCCAGAATATCGTTGATGATCGTAAGCAGCGTGTCTCCGCTCGCACGGATCGTCTCGGCAAAATCGCGCTGCTCATGGGTGAGCGGCGAATCAAGCAGCAGGCTCGTCATGCCGATGACGCCATTCATCGGCGTGCGGATCTCGTGGCTCATCATCGCGAGGAAGGCGCTTTTCGCCAGGCTGGCGCGCTCGGCGGCCTCCTTGGCCAGCCGAAGCTCCTCGGCGGCGCTCTTCTGGTCGGTGATGTCGACCAGGGTGACCACTTCCTGGACGCTGCTGTTTCCCGGTTGGCGGAAATAGCGCATCGAGAAAGCGGTCCAAATCACGCTGCCGTCTGGATGCAGGTACCGGCGTTCCAAATTGTAGTGATCAATTTCCCCCCGATCGAGTTTCGCCCGCAAGGCCTGATGCTGGGCATAATCGTCCGGGTGCGAGACTTCCCGGTACGAATCGATCACCAGCGCCCGCTCCATCGGCACTCCCGTGACGCGCGTATGTTCGCGATTGATTAGCCGGGTCTTGGCATCGCCCACGATCTGCCAGGAAATGCCGACGGGCACCGTCTCGAAGATAAACCGGAAACGCGCCTCCTTTTCCATCAATTCCTCCTGCGCCCGTTTCAGGTCGGTGATATCAACCAAGGTCGTGAGTTCCTCCACCTCGCCCGTGCTCGGGTCATGGTGGGTGTGCATGGAGAGCACCGCCCAAACCACGCGGCCGTCCGGCCGGAGATAGCGGTGCTCCATCGAATACTCGTCGATTTCGCCGCGATAAAGGGTCTCGGTCAGCGCGGCCTGTTTCTCCCGGTCGTCCGGATGGCTCACCGCGAGGTAGTTGGTCGAATCCTTCGATTTTGCGGCCGGCAGGCCCGTGATCCGTTCATGAGCGGGATTGACCAGCCGGGTCTCCGCCCGCCGTCCCCGCACCCAGGCAATGCCCACCGGCGAATGCTCGAAGATGAACCGGAACAATGCCTCCTGGCTGCGCAGTTGCTCCTCCATGCGGTGACGCACGGTCACGTCCGTCTGGACTCCCATGTAACCGGTGCACGTCCCGTTCGCGTCATGCAGCGGCTGCACTTCCAGTTCAGACCAGTACGGCCGCCCGGACTTGTGATAGTTGAGCACCACGACGTGAAAACCCTGCTGCGTGATCAGACCGGCGCGCATCTGCGCCACGGCCCCCGGAGCCGTCTCCGAGCCCTGCAACACGGCGCCGGGCTTCCGTCCTTTCATTTCCTCCAACGAGTAGCCGGTGGCCCGGATATACGCGTCGTTCATCCACTCGACCCGACCCTCCGCGTCCGTGATCATGACCCCGCTCTTGGCCAGACTCGCCACGAGCGCGAGCCTCCGGCTGTTCTCGGTCGCCTGCTGGAGTTCGCGCGTGATCTTGTCCGCCAGGGCAGTTGCCCGGGAGCGGGCGCCGGTTAGCAGAAAAGTCATCACCGCGGCGAGCAGGGTGATCGCCAGCCCGCCACCCAACACGAGGCCCAACAACAGGTGGTTGGTCGCGATCCCGAAGCCCGGGCGGGAAGCGATTCGCAGCCACCACTGGCGGCCGCAGAGCGACAGCGGGACGGTCGAGCTGAAGCGACTGCTGGCATAGTCGGCATCCGTCACCGTCGCGCTGAGTCGCTCGACGATCCGTGCATCGGAGTCGAAGATCAGCGCGTCCCGGCTCGTCGCGTCGCCTTCGAACACGTCAAACTCCACCTGATCTTCTGTGAGAGCGACGATCCCCTGCATGAGTTCATCGATGCGGATCGAGGCGAAGACCCATCCCTGCAACGCCCGCCGGCGGTCTTCCGCCGTTTCGAGATGGATGCCGCGTTCGTAGATGGGCAAAAGCAGTTGAAACCCTGGAAGCTTTTTCTCGTCCTGCACGAGCGTGATGCGCCGGCTGAGCACCGGGCGGTCCTCCAACATCGACTGTTCCGCCGCTTCGCGACGCTTCTCCTCCGTCGCCAGGTCCAGGCCCAATGCCGCGGCATTTCGTCCAATCGGTTCGACGAAGTTGACTGGATAGAGTTCGTCCCCGCTGCTTGCGGGATGAACCTCAAATTCAGGAGCGCCGTCAATGCGCATCCGGGTCAGATAGGACGGCAAATCCGCCCGGTGGACCCGCTCGGCATAGCCAAACCCGAGCACGCCGCGCCGGAGCGAAGGCTCCATGGACCGGGCGAAGACCGCCCATTCCCCGCGCTCCACGCTTTGACTCGCCGCGAACAGGCCCTGCGCCGCATGTAACGCTTCTTCAATTCTTTCCAATCGCTCGGATACCGTGCTGCGTACCACTTCGCTCAATCGTTGGAATCGGACTGCGTCGCTTCCTTTTCCCTGTTCATGGACCAGCCAGCCGGCCACAGCCGTCAGCAGCAATCCAATCACCAATACCAAGACGGGCCAGGCCAGCCTGGACTCTCTCGCAGTGCGAGGGTTGGGCTTATCCGCGGTCAGAGGCATTCGGAAGTGTCGGTACTCTCATTATTTCGGTCAGATGACGCAAACCTGAAACCGCGCGCCGCAGTTTTCTTAGTCAGGTCTCTTGTTTTGCCTGGGTAACGTGCAGGCTGTCAGCTTGCTGCCGCAAGCAGCGGCGGACACGGAGGTCCGCCCTCCAACAATCCGTCCGTGCCTGCAGGGCGGTGCGCCATCACCGCCAACGTCCGATTCCTTGGCCCGGATTCCTACTCACTGCTCGCCACTCACTACTCACTACTTCGATTGCGGCGGCAGCCACCGCTCCAGCCAGTCTGCTGCGGTGCCGGAAACCGGCTGGTGCAGGATGGCGCCAAGCCGTTGGGCCTGGGCGGCACTGCGGTGGCGGCGTTGCGGATCGTCGGCGCACGCGGCAAGTTCCCCGGCCAGACGGGCCGAAGTGGCGGCGCCTTGGATGAACTCCGGATACATCGCCTCGCCCAAGAGGAGGTTGGCGATTCCGATATACGGCACCTTCACCAACCAGCGGCCAAGCACATACGTCACCGGATTGGTGCGGTAGGTGATCGCCCCAGGGATTCCCGCCAGGGCGCACTGCATCGACATGGTCCCTGAGCTGGTGAGAACCGCGGCTGCTGCGACCGCCGCCCCGGTTTGCTGAAGCCTGACCTGCGCCGCGTATCCGGTCGGAGCCCTCTGCAAAAGATGGTCAAGCTGAATTCTGATTTCTTCACTGGGGTACAATACGACCGCCGCACGATCCGGGTGGCGCCCGGCGAACTCGGCATAACCCGCCAGGACGGCCGGGAAGATACGGGCGACGGACTGCCGCCGGCTGCCCGGCAACAGCAGCACGGGCCCGGCGCCATCGTAGCTGACCGGCGATTCGTAGTCGTCCGCCACGAAGGGATGCCCAACAAACTCCACCGGCAGCGATGTGTCAGCATAACTTTTCACCTCAAACGGGAAAATGACGGCCAGGGCGTCGAGGTGCTTTGCCATCTCGAACCGGCGCCCGGCCTTCCATGCCCAGATCTGCGGGCTGATGTAATAGAGCGCCCGGATCCCCCCGCCGCTCTTGGTCGTCAGGCCGCGGGCGTGCAGGGCCCGGGCGATCCGCAGGTTGAAACCGGGGTAGTCCACAAAGCACACCGCCCGGGGTTGGTAGCGCTCGATCCAGCGGAGCGTCGCGACGATCAACCGCCGGAAGAAAGGAGCGTTCTTCAGCACCTCCACCAGACCGACGACCGACGAGGCCGTGAGGTCATGCAGCAGCTGCGCACCGGCCGCGGCCAGCAAGGGCCCACCGAGGGCACAAACCTTCAACTCGGGCCGCCGGGCCAGCAAGCCCTTCACCAGGCGCGCCGCGTGCTCGTCGCCCGAGTGCTCGCCCGCGATCACCAGCAAATCCGCCCGCCCGCCGGCGGGCGCAGGAAGCAAGTCCGACAATTGGAGGTGCTCGCTCACCGCCCGGATTGTTTCGCCGCCACCTGGATCTGCTCGGTGATCGCAATCGCCACTTCCAGCGCCGTCTTGCCCAGAGTGGCGTTCACTTTCGGCTGCCGGACCCGGGCGACGCTGTCCACGAACGACGCCAGTTCGAGCGCGAGCGGTTCGCCTTTCTGCAGCGGGATCTCCTCCACCGGAAGGGCCAGATCGGCGGGGTTCGCCCCGCCCATGAGTTGGGCCGCATAGCCGAGCATGCCGCTCTTCCGCACCAGGTGGCCACTCTGCCGCATGAAATCGAACGAGAAATAGCCCGACGACTGGAAGACCCGGATCTCGCGCACCTTTTTCAGGCTCATCCGGCTGGCATTGAGATTGGCCACGCAGCCGCTGGCGAATTCGAGCCGCGCGTTGGCGATATCCTCGGTCTTGGAAAGCAGGCTGACCCCCACGCTCTCGATTCGTTTGATCGGCGACTTTACCAATTCGAGCACAATGCCGATATCGTGGATCATGAGGTCGAGCACCACGCCGACCTCGGTGCCGCGAGGCGTGAAGGGAGCGAGCCGTTCGGCCGTGATGTAACCCGGCTGCACGACCTCCTTCTCCAAGAAACCCATCACCGGGTTGAAATGCTCGATATGACCCACCTGCACGAGGCAGCGATGAGCCTGGGCCGCCGCCAGCACCTGTTCGGCCTCGACCAGCGAGGCGCACAGCGGTTTCTCAATCAGCAGGTGGCAACCCCGGTCGAGCAGCGGAAGCGCCACCGCCGCATGCCGGTCGGTGGGCACCACGACCGACACGGCATCGCAGGCCTCACCCAGCGCCTCCACCGTGGCGAAGCGCCGGCAGGAATGCCGGGCGCAAATCTCCGCGGCGCGGGCGTCATTCGTTTCAAAGATGCCGGTCAGCTCGGCCCCGGGCAGCGACGCGTAGATGCGCGCATGATGTTGTCCGAGCGAGCCAACGCCCGCCACTCCGCAACGCACCGTGTTTCTGGAAGCCGGTTCGGGATTCACCGCGCCGAGGCTCGCCGATCGCCCTGCGCGGTTCAAGGTCAACCTTGCAGCATGCCCTCGTGCAGTCGCAGGCTCCGGCCGCATTTTGCCGCGTGCTGCGGATTGTGGGTCACGAGCACCAGCGCCGCGCCCTGTTCGGCGCCGGCGCCCAGCAGCACCTCGATCACGGCGTCGCCCGTATGCTCGTCCAGGTTGCCGGTGGGTTCGTCCGCCAGGATGACCCGCGGCTCGTTCATCAGCGCGCGGGCAATGGCCACCCGCTGCCGTTCGCCGCCGGACAAATGCGCCGGCAGGTGGTGGGCGCGGTCGGCGAGGCCGACGCGGGCCAGCAGGGCGGCGGCGCGGGCGCGTTCCGTGGTCCCGACGCGGCCAAGCATCCGTCGCGCCATGAGCACATTGGCCAGCGCGTCGATCTCCGGGATCAAATAGTACGCCTGGAACACCATGCCAAGAAACCGCGCGCGCCGGCCGGCCAGCGCGTTGTTGCTCAATCCGGTGATGCTGGCGCCCGCCCATGCGACCTCGCCCCCCTCGGAGGCGTCGAGACCGGCCAGCAGGTTGAGCAGCGTGGTCTTGCCGGATCCGGATTCGCCGCGAATGCTCACGCTCTCACCGGCCAAGACCGTGATGTCCGCGGCACGCAGGACCTCGATCGCGCGCTCGCCGCTGCGATAGTGTTTGCGCAGACCGGTGCCCGTGAGAACAAAGTCAGACATGGTGGGGTGGATCGAGCCGCCTATTCACTGCGCAACGCCTCCACGGATTTGAGCCGGGCCGCGCGCCACGCCGGCAGCAGGCCGGCCAAGGTGGCGATGATGATCGAGCTTGCCGTGATGATTGCAAAATCGTGCGGCGAATAGCTGCACGGCAGGTTGGAAAACTGATAAAAGCGCAACAATGCCGCTTCACTGTGCGTTAGGCGCGCGAAGGTGTGGGTCACCTCGTTGCGGAAGGCGAGCGCCAGCACCGCCAGACCGATACCGAGCACTGCCCCGGCGACGCCAATGAAGAAACCCTGAAAGCAAAAGCAGGCCGCCACCTGGCGGGGCTTCCCGCCCAGGGCGCCGAGCAGACCGATCTCCTTGGTCTTCCGCACCACGGCGGTGAGCAGCGAACTCGCGATCGCAAACGACGCCACCAGGATGATGAACAGCATGATGAACATCATCATGTTCTTCTCGAGCTGGATCACGAAGAGGAAGTCGCGATTGCTCTCGATCCAGGAAACCGCGCGGTCGGCCCCGCTGAACTGCGCGTTGAGCCGGGCCGCAAACTCATCGGCATCGCGGCCCGGCTTCAGGCGCACGCTGACGCCGTGCACGCCGGATTTCAGGCCGTAGAGCTCCTGCATCAGCCGGAGCGAGCAGATGACGGTGTTGCTGTCGACCTGGTTCCAGCCCGTTTCGAAAATCCCCGTCACGCGCAACTCCCGCGGCAGCAGAATCTCGTCCTTCTTCAGGCGCTCGAGCAGCAAGGGCGAATAGACGTCGACCTTCTGGCCAACGCGCACGGCCATGGACGCCGCCAGTTCGGAGCTGAGGAAAACCGAATCGTCATCGAGATCGTCCACCCGGCCGATGAGGAGAAACTTCGCGAGCGGCACCACCTCCTGTTCGTGCCTCACGTCAATGCCGCGGATGAAAGGAAACGACGGCCGATTGCCCGCCTGCAGCATCACCACGCCCTGGGCATAGGGCGCCACAGCCGCGACCTCGGGCAAGCCGCGGATCTTGGCCATCACCGTCTCCTGGTCGTACATGATGCCCCCCTCGGACCGCACATCGACATCGCCGTTGGTCTCAAGGATCTTCTGCCGGATCTCATCGCCGAATCCGTTCATCACGCTTAGCACGATGATGAGGACCGCCACGCCCAGCGTGACGCCGCCGATCGACGCCAGAGTGAAAAAGGCGATGCGCCGCCCGCTGGGGAACAACTGTTTCAGCGCGAGATACAGGTACCAGGGCATGGATTAAGGCGGCCCGCACGCTCCGCCGTCTCGGTCTTCGCGGCACAACATCCGGACCAGGCACCAAGCGATACGCGGCCCGCCGCCCGCTGCCAACTCTGATTGTTGGGGCGAACAGTGGATCATCTCTCGAGTGGACGCGAGCGCCGATCGCGGACCGCGGCAGGTTGCCCTGCGACAGCCTTCCTTCGACTCATGCCGGGCCCAGAGCCGAAGGTGGACGGACGCAGGCAGCAACGATCGTATCACGACCGGCCCAAGCCGGTTTGGGCATTGATCCCGCGCCAGGCAACGATAACCAAGAGGGCGCCGAGATATACGAGCCAAGCCGCCACCACGATGACACCGATCTTGGTCAGGCCGATCACCGACATGCGTCCCTCGGTCGCGGGCGTAACGATCGTGTAGATTGTTGCCGGCTCCAGATCCTGGCGGGAAATCTCCGCATGTAGGAGCTGAAGATTCTGCAGGTCGCTCTTCAGACTGGTGAGCAACGCCGTCATTTGCCGCTCCACCCATTCCTTCATCTCTTCGCGCTGCGGCCGGTTTTCCGCCGAATCTTTGATGGCCTGCGACATCCGGTTATAGATCTGCCGCTCTCTTTCGATAACCGACGTGTCGCGCCCCATTTCGATGGCCTGATTGTAGAGCTTCTGGCGGAACACTCCGTCAGAATTTTTGCTGGACATTTCGATCACTCGATTGATGAAGGACTCGCCCAATTGCGGGATCATTGTGCCGGCTCCCAATCCGGCAGACGCGCCCGATGTTCCAGCCGATGCCTCATCTTCTGCGAGCCCTTTAGCGCCCGGACGGGAGGACGAATAGACGGCAAGCGCATCCTCGACCGTCTTGAGCCGGTCCCGTCCGACCCTGGTCTCCAAATCGAGATGAAAGAGCTGGTTGTCGATGTAGGAATCGACAAACGCCCGGTTGCGATACAACCCGTAATTATAGATCGCGCCCTGGATCACCCCAATCTTGAACTGGAGATCGTCCTCCAGCGCGGCCTGCAGCTCCCCCAAGGACAGTTGCTTTTCCCCGACCCGCACCAACCGAGTTCCACGGATCGCGGCCAACTCGTCGAGATTGTGCTGAATGCGGGTGATGGCCCTCCGCAGTCGGTCGAGCACGAAGAGATAATCGTCACGTCCCGAGGTCAGATCGGAGAGGATGTTGTCTGAAAAAACATTCAGATCGAATTTGAACACGCCACGACTGCGGGACTGCTCGGCCCAGACCGTAAGAATGTCGTTCAGCACCTTGCCCGTAAGATCGGTCGGCCAGGACGAAATCTGCCCGCCCGGCAAAGCGGCCAGAATGTACTCTCCATTCTCCATGGCGTTCAAGCGGGCGGCGTAGTCGTTCTCCAACCGATCACGCATCACCGGATCAAGGTTGCGGGCGTTCAGTTGTCCCTCGTACTCCCGGCGCAATTGGTCGAGCGCCGGATTATTGTTGATCACCGTCCATGCATTCTTGAAGTCATCAAATCTGACATACTTCTGCAGCTGGTCGCGATGATAAACTTCGTCCAAAACCGGGGTCGCCACGATATCCGCCGGTGTAAACCGGATGCCGTTGGGATATTCGCCACGCTCCACGCCGTAGAACAACAGCCGCAACGTCAATGCCGATATCGGCTGGGTCGGGCGCATCACGATTACGGCAAGGACCACTCCTGCGCCGACGACCAATCCCGCCAGCGCCAGGAGGATAATCCGCCGCCGCTCACCCCACCAGATGCCAAAAAGACCAAGCACCCCAGCCTCGCCGGTCGAAGGCCCATCCGTGGCCGGGGAGGTGACTGCATCTGTTCTTGAATCAAGGGCTCTGTCAGAAGTCATGATAATTCAGCGATCAACTGGAACCGAACCACGCCACGCGATGATCCCCAGGCTGAGCCCAAGGCCTGCAATCCAAAGAAAACCGACCGTCAAGATTGACGACGACATGGTCAGCGCATTGATTCGCTCCTGGCGCAAGGGCGCGACGACCGTGTAAACCATCGACGGCTGCAGGATGCGCTGGGAGATCTCCTGATGAAAAAGCTGGAGATCGTTCAGCGTGCTTTTCAGTTGGTCCAGCAATACGGGAATCTGCTCGTCCGTCCACTTCGACAGTATCTGTCGTTGGGGGTCATCCTTGACAGCCGCGTCGCTGGTAGCAGCCATCATCTTGGCATAAATTTCCCGCTGCTTCTTGATGTCCGTCAGTTTCAAGCCAAGGGCGACCGAATCACTTGAGAGCCCCTGACGGAAATTGAGATCGGACTCCTGGTTGGGGAGGTCGAGCACTTGATCGAAGAACGACCAGCCTGTTCGCGGATGGGAAGCATCGTTACTCGCCGGAGCGGCCTGGCTTCCCGAGCGGGAACCGGCTTGCGGGCGCGAATAGCTGACCATCGCGTCCTGCAGCGACTTGATCTGCCCAAGGTCCTGTTTTTCCTGCAAGTCTAGCTGGAATAACTGATCCGCGGTGAACGATTCCACCAGCGCGGGGTTCTTGTAGAGCCCGTTGCGAAAAATGACCCACTGCAGGGTCTCGATCTTGAACCGCAGGTCGTCCTCCAAAGCGGCCTGGATCTCGCCGAGCGACACTTTCTCCTCCCCCACCCGCAGCAGCCGGGCGCCCGGGAGCTTCTGCAACTCCGCCACGTTGTCCAACAGGCGCTGCACCGTGATGCGCAGGCGATCGATAAACATGAACCGGTCTTCGTCGTACCTCTGCAGATCAACCAGCAGGTTGCCGGAAAGCACGTTCACATCAAATTGCAGTACTCCATGGGCGTGCGACTGCTCGGCCCAAATCGTCAGGACATCGTTGATGACCTTCCCGGTCAGAGCCACCGGCCAGGAAGAGAATCTACCCCCCACGCGGGCCACCAACGTGAATTCTCCGTTGTGCAGCGCCTTAATCTTGCTGTTGTACTCGTTCTCAATCCTGCTGCGCTCGACCGGCGTCAGCCGGCGGTCATCAAAGCGGTCGGCGTACGACCTCCGCAAGCGATCAAGTTCGGGATTGTTTTCGATGACGGCCAAGGCGCTCTTAAAGCGATCGAAGGTCAAATAGCGCGTGAGTCCATTGCGCTCATAGACTTTTTCCAGCACTGGCGTGGCCACGAGGTCGGCCGGAGAAAACTCGGTGCCGTCCGGATACAGGCCCTTGTCCACCCCGGTGAACAACAAACGGAACGGCATGCTGGCCTCCTGATAGGAAGGCCGCAGGACATAGACCACCAGCAGGACTGCGACGGCGGCGACCAGCCCCGTCAAAGCCAGCAGGACGATTCTTGTCCGGGAACGCCACCAAGTGTGGAGGATCTCCGACAAATTCAATCCTTCCTCGAACCCCTCGGTCGCCTCTGAACCGCCGGAATGCATGACCGCATCCTCCGGGCGCACATTAGTTGGCTGAGACGTCATAATACAGGTAAAGCGGGCGCATTAAGGGAAGCACCCCGAAACTTTTCAATCCCATAAAAACGATCCGCGACTTTTTAATTGACCACGGATGGCACGGATGGGCACGGATCGATCCTCCGGTATCCGTGTTATCCCCGTAATCCTTGGTGAACCCGCCCCGTTCCATTTTGGACGCGGCGCCAGTCGCGCTGGGAAACATTCGGACTGGAGCATACCGCAGATCCAGGTTCCGCNNAACATCGCCTTCACCTGCGCCGCATTGTGTTGCAGCCGCAGAAATGGTGTCTTGGCAAGTCCAATGCCGTGTTCGCCTGAGATGGCCCCGCCCAGCGACACCACCGTTTCCATCAGCCGCTGCACAGCCGCCTCGGCGGCGCGACATTCGGCTGGATCCGCGCGGTGATACATGATGTTCACGTGCAGATTGCCGTCGGCGAGATGGCCGAAGGTGGGAATCGGCAGGCCGGACTCACGGCGGAGCCGGTCGAGGAAACGGGCGAAGCGTTCGTACTGCCGCATCGGGATCGCGATGTCTTCGTTCAGCTTGGCGTCGCCCAGCTCGAACATCGCCCGGGAGCATTGGCGCCGCACGGCCCAAAGTTTTTCCGCCGCGGCGCGATCACGCGCCTCGCGAAAGGCCTCCGCCGTCCGCCCCGCCCAGTCGAGCAGCACGCGTTTCTCTTCGGCCACCTCGCCCGCCGGGCCAGCCAGCTCGAGCAGGATTACCGGACGCCCCGCCTGGCCCGCAAAGACGGTCTGGCCGGTGGCGCGCTCGGCGCACTGGACGCTGAAGCGATCGAGATACTCGCAGATGGCTGGCTGCACCCGGCTCGCAAACAACTCGCGCGCCGCGCGCAACGCGGTGACTTCATCGGCAAACGACGTCAGCAGGGTCCAACGCTGCTTGGGCAGTGGAATCAGCTTGAGCACGGCGTCCGTCACGACCCCCAACAGGCCTTCGCTGCCGATCCAGAGGTCCCTCAGGTTGAAGCCAGCGGAAAACTTCTTTGTCGCCGTCCCCCACTCCACCCATTCTCCGGTGGGCAGATAGCCCTTGAGCGCGAGAACATAGTCGCGCGTGACGCCATATTTTCCTCCGTGCATGCCGCCGGCGTTGCAGGCAATGTTGCCGCCGATGGTGCAATACTTTTCCGACGATGGATCGGGCGGGTAAAACCAACCCTCCGCCTCGGCGGCCGCGCGGATCGCGGCATTCGTCACGCCGGCCTGCACGTGCGCCATGCCCGCCTCGGCATCGATCCGCACGCGGCGCAATCCGGTAAGATCGATCACCCAGCCGCCCCGCAGGGGTACGGCCGCACCGGTCAGGGTGGTGCCGCGACCGCGCACCGTCACGGGCACGCGATGTCGGTTGGCCAGCACCAGCACGTCGCCAACATCTTCCCGGCGGCGCGGTCGCACCACCGCCTCCGGCAAGTACGAAAGCTTGCTGCTGTCAAACGACGCCGCCCAGCGCGCGCGGTGGTCCGTGCGGACGGCGGAACCGAGCCGGCGCTTGAGCTGAAGAGTCGCGTGGGAAACCGAGACCATGACCAAGGAAGAGTGACTTACACCTGCCGCGGCGGAGGTCGCAACCAAAAGCGTGGGGAAAGGGCAGAGGCCGGGGTTTCAGCCCGACGGGAGCGCAGCACTCCCGGGGAACCGCATTCGTCCTGTAGCCGCGCGCGCCAGCGAGTGGGCGAACCATCTTGAGTCCACTCGCCGGCGCTCGCGGCCACGGGAATCTAATGCGGCGCCCCGCCGGGATGTTCTCTGTATCCTTGCGAATTCGCCTTCCCTGCAGCGCCAGATCCCCTCACCGTAGGCCCATGCTGCTGGAAAGCTCGATCTTTGGTCCGATCCTGCGCCACTTGCTGACGGTCGGAGGTTTCCTGCTCGCCATCTTTCTGATCGCCCGGTTGATGAGCGAAAAACGGCAGCCGGGAAACACCCTGGCGTGGCTGCTCGGCATCGCGCTCGTTCCCTATGTCGGAGTGCCGCTCTATCTGCTGCTCGGCGGCCGCAAGCTTCGTCGATTGGTCGCGCGGAAGTCCCGCCTCGCACCGGTGCCGTCCCGGGAAACGTCCGTGACGTCGGCCGCCGCGCAGGGAGCGGCGGCCCATGCCCTGGTCCTCGACGGAGCGTGTCTGCCCGTGGGCGGCAACGCCGTGCGCCTGCTAACCGGTGGGGAACAGGCGTACGCGGAACTCGAACACCACATCCGCGAGGCCCGGCATACCATCCACCTCATGACGTTCATCCTGGGCCGCGACGACACGGGCCGGCGGATCGTGGAATTGCTCGCACAGCGCGCCCGCGACGGCGTGAAAGTCCGGTTGCTGCTGGATGCCGTGGGCTGCTTGTTCAGCAGTCGCGGGTTTGTGAAACCGATCCGGCAGGCCGGCGGTGAGGTGCAGCGGTTCATGCCCGTGCTGCCGCTGCAATGGCGCGGTTCCGCCAATCTGCGCAATCACCGCAAGATCGCGGTGTTCGACCACCGGAGCGCGATCCTGGGCGGACACAATCTCGCCCACGAATACATGGGCCCGCAACCTTCCCCGGAGCGCTGGCGCGATTTCGGCACCGTTATCGAGGGCCCGGCGGTCGAGTTGCTCAACGAGGTGTTTCTTGCCGACTGGTGTTACGCGAGCCGGCAATCGATCGACCTCCTTCATCAGTCAGGCGGCCCCGCGGAGATCGACGCCTGCGGAAACTGCGATTTGCAGGTGGTGGCCAGCGGCCCGGACGTGGCGGGCGATCCGCTCTACGAGGGCATCATCTCGTTCATCCAGGAGGCCAAGCGCCGCATCTGGATCATCACGCCCTATTTTATTCCCGACGAGGTGATTTTCCGCTCCCTGCTGGTGAAGGCGCGGACCGGCCATGAAATCAAACTGGTGGTGCCGGCGCGGTCCAACCACCCGATCACCGACCGGGCGCGGCGCTATTACCTGCGGGAACTCCAGGCCGCGGGGGTGGAGGTCCTCCTCTACCAACCAGGGATGATGCACAGCAAGGGCATGATTGTCGATGATTGCGTCGGCCTGCTCGGTTCCGCCAACTTCGACATGCGTTCACTCTTCGTGAACTTCGAGATCGGCGTCTTCGTCTACTCCGAGCCCGCGGTGGCCGCCATGCGCGCCTGGGCGGAGGAGCTGATTGCCCACAGCAGGCCGATGCCGGTGGAACGCGAGCGCCGGCGCCTCCTCGGCAACATCGCCGAGGACCTGAGCCGGCTGTTTGCGCCAATGTTGTGATACCGGATTTCGGAAACCGGAGACCGGACCAAATCGAGAAATCGAGAAACCGGGAAATCGGGAAACGCTCGTCCGCCTTACGGCGACCGGAAGACCGAGCCAATGGCTGAAGGGAGAACGGTCCGCCGACGAGCGGCGACCCGACGTCAATTCTCGATACAGGAGAACGCAAAGGCGGCGCGCCGGGCCGCTTTCCGATGTCCGGTTTCGCTTTCCGCGATCAGACGGCTGGCGGACCCGCGCGCTTCGCCTTTTCCTCTTCGAGCAGAAGCTTGTATTCGACGGCATCGCAGAGCGCCTCCCAGCTGGCCTCGATGATGTTGTCGCTCACCCCCACCGTGCCCCAGATTTCCTCGCCGTCGGTGGTCTCGATCAGCACCCGGGTCCGGGAATTGGAGCCGCGTTTACTATCAAGGATGCGCACCTTGAAGTCGCTCAAGGTCGTATCCTTGATCGCCGGGTGGGCTTTCTCCAGCGCCAGGCGCAGCGCCTTGTCGAGGGCGCTTACCGGGCCGACGCATTCCGCCACCGTGTGCATCGATTTTCCATTCACCTTCACTTTTACCGTCGCCTCCGCCACCAACGACGACTCCGGACCGCGGCGCTCGATGATCACGCGGAAACCCTCGAACTCGAAGGGCGCCTTGTGTTGCTTGAGCCAGCGGGCCAGCAGCAATTTCAACGAGGCATCGGCCGCCTCGAACTCGTAGCCCTCGAACTCCAGCCGCTTCAATTCCTCGAGCACATCCTTCACCGCCGGAGTCTGCTCGTTGACATCAAAACCGAGTTCGCGCGCCTTCATGACGACGCTGCTTCGCCCCGCCATGTCGGACACCAGCACGCGCGTGCGGTTGCCCACGGTGGCCGGATCGATGTGCTCGTAACTCCGGGCCACTTTCTGCGCGGCATTGGCGTGCAGCCCGCCCTTGTGGGCAAACGCGGAGGCGCCCACAAACGGTTCTTTCGGACCAGGCCGCTGATTGGCGAGTTCGTCCAGGTAATGGGACAATTCCCGCAGGTGCGGCAGATTGGGGCGGCAATACGCCGCGCGGTCCATCTTCAGGAAAAGATTGGGCAGGATCGTCGTCAGGTTGGCNNACCCCGACGTTTTCCCCGCCGAATTCGCGCACGATGCGCGCCACCGTCGCCTGGAAATCCTCGACCAAAGTTCCGCCGTTGGTATCGCAGAGCGTCAGATTGGTGGCGCCCCCACGCTTGGCCGCGGCCAGCGTCCGCAGGGCATAGTCCGGGTTGTCCTTGTAGCCATCAAAGAAATGCTCGGCGTCGTAGACCACTTCGCGCCCGTGCGCAGCGAGGTGCCGCGCGGACTCCTCGATCATGGCCAGGTTTTCCTCCGGCGTGGTCCGCAGGATCTCCTGCACGTGGAGCAGCCACGTCTTGCCCACGATCGTCACGACCGGGGTGCCCGCATCGAGGAGCACCTTCAGTTGCGGGTCGCGGTCGGCCACCACGCCCGCCCGGCGAGTCGAGCCAAAGGCCGCCACCCGGGCGTGGTGCAACTTCAATTTCCCCACTTCGGCGAAGAACGTGATGTCCCGCGGATTGGAGCCGGGGAACCCGCCCTCGATGTAATCGACGCCAAACTGGTCCAGCCGCTCCGTGATGAGGAGCTTGTCGGTGACGGAGAAGGCGATCCCCTCCCCTTGGGTGCCGTCGCGAAGGGTGGTGTCGTAGATCTTGAGCTGGGACGTTTTCATAAAAAAACCCCGGGGATTCTGGCCCGGGGCACTGAGACGACGTGGAGTTGCACTCGCGCTTACGCCATGTCGCCAAGCCCGGGCCGGCCAAGAAGAATAATCGCGCCGGTAATTGCGGCAAGGCTGGCTGGGCGAAAGTCCATGTTAAAACAGGAGGAAACCGGGAGAGAAAGCGAATCCGTGGCGGCTGTCCATGTTCTTTTTACTGCTCCTTCTTGGGGACGGCGTCCGTGATCATCACCACGTCCCGCGGATTAATGAGGTAGGTCAGCCCGTGTTCGTCCTGAACCACCAGGACTCCGCCGACGGCCTTGACCGACTTGATGCCGGTCAGGACGGTGGAATTGTCGTCGCGCGAATGGATCAGGTAGACCGGGGTGTGTGTGATGCTGGCGAACGCCGCGGCGTAGCCTCGGGCCAGCTCCTCCACCTCGGTCGGGACTGGGATGTTGGCAGGGCGCGCCAGTCCGGAGTCAACCGACTGGCCGAAGCCGGTGACGATGGCCGCCAGGAAAAGCAAGGTCGTGATCGTTTTCATAAAGACGGGAAGGCTTGAACAAACATCGGTCAACGCCTCAGCGCAATTCCTGTTTCGGGGCTCCCTCTCGCGAGGGGATGTCGCATCTGCATTAGATTCCCGGGCTGGGGCAACCGGAAGAGATCCAGACTGACCTCGACAAGGGCCAACTCCCGGACTTTGGATGAGGCCACACACTGGTCGGGCCGCAACGAACACGGGCTCCCAACAATCCTTTTTCCGCTCCCTCATGTCTACCCCAGCAAAAAGACGCCCCGGCCCCGACATCTATCTTTACGGCATGATTGTCTACTCGACGATCCACCGCCTCGCCGCTGATTACCCGGAAGCCGACGGATACGGAGAGATCGAAGAAACTCATGTCGTGCCTGGCGGCGAAACCGGCAATTCCGCCCTCGTGCTCGCCCGGCTTGGCCATCGGGTGAAGGTGGGCGGCCCGTATCTCGGAACGCAGACACGTATCGGCGTCACATCATTCCTGCGCCAGCACGGCATCGACTGTTCGGGACTGCACTACGACGCCAGTTTCGAAGGCGTGCGCGATCTGGTCCTGGTCGGCGGCAAGACGCGGACCGTGTTCGGACGTTTCGCCGCCTACTTCCGCGGACCCAAGCGCTGGTCGGCGCCCGACGAATCCGCCATCGCCGCGGCAAGAATCGTCGGTCTCGATCCTTTCTTTGGCGCCGAATCGGAACGGGTCGCCGAATGCTGCGCCGCCATCGGCCGGCCCTACGTGACGATCGACTGCCCGCCCGACAGCCGTCTGCACCGGGCGGCAGCGGCCACCGTCGTTTCCAATGAGTTCCTCCGCTCCCACTTTCCGCGAACGGAGGTGTGGAAGCTGCTTCGGAAATATGCACGGGAATCGCGCGGCCTGGTCGTTTTCACCTTTGGCGGCCGCGAGATCCTCTACGCCCGAGGCGACGGGGCGATCGGACGCGTGCGACCAAACAAGGTCGTCGTGAAAAGCACGCTGGGCGCGGGCGACACCTTCCGCGCCGGGGTCATTCACGGCGTGCTCCAGGGAATGGACGACCGGAGCATCGTCCAGTTCGCCGCCGCGACGGCCGCCGCGGTCTGCCGTCGTTTCCCCTTCGCGCTCGACCCGCCGGGCCTGCAGGAAATCACGCTGCTCGCAAAAGGCCCCACCGACCGGGCGACTTCCTGAGCCGGCCTTATGCCGTTGATGTAGAGTCGCCGCTCGTCGGCGGACCATCCCCCCATGGACGATTGGCCCGGCGACAAGCGCCGGCCCTACGCGAGATTTGGTGCCGGCTACAACGACGTCATGTAGGGACCGCAACCGGCAGTTCCACTGTGAAGACCGCGCCGCCGGCGGGCTGGTTGGCCACAGTTACGCGGCCGCCATGGGCCTCCACCAACGCCTTGACCATGGCCAGTCCGAGGCCGAGGCCGCGCTGCGACCGGCTGTGGTCGCCCCGGTAAAGCCGCTGCCAGATCTTCTCCTGTTCCTCGGCGGGGATTCCGGGCCCGGTATCGCGCACCGTCACGAACACGCGGTTCTCCCGAGCTTCAGCCGCCAGCGAAACCCTCCCGCCGGAGGGCGTGTATTTCACTGCGTTGTCGACCAGATTCGTCACGACCTGGCGGAGCCGGGTCGGATCGGCCGCGATACTGATGCCCGCGCTGGGGAGGACTTCGACCACCACCGCCTTCTCCTCCGCGCCCAGCGCATAAAGTTCGGCGACGCTTTGCAGCAGCGCGTTCATATCGACGCGCTCGCACTTCAGCTTCAACACGCCGTTCTCCGCCGCCGAAATATCGAGCAGCGTTTCCAGCAGGCGCTGGATCCGGTCGGTCTCCTCAATGCAGTCGGCCAGTGCCTCGCGCGATCCGACCGGATTGTCCGTCTGCCGCAACGCCATCTCGGCGCCGGCCCGCAGCCGCGTGAGCGGCGTGCGCAGATCGTGCGCCACGTTGTCGAGCGCCTCGCGCATCGCGCGCAGCAGATTGCCGTTTCGCTCCAGCAGCGTGTTGAACTGGCGCACCAGATCACCCACCTCGTCATTGCGCTGCACGCCTTCCACCCGGGCCGAAAGATCCCCGGTCGCCACGATGCGGTGGGCGGTGGCCGCGACCGCGCGTACCGGCTTGATCGCGCGCCAGGCCAGCCACGCGCCGACCCCGGCGGACAAAAGCACCGCCGCGGAGCCAGCCACCCACATCGTGTGACGGAGCGGGGCCAGCAGGACGGCGCGATTGTCCGTGCTACGGGCGATCTGCAGAAGCGCGCCATCCGACAGGCGGCGGGAGACGACCGTCAGGTCGCGCTGTTCGTCCCGTGGAATGCGCATCGTCTGCACGCGCTGGGGCTGCAGCGCCCCCCAGCGGTCGGGCACCATCACGTGCGTGTCGTCCTCGATCCAATCGTCGGGCACCTTGAAGAATGTCACGTCCCCGCCCGGACCGACAACGCGCACCAGCAACGAACGCACATGCGGCTGCTGTTGCTCGCGCGCCAGCAGGTTTCGCACAGCCGCGATTCCTCCGTTTTCGAACGCGTCCGCATATTCGGCGGCGCGAATCTCGAGCGCCTCCCGTTCCCGCGCATCGAGCGCGCGGGCGAGGAGGATATAGATCGCAACCAGCACGACCGCCGCACCGATCGCCGAAAACACTGCGTGCCAAAGTCCGAGCCGGACGGCCAGCGAGCGTCCCAGCCAGCGGGGTTCAAGTCTTGAGGACATAGCCTACTCCCCTGACGGTTTCGATCCGGCGGTGGTCCGGATCCACCTTCGCGCGCAAGCGGTGCACCAAAACGTCCACGGCATTCGTCTGGGGATCGTAACTGTAGTCCCACACATGCTCGAGAATCATCGTCTTGGTCACGGGACGCCCCACATGGCGCAACAGGAACGCCAGCAGTGTGAACTCCTTCGGCTGCAGTTCCATGAGCTGGCCGCCCGAGCGCACTTCCCGCGTCGCCAGATCAAGCTCGAGGTCACCCGCCACCAACCGCGTCGCCTCCGGCGCGCGGCTCGCCCTCCGGATAAGCGCCTGGACGCGCGCGAGCAGCTCGGAAAACGCAAACGGCTTGGTGAGGTAGTCGTCCCCGCCCGCCTGCAAGCCGCTAATCCGGTCATCCACGCTGCTGCGCGCACTCAGAAACAGGACCGGCAGGGCGTTGCGGGCGGCGCGCAGGCGTTTCACCAGACTCAAACCGTCGAGGCGCGGCAGCATGATATCGACGACCGCCGCATCAAAAGCCGTGGTCCCGACCAGGGCCAGCGCTTCGTCGCCGTCCCGCGCCAGATCCACGGCGAAGCCATGCTGCTTGAGGCCGCCCGCCACAAACGAGGCGATCTTGGGGTCGTCTTCTACCACGAGGATACGCACGTCCATTGCTTAGGAGATCCCTGGTCCGACGTCCATGCTGCAAAAAGAAAACCGCGCGCCCCGAAGGACGCGCGGGTTGTTCCCTTGTTCCTAAACCTCGTATCAGGAGGATGGCTTGCTGTCAGTTTCATCCACCACGAGAAAATGAATGGCCCCATGGCTCCAGAGTTTGAGCAGCGTCTTCCGACTCGCTCCGTGTTCGGTGAGCTTCACCGCATCGTCGGCCGTCCGAACCGGCTGATGGTTGATCTCCTGAATCACATCGCCCGGGGCCAGGCCGGCCTCGGCCGCCGCGGAAGAGGGATCGACGTTGCTCACCAGCGCGCCATGCACGCGCGGCGGCACCTCGAACTCTTCGCGGGCCGCCGGATCAAGATCGCCAACTTCCACGCCGTCCAGAACTCCATTGTCCTTGCCAGAGGTAGAATTGACGGCCTGTTTTTCGCCGGGGATTTCACCCACAGTCACCGTGGCAATCTCGTTCTTGCCATCGCGGAGATAACCGAGTTTCACCTTCTGGCCGGGCGCGGTTGCGGCCACCGCGAATTTCAGTTGGCGACTGTCTTTGACCGGCTTGCCCTCGAATTCGAGAATTACGTCGCCACTCTTCAATCCGCCGTTGGCGGCCGGGCTGTCCGGTTTGACATCGGCCACCACCGCCCCGCTGTTGGATTTAAGCTGAAACTGATCCGCCAGATCCTGGCTGATGTCCTGGATTGTGACCCCGAGGAAGCCGCGCACGACCTTGCCGGTGCTGACCAGGCTGTCGATGACATGGCGGGCGAGGTCTGAGGGAATGGCAAAGCCGATGCCCTGGAAGCCGCCGCTCCGGCTGAGGATTGCCGTGTTCAGGCCGATCAGGCGCCCCTCCATGTCGACGAGCGCGCCCCCGGAATTGCCCGGATTGATGGCGGCATCCGTCTGGATAAAATCCTCGTAGTCCAGCCCGGTTGCGCCCGAGCGCCCGGTGCCGCTGACAATGCCGCTTGTCACAGTTTCACCTACTCCGAATGGATTTCCGACCGCCAGCACGCGGTCGCCCACCTGGACGTCGCTGCTATCCGCAAACGTGATGGCTGGCAGGTCATGGGCATCGATCTTGATGACGGCGATGTCCGATTTCTGATCTTTGCCAATGACCTTGGCCGTCAGCACCCGACCGTCGGACAAAGTCACTTTCATGCTGTCCGCGTCATCGACCACGTGGCAGTTCGTGAGGATATAGCCGTCGGCGCTGACGATGACGCCCGAGCCCAGGCCCATCTCGGGAGGTTGACGCACGATCCGGCGCTGCCCGCCCCGCCCGCCGAAAAAGGGTCCAAAAAACTGGCGCAAATCCGGATCGTCGAAGGGAGACCCGCCGCCCACCTGCATTTCCTTGGCCCGCTCGCGCGTCACCACCTTGACGACGCTCGGAATGACTCGTTTCACGATCGGACTCAGGGAATACATCGGATCCTGGGCGCGCGGCAATGGCGCCGGATCCACCTTGATGTTCACCGACGGCTTGTCGTCGTGTTTCGCCTCGGCAGCCAGCCAGGTCGTGCCGCCGGCAAAGAGAGCGAGCGTGGCCACAACGAGCCAGCGCCGCGAACGGGGAGTTGATGAATGAATGTTCATGGGACGTCTTTGGTTGAAAGTCGGCAGGAGTTCGTCTTTTCCGGCCATGACTATAACCCATGAGGCTGTCAGGCGTCTTGCCCTCACCTTACATTTCTGTAATTCGGCGGGGCGGCCTCACCCGACGACGCCGAATAAAGGGTGGGTAGGGCCGGACCTTGCGTCCGGGCCGATTCCTTATCCGGGGGCGACGGTCCGCCGGCGAGCGGCGACCCTACGTCAACTGCCTGAGGCCGGCCAAGAAGCGGGGAATTCGACGGCCGCCCGCTTTCTCCTAAAGCGCAATCTCGCCCTGCTCGCCCGTGCGGATGCGCACGGCTTCATCGATCGGCAGCACGAAAACCTTGCCATCGCCGATCTTGCCCGTCTTCGCCGACTGCACGACCGCCGCGATGACCTTCGCCACGATTTCGTCGGCCACGACGATCTCGACTTTCACCTTTGGAAGGAAGTCCACCGTGTATTCGCTCCCCCGATAGACTTCGGTGTGGCCTTTCTGGCGGCCAAAACCTTTGACCTCGGTCACCGTCATGCCCTGGACGCCGATCCCGGCCAGCGCCTCCTTCACTTCCTCCAGCTTGAACGGCTTGATGATGGCAACAATGAGTTTCATCGGTGGAAAGTTGGCAGGGGAAGATAGCTATTCGATGTAACCTTCTTCGCCGTGTTCCATGAGATCGAGACCCTGGCGCTCGATTTCGGGCGCGGGTCGCAGTCCCACGACCATCTTCACCAAGTGGGCGAGGACGAAGGTAGCCGCGATGGCCAGAAAAAGTGTGAGAATGATGGCCTTGAGCTGTTCGTGCCAAAGACCGCCTTCCGTCACGAGCTTGGCCAATCCGTTCTTGAGCGCGGCGCCACCCGCGAGGTTGCTGTTGACTGCTCCCGTAGCGAACAGGCCGGTCAAAAAAGCCCCCATAGTCCCGCCGACCGCGTGCACGCCAAAGGTGTCAAGGGCGTCGTCATAACCGAATTTCGCCTTCACGCTCGTGACAAAGAGGTATGGCACCGACCCGGCGATGAGCCCGAGGATCACCGCTCCGGTCGAGCTGACGAATCCCGCGGCCGGCGTGATCACGACGAGACCGGCGACCGCGCCGGAACAGAAACCGAGAATCGAGGCATGCCCGCGAAAAACCCGTTCGATCATGCCCCAAGTAAAAGAGGCGACGGCGGCGGCCAGCGTGGTCGTCATGAAAGCATTGGCCGCGATGCCATCGGCTGCCACGGCGCTGCCGGCGTTGAAACCGTACCAGCCCACCCAGAGCATCCCGGTGCCGACCATGCACAACACCATGCTGTGCGGTGCCATTTTCTCGCGGCCGAACCCGATGCGGGGACCGATGATCAAACAGAGAATCAACGCCGACCATCCGGACGACATGTGCACCACCGTGCCTCCGGCAAAGTCAATCGCCGTGATTGCCGCGCCGGCATTCGCCGCGCCGTTCATCATACCGGTCGCGCCCCAGATCATGTGAGCCAGCGGAAAGTAGACCACCAGCATCCACAGCGTCACGAACCACAGGACGGCCGAGAACTTCATGCGCTCGGCGATGGCGCCGACGATCAGCGCCGGGGTGATGATCGCGAACATCAGCTGGTACATCGCAAACACGTTTTGCGAAACCCAGAAGGCATAATCCGTGTTGGGCGCCGACGTCACGCCCCGGAGAAACATGAACTCCGTGCCGCCAAGAAAACGGCCGATGCCGCTGCCCTTGAAACTCTGGCCGAACACCAGACTGTAGCCCACTGCCCACCAGAGGATTGTCACCAGTCCCGCAATTCCCAGACACTGGGCCAGGACGGACAGGACGTTTTTTCGGCGAACCAGCCCGCCATAAAAGAGCGCCAGACCCGGCAAGGTCATGAACAACACCAACGCCGACGATGTCATCATCCAACCGTTGTGCCCCGGACCCGGGACGCCGGTCAGGCTCTTCCCAGGATCCGTGTTCGTGACATATGCCTCCAGAGCGGCCACGCGCTGATCCATCGAAGGCGCGGCCTGCTCGGCCAGCACCGGCAGGGAACAAAGCACAACTACGAGGCACAACCAGATGGTGCGCCGGACAAAGGAAAAGCGTAAAGTCATGGTGAAAGACGCTCATCGAATGAGCAGAATTAATGCCATGAACCGCTTTTATCTCATCGATGGGCAATTTTGTGCAGACCCGGACAATCCGCGACCCAATCGATCGCTCTTAAAACAACAAGAGCCGATCCCGTCGGACCGGCCTCTTGAGACTATGAGCAAAAAAGCCCAATCAGGGGACCCGCAGTCTCCCTGTCACCTCAGATGGCGGCGTCGCCATGTTCGTCGGTCCGGATGCGCACCACGTCCTCGAGCGGGACGATAAAGACCTTGCCATCGCCGATCTTGCCGGTCTTGGCCGACTTCACGATGGCTTCGACGGTCCTGGCCACCAGCTCATCGCCCAGCGCAATCTCGATCTTCACCTTGGGGAGAAAATCGACGGTATATTCGCTGCCACGGTAGATCTCCGTGTGACCCTTCTGCCGCCCGAAGCCTTTGACCTCGGTGACCGTCATGCCCTCGATGCCAAGGCCAGCCAGGGCTTCTTTTACTTCTTCGAGCTTGAATGGCTTGATGATGGCTACGACGAGTTTCATGCGAGATGCTTTCGTTTGGTTCCAGGTGATTAGTAAGTTCTTGTTTCGCCTAGCGCAAGCTCAGGTTCCTGCCGGGCGCAAGAAATGTCAGCCCCGTCGGCCGGCCATCACGTCGTTGTCGGCAGCACCGTCTGGATGTGCAGATCGCGGAGCTGTTTGGCCGTCACCGGCGTCGGACTCTGCGTCATCAGGTCCTGCGCCTTCTGGGTCTTCGGGAACGCGATGACATCGCGGATACTCGTCGTGCCGCACAGCAAGGCCACCATGCGGTCGAGACCGAAGGCGATCCCGCCGTGCGGGGGCGCGCCGTACCGAAAAGCGCGCAACAAGTAACCAAAACGGCTTTCAACCACGTCAGCCGGAATCTTGAGCACGTCCTTGAAGATTTTTTCCTGCAATGCCGGTTGATGAATCCGGATCGAACCGCCGCCCAGCTCCATGCCGTTGAGCACGACGTCGTAGTGCTGGCCGCGAACCTTCTCCGGCTCCGTGTCGAGGAGACCGGCGTCTTCCGGCACCGGTGAGGTGAAGGGATGGTGGGTGGCCACAAATCGCTTGCTCTCCTCGTCATAGGTCATCAGTGGAAAATCGATCACCCACAGGAAATTCCACTGGTTGGCCGGCAGACTCAGCTTGCCGCGCTTCTGGAGCAGCGCCGCGCATTCGAGGCGGATGCGTCCGAGAATGGCGCAGGTCTTCTCCCACGGCGCGGCCGCAAAAAAGATGATGTCGCCCTCCGCCGGGTCGAGCCTCCGCGTCAGCTCGGCCTTTTCCGCCGCACTGAAGAACTTCACAATTGGCGACTTCCATTCGCCGCCCTCCACCTTGATGAAGGCGAGGCCTTTTGCGCCCAGCGATTTCGCGACCTCCTCGAGCCCGGCGAGCTCGCCCTGGGTGATGTCGGCGAGCCCTTTGGCGTTGAGCGCCTTGACCGCGCCCCCGCCGGCCGCGGCCGACGCAAACACCTTGAACGTGGATTTCCGGAAAACTTCCGTGCAGTCGACCAGTTCGAGGCCGAACCGGGTGTCGGGCTTGTCGACCCCAAAGCGGTTCATCGCCTCCTGGAAGGCCAGCCGCGGGAAGGGCGTGGGCAGGTCCACCCCCAGGATATCCCGCCAGACCTTCTTGAGCATGCCCTCGAAGAGCGCATAGATGCCCTCGCGATCCACAAAGGAAAGTTCCACGTCGATCTGCGTGAATTCCATCTGGCGGTCGGATCGCAAATCCTCATCGCGAAAGCAGCGCGCGATCTGCAGGTAGCGCTCCACGCCCGCCACCATCAGGATCTGTTTGAATTGCTGCGGCGACTGCGACAGCGCGTAGAACTCGCCCGGATGGATGCGGGAGGGGACCAAGTATTCGCGCGCGCCTTCCGGGGTGCTCTTGAACAAGATGGGCGTCTCGACCTCGATGAAGCCCTCCGCGTCGAAGTAATCGCGCACCGACTTGGTGGCGCGGTGCCGCACTTCAAGATTCCGGCGCATCTTCGGCCGGCGCAGATCGAGGTAGCGATAGGTCAGGCGGAGGTCCTCGTTGACCTTGTCGCCCGCCGCGTCGTCGAGCGGGAACGGCGGGGTGTCGGAAAGGTTGTACAATTCGAGGGCGGTGGCATCGACCTCGATCTCGCCGGTCGTCAGGTTCGGATTGGCCGTCCCGGCGGGGCGCAGCGTGACCCGCCCGGCGACGCCCACCACCGACTCGGGCTTCAGGTGCGCCGCCCGGGCTCCGACATCGGCGTTGGAGTCGGGCTCGAGCTTGACCTGGGTGATGCCCTGGCGGTCGCGCAGATCGATGAAGATGATGCCGCCCTGATCGCGGATGGAATCCACCCAGCCGGCGAGGGAGACGGTGGCACCGAGGTCGGTCTTGGTGAGCTGGGCACAATGATGCGTACGCTTCATAATGGAGGCGGGAGACGAAAGGCGGCCAACTAAGCGCAGGCCGCAACCGGAGGGCAAACCCGAAATTGGCCGCTCAAGCGTCGAACACCCAGGGAAAATTAGAGACGCCGAGCACGTCCCGCTCCAGTTGCTGCACGCGCGCGGGCGTCTCCTCGAGATTGAGCCAATGCTCGTCGGTATAGTCGCGCAGCCGGCCCAGGTATTCCATGACAAAGCCGCGGGAGAGGTCGCTGTGCTCCTGCGTCGCGCGTTTGACCGAGTCATCCAGCGCCACCACGCCCGTCGATTGCAGCAGCTCGCACATGCTGAGGATGCGGGTGAACTCCGCCTGCATTTCCGGGATGTTGGTCATCTGGCGGAGGCGTTCCGTCCATTCGCGAAACCGCGCCACCGGCACGCGCGGCAGCACCGCCTTGGCATGCGGTGTGTCCGCCACTGCGGACTGGTGGGCGTCTGCGACCTTGTTGATGAACGCCGTCTCCTCTTCCAGCTCGCTCGCCGCCAGAATGGCGAACCCCAGCGCTTCATCCGCCCCCGGGGAGATGCGCTTCTCCTTCAGGTTGTACCCGGCGGTGATCGCGTTGCGCGCCGTCCCGAGCGCCCGCAGATAGGCCTCAATCTTGCTTTGGAATCGTTCAATGGCCCGCGCCCAGTCCGAAAAATCATTCACCGTCGCCAGGCCTTTCAAGAACTCCGGACACTGCGCACGCACGTGCGTTTCGGTCTGCTCCACCAACGGGGGGAGCAATTTGGCCGCGACCCGGTCGAGGGTGGATAGCGACGCCGTGACTTTTTCCAGCTCGGTCCGGGTGGCCTTGATCGTCGCGGAGATCTCCCGCGGCCGGCCGGCCACCGCCATTAGCCGGTCGATCGACGACTGGGTCTGGTCGAGCGCCTCGATCCGGGTAAGCAGATCATTGCGGGATTCTTCCAGCACGGAGCGGGCCACCCGC
This sequence comes from Opitutia bacterium, assembly GCA_003142955.1. Classification (GTDB taxonomy): domain Bacteria; phylum Verrucomicrobiota; class Verrucomicrobiia; order Opitutales; family Opitutaceae; genus Fen-1467. Next base: position 12,378 of record PLOH01000147.1, on the reverse strand, counting down.
AGGTGCGCGTCGTTGATCAACTGCTGTTTTAGCTCGTAGCTGACTTCCGCCATGGCGGTAAAATGCGAGACAATCCCCTTCTAGACAGAAATCAGGGAATCGCAAGCCTGCGTCCGCCGCCCCGACCAGCGGAAACGTTGCTGGATGGCACCGGGGTCGCTCACGCGATCAGGCTCCGCCCGGTCATCTCAGCCGGCACCGGCAGTTTCATCAACTGGAGCAACGTCGGCGCGATGTCGGCCAGGCGGCCGCCGGCGCGCAGTTTGGTCTGGCCGGCGGCAAACCCCTCGCCCACCACAAACACCTCCACCTGATTGAGCGTGTGCGAAGTGTGCGGGCAGTTCTGCTCGGGGTCCCACATCTGCTCGCAATTGCCGTGGTCCGCGCAGACCACCGCGGCTCCGCCCATCTTCAGCACGGCCTCGAGCAACACGCCGGTGGCAAGGTCGGTCGCCTCCACCGCCCGGATCGCCGCCGGCAGCGAGCCGGTGTGCCCGACCATGTCCGGATTGGCGTAGTTCACGACCAGCAAATCGTATTGGCCGGACAGAATGGCGGCGCGCGCCCCCACCGTCACTCCCATCGACGACATGTCGGGCGCCAGGTCGTAGGTGCCCACCTTCGGACTTGCCACCATGCCGCGGTCCTCCCCCGGGAAGGGTTCCTCGCGGTAGTCGTTGAAGAAAAACGTGACGTGGGGATACTTCTCCGTCTCCGCGCTGCGGAACTGCTTCAATCCGAGCGCGGCGATGTATTCTCCCAGGATGTTATTCATCTTGGCGGGCTTCAGCAGGATCGTCTCGACCGGGAGGCCCTTCTTATATTCGGTCAGTCCGACGAAGTAGAGATCGAGCTTCCGGCCGCGGTCGAACTCCTTGAAGCCGGCCTCGCAAAAAGCGCGGCAGAGTTCCCGAGGACGGTCCCCGCGGAAGTTGAAGAAGACGACGCTGTCGCCATCGCCGATCGTCGCCACCGGCTGGCCGTCCGCACCGACCACCCAGGAGGGAACCACAAACTCGTCGCCCTTTTGTGAGTCGTTTGTGGGCTTGTCGTAGTACTGCTGCACCGCGGCGGTCGCGCTGGGCGCCGTCGCGTCGGCCTTTGCTCCGACCAGCAGGTTGTAAGCGCGACTCACGCGCTCCCAGCGGTTATCCCGATCCATCGCGTAGAACCGGCCACACACGCTGGCGACCTGGCCGACGCCGAGCTCAACGGTCTTGGCTTCGAGCTGCCGGATGAAACCCAGGCCGCTGGCCGGCGGCGTATCGCGGCCGTCCATGAAGGCATGGATGAAAATATCCTTTGTCACCCCCGCCTCTTTGGCGAGCCGCAGCAGGCCATAAAGGTGTTCCAGCAGGCTGTGCACCCCGGCATCGGAGGCCAGACCAAGAAAATGCAGCTTCGTGCCCCGGGTCTTCACTCGGTCCAGCGCAGCGCGCCAGACGGCGTTGCCGGCGATCTCGCCGTCGCCGATCGCCTTGGTGATCCGCACGATCTCCTGGTCAACGATGCGTCCGGCCCCGATGTTCTGGTGGCCGACCTCGCTGTTGCCCATCACGCCCGCGGGCACGCCAACATCCAGTCCGCACGCCTTCACGAGCGTCACCGGATATTTCGCGTGGAGCAGGTCGTCACACGGCTTGCGCGCAAGGACGGTGGCATTGAACTTGTCCTGTTCCGGGTGGGGATTCTTGCCCCAACCATCGCGGATGACGAGGAGCACGGGTCGGCGATTTGAACTCATGGAAGAAGGTGGTTGACGCATGATCGGGCGGATTTTCCGCCGGTTGATACCAAGGCTCAGTGATGCGTTCGCGCCCGGCAACCCGCAACGTCAAAATCCTCCCCGCACAAAATCGGCAAGGATCGTGCTATCCAGGGGTCTTATCATGACGCTCATCATCCGGGATGTCCTGCTGAACCCACCGACCTGGTTTAGCTCGTTTCGCGATCTGACCCTCTACTGCCATGTTTTCCTCCGGATCGATTGCGTCATCGAAACCGAGGACGCCGATCCCTATTATCGGTGGATCAAATGGCGCGGGGGCATGGACTTCGTGGAGGATTTTGTGCGCCCCGGCAGCGAACGGGGACTGCGCCTGGATGTGGACCGCCGCCATCCCCCGATGGTGGTCACGGACCGGATCGCGCCGGAAAACATGCAGCGACTGCTCATCCAGATCCAATCGGCGCACGGGACTTGAGAAGTCGGCCTGGTTGCAAGTCCGACCGGGCCCGCACGCCGCGTTTGACAATCGCGGGGAATCTCCCGACCAGTAACAAGCGCCCATGGCCCAACGCGCCGTCCTTCTCGCCAATCTCGGTTCGCCCGAATCCACCTCGGTCGCCGACGTCCGCCGCTATCTCGCGGAGTTCCTCGGCGATGAGCGGGTGCTCGACGCCCCGCGTCAGCCCCTGCGCTGGCTGCTGCTCCATGGCATCATCCTGCGCACCCGTCCCGCGAAATCGGCCCACGCCTACGCGAGCGTGTGGACGCCCGAAGGATCGCCGCTGATCGCCGCGAGTCGGAAGGTGCAGCAGAAGCTCGCCGCCGCGCTGGGACCCGAGGTGCCCGTGGCGCTCGCCATGCGCTACGGCCGGCCTTCGGTCGCCACCGCCATGGCGCAGCTTGCCTCCAGCGGGGTCAGCGAATTGCTGCTCATCCCCCAATACCCACACTACGCGATGTCGAGCTGGGAAACCGTCGTGGTCCATGTCCGGAACGAAGTTGCGCGTCTCGCGCCCCGCCTCCGCCTGGACATTGTACCGCCGTTCTACGCCGAGGCCGATTACATCGAAGCGCTCCATGCCACGATCCGGCCCTTCCTGTCCCAACCGTACGACCATCTGCTGTTCAGTTATCACGGCCTTCCCGTTCGTCACCTGCGCAAGGCGGACTCCTCCCGCGCCCATTGCACGTTGGTGCCCGATTGTTGCAACTGCAGCAGCCCCGCGCAGGCGACCTGCTACAAGGCGCAGATCACGCGAACCACGGAACTCCTCGCCCGCCGCGCCGGCCTCGATCCCGCGCGTTACTCCATCTCCTTCCAGTCCCGCCTCGTCGGAGAACCCTGGCTCCGGCCATATACCGACTTTGAGCTGAAACGCCTGGCCGCCGAGGGGCGGAAGCGCCTGCTCGTGCTCACGCCCGCCTTCACCGCGGACTGCCTCGAAACGCTGGAGGAGATGCGGATCGCCGGTCGCGCGACCTTTCTCCAGGGGGGGGGCGAGTCCTTTGCCCACATCCCCTGTCTGAACGACCATCCGGCCTACATCGATTTTCTCGCGGGCCGGGTGCGGCAGTGGTGCGCCGGCGGATCGCGCTGATCACGCCGGATCTGGCGGCCGCCGCCCTGGCGCCGCCGATTGCGATGATTTTTCTCTTAACATGCGGCCGGGATTGATCACGATTCCCCCAGCGTGAGGCGTCGGCGCCGCGGTGGCGTTGCCTCTACGTCCAAGTCTCGGTGGAGAACACCCCACACATCCAGCCCGTTGGCGCGCCCGGTTCCGGAACCCGTGGCGCCGCGGCAGCGGTCTTCGTGTTGGACGAAAGCGGGAAAATCCTGCTCGCCGATGCCGGCGCGCGTTTCCTCTGGCGGGCGGGAGAAACCGAGCTGAACGGCGCGCCTTTCTCCTCGCTTTTCGCCTTCGATGTCACGTCACAGGATTCCGGCTGGCTGGAATCACAATGGGAGGTGCTGCTGGCCGCCGCCACCACCAGTCCGCTGCGGCTGGACGCCCAGCCGGTTGACGGCACCCGGCTGCCGGTGTCGGTGCGCCTGGAAAAGACCGTCTTTGCGGCGGCGGCAGGCTACCTCGCGTTCGTCCAGCCGGTGAGCACTCCCGCCGGGGACAAGGATTTGATCACGATGCTGGCGGACCACAGTCCGGTCGGCATCTTTGACCTCAATTTCAAGGCCGGCACGTTCGACTATTCCCCGGCGTGGAAGAGGCAACTGGGTTATGCCGAGCATGAGCTCACCGCCACGTTCGAAACCTGGCGCAACCTGCTTCACCCGGAGGATTCCACCGCGGCGCCCGATCGCGTTGCCACGAAACGTTTCCGCGGGAACAAGGCCTTTTCCGCCGAATACCGCCTGCGCCACAAGCAAGGTCACTACGTCCATCTGCACGGCATCGGTCTCCAGGTGTTCGGCTCCGAGGGCGAGATCGAGCGGGTGGTTGGAGTCCACATCGACATTTCGGAGCGCAAGGAGTTTGAGGATGCGGCCCACGATAGCGAAGAGCGCTTTGAGGGCCTCTCCGGCCCGGGCCCGCTGGGGGCGTTCGATTTCAATTTTGCCGCCGGGCGCCACTGGATCTCACCGGCCTGGAAACGCCTGCTCGGCTATGCCCCGGAGGACCTGACCGACCCTCTTGACGCATTCGCCCGGGCGCTGCATCCGGACGATGCTCCGGCCGGCCTGAAAGAGTTCTTTCTCAACCGGAACCCCGGTCAGCCCGCCTATCTCGATCTTTGCCGACTGCGCCACAAGGATGGGCACCATCTCTGGGTGTTCGAAGGGGTGTTTCGGCATGTCTCCCGCAAACACGAACTGCTCCGGGTCACCGGCTTCCATGTGGCCTTGCCGCTGGAATTGCCCACCGTCGGCGACGTGGCGCTTTCCACCGCCGTGCTCGCCGGCGCGTTTTCCGAATTGCACGAAGGCGTCGTGCTCGCCGACGCCGACGGGCGGGCGACGTGGGCGAATGACAAAGCCGTCCAGCTTCTCCGGCAGGCTCCGGGCGAACTGCGCGGCCGTCCGCTCGTGGAACTCCTGCCCCTGATACACCGTGCCACCGGCCAGGCCGCCGAATTTCCGGCCAATCGGCTCTTCGAACTCGGCGAGGCGGTTCCGCTGATCAACGACTATGCGCTGAGCCTCGGCGAGAGTGTCGCGGCCGAGCCGATCGCCTTCAGCGCCCGACCCGTCTCCGACTCAATGGGCCGGCTGGCGGGCGCGGTAGTCGTCCTCCGCAATCCCGAGAAAATGACCCTGACGCCGGAGGAGTTGATCGAATCCAACCGGTTTGAATCGCTGGGCGTCCTGGCCGGCGGCATCGCGCATGATTTCAACAATCTTCTGACCACGATCCTCGGGGGGATTTCGCTGGCCCGGGAAAACCGGGACTCTTCCCGCCTCGAAGACAGCGAGAAGGCCTGCCTGGCGGCCAAGGGCCTGACCAAGCAACTCCTGACTTTCGCCCGGGGGGGAACCGCGGTGCAGACGGTGCTGGCGCCGATCACCGTGCTGAAAGACGCGGTTCGCGTGGCGGCTGCTGGCGCGGCCACGGAGGTGGCGGTGGCAGTGGCTCCGGGGACCGGCAACGTCCTCGGGGACCGCGCGCAACTCCTCCAAGTTTTCCAGAACCTGGTGGTCAACGCCATCCAGGCGATGCCCGAGGGGCACTCGGGTCATGTCTGGCTGCGGGCCGCCGACATCGCGCTCGCCGAGGGCCAGATTCCTTCGCTGGCGGCGGGGGACTATGTGCAGTTCGAGGTCCAAGATGACGGCGCTGGCATTCCGCCGGAGAACCTCCAAAAGGTCTTCGCCGCGTTCTTCACAACCAAGCAACATGGCACCGGCCTCGGCCTCGCCACGGTGCTGGATATCGTCCGCAAGCATGGCGGCCAGATCGGGGTGGATTCCACCATCGGCACCGGGACAACGTTCACCGTCTTTCTGCCCAAGGCCGGGCAACCGGTTACAGTCGAGGCTCATCGCGCGCCCACCCTGCGCTTCGGCACCGGTCGCATCCTGTTCATGGACGATGACGAAAAAATCTGCCTGCTTTCCGGGCAAATGCTGGCCGGCCTCGATTACAAGTACGACGTTGCAAAAAACGGCGAAGAGGCCATCGCGCTTTACAAACGCTACCTCAACATTGGCCGGCCCTACGACGTGGTGATCATGGACCTCACCATCATTGGCGGGATGGGCGGTGAGGAAGCCTTCAAGCAGCTGCGCGATCTGGATCCCGACGTCCGCGCGATCGTCTCCAGCGGCTACGACAGCGACGAGATGGCGAAGCGGTATCTTGACATGGGTTTTTGCGGCTATCTTACGAAACCCTACCGGATGACGGACATTGGTCGCATGTTAAAAGCCGTGCTGGGGTGATCGGGAGCGCCGGCCGGGCTACTCCTCTCCCCGCCAGGTCAGCGCATGGCACATGGCAACGCCAGCCGCGTCGGCCTCGTCGGAAGCCAACGGCGCGCCGTGACCCAGCAGCGCCATGATCGTCCGCTGCATCTGCTCCTTGCTCGCCCGCCCGACGCCAACCACCGCCTGTTTCACGCGCAGCGGAGGGTACTCGAACACCGGTTTGTCGCGCAACGCGGCCGCCGCGATCGCCGCACCCCGCGCGGCGCCCAGAATCTGCGCCGTCTGGAAATTCTGCACGTAAATCGTCTGTTCAAGCGCCACATGGCGCACCTCGGAACCATCGATGAATTCCGCCACGGCCCGGTGAATCTCCGCCAGGGCCTCGGCCATTGAACATCGCGACGGCACGCGCACCGTCCGCGCCCGGAGCAGCAACGCCGGCCGCCCCGCTCCGAATTCGATCAGCGCGAGGCCGGTGCTCCGGAGGCTGGGATCGATTCCGAGCACCTGGCCGGCAAACGGCCGGCGCCGCCCGTCGAGAGCGTCCCGCGGGACCGGCGGGGGCAACCGGCCTTCGATTTTCGCCTTCCACATCTGCCTGACCGACATGCGTGCCATGGATGAACCCACGGAATACACGCCGATCACAGAAAGGGAATGTTTATCCGGCGCCGAAGCTATTGGGCTTGCCGCAGCACCACCGCGGTCCGGTCTGCTTTCGCCACGTCCGACAGGAATCTCTGGAAATCGGCGTACGCGTTCACTGGGACAATCCCCAGGTTGAGCGTGAACATTCGATGGTGGACGACCGACCGGCCTTCACATTCGAAGGAACTCTCGTACGATCCATAAGGACCCGTTAGTACCGCTTTCGGGGGCAGCTCTTCCATGTTGATCCCAGCCGGCAATCCCAGAACTACCTCGTCGCGCTCCCCCACCGGCCGAATCTCTACGGGCATCCGGCGTTCCTTCTCAACAAACCTCGGGATCGAGTCGCGGTTCAGGACATGAAATCGCGCCAGCACAAGTCCACCCCGCAGGAATTGGACAAAACCTGGGGCCGAGAACTCGGACGTAACGAAGCAGCAGCCAGAGGCGCGGTCGTCGGTGGAAGTCACATTCGTCACCGCCACGCCCTGCATGTTCCCGCCCAGGCTCTCGACCGCCTTTTTACACCGATCATTGGCCGATGTCGTCCGCAGCCAATGCCGTGCCCAAGCGCCCGCCTGACCAGCGCCACCAAAAGAACGCTTTCCTGAAATTGATCCATCGGCTGAAAGCGAAAGCTCGGCCTTCGTTTCAACCAGATACTCTGGATTGACCGGCAGCGCAGGCAGTGTCGTCAACGCTCCGCTGCCTTCGGCGCAAATGAGCACGTTGGAGCCCTGCAACTGTTGCGGGAGGTCTCCTAACACCGTTTCCAGGTCCGTCGGATCGAAAAACAACAGTCTGCCCCATGGTGTAACTGGCAAGACTGCCGGCAAGGCGATCGTCGCATCGACTTCGATCGCCACAATCGCGTGGTTGAACTGCCCGGGCGACGGCCACTCTGGATAGACATCACCAAGTATCTTCGGCCTGGCCAATGTCGGATAGGCCCGTATCCCCGCCTCCCGGAGCATCGCCCGCAACAGGTTCGCCTTGTCTTTGCAGTCGCCCCACCCTCTGGCCAGGACCTCGGTGGCCTTTCGCGCCCGGCAGCCGAAGCCGATGCCAAGATCCCGATTCACCGCGACGTAACGCAACTCCTGCACATAGGAACCGAGCGCCCGCATTTTGGCGAGATTGTCGGGACAGCCTGCCACTAGTTTCCGCACTGCGGCAGCGAGCGCCGGATCGGTATCGCACTGGTTGGCATTCAGCCGGTCCACCCAGTCGACGGCTTCCCCCCATGTGTTGAATCCGCAGGGGAGCTCAACCCCGCGCCCCGGCGCAGGATTGATCGTGACCATCAATTCTGCTTCCGCTGCGTCAGCGGCCGGCACCCACGGTTCGTTGGGACGATAAGGACGGTTTCTCAGCTCCCAGCCGGTCACCCGTCCGTCCGGAGAGGCCGAGGCAAAAGGTGTCACGGGGCCCTTGAGAACCGGGTTCAAAGCCCATCCGCTTGGTATCTGCAGTTCGAACCGGTCGACCACCAGCGGGAATTGGCCGCCCAAACCCTCCTTGAGCTGCAAAAAAAGCATCGGACCCTGCACGCGGGTTTCGTAGCCAAAGACGTCTCCCGGCAGCGCCCCGTCGGCATAGCTGACCACCTTTGCCCGGAATTCGTTGTAGATAGTCTCGCTGTCCGATTGGACGACGTCGATCCAGTCATGCCGCCAGGGGAGCCTCACCGTCTTCCCTGCCCGAATCAGCCAGGCTTCACAGCTTCGAACCGAATCGGATTTGTCGATGTAGGAAACCCAGGCTTTGGCCTCCGCTTTGCCCGCTGGGGTGAGAATCCTGATCGCCTCGCGATGGAGCCGACTCGACCGTCCGCTGGCCTCAACCGTCACCACGGTTTCGTTCAGCAACACCACCGCCGGGGCAGCGCCGGCAAGGTCCGGCGTCGGCTGGCTGGCGGCCGCTTGCAGCCACGGCGGCGGCCCGGCGAAAGCCGCGGTGCCCCCAACGAGCAGCCAGGCCGGCGGCACCAGCCACCGCCGCGCGCACCGGATCAGATTGAACCCCCGGCTCATTGGCCCCCCCCTTGGGCCGACGCCGGGTGCGCCGCCCCCACCGCGAGCGACCGCCCCGGCACCGCCCCCGGCCGCCTCAGCATGATCGCGTGAGTATCTGATTCATGGATACTCTCGAAAAGCCGTCGTAATCCCGGGTAGTTCTCCGGCCGGCACCCGAGGGCCCGGTTCGCTCCGAGCGCGAAGTGGCGTTGATAGACCAGCAGCCGCTGAGCGGGGGCGTACCGCAGCGCGAAAACCGCCCCAAGGGAGGCGTCCGGATCACCCACATTCGGTGGGGCGCTAGCCTGCTCCATTTCAAATCCTTCCGGCAGGACAATCTCGACATCGTCGTACTCGGCCCAGGCGCGGGGAAAAAAGACTGGATACCTGCGCTTGACCGGGGCGAATCTCGCCGGCTCGCCCGCGACGAAAAAACCGGGAGCCAGTACCAGCCGCGATCCGGCGCGTTCCGCGTACCCCGGCACGCGCACATGGTATCGCACCGTTACCGGAAGACCGGGCGTGGGGAGGTTCTCCCAGTGGAGGTCACTCACTTCCGCCGTAGGCAGACGCCGGGCGACCTTCTCACGCAAGTTCCGGTCAATGGCATCTGCAGCCTCGTTCCAATCTCCGGCTTTCAAATCGACTGCGAGATGGCCGGTCATCGTCTGTTCGACGCTCCCCTCCAGCGTCCCCTCCGCATCAAGGACAAATCGCCCCTTGCGGTGCAGTTGGGAGAGCTCGGCCGGCGATACGGTCGTGTCTTCGAAAAGAACCTTCCGGGAATCGCAAAGCAGGGCCGTCACTCCCTCGTCCCTCCAGTCCAGCATGCCGCACGGCACCCAATACTGACCAGGGGCATAGAACTGCCACTTCCCGCCGACCCTCACTGCGGTGAGCTGCCGGTCCAGGAAATCCCAGCCTTTCGGAATGTTGATGTTGAACAGATCGGTCCGGCTCGCATTTCGCGCCAATTTCACCTCAAAGCCCGCCGCACGGGCTAATGCAGCAAACAGATAGTCAATATCGTTCCCCGAGCCATTTCGCTTCTCAATCGTTTCCTGGGGGGTCTGTTTTCTGCCAGATTGTCCGCGCAGCCTCTTCGCCTCCCGCATCTCCGGCGTGTCGTTCCACCAGAGATTGGCGATCTCCTTTTGGCAAAACTCGTACAGGCGACGCAACTTCTCTGCATCGTCGGCCACTCCCGCGATAAGCCGTGAAGCCAACGCTTTCACCGAATGGCTTGGTTTAGTCGAATAGTGGAACTCATCGTCCCATATTTCGCTTACCTGCTGCCATTGTTCGCCGTTCTCTAAACTCCTATTGTTTCCCACAATCATTACCCATGCTCGGTAATCACGTTCGGGCGGCATCGCCTCTTCCTCCTCGAAGGGCGGCAGATTTCGCACTGTGACGACTTTTTCGACACCCGATCTTTTCAGCTCGGCGCCCGGGCAGTTGAGCCAAAGCATTGAAAAGTCCCCCGGGTAACTCTCCACCGCAAACCTGAATTCCCGGACTGGCAACTTCTCTTGGCAGAAGATCGGAAAGGAATGAAAGAGCACAAGCAACGCATCATATCGTTCGGTCCACCGGTACTCAACTACGTCACCCGGGTTTAGATTCGGAAAGGCGAATGCTATCCGCATCACCTTGATGTCGCCGACTTTAAGCACGGCGCTCTTCATGAAATCGGTCTTCTTAAGATCGATCATGGTCCCGTCGATTTTGATTACCCTGGCGGAAATTCCTTCTATCTTCACCCCAATTCCGCCCTCGATATTAAGCTTACCCTGTTCTTCGACTCCCTTCCCGGTGTAGATCTTCGCCCGGACATAATGTTGGGCGAGTAGATCGCGAAAAACTTCTGAAGTGTCGGTGTCCAGGGTGCAGCGGGAGAACAGGATCTCCGCGTCCGCCCCGGGACTCGAGAGCGAGTCTTTGGCCGCGAGATCCGCCGGATTGATCGGGTCCCAATTCGGCTTCGCGACTGAACCGGTGCGCGCCAGCAAGAAGAGGACCGTGCCCATCAGCAGGAGGCGAAGGTGTTGAGGGCGAAGAGTGATCGGCCGGCAGTTCGCTCCGGGATTCGCCCGGCTCCTATTCGGGAAACATGGAGTCATTGCAGCCTGCTGTCCTTGATTCGTTCGCAGCCGCGCTACGTTTCAGGCATAGCGCACTATTTCCTGATCTGGGGTGCGCTGCATGATCTATCTACCGTCATTTTTGCAGCAAGGAAAATCCTGGGATCCCGACAGAGGGCGAAGTGCAATCGGGTGATCGCCCCGCGGGCGAGGCTGCGGAGGACCGGCCGCTATGAGCCTATTCCCTAGCAGATCATCGGTGGGCGTTACCATCCATCGTCCGCCGCCGGAGCTGGCCGCAGGCGGCGTCGATCTCACTCCCCCGGGAACGGCGGAAATGCGCCACCACGCCGCGGGCGCGCAGCTCTCCCATAAAGGCGTCCGCCACCGCGAGGGGCGACGGTTCGTAGCGCTGTCCGGTCAGGCTCAGACCGGTCGGGTTGTAGTGCAGCAGATTGACGTGCATTCGCCGGCCGTTGAGCAGCGCCGCCAGCTGGCGCGCCTGCCCGGGCGAATCATTCACCCCGCGCAACAGGCAATACTGGATCGAAACCGGCCGGCCTTGTATCGCCTGATACCGTCCGGCGGCCGCCATGATTTCCTCCACGCCGAATCGCCGGCCCGACGGAATCAGCCGGGCGCGGGTCGCGTCATCCGGCGCGTGCAACGACACCGCCAGGTTGATGTTCAAATCGGCCGCCGCCATCGCATCGATTCCCGGCACGATGCCGACAGTCGACACCGTGACCTGCCTCCAGCCCAGCGCCCCCAGCGCCTCGCCGGCCATCCGCCGTGCGGCCTCGAGGACGTTCTCCAGATTCAGCATCGGCTCGCCCATCCCCATGAACACGACGGTCTGCAGCCGCCGCCCGGCGTCCGCCGCCTCGCGGCGCAGGTGGAGGAACTGCTCGACCATCTCGCCGGCGGACAGGTTTCGTTCGAATCCGGTCTGGGTAGTCGCGCAGAAATCGCAGGCCATCGCGCACCCTACCTGCGATGATACGCAGCCCGCCACCCGGTCCGCCTGATAGGCCGGCATGACCACGGATTCGACCGTCCTCCCATCGCCGAGTTTCAGCAGCAGCTTGATCGTCCCGTCGGCGGCCACCTGCCGGGCCGCCACCGATGAGCCCAACAGGCGGCCCTCCGCCTGCAGCCGATCCTGCAGGCACCGGGGAAGTTTCAGGCCCGGCCAGTCCACGGTCCCCGCCCGCCCATAGTAATTCACCAAGAGCCGCCGGGCATGCGAAGTCCGGAAGCCCCAGGAGGCCAGCAGCTGCTGGAGGCCAGCGAGGTTGTATTCAGAAATCGGATTCATCTTCCGGCGCTCGCGGTGAGCCGACCGGCGTCGGCGCGGAAGACCTGCCAGCGGCCCAGCGCCGCATCGTCGGGCAGGCTCGTGCCCGTGGCAATGACCTGCAATTCCGGGGCCAGCGCCTCCCAAAAGCGGCCGCGGCGCTCCGGGTCCAGCTCGCCCAGCACGTCGTCCGCCAGCCGGACGATGCGCTCCTGATCGCACCA
>PLOH01000145.1 GCA_003142955.1 Opitutia bacterium | reverse complement strand
CGATACCGCTTCGCCGCGACCGCGACTATGGGGCCTTACCCGACCCCGGTCCATGAGGTTTACGGCAAATCCCATGGCGATGGTGTCAGCGGTGGCCGTCTCCCGCTACGTTGTGACCGGCCTCCGCCGGCGACTCGGTTGCCCCATGGATCACGGTCCAAAACGCAGCGACGGAAAGAAAGAGAGCCGCAGACCATTCAACACCTCCGGGGATCGTTTTCGTCGGTTTCATCTTGTGCCCTCAAGGCAAGACCGCCGGCTGTCTGACCGACCCCTGATTGATCCGACGTGCGGCCCTCCCGCATCGGACTCGTCAATCAAGTGCGCACGCCGATGGGTGGGGGGTGATCACGGCAGCATTCATCGGTGGAATGGTTTGTGATTCGTGGATCCCTGTCAACGCGCTGAGGTGGTTCCCGGTCTTCTAGACGCCTTCCACCCATGATCTTGGCGGCCGGTGGAAGGACAGCGATTGCTGTTCATCCCGTCAATTCGTTGCCGCGACCCTCCACGATTCGGGTTACACCCCATATGATTTGACCAGCCGATCGCGCAATCTCGCACCGCGAAGTCACCACGCCAACGACCATCATGTCCATGAAACACCTTACCATCCCATGCCTTGTTGCCGCCGCCCTCTTGTCGCTATGCGCCTGTACGACCGTAAATGAGAAGAAGGCGGAACCCACAAAGAGCACGACGACCGCAGAAACCACCGTGCCAGCTCCAGTCACCACGACCACCACAACGGAGAAGACCACGGTGCCAGCTCCTGTAAGCACGACCACCACGGAAACCCATTCCAATTGAGGTTTGGACGAGCGGGTCTCTCCACGGACGCGGATACAGGCACGCTCCGCAGAGGCCGGCAATATCTTCGAGCATCGCGTGTCCGTGTTTCAGTCCATCGGCGCGGCTCGCTCCCGTCTCTTCGCCAGCACGAGCGGCGGCGGATTAGAATCGTGCCCCAATTCCGGGCTCTCTTCGGCCTCGATTGCGTTTCGCGTATTAACGCATGACGCAGTGGTATCCTGACACGTCGTGCGTTCTCCAAAATGATGATGACGCAGACTGCCTCCAAGCAGGTTGCAATTTTCGGAGCGGGAATCGCGGGACTGAGCGCGGCTCACGAGTTGGTTCGCCGAGGATACCGGGTTTCGGTTTACGAATCGGCAGCCGAGGCCGGGGGATTTTTTCGGAGTTCTCGAAGCCCTCAGGCGCGGAACCTCCCCACCGAGTATTCCTGGCACGGCATGGGGCCGTGGTACCACAACTTGTTCGATCTGCTGAAACAGATCCCGTTCGACGAAGCGGGTAGCCTCTATGACAAGGCGCTTTCCCGTCCGATCGCTTTTGGAATCTTCCCTGACAGCGGGGAAGCGCGATTCTTTGACCGTGGCCTGCGAAGTATCCCAGCGATGTTTCGGCTCTCGAATTTGGAGTGGCTCAAATGGTCATGGCTCATGGTGAAGACTTGGGCCGCGAATTCTCGCAGCCAGAAGAAGTATTCTAGGCTGAATGCCGCAGAACAATGGAAGCCGCTGCTCAGTGAGCAGGGCTATGCGCGCGACCCGTTTCCACTGCACGCGCCCTGAGTTGCACAAGTTTCTTTCAGACTATGGCCACCGGCAGCGGATCAAGTTGCCGCCTTGGGCCGCTGCTGCGTTGTGAACCGGCATCAGGGTAAGGCCCCATAGTGGCAGGTGCGGCGAAGTGCTATTGTCCATTCATGGGCCTAATCCTCTTGATAGTTCTTCTTCTTCTCCTGTTCGGCGGCGGCGGATTTTACTTTGGAGGGCCCCTCATCGGTGGAGGAGGGCTGGGCCTGATCCTCTTGATCTGTCTCATCATCTATTTCCTGGGCGGATTTCGTGCGAGGATCTAGCGGGGTATGCGCCCTTCGGCAAATTTCTCCGGATGCTCCTACCACCGCTTGCGTGCTCGGCGGAAGGACGCGAAACGGCGTCGCCGTTCTTTGCATCGGGTCACACTCCAATGATTTCCACCTCATCAGCCTTGTCCGGTCTGCCCGAGCCGCAGCGCTGCCCGACCGGACACTCGCAACCGAAATATTTGCTGGGGCCGTCTGTCCCAGCATGTGTCAACGTTAGTGCAATGTTATCGGACGATACTGGCGGGATACCCGCCCTGTTTTCGTCTCAACCCCTAGTCCAATAATCCATGAATGATACCAAAAAAGAATTCGATAGAACCGACAAGACACGCAATCCCGAACCCATTACCAAAGCGCATGGTTCACATCTCGTAGGAACTGGGATCGGCGCAATCGCCGGAGGCGCTGCGGCCGGCGCTGCGGTGGGAACTGTTGCTGGACCCGTCGGCACCATCGCAGGCGCAGCTGTCGGAGCAGTCGTCGGCGGTGTGGCCGGCAAACGTGTAGCGGAAGTCGTAAACCCCACCATCGAAGATGCCTACTGGCGTGAGAACCATTCCCGCCAGCCTTACGCCGCTGGCCGGCTGTACGATGACTACGGCCCAGCCTATAGGATCGGGTACGAAGGGTATGCGCAATTCGGTGCCACGGGCTGCACCTTCGAGGATCGCGAAGTGGAGCTGCGAAAGCGCTATGAAGTGACCCAACCGAAACTGGCCTGGAACGAGGCGCGCGCCGCTTCTCGCGCTGCGTGGCAACGGATCCGGGAGCAGCCACCAAAGGGGCACAAGACGGCTTAAGGCTTCGGACAACGATTCAATGCAAGGCCACGCCCATCTTTTGCGCGTGGCCTTTTTCTGGAGGCAGCCGCACCAATTCGGCCAGTGGGCGTCGGCGGGCAGATACGAGAAGAGTATCTGAAGCTCCCATCACTGAGCTGCTCAAGCAGCGGCCCGCAGGGCGGCGGACAGTGGCGAGATCGGTCCGCCCCATTACCGCTCCGGCCGCAAGCCGTGGATCCTCGCATCGGGAGCGTGTGCGCGCCCTGCTGGCGGAAAAGCCGGATCTGGGCTTGCTGAGCTGCGGGCGGCCCTGGGGCTGGACTGCATTCTGACGGCAATCCTCTATGTGTTTACCGCGATGGGTCTGACCTATCAAAAAAGACGCTTTGCGCTGCTGAACAGAACCTGCCAGACATTGCGCGGGGGCGCCGCCGGTGGATCCGGCGGCAAGGCGGCTTCGATCCCGCCAAGCGTCATATCCGAGTGAAGCTGGCTGCTGCCTGCAGCCCACTCAGCGGCACGAGCTTCCAGAACGCGTCGGCTTCGTCAGGGCTCACCAAATTGAGGTAATGCTTTTTTATGATCGCCTCTGAATTGCCCGCCTGGAGGGCTGTGTCCCCCATGCTGCGGAATTTGGCGACATGCATCGAGACGAACGCGTGCCTCAAGGCGTCGTGGCCGATCGCAAACTTCCTCCGCACCTGCCCCAACAGATTGCAGGCATTGGGAGGAATAATCGGGAACCGTGCGATCGGATACCGCGTCAGCCACGCACGGAGGCACGGCTGGATCATGATCTGACGGACGTCCCTGGTTTTCGCCAACTCCGGTGTGATGCGGAAGACCCCAGCCTGGAGATCGATGATCCGCTCTTGGTTTTTCAGTTTCGCGATGCGCGTGATCTCCCCGCCGTTGATCGCCGGGCGCAGGCCCGCAAAGGTTGCTAACGCGAAATAGGGCACCAGGCATCCCGGTTCCAGCGGCTTGCGCGGACTTCCCCGGTAGGTTTCGAGGAAGGCAAATAGGGCCTTCACTTTCTCTGTCGAAAGAACTTCAGGAATCCCCTGGACGATTTCGAATTTTTCCACGTCCTTCACCGGGTTGTTGACGATCCATTTTCGGGGCGGTTTTTCGCACCACACAAAGAACGCGTTCAGGTCAGCCCGAAGATTATTCCACGTCTTGCCGGTCACCCCGCGGGACTTCAGAAAGTCTATGATGTCGCCGGTGCCGATTTCCGAGAGTTTCCTTCTCCCGTGGATAAAGGCAAAACTCGTGAGCGTGGTTTTATAATCCTGGTGGGTGGTCCGGCGCAGATGCGCGCGGCGCTCATCGAGAAAGAGCGGAAACGATTGCGTCAACAGCCCGAGGCAGAGCAGGAGCCCGCCGACCGTCTCTACCGTCGCGACCAGCGGCCCAAAGAATTGCGGGGCGGGAATCCCAATGGCGGCAAAGCGCCCCGTGGCGTTCGTCATTGGGTCGAGGAACTTGAGCAGACCTTCGTTGAGGAAGACGCCTCCCACCACGATCCGAATCAGGATGTTGGCGCTCGCTCCTGTTCGCGCCGCTCGATTACTCCAGAAAGGTATATTCATAACGGTTCCGTCAGTTGAGGATTGGAATTAGACATGACAGAGCAGCTTACCTCTTCCCCGCGCTGGCAGGACCCCCCGTCCAGTAGAGTCCCAGATACCAAATTGTGTTTCGCGCTCCAGATAGCGAGTGCCCAAGTGAAAAGAGCAGGTTGAAGTTCTTCGAAAACTTGAGATAGCCGCCGAGATTGCCGTCGGCGACCCCACGTCCAGCGGTCGCGTCGTTGCCCTGCCAGAAAAGTTCAGTTCCGAGCGTCAGGTACCGGCCGATGTCGCGTTGAACGAGCCAACCGGCGAAACCACTGTTGCGCTGGCCAGGCGCAGAATTGAGAGCCATGCCGCCTCCTCCATAGGTCGTCCACGGTCCCCAGCTCTTTTGCAGCCAGATCGGCAATCGATACCAGGTGCGCCCGTTGCCCAGCCCCCGACTACTACTACCAGATGCAAGCTCCGCCATGGGAAACACTCCGATCTGCGGAAACGAGTCCGTCTCGTCGATCAAGCGGTATTTCACGCCAACTTCAGTATCGCCGTAGCCGGAGGTCCATTCGTTCCCTGGCGAAGAAATGCTGGCAACCGGAGTAACCACATGAAGCTGCGTGTTGGGGGCGATGCCATAGTTAAACTCAATTGCCGGCCCTAAAACAGCGTCTGCATCGGCAGTTCGGTCACTTTGTCCAAAGATATAGACTTCCCAGTGCTTGAGGTCCACCGGCTCTGGATCGTCGGTGAGAAAGGGAGGTCCTGCCTGCAGGGCGGATGCCGAGCCCAGTGCCAGTAGAATAGCGGCTAGCGTTCGACCGCATCGAACCCGCGATCTGGAAAAAAAATCCGGCTCAGTCATCATGAGGGTCTGAGAACTGTTCTGCGTTTGGCAAAGACCTCACGCAGCAACTCCTGCATCCGCGTGCGCACCTCGGCGCGGGCTTGCCGACCAGCGGTAGTAATGCGGTGAGGTTACACCGCATAGTCTAAGACCGGTCCGAGCTTAGCGCAATCTGCGTTCCGTTCTTTCTGGTGGTCCTCCAGTGCCTTGCGGAACAACAAAAACGGGACGAAATCCTCTCCGAGGTAAATGCCGTCTACTTCGACCACCACGCATAGGATAGCCGAGAATACTCATCGAGTGTTCTCTCTCTGCCGCCGTTCAAGCAAAACATGTAAATGTCGCTAGCAGAACGCACTTCTGTTCAATGGCTTAAGGCTTGGCAGTGCCTCCTAA
>PLOH01000156.1 GCA_003142955.1 Opitutia bacterium | reverse complement strand
GAGCACGTGCGGGTGGGGCGATGGTGATCAACGAATCAACCGGCCCGCTTCAAGCCCTTGCGTATGGCTTGCTTGAGCACGGTCTGGTAACCGATGCCTTGCTTGGATGCAATGCTTCTCGCAAGCTCGATATCGGTGATCGATAGCCGGAGCGAAACGGGGCGAGTGGCATTTGCCTTGGCTTGTTTCAGCAGCGTTTCGAGAATGTCGGGATTCGTCCGTGGTATGCGCGATCCAGAGGAGCGGATCAGTGTGCCGTTTTTTAGTGCCCGCTCGAATTCGCGCTGCGTTTGGCGGCGTCCGGCGGGGCTGGCATACCAGTCGGTTTCTTCGGTTTCGGACCTGAGCTCAGAGAGTTTTGTCGATTTCCGGGGCATAGATTCTCCTCTCTCGTCGATTCATTGTATAAGCCGTAACGGGCCGCAGTCGTTTATCCCGAATTGTGAACACTACGACCAAATACCGTCCGGCCGCGGACGTACCGAAAAGCGTCCAACGCTTCTCGCCGGCAACGGCTTTTGCAGGGATGATTGCGTGAGGCCGCTCGACCGTTTCCTCGACTTCGATCGGGTTGACTCCATATTGAGCAACATGGCCGGCGTTGTGCAGATCCCAATCGAAGCCCTTGACGCTATCCAGCACAACCGTAGTATATACAAGTTCTGCATATACAAATAGGCCCACATTCAGCAGGAAAGGATTGACCGGGGATGACCCGTCGTTCCGGTTCCTGGTGCATTGGGCGCTGCGCCGTGAGGAACTGTGCGATCCCGGCTTGTGCCCCGACGCGCCGGAGGAGGATGGCCAGCGCTGCGAGCATTGCCCGCTAGACCGCCTGGACGCCGCGCAGTGCGCGGAGAAGGGGTTGCTCATCCGGCGCGCTCTCGAGCTGATGGGCGCGCTGAAATTCGGGGTTCACGTCGGCCTTGACGAGATTCGCGCGGATGAGTTCTTTGCGATGCTGATCATCGCGGAGGAGAAGGACCTGCTAGAGCGCGAGAAGGTGCCGGGATCGGGAGATCACCGCGGTCGGTAAGCGCAGGTTGGGCAGCAAGAGATTAGGGGTGATGCGCCCGTTCGATTGGTAGGATGGTGTTTGAGGTGGAGGCTACCGATGCGCTGCAAAGCTGTTGTCGTTTCGTCGGCAATCCTCGCGACTGTCTCGATGTTGTCCTGCACAGGTGCAGAAGGACAGGCCCAGGATGTACGGCTGCCCAAACTTGCCGTTGAGGTGCTCAGGAAGGTGTACCAGACGGCTGGGGCCCAATGGGAACTCGATTTGACTAAGGCGGAGGTTCAACGGCAAAAGGCTTGCCCAAAAACGAAATGCAACGACGAGCCTTCCAAGCAGCCGCCGGAATTTCTCTTGGCGAGCTACACCTTAGGTACCGCAAGAATGGGCAACGAATCCACAGCCCGTTTGCTTGAGGCCCAAGCAAAAGGGCTAGCGATTCATCGGATTGGCGCTTCAACGGGAGCTGGTATCACGCCGTCTGCCTTCAGTGAACCGTCAGCGTCATCACTTGGAGTTATCGCTGAGATGCTAGTGAGAGCCGAAATTGCAAGATCAAACGCAGGGAAGGACGAGTTGTTTGAGCGGATCATTGCGTATGAAACAGCTCTTGAAAACAACTGCGGTAGCGCTGAATATACGGCTATTTCGATCGCAAATGAGACGGTCGAATACGAACTGTTGACCCAGGCTGTTCCGGCCCAAGCGGAGAACCTTAGGGCCCTGACTAAGAGGGTGAATCTCCAGCCCCTGTTGCAGGCTCGTGAAAAGTTTGAAGATCGCCTCGATGCAGCAAGAAAGAAGAACCCAGGGGCTCTCAAAGCCCATGCAGCGGCAGAGGACCGTCGCCGAAGGCTTGAGGGCACGGAATTCGCAAAGTCGAGGACTCAGTATGAGGCTGTGCTCCGGGGCCTTGGGGTACGATAGTCAGGGCCGGATCAACCGGGCCGTTCGCCTGAAACGCCGTTTCACGCCTGGCTGGCTCAGAAGTGGCGGAATGCCGGGGAACGCGTTAGGGGATGGCCAGCCCCTGCAAAGGGCGGGTTAGCGTCGCCCAAGTGCATCGCACCTGGGCGATGGCGGCGCGCACGCCGCCCACACGGACAAGATGAGCCTGTCGATGGCCGCTCTCGCGAAAGCCCATGGCGTGAGCGCGGAGGCGTCGAACCGTGCCGTCCAAGCGGTCAAGAACGTCGGCTCCGGGACGCAGGACGCTATCCATGCGGTGGACCGGCTGATGGTCGCGGACATGAACCTGTCGAAAGCGGAGGGGCTAGCGAAGGTCGCCAAGGATGCCGCCGCCATCGAAAACATCACGCCCGGCGAGGCGCTGGAAAAGCTGCTCATGGCCATCGAGTCTGGCGCGTCGCGCGGGCTCCGGACCATGGGGATCTTCGTGGATCTCAATAAAGAGGTGGACCGCCAGGAGAAGCTTGCCGGCAGGACGCTCGACGAAAACGAGGTTCGGCGACTCCGCTACAACGCGGTGATGCGCGAGGCGGCAAAGCTTCAGGGCGCGGCAACCGCGGCGACTGGCATTGCGGAGGAGCGGGACCGATTGGAAACGGAGGTTACCCGAACAGGTAGACGATCTTGACCAATGACGTCCGGTAGATCGATCTGCCTGGCTTCTCGGAGGTGACGAACTCGTCGGCATCGAGCAGGTACGCGGCAGCGATATGCAAGGAATCCATCGCNNTTCGCCGATTCCTTGCCTGCGTGGCTCAGAATCGACTTCAAATCGTCACAAAACACCGCCCGCCTAAAGTAATTCTGGTAGAAGCGATACTCGTCCTGGCGCCGGTTGTAGAGGGCCTTCGGTGAGATTTCATGGCGAATGAAAGG
>PLOH01000039.1:4688-12017 GCA_003142955.1 Opitutia bacterium | reverse complement strand
TTTGAGCACTGCTCCGAGGGTGTACAGGCGACGGAGGTTATAGGACAGCGTCACGAGGATCCATTCCAGCGACACTTTCTCCAGACCGCGGAGCATGAAGCGCCGGAATCCGATGGCTTGCTTGATGATTCCGAAAACGGGCGCCACCGTCTGCTGGCGCAATTTGTAGCGGGCTCGGCCCGCAGCGGTGGCAGTGCGGTGCGCCAGCCGCACATCGTCAATCACACCTGTGGGCCTTCCGTCGGCGCCCAGCTCAAACATGGGCATCTCGATGTCCCACTCCACGGCAGTGGACACGACGGCGTAGCAGGCAAGCGACGGCACCAAACAACCCCGTGTGTCCACGGAGTATCCAACGCCATGCTGAATGGGGCGTGGTCTGAGTATTCATAGTTGATTGTCCTTTCGTGGCGGGGATTCGTGTCGCCCGACCGGCCCGTCACCTACCGGCCTGGGCGGAAATGCTTTGGTTCGAGCACGCAGGCGCTAAGCCTACTCGATTTCCGGGGACATTCGTTAGTTGATAAATTCGATGTCCGCCATTGAGTGGCCCAATATCGCGATGAACGATGCGTGCGTGGAGCATCGGCGGAATGAGCTTCATCCCATCATCCGAGATCCCGCTCCAGAACCGTCACCCCGGTGGAAGATCCGCGCGCGACGCCTGCTGCGGCGTTAGAATTGGCGGGAAACGCGCAGCCGTATTGCTGCTCCGCGCGGGCGGCGCAGGGTTTCGGGACCTTGTTCAATTCGTCAAGCCGCTGCTCCCCCTGGCCGCGAGGGAGGCTTTGGGCGGATCAGCCCTCATCCGGATCTAAGAATGGGTGCCCGGGATCGGACTCGAACCGGCAAGCCTTTCGGCAAGGGCTTCTAAGACAGCTAGTTAATCTGTGTCTTGTTTGGACTCAAGTGTTCTCACGAGTGCCGATTTGAAAAGTGCGATTAGCTCAAATGCTCTCGAATTGACCTAAATCGGGCCACTTTTCTGCCGTTGATATAGGTGCCCAGTATAGGAGTAGTCCTATGCCGCCTTTGCGTCCGTCCTTGCCGGCCAAAGGTGGACTTCGGCCGGGTTACAGTTTCGCGCTGCATGGACTCATCCACAAGACGCCAGGTCTAAACGTTCGAAGAAGCAGCAATGGTTCTTCACGTAAAACCGGTAACGATTCGCCGTCTGGCGATCAGGAAGACGCTTCCGCGCGTGCCCTTCATCCGGCATGTCAGGGCTTTCTGCTCAGCAGTGGACTGGCTGGTCGGAGGCGCCTTCTCGTGAGAAGCGCCCACTCTCCTTTCTGCCCGCTATTCGAGTTGTCAGCGCGAGAAACACGCGGGATTGTCCGATCTCTTAGGTACCTCGATACCCCGCCGGAGCCGGGTCGCCACACTGCGGCGAACTGTATGCAGCACAAAACCATGGCAAACCCTATTTCATTTCGGCCCGCCGCATTGGTGCTTCTGGCATCGTTGCTTGTCCGCCCGGTGTTCGGCGGGGCTTACGACGATCTGGTGAACGCGGCCGGTGGAAACGTACCCAACGTTCCGCCCGCGTCCGGGCCGGTCCGGGAGGACGGCGAGGACTCTCAAGCGAGGAACGAGGCGGAGCAGGAGAGGCGGCAGGCGCGCGCCGAGGCACGGGAGGCGGCCCGCGAAGAACGGGCGAGGGTCCGGGAGGAGCGGGCGAAGGCCCGGGCAATTCAAAAGGCGAAGGATGACGCCGAAAAACAGGCGAAGCTGGAGGAGGCGGAGGAGCAGAAAAGGTTGAAGGCCGAACAGGAGCAAAGAACCAAGGCCGAGGCGGCGGAGCGGGAACGGCAGGCCGTGCTGAAGAGCCAGCGGGCCGTCGCGGCGTCCCAAGCCCGGGCGACCTGGGACGCTCGGGACGGTGACGCGTACGCCGGCGTGTTCCGTGACGCCCCCGACAACGCGCGTCGCGAGGGCAGGGAGCAGACGCTGGCCAGGATTGCGAAGTTGCACAGTCAGATCGAGGCCACCCAAAACCAGTTTCGACAGCTGAACAGGGACATCCAATCCGACGCGGTACAGTTCGAGGTGTGGGAAAAGGCGTCCGACGAGGGCATAGACAACATCTGGGGCATTGCCGGGGATATGGATCTGCCAGCTGCAGAGACGTCCTTGGTCGTCGAGCCGCGGCAACTGAACAGAAGGGTTTTGCGAATTTACGTTTTAGGGTGTCGCTACCCATATCGGGCGATTACGTTGATTAACACTCCCGATCGGTCTTTGAATGTCGCCCAATCGAAGTTCGTCGCGCTTACTCGCTCTATACGACATCTTCTTCTTTCGAACTGACGGGGCGTCGATCTATCTCGACGTCAGAACTTCCTTATGAGCCGCCGTAAAGAACCGCTAGTCGAGTTTCTGATAGAAGCTCCGTGGCAGTTGGGCGTGATTTTAAGTGTCATGGCCTTTGTCTTCATGCTGTTCATTTTTCCGGCCATCTTTGCTCACAACAAGGTCACTGAGGGATTGGCCCTCTTGTCCATGATGCTGGCACCTGTTGTCGCGGGTTTCTTCCTCTTGCTTGCCGGCGCTTCGGCTTTCTTTGCGTGGCGGCGTCGAGGGCTTGTCGACAAACAGAATAGCCTCGAATCTCTCCGTGCGCTTTCGCCGAAGGAGTTTGAATGGATGGTCGGCGAGGCCTACAGGCGCAGGGGCTATTTGGTTGAGGAGTCCATCGGGAATGGACCCGATGGAGGGATCGACGTGATCCTGCGGAAAGGCGGCCGGACCACGTTGGTCCAATGCAAGCGCTGGAGAGTGATGTCGGTGGGCGTTCCGGTGGTACGTGAGATCTTCGGCGTAATGACCGCAGAACGCGCCGATGCCGCGATGGTCATCACGTCTGGCAAATTTACCCAGGAGGCCCGGACATTTGCGGAAGATAGTGCCGTGGAATTGATTGACGGGCCAAAGCTCTTGGAGCTCGTTCAAGGCGTCCAACAGAGAGAAGCCGGCGAGGCGATTCCTCCGATCGTGCCGCCCCCTTTCGGCAAAGCGCCGTTTTGCCCAAAATGCGGGAGCAAAATGGTCCTGCGAACCGCCAAACGAGGCACACATGCTGGCGAATCGTTTTGGGGCTGTCCGACATACCCTGAATACAATGGTACCCGGCCGGCGTCCTAAAAGCCGTTCCGCGTATGCAATCCGTGTGAAATCGGCCTCCGACCGGAATTTCGCTCTTGCAATGGTGCCCAGGGGGGGAATCGGTCCGCACTTCGAACGCCGAAGAGATACTTTCGTTCCCGCCCTCCTCGGGCGAGTCCCGAACGGCGATGCCGCGGTCAATGCTGATTTTGTATCCGCGAATAACGGCACCCAGCCTCAAATAACGTCGCGGTTGTTGTGTCTATTGCTGTAACTTTCGACACACGCCGATCTATGATTTCTCAAACTGTTGTTATTGTGATTATTATGAAGTGGTGCCCGGGATCGGACTCGAACCGATAAGCCTTTCGGCAAGGGCTTCTAAGACCCTCGTGTCTGCCAATTTCACCACCCGGGCGCGCTGATTCAGAAAGCGGATTGTCGGTACCGGTAGGCGGCTAGATTGCGGATGCCGGACAACCGGACGCAAGACGGAAAGCCCGGGTAAGGGGCTTACCAAAGGCCGCTTCAATTCAAGTCTCGCCGCGCTCGTCGACGATGTTGGTCGCGATCGGCCTTTCATTGCGCCCGGCTCGCAACACGATCGGCCAGCGGGCGCGCCACTCGCTCCTCATCTGGCTGGCAGCCCATTTTTTGGCGACAAAGGCTTCGATTCTGTCTTGTCTGGAAATCACGAAGCCTCGCTAAACGGGACTGAAATAAGGCTTCCCTCCCAAAAACACGACCGGTTCGAGGAAGATATGGCATGAAGCAATGCATCGACAGACCGGGTCCGGTCAGACTGCTGTTGGTCATCGGAGGCGCAGTTTGCTGCTTTGTGGTTTGTCCTCTCACCGCCCAGGCACAACTGGAAAAGAACATGCAGATTGGTTTAGTGGATGAGGCCGAGGATGCCTTTCTTTCCAGAGGGACAAAGGCAGCCGGTGACCCGGAGCGCCGCCTTCGCGATCTTGCGGCGCTCCAAAATGGCGACCGGCTGCGATTCATGGAAAACCAGACCACCTATCTGGTGAAAGATTTCACGGGATATGACCATCAGCGGCCGGAAATGGGCTGTGAGCTCTCTGATTTTGGTTCATGGTATGATGTCGCTTATTCGGGAGGGATTAATCGCTTCTGGGTAAACTCCGTGCGGCATCACACCTATGACCAAGTTGGTTTCAATGCCGCCAACGACGTCGGACTGCTGGCGTTGTTTTTCCAGACCCCATCCGGGGAACTGATCGACGGGAGTCGTGGTGAATGCGTCGTGAGCTGGTATCCCTACGGATGGAAAACAAGGACCCGGCAGGGCGGCATCGAGATTGAATCCACGGTTTTCTTCACCGCTTTCAACACCGTTGCCATCCTTGCCCAGGTTAAAAACGCGGGGACCGAAACCTCCACCCTGACTCCTTCCCTGCTAGTCACCGACCGGTCTGAATACGACGGCAAGACCGGGGGCCTGATCGTGGGATTCGCTGCGCCCCGCGGCCGCCTGGCCTGGAGCATCCGGCGCGTTGGCAAGTCGGTCGACCCGAATGATTACACGGATTCACTTCTGATTGGATCGACGCTCGGCACCCTTCACTGTGCCTTTCTTCCGCGCCACCTAGCTTCCGGCCGGGGCAACGAATTGCGGGCCTCTCTCCGCGAAGCGTGGGCTCCCTCGCTGGAGGCCAATGCCGGCTCGGCGGTCGCCAGCGCCGATCCGCTGCAACTGGCCCCGGGCGAAACTCGCGAGTTTGCCTTCTATGTTGCGGCGGGGGCCAACGATGCGGCCGCGGAAAAAACTGCTGACCGGGCCGGGCGCGACCTCCTTGCGACCGGCCTCGCCGGCACCGTGTCGCGCCTGGAACGCGATTGGAACGATTACCTGGGAGCACTGCCCAAGCTGGATCAACCGAGTGAGGAAGACGTGAAGCTGTATTATTCGGCCGCCCTGGCGTTGCGCACGAACCGTCTCATTTTGCATTCGCCGGCCGGGACGCCCGCCGGGGCAAGCAGCGGTGCGGGAATGTCGACCGACGCCTCCGGAACGGCCGGAGGAGAAGGGACATTCTACGAGGCGTCTTGCCCGGCGCGCGGAGGGTTCAATCTGTTTTTCCAAAGCGACTCCTGCTGGAATCTGCTCGGTTACCTCGACATCAACCCCG
This sequence comes from Opitutia bacterium, assembly GCA_003142955.1. GTDB lineage: Bacteria > Verrucomicrobiota > Verrucomicrobiia > Opitutales > Opitutaceae > Fen-1467. Next base: position 6,756 of record PLOH01000039.1, on the reverse strand, counting down.
ACTGGGCGGCCGGGCACGCCGTGCCGGTTCTCGCTCCGCCGAGCATCATCATGGATCCCCATTATTACTGGTCGATGTGGGAGCTTTACTCGCGATTGCCGGATTCAAAAAAGCGCCAGGCGTTCGCGCTCATGGTCTATCCGCTACTCCAGGAGAACTACCGGGTCTGGACAACCCAGATCGACATCGACCACAACCTCTTGTGCGCAACGCCAAATAACTGGGACGACAACCCGAGGGACGATCTCCTTTTCAAGGAAGCCACTGACATCCCGGGTCAATGGAATAGCTGGTGGGATGATTTGGTGAGAGGCTCCAGGGACAATTTTCTGGAGGATCCCGCCGCCAGTTCCCAACTCGCCTATGGCACGGTCATCATGGGACGTTTTGCCAGAATCCTCGGGAAAGATCAGGAAGCGGCGGATTGGGAGAAACGCTTCCAGCAGCATGTGCAGGCGGTCGACACGTTGTGGGATGAAGCGAAGGGCTATTGGATCGTGACCTACCGGCATGCGCTGAAGGACACCGTGCTCACGAGTTCCATTCTCTATCCCGTCTTCACCGATGTCTGCCGCGATCCAGCCCGAATCCGCCGGGTGATTGAAAGCCACATTCTGAACCCCAAGGAATTCAATGGGCCGTATCCCGTTCCGACGGTCGCCTACAATGACCCATGTTATTACAAGCAGAAACCACCGAGATCCGACCAGGAAGGCGGCCTCTGGCGGGGCAATATCTGGCTGCCTGAGGCGTGGATTATCGTGAAGGGCTTATATAAATATGGCTACGAGGCTGAAGCCAAGGACATCGCCCGCCGTCTGACCGACATGATGTCCCACCAGGCGCCATCCAGCAGAAGCCATCCCCAATTCGCCTGCGTTCCAGCCGAGTATTATGATTCCCGCAACGGCCAGGCCCAGAACATCCGCCGCTTCTCATGGACCAGCGCGGTGGCGATGGACTTCCTCTTGGGCAACTATGAGAACGAGCGCATGCTGGGCACGAATCCAGAGCGGGACCGCGCGATCAACGGACATCTTCGGGAGATCTTCGACTTCGACAGCGGAAAGAGCCTGTTCCGCGTGAAGACGGTCAAATCGGTTTTTCCACTGCTGCGAATGGCCTCGGCCGACAACCGGCCAATCGACCGGAGTTCCAAAGTGGAGTTCAGTTTTTCGGATCCGGCCGGCAATTTCGCCGGATCAATCATTGCTTTTTCCGCTGATCCCGGCCGCTGGTCAGTGTGGGATAAGGCGAAGGGCGTGCCCCTCAAACCGGATGCAGACGGATATTACCAAGCGGCACTGAATGCCGAACTCTTGCTCGTGCCCTGCCTATGACGCAAGCGGGGTGGTTCTGAATCGCCCTTGGTCAAAACGATGCCGTCGGATGTAGGGCGGGGTCGCCGGACCCCGCCTTTTCTCTGCAAAATCAGATTGTCGTTCCGCGATTACGCGGTGCCCAAACGTTCGCCCATCTTGGCATAGGTCTCACAATAACGGGCGCTTTGCTCGAGCAGGTCGGCGTCGAGCCGGATCCGGCCGCGCGCGAACAGGCTGATGACACAGGAACCGCCAAAGGCGAACAGCCCCTTCTCCTCGCCTTTTTCGACATTCCGGCCGGCCACGAAGAGCTGGCGGATGCGCCCGACGTTGGTCGCGCCAATCTCGACCATCGCCACCGGGCCAAAGCGCGGCGAATCCACGAGCGTCACCATCCGCCGATTCTCCACCAGAAAGCGGAGGTTGCGGCGGAGCGCGATCGGATGCACCGAGTAGAGCCAGCCGGGGATCAGGTGCGGTTCACCAGGCAAACCGCTGACCGGAAAATGGAAACGGTGATAATCCACCGGTGCGAGTCGTGAGATCACCATCGCTCCGCCGGCGAAACGCGAGGCCAGCGCCTGCTGCTCCGGGGGCAGATCCGCTTCGCCCAGCAGCTCCGCGAGCATAAACTTCTCGCCTTTCACGTAGAATCCGTCCGCGCGATCGACGTTCGGAAAGACGAGGTGGCGTCCGTCGGCCGGCAGGACCGCAACGTCGTCTCCCGGTGCAATGGGCCGCGCCGA
>PLOH01000039.1:0-4596 GCA_003142955.1 Opitutia bacterium | reverse complement strand
GGATTCGCCAGTTGATCGGGTCGGCGCGCTGTGCTCAACGACGATTTTTTGCTGAAGATAAGTTGCCTCTCAAAAATTCCGCGAGGTGGCGCGCCTTGTCCCCAAGGCGCTTCCCTGTCGTTTCCAATTGCGCGTTGGGGACAACGCGCCCCACCCCTCACCCCATCACCAGCGCGTCGTTCTTCACCTTGAACGTGACGGTGGCGCCCTCCGCCACTTCGCCCGCGATAAGCGCGCGAGCGAGCGTCGTCTCGATCTGCCGCTGCAGGAATCGCTTCAACGGCCGCGCCCCGAATACCGGGTCGTAGCCTTTCTCCGCCGCCCATTCCTTCGCTTTCGCATCGAGTTTGACGGTCACCCGCCGGTCGGCCAGTCGCCGGTTCAGATCTACGACCAGCAGATCGACGATCTGCGCGATTTCCTCGAGCGTCAGCGGCTTGAAGAGGATGGTCTCGTCGATGCGGTTGAGGAATTCCGGCCGGAACGCCCGGCGCATCTCGGTCATCACGCCTTCGCGCACGCTTTCCGGAATCGTGTCGCCCGTCACCCCGTCCAGCAGCAGCCGGCTGCCGAGGTTCGAGGTCATGATGATGATGGTGTTCTTGAAATCGACCGTGCGGCCCTGCGCATCGGTGATGCGGCCGTCGTCGAGCACTTGTAACAAAACATTGAATACGTCCGGATGCGCCTTCTCGATCTCGTCGAACAGGATCACGGCGTAAGGCTTGCGGCGCACCGCCTCGGTGAGCTGGCCGCCTTCATCGTAACCGACGTAGCCCGGCGGCGCCCCGATCAGGCGCGAGACGCTGTGCTTCTCCATGTACTCCGACATGTCGACGCGGACCATCGCCGCCTCGGTGTCGAACAGGGTCTCCGCGAGCGTCTTCGCCAGCTCGGTCTTGCCGACGCCGGTGGGGCCGAGGAACAGAAAGCTGCCGACCGGGCGGCGCGGGTCCTTGATCCCACTGCGCGCCCGCAAGATCGCCTCGGTCACGAGCGTCACCGCCTCATCCTGACCGATGACGCGCTGGTGCAGCACGTCCTCGAGGCGGAGGAGCTTTTCCTTCTCGCCCTCCAGGAGCCGCGTGACGGGCACGCCCGTCCATTTGGCGACGACCTCCGCGATCTCCTCCGCTGAAACCTCCTCCTTGAACAGCGTGGCGGTGTTGCCGGCCTTCTCGAGTTTCTTTAATTCAGCCTCGAGCTGCGGAATCTTGCCGTGGCGCAGTTCGGCCACCGTGTTCAGGTCGTAGGCGCGCTCGGCCTTCGCCATCTCGAGGCGGGCGGTCTCGAGCGACTCCCGCAGCTTGCGCACCTTTTCCACCGAGCCTTTTTCCCGTTCCCAGTGCAGCCGCAGGGCTTTGGCCTTCTCGCGCGCATCGGCCAGTTCCGTGCGGAGCGCGGCCAGCCGGCGGGCGCTGGCGTCGTCCTTCTCCTTGGTGAGGGCGGTCTCTTCAATCTCCAGTCGGAGGACGCGCCGTGCGAGCTCGTCGAGCTCCTGCGGCATCGAGTCCATTTCCGTCCGGATCATCGCACAGGCCTCGTCCATGAGGTCGATGGCCTTGTCGGGCAAAAAGCGGTCGGAAATGTAGCGATTCGAGAGGACGACCGCGCTGACCAGCGCGTTGTCCTGAATGCGGACGCCATGATGCACCTCGAAGCGCTCGCGCAGGCCGCGCAGGATGGAGATCGCGTCTTCCACGCTTGGCGGCTCCACCATCACAGGCTGGAACCGCCGTTCGAGCGCCGCGTCCTTTTCCAAGTGCTTGCGGTACTCGTCGAGTGTCGTCGCGCCGATGCAATGCAGTTCGCCGCGCGCCAGCATCGGCTTGAGCATGTTGCCGGCATCCATCGCGCCTTCCGCCTTGCCCGCGCCGACAATCGTGTGGAGTTCGTCGATGAAGAGGAGGATGCGGCCGTCGCTCTGCCGGATCTCCTGGAGGACCGCTTTGAGGCGTTCCTCAAATTCGCCGCGGTACTTGGCTCCGGCGAGCAGCGATCCCATGTCGAGCGCGAAAATGGTCTTGTCCTTCAGCCCATCGGGCACATCGCCACGGAGAATGCGCTGCGCCAGGCCCTCGACGATGGCGGTCTTGCCCACGCCAGGTTCCCCGATCAACACCGGATTGTTCTTCGTCTTGCGGGAAAGGATGCGAATCGTGCGGCGGATCTCGTCGTCGCGCCCGATGACCGGATCGAGCTTGCCCTTGCGCGCCTGCTGCACGAGGTCGATGCCGTATTTCTCCAGGGCCTGATAGGTGGTCTCGGGATTATCAGAGGTCACCCGCTGGTTGCCGCGGATCTCTCTCATCGCCTGCAGCACCTTTGCGCGATCGAGGCCGAAACTCTTGAGGTATTTCTTGAGCGCGTCCGGCTTGGCCACGTCGACCAGGCCGAGAAAAAGGTGTTCCGTGCTGACGTATTCGTCCTTGAGCTTCCCCGCCTCCTCCTCCGCCCTTGTGAGCACCTCATTGACCGCCTGGGTGACGTAGATTTTCGACACGTCTACGCTGCCGGTAACCTTGGGCAACCGATCCAGTTCCCGTTCCGCCGCCAGCTGCATCGCCCCCACCGTCAAGCCGAGCTTCTCGATCAGCGGCGGCACGATGCCGCCCTCCTGCGTGAGCAATGCCGCCAGCAGGTGCCAGGTCTCCACCTCGTTGTGCGAACGGCGGCGGGCTTGATTCTGCCCCTCTTCGACCGCCGAGCGCGCCATAACCGTAAGCTTGTTGGGTTCCATGAGGACGAACAGCGCATGCCGCGCGCCAATTCTCCCTGGAGAGTGATCCGCCGCCGCGGTGTGTCAACCAAGCGACAGATTGGCTGGGGCTGCGACGCCACGGCACCACCGCGGCACAACACAGTCAGCAAAGATTATCGACTGCTGAGATTTGCATAACGAAGTTACAACGAAAGGTGGAGCGGCTTGCCCACAAGACGCTCTGAGCGCGTTGGGGACAACGCGCACCACCGATCTCACACCATTCCGCAAGATTCAGTAGCACATCAATGAAAAGCCCACGGGCGACGCGGCTGTAGAGAAAAGTTATCACATCCCCTATGCATACACTTTTCTTGTCCAACGCGCCGACCGTGGGCTAGGTGGCCAAAAAACCGGCTCACTCAAACAACCTGCCCCTCGTTAAAACCGCTCACCCAAGCTTCGAGAAAGCGGGGGCATCCGCATTCATCGTTTCCCCGCAGTACTGTCCAGAAATCGCCGTCTGTCCAGAGAAAGTTCAGTTCGTAAAGCCGGGGTCGGTCAGCATGGTCCCGCGCATCTGGTCGTCGAGGGTGGCGAGGTAATTCTTCCAATAGTCGAGGTCCGACTGGGCCGGCGTCGCGTTGAGGAAGGTGAAGTAGTGCAGGAAGGTGCGCATCGAGCGCAAACGATAGGACCGGAGGTATTTCGTGTTCATGCCGGGAAAGGAATTGGCCCAGGGAAAATGTCGCGAACCCTAGGGATTTCAGGAGTGCAGCAGGGCCCACGCAGCTCGTTTCAGATAGATGGCAAGAGCGATGCTACTACAAGATTATGAGCATTTTATTCTCATGAATCAGCCACTATACTATCGCCAATTAGTCCGAGTTGCTGGAGTCCGGCCTGCCTGAGCGGGTCCGCGGCCAGAGGAGGTTCAGTGCGCAAAGCCTGGGGGAGCCAACATGGTCCTACGCAAATAGTACCCAGAGCAGCCTGCAACATCCTTGGGCAGCGTTCTTCCCGTCTGCCTTTGTGCGCCCGGAACCAGCAGCGTGCTAGGCGCATCGCCAAAAAAGCACGTGTCAGCTATTTACCCATGTCGAATTTTCGTGCTTGATCGATCCAGCTGGGCGGAGATGATCCGCTATCATCTGGTGCCATTGAAAATTCGGTATTACGATATTGCCCGATTGGATCGCTTAGGCCGGAATTGCCGCGCCTTGCTCGGCGGGTTGATCTTGGGGACCGCCCCTTGCTCCTTGTCAGCGCGCGGATGGAGCGACGCCACGGCCGGCCGGCCGCTGTTGCAAGTATTCAAGGCGGGGGTGGATCAAGGCGGCGGCCCCGTCAACGCCGCGGCGCAAGACCGCGATGGCGTGCTCTATTTTGGCGGGGACGGAATCATTGCCTACGACGGCGCCACCTGGCGACAGTGCGCCATCGGGAACAACCTGGGCGTGCGCGGACTCGCGATTGACGAGCGGGGACGCATCTGGGTCGGCGGCACCGGCGAAGTCGGATATTGCGAAAAGAATTCGGCAGGGGAACTGCACTACGTTTCGCTCCTGCCCCTGCTTCCTCCTGAGGATCGCCGCCAGCTCGTGGTCTGGGACGTGGAGGTTACCCCGCGGGGAATCGTCTTTTCCGCCGGCAACAAGATCATGCGGTGGGATGGAAAATCCTTCACCATCTGGCCGCTGCCCGAGGCGCGCCAGGCTTCTTCGCAGAGAATCAGCGATGCGGTCTTCATCTCGCATCAGGAAACGGGTCTTTGGAGACTCGAAGGCGACCAACCAGTGCTGGCGGTGCCCTCCGATCCTCGGCTCAAGCGAGTCCCCTGTTTTATCGAGCCATTGGGAGGCAATGCATTCCTTGCCGTGACCCCCTCGGATCTA
>PLOH01000089.1 GCA_003142955.1 Opitutia bacterium | reverse complement strand
TTCGATCCCAGCCTGGGCAGCCAATTATAAGTCGTTTATAGAAAACGACTGGCATTACTACCCAATCCTGTGGCGCCCGGTCCGTAAACCGGCGACCGTTTTCTGTCCTGATTTCCTTGGACCCTTACGTGCCGCTGGCAATTCAGATCCGCGGCTCGGGGTCGTAATCATTCTCCGGGCGGGAAGTCCGTAGAGACCGCGAGATCAGTCTGCGCTTCGAAGCTGGCGATTCGCTTGCGCAGTGTCGTCAGAGTCCCATCCAGTGCCTGTGAGCCGAGCACCATTCGCAGCGGAGCGGGCTCCACGTCGACGCTCTCGATGATGCGGGCGGCCATACGGGCAGGGTCACCCGGAGCCAGCCCGTTCTTGGCATCCAGCATCCGCAAAAAGCCGTGGGCGGGCGTTTGGTCGTAGATCGGAGTGAGCTTTGCTACCTGGGCGCTACCGTACCGAAATTCAGTGCGGGCACCGCCCGGCTCGACGATGGTCATGCCGATCCCGAAGGGTGCGACCTCCTGCGCGACCGACTCCACGAACCCTTCAATGCCCCATTTCGTGGCGTGGTAGAGCGAATTTCCCGGGAACGCTACCTGACCTCCGTATGAGGAGATCTGGATGACGCGTCCGCCGCCTTGGGCGCGAAGGTGCGGCAGTGCGGCCCGGATGAGGTTAATCGACCCGACAAGATTGGTCGCGACGATGTGTTCGACCTGCGCATCGGTGATCTCCTCGGCGGCTCCGAACAAGCCGTAGCCGGCGTTACTGATGATTACGTCGATCCGTCCACGCTGCGCGAAGGAGCGTTCGACCACCTCGTGGATCGCCGCGGTGTTGGTCACATCGAGCACTTCGGCATGGAATGCACCAGGATATCGCTTAAGCAGGTCGCTGACCTTGCCGGTGTCGCGGACGGTCCCAACTACGCGGTCGCCGCGCTCAAGAAGCTGATCGGTGAGCTGGCGCCCGAAACCGCTGCTGACCCCGGTAATAAGCCATGTGCGTTGTGGCATAGTGCGTACTCCTATTGTTTCTTCAATCGTCTCAGTGTGTCCTCGCTGGCGGATTGGTGGGCGAGCACCGTATCCAAGTCGTCACGCACGCGCTGTGGTTCGTCCTCCAGCGCCATGTTCGCAATGTCATGCACGCCATCCAGCATGCCTTGCGGGTCCGCATCAAGAGGAGCGAACAGCGCGTCGAAATCGTCCTGTGCTGAGCCGGCGGTAGCGATGAGTTCGAAGGTCTTGCGCAGCGCACAATCAGAGCCGAGGCTGCTGACGAGAACCTGAGCGATCTGACGTCGCGCAATGACGCCGTCACTGGGATTGCCCGCGTGGCGTTTGTCGCCCTGGAGGAGGACGAGCCGGTGCTGATCGGGACCATTGTAGTCAAACCAGCCGGGTCGGATGATCGTGTACGGCAACCCGCTCGCTCGCACGAGCCTTTCGGAGCGCCGCTTCCAGTCATGGGCCTCGGTGGCACGGTTGTAATCGCCGGTGCGGTCGGTGACTCCGATGGCGGTCATGAGCGCGATGCGCGCTGTCCGGGGACCCAGCGCACGCAGGACGTTGCGCACGCCGTTATAGTCAACGCTCTCCGCCCCAACCCTGCCCGTGCCGTCTGAGCCAAGGGTGAACACCATGGAGTCCACACCCTCCACGGCGCCGGGGAGGGTGTCGGGCCGGGTCACGTCACCGACGACCACCTGCGCTTCGCGCGGAAGCTGGTCCGACTTCCCGGGATTGCGCACCAGAGCCCGTACGGCATGGCCCTGCAGGATCGCTTCATCGACGACAAGGCGCCCGATGGTGCCTGTCGAGCCGACGATTAGCACAGTCTTACGAATAATGCCCATGAGCTTGTCCCTTCATTGTCGCTCTTGGCCGGCGCTTGCTGGCGCCTGATATTGTTCGTCTGTGACCTTCTCCATCCATTCGACGGCCTTGCCGTCAAGCTGCTCCTGAATCGCAATGTGTGTGAGAGCCGTTGTCGGAGCGGCGCCATGCCAGTGCTTCTCGCCCTGAGGAAACCATACCACGTCTCCTGCCCGAATTTCCTCGATGGGCTCGCCCCAGCGCTGCACGCGCCCGCATCCGGCGATCACGATCAACGTTTGACCGAGAGGGTGCGTGTGCCAGGCGGTTCGCGCGCCCGGCTCAAACGTCACCGTGTTGCCTGCCGCGCGCGCGGGAGGCGTTACCGGAAACAGAGGGTCGATTCGCACCGTTCCTGAAAACCATTCGGACGGTCCTTTGACGGAAGGTTGTGAACCACTTCGTTGAATGTTCATAAGTCAAATATCTCTCATTAACCCACTGTTACCCCTCTGTTTTGGTGGGTTGCTTAATCTCCGGTTGTTTTCCCCGGCTCACAAGGACGTGATATGTGACGGCGTCCCAGGCATTGTGAATGCCAATGAAGAGCAGCAGCAGCGCCGCTGCGGCGACAAGGAAAAGCGCCGGGCGCGCCTGGGAACAGGCCACGCAGGTCGAACCAGCCAGCATCGCATACGCCGACTTCGTTCGCGATCGTAATCACGCTCTTCTTCGTCTCACGCATGAGACGTCGGGCGGCGTCCATCCTGAGCTTGATCTGATACTGCGATGGCGGCATGCCCGTGGCTCGCTTGAACACGGTCGGCATGGTGAAAGTGTCGGCAACGGGCGGGAGCGCGATGACCGACAGCCGGACATCGCGCCATGCGGTGCCCCTGCTCGCGGCTATTCTCTTTCCCACTACGTAGTGGTCGATTGCTTCAGCGGACGTCGTGTCCGGAATCGTCATGTGTGCAAACGTAAAGACGATGGCTTGCAGATTACAACTACCGGAAATAGAAAGCCTGTTCTGTCATGAACAACATACGTGAATTGAAGCGTCTGAGTTCGCCAGCACCCAAGCCCCAGTCGCTTGCCTGGGGCGGTTCAACTCTCTGGATGGGCTCGCGCGATACCAAGCGCATCTACGCGATTGACCCGACGAGCTGGACGGTGAGCTGGGAAACCACTGCCCCGGGTACGCCGTGGGGCATGGCGGTTGTGGAGAACGAACTGCGCGTGTTGTGCGGCGAGACCTCGGACGACAACCGGATCATCCGGCGCTGCGTCCCCGGGCAGGGTTTCGACAAGGAGTTTGCGCTGCCGTGTCCCGACGATTGCGGCTCCCACCTTAGTTTCGATGGTCAAAAGCTTCACCTCAGCCAATGGTATCCAAAGAAACTTCTCACGCTGGGCAATGACGGGACGGTGGAGCGAGTGATCAGCGTTCCGCACGGCATCTGTGGGCAGGTTTATGTCGACGGCTGTTTTTATCTTGCCACGACTGACGCCGAGGAGTCGACCGACTACTGGCTCACGCGGGTGGACCCGCGCCCGGCGCAGCTGAAGATTGAAGACCTCGTCCGCATCCCGTTTGCCGCGCGGGCGTTGGCGTTTGACGGGAAGAGCTTCTGGACCAACCACCGCGAACAAAACCAGATTGTCTCATTTGCCCGGCCGGATTGAGCGCCCTGATCGGTTAACGGGAATCATAAACGAACTCCACCCGACGAGATGTTTTTATGCGCCGCTGCTGCAGACTGCAGAGGATTGTTTCGGCCTGCCTGATGCAAACCTGATCTGGCACAGCCCTCTGCCATCACGGGCATTCAGTCCGGCCGGGAGAGTGGACTAAGATTGGACTCGCGACCGCGGCGCTCGCAAGTCGATCAGGCATCGCCTCGTCACTTCTTTGGCGTCTCGGGTGCTACGTAAACTTCACACAGGCGCTTCTCGAAGAATTGTGCAATGTCTTCCCGAATCGCCGGCGTCCAGGTGTGCCCCACGCCCGGATAGAGTACCAGACGTGCAGGGAGGCGCGCTTCGGCGTAAAGCCGTTGCGCCGCAGGCCACCGCGACGCTGGTGTCGAGCCGAAGCGGCGGCGGATGAGTTCGGCGTCAGATTCAGCATAGCAGTCACGATAGTCTACCGGATCGTTCGTGTCGTCGGCGCCCCGGAAGAGAAACCAGGCGACCGAGCGCAACGTACCCAAATCGAAGGGCTTCCCAGTAAAGGCATCGATATCGGCAAGGCCGATCGGGTAGCGAAGACGCTCATTCTCGATTTTGACCGTTGGCGCAATCGGCCATCCGATTCCCCCCCCGGCAACTGCAAGCACGCGATCCGGATGGAGCATAGCGAATCGATTCACGAAGTCCCCTGCCGCAGAAAATCCCCACAGGAGAATCCTCCGGTCGATTCTAAGTCCTCGGTTTTCCAGGTGGACTTGGGCCGTCCGAATCATCTGCAAGAGTTGGAGATCGACCCGCTTCCATGCCTCAGCCGTAGTGAGGAGGCTATCTCGACTCAATGCGTGCAGGTACAAGTTACTATTCCCCATAGCTGGCCGTGGAAAAATCGGCACCAAGAGTGGACATCCTAGACGCTCAGCCAGGTTGGACTCGCCCTGGATATAACTGGAGGCGGAAGCGCGCAACAGTTCTAAGTTGTCGGTGGCAAAACCTGTGTTGTTTGGAGCCACGAGGAAACATGGGACCTTGATCTGCTCGGGCACGAACAGGAGATAGGGCCAACGATAGCCGTCGGTGGGCGAAGCCGGCATTTCCTGAAAATGCTTTGGGTCAAGGTTGGCTGAGGCTAGGATATTCCCTTTCGCACTGAAGAGCGCCTGTCCGTCGAGCACACCGGAAGAGTCGATCTCCACGACGTATTTCCCCGGCAGCAACTGCTGGGTGATCACCTTCTCTCCTTTGTGACTCGACCAAGATACAATGACCTTCCCATCGGGACCAAGGAGTCGGAAGGACGCCTTGCCTGCAATTGTCTCCACCCAGAACATCAGCTCTTGTTGCGCACCTTCTCTGGGGACGAAGAAGCTGAACTGGGTGATTCTCCCCCTCCCGTGTTTCCCTAGGCCGTATCCGCAACTCAGATTGTATCCAGCCTTTATGAGATCCTGGCTCCGTTGCTCCTCACGCTGCAGGATCAGGTCGCTATCCGCACGGATCGCCGGTTGGGCGACAAGGCATGCGACGCCAAGAACGTACGGAAGACAGAATAGACGGGGCTTGGAAAACATGAGCGAGATAGCTCTAAGTCTGGGAAGAACAAACGTCCGGCGGCGGCTCCGCCACCGAATAGCCATTTTCCAGATTAGCGAGGATTCAATGCCCTCTGGTAAGCGGCGTCAACACCCGGCGGCTCCCGAGGAATCGCGGGCTTGTGTCCATGTCAGCGGCCGACGAAGCCGACTCCGGCGCGCCATCTGATCGATCGCTGACACCTGCGCCTCAGCAGGAAGGCGGGCCACCTGGAAAAGCTTCCGCAGGCTGAACGCTTCTTTCGCGGCCGTCGGCTTGGCGAGGATCTCTCGCAATCGGTCCAGAGCCGGCGGAGACATGATCCATTTCGCTGGGCCCTCTACTCCTGAGACGGCGAAACCCGATCGCTCGCCGATATCAGCTTAAATTTGCCCCGGTCGGCGCAAAGTTCGGCCATCGTGCCAGTGTCCGTGAACTTGGAGGGTTCGAGGGAGCCGTGGGACGCCACGTTCTCCAGCTTGCAGCTTTGAAAACAGCAAGTCGACCGCGGCCCGGCCGATCTCGTCCGAATGCTGCTCAATCCCGCTCCAATCCGCATGCACCGAGGTCACGTCGAGCGAAGCAAGACCAATATTCCGCGAAGTTTGTCGCTCGTGAGTGGCCAGCCAAGTTTCCATTAGGTTGGGTTCGTTGCGAAAGGTGGAGAGCGTTAAAACGCAGTCGACTGCGTGCCGGTCGACCCACTCTAAGAACAGTTCGGCGTTCATTTGAGCGGGCAAAAGCGGCGGAATTTCGGCAAGGTCTGGCATCGTCGAGCGAAGCCCGGCATAACCGAGGGACCACCGACCGTCTGTAATTTCGTCCTGATACTGTTCGATCGCGAGGCCGACACGGCTGCAGCCGTAGCCCACGATCTGTCGGGCCGCCAGGGTTATGGCCTCGGTGTGATCGCTTACCACGCAATCGAGTCGCGGCGACTTGAGGCGATGGCCCACCTGGACGAAGGCGAAGTCGTCCCAGGGAAGCGAGATTTCGTGCGGCTCCGTCGGAAATGCCGCCAGCAGAACGCCGGATATGCCGCGAGCGGCGAGGATCTTACCGAGGCGTCCTCCGGTCATGCCGCGAGAGCTTAGCGTGAACTCGGTGATGCTAAATCCGAACGATTCCGCACGTTCGCGAGCAGCCTCCCAGTTACGGCAGAGCGTGGGCGTTGCGCGCCATTCGTGGGAATCCGCCACCGGCGTGACGAAGGCGATGGTCCCGAGATGATTCTGTGCCACACCTTTGCGTGTTGCACGCATGACTTGGCCAACGAGCGTATTGTGGTGGTAACCGGCCGCCGTAGCGGCAGCAAGAACGCGGAGCTGCGTGGATTTCGCGACTTTCGCCGCGCCACTCAAGCAGCGGGACGCTGTGGAAATGGAAACCCCGGCCCTTATTGCAACCGCGTGCAGCGTGGGCGTCGTGCGGGGTGGCACAACGGAGTTCATGCGCTTTCTTACGATGGCTAAGAGGCTGCGTCAAGAGTGACACCGCGTTTTTGCAACGTTTGCAGAGCAATGAAGTCGCGTTGGAAGGACGTTTCATCGAGATCCGATACGTCAGGCTGCGATATCGACGATACCCCCAGGATAACCCCTTCTTCAAGCCACCTCTTCGAGCGCGACCTGTTTCATCAAATGAACGCTGCATCAAACGAACACACCTCAACCGCGTGCTCCTTCGACCGGGGAATCCGTTCTGAAGAGATGCGCAAACCCAACCCAACAATCCGTCCAGTATCCCCAAACATGAAGACTACAAACATGCTTTCATGGCGAGCAGCCGTGCTGGCTATAACGCTAACGCCCTTGGCGTCTATCCACGCCCAGACGACCAGCGCACCCCCTGCCGCCGCGCCGGCCCAAGATGAAGAAGTTGTCGTCTTGTCGCCCTTTGAGGTGACCGCTAGCAAAGAGGAAAGCTACAATGCCGCCACCACCCTCGCCGGCAACCGCCTAAACACGGAACTGCGCGACGTCGGTAGCAGCGTAAGCGTATACACGAGCCAGCTGTTGAAGGACATCGCGGCGACGAACAACACCTCGCTCCTGCAGTACACGGTCGGTTCGGAGGTCGGCGGCATCTACGGCAACTTCGCGGGCACCGGTGACGCTGCTGCGCTTTCGGAGCCGGACCGCCCGAGCCAGACCACGCGTATCCGCGGACTCGCAGCCGCGGACAACACCCGCGACTTCTTCCTCTCCCAGATTCCGTGGGACAGCTACAACATCGACCGCATCGACCTCCAGCGCGGGCCGAACGCCATTCTCTTCGGCGAGGGCAGCCCGGCCGGCATCATCAACGCCGGCACGAAGTCGGCGGTCTTCAAAAACTCGGGCGAGGTCGAGCTCCGGGGCGGCAGCTTCGGCTCCACGCGTGAGTCACTGGACATCAACCAGGTGATCGTGCCGAAGCAGGTCGCGATCCGGCTCGATTTGCTCAACGACAACGAGAAGTACGAGCAGAAGCCGGCTTTTTCGCATGACCGCCGCGCATCGGGCTCGATCCGTTTTGAGCCTGAGATCCTCAACCGAAATGGCTTCCGTTTCATCGCGAAGGCGAGCTTCGAAACCGGCAAGATCGACAGCAATAACCCGCGCGAACTGCCGCCCCAGGACCAAATCACGCCGTTCTTCGGCACCGGTGCCGCGGGCACCAGCCAGGCCACCTACAATGGATGGCAGCTGTGGGACAACCAGACAGGTCGTATCGGCAGCGGCGCAGGCCGCCCGACCGCCTATGCGAATGCTGGCTCCATGATGATTCCCTACTCCTCGCCTTGGATTGAGAATTCCAGCTTTGGCAACATCACGACCAATAATCCGGTGGCATTCTTCGGCAACGGCGGCGGTACGCAAACGGCTTATTGGGTCACCTCCGCGACTCAGCAGTACCAAGGGAACCTTTCACTCGGCTACGTCACGGCGCCTGGCTCTTGGGCTAGCATCGCGGGCACATCGATTTGGGCGGTCAATTCGGGCCTGCCCTACTCCGGCGCGGGCATCTTCAAGAACAACATGATCACCGATCCGTCGGTCTTCAACTTCTACAAGCAGCTGATCGATGGCGACACCAAGCACGAAATGCAGCAGTTCCACCGTGCGACGTTCAATGTCGCGGAAACTGCGCTCGACGATCAGGTCGGTATTTCCTTCGATTACAACAAGGAGGACTACAAGTACACGCACACCGCGCTCTTGGGTGGCAACGTTGCCCTCTTTATCGATCCGATGGCCGTTTACAACAACGGCACGTCGGACGCGGGTTTGACGGGCGTTCCGTACTCCGACGGTACGCCGAATCCGAACGTGGGCCGTCCCTTCGTTTCCACGACCGGCGGCAGCAATAATTCCAATGCCACCACGAGCGAAGACAAGCGCGTGACGGCCTACGGCACTCGCGACCTCCGCAAGGATCTCCCGGGCTGGGTGGGCCGGATTATCGGCCAGCATACGGTGACGGGCCTCTGGGCAGACTCGAGCCAAACCACCGACAATCGCAACTGGGACAGCTACGGCTACCTCGATCCGAACGTCTATAACCTTCAGGATCCACATCTCGACCCGACGACCGTCAACTTCACGTTCGTGAAACCCGCGATGGTCATGTATCTCGGACCTTCGTTGCTGGGTAAATCGGCGACGGGTGCCAATATCCCGGTGATTTCGGGGACACCGGCGATCAGCAACGGCTCGGTCACCTATTTCAACGATACGTGGAACGCTCCCGCGAGCGTCAATCCGAGCGCTCCTTGGACGAACAACGCCTACACCACCGATCCGTCGAAGCTGGCGCCGGGTTACACGCTCGCTAACACTCCACTTCCCAACAGCTTCACGCAGGTAAACAATCCGGCCAACTACGTCGGCTGGACCACCACACCGCTCAACATCACCAACGCTAATTCGGCGGCGAATCGCGACTCGCTGACGACCAGCGCGGCGTTGAACAAAGTCGATACGGTCTCGCAAGCGCTCGTCTGGCAGGGCAAGATGCTCGACGACAGCCTCGTTGCGACGTTTGGCTGGCGCAAGGACACGGCGAAAGCCTACGGCATTTCGCGCAATATCGGTGATGCGGCGGATCTCCAGCATATAGACTTCAGCTCCTATGAAGTTCCGAGCGGAACTAATGGCGTCATTAGCGTCAATTCGCGCTCCGAAAGCTTCGTGGCGCATCTGATGGACTTGCCGGGACTCAAGGACCTGACGAAAAAGCTGCCGTTTGAGCTCAGTCTCACGTACAGCGATTCGACGAACTTCCAGCCGCTCGCCGGCCGCGTCGACGTGTACGGCGCGCAGGTCGCACCGCCGTCCGGCAAGACCATTGATCGCGGCATCATGATCGAGACTCGCGACGGCAAGTACTCGCTCAAGGTCACCCGGTACGTCACCTCGATGTCGAACATCACCACGAGCGCCGGCAGTTTCGCTAGCGACTTCAACTGGTGGATGGGCGGCTTGGTGAACTTCACGAACATGTTCGACCCTGCCATCCAAGGCGGCCCGGTTTGGGGGCCTATGAAGAGCGGCGTCAATATCGAGCAGTACATGTTCAGCGATAGCACGACCACCCAGTCGCCGGCACTGGCGGCGCAACAGGCCGCAGCCCTCGCGGGAGTGCGCAAGTTTGAGAATGCCGTCGATCCGCGTTTCTGGAAGGCTTGGGGTTTCAACAGCCTCGCGTACATCCAGTCCAACCAAACCGGGAATCCATACGGTGTGGCAAACTCAATACCGAATGGCTTCACGATCACCGAGGACGGCGTCTCGAAGGGCTATGAAATCGAACTTAACGCCAATCCGATCCCGAACTGGCGCATTACCTTCAACGCCAGCAAGGAGGAAGCGGTCCGGAGCAATATCGGCGGCACGGCCCTCAACGGCTTGATGAACCAGGTCAGCTCGATGGTTAACGGGGATGGCGGATTGATGCACTTCTGGTGGGGTACCTCCGACGTTCCGAACGACAAATTGGTCTTTTACACGGGCGTCGGAGCCCCCGGAGCCGTCGGAGCCGACTGGGCCAACCTCAAGCTGGTCGAGGGCGCCGCTGCGCCTGAAATTCGCACCTGGCACTACAACCTCGTAACCAACTATGACTTCACCCATAAATTCCTCAAGGGCTTCAATGTTGGTGGTGGCGTGCGGTACCAGAGCGGCGACACGATCGGTTACCCGCCGCTCGGCGACCCGACCAATCCGGCGAGCCTCGCGTTCGACCTCGCGCATCCCTACAAGGGGCCGTCCGAGACGAACTTCGATGCGTGGATCGGCTACCATCGCAAGATCTCCAAGAACGTCGAATGGACCATCCAGTTGAACGCGACGAACCTCTTCAAGCACGACTACCTGATCCCGATCACGGTGCAGGGGCCGATCCCGGGCCAGGCCGCGGGCACCCCGGCCGGTTTCCGCATCGGCCCGACGCAGGTCTTCACGCTCACGAACCGGTTCAACTTCTGATCGCTTGATTTCGGGCCGGGTCATGCTGCCCGGCCCGAGCAGGGGTTAGGGCCCGACATTGCGCGGCCGCCCGCCGTCCGCGGCGGGCGGCCGTCACCGGCGGTGCGCGGCGGAGGCGCTCACATCAAAGAGCCGCTTTACTGCGCACCGCCTCACTTCTTCCCAACATTCAACGCATTGATTCCGTGGAACCGGCCGACGATCAACCCGCTTCGATCACGCCCAGCCGTTTATCGACCATCCGTAGACGCAAGTCCGCCGACAACAAGTTTGGGACCTGCGCGCCCGGTGGGCAGTGCGAACTGCATTTCGAGGCTGCGATCTTCGACCTGGACGGCGTCATCACCAAGACCGCCGCTGTCCACTCGATGGCTTGGAAGCGGATGTTCGATGATTATCTCCAGATCCGCGCTGCGCGGCATCACGAACCGTTCAATGAATTTGCCCATGCGCCTGACTATCTGGCCTACGTGGACGGCCGGCCTCGCTATGACGGCGTCGAGGCATTTTTGAAATCGAGAGGGATCAAACTGCCTCTCGGGACCCCGGAGGATTTGCCGGGTCGCGAGACCGTTTGCGGCCTCGGGAACCGAAAGAACGCGATTTTCAACCAGATCATCGAACGTGAAGGCGTGGGTCTTTTCGATTCCACGATCGCCTTGATCCGCGAGATGCTGCAACGCGGGATCAAGGTCGGCCTGGCCACATCGAGCAACAACTCTGAGGCGATCCTGAACAAGACCGGCACCGCGCCCCTTTTTGCCACCATCGTCGACGGCAACGTATCCGAGAACCTCGGACTCAAGGGCAAGCCGGAGCCGGATATTTTCACGACGGCCAGTGCGAATCTAGGAGTGCCCTGCGCCCGCGCCATCGTCGTGGAGGATGCGGTCTCGGGCGTCCAAGCGGGAGCCAAGGGAGGCTTCGGGCTGGTGATCGGCATCGCCCGCGAAAACAACGCGCGCGAACTCCGCGCCAACGGCGCCGACCTGGTCGTTCACGATCTTGCCGAAACCAGTCTTGAGCAAATCAACCGGCTGGTTCAGGCCAGACGCGCTAGCGTTTGATGCACCGATTCATCTGGCTATAGCAATAACCCCATGCGCAAAAAACCCCTGCTCAATTTCTGGCAGCTCTGGAACATGAGCTTCGGCTATGTGGGCATTCAGTTTGGCTTCGCCCTGCAGAATGCCAACGTCAGCCGGATCTTCGAAACGCTGGGCGCGAAGGTGGATGAGATTCCCATTCTCTGGATTGCCGGCCCCGTATCAGGATTGTTGGTGCAGCCGATCGTCGGCTACCTGAGCGACAAGACTTGGAACCGGCTTGGACGCCGGAAGCCGTATTTCCTGATCGGCGCCATTCTCGCGTCGCTGGCGCTGCTGGTGATGCCCAACTCGCCGGCGCTGTGGTTTGCCGCCGGCATGCTGTGGATCATGGATGCCTCGATCAATGTTACGATGGAGCCCATGCGGGCGTTCGTCGGCGACATGCTGCCTGATGAGCAGCGGACCACCGGTTTTGCCGTCCAGACCTTCTTCATCGGCGCCAGTTCAGTTGTCGGCTCGCTGATGCCCTTTCTCCTGACGAATTGGTTCCACATCGCCAACACCGCGCCCGCGGGGCAGCTCCCCACCTCGGTGAAGTGGTCCTTCTATTGCGGAGGCATTGTCTACATCCTAGCCGTGTTGTGGACCGTATTTTCAACCAAGGAGTATTCACCGGAGGAGCAGGAGGCCTTCCACGCGCAGGCGACCGATGCGGACGAAGCGCCGGAACCCGACGTCACGCTTGATTCAAGAAAATACCATACGACCGGCACTCTGCTCGTGGCCGGCGGCCTGATCTTCAGCGTCGTCATCCGACTGCTCTCTTGGGACAAGGGCCTCTATATCTTGTCGTTCGGCGCCGGTTTCTATGGCGTGCTTCAACTAGTGGCCGCGAAGCGTTTCGCCGCCGGCAAAAAGCGAGGGATCGTCGAGCTGGTTTATGACCTGAACAACATGCCCGGGGCCATGAGGCAACTCGCATTGGCGCAAGTCTTCACCTGGTTCGCGCTTTTCGCCTTCTTCATTTACTCCACCGCCGCGGTGACGAGCTATCATTTTGGCAGCAGTGATCCGCGATCGGAAGCATACAACCTGGGAGCCAATTGGGTGGGCGTATTGATGTCGGTCTACAATGGCGTGGCGGCGCTGGTGGCGTTCGTACTGCCGGTGATGGCGCGGCGCACCAGCCGGGTGACCACCCACATCGCATGTCTGGTCATCGGCGGAATCGGGCTGTGTTCCATGGGTCTCTTCAAGGAGCCGCGGCTCCTGATCATATCCATGACGGCCCTGGGCGTCGCTTGGGCCAGTCTATTGACCATGCCATATGCAATCCTCAGCAGCGTAGTGCCGTATCGCAAGATGGGAGTGTATATGGGCATGTTCAATTTCTTCATTGTCATCCCGCAAATCCTCGCCGCGGCCTTGCTCGGCCTGCTGGTCCGCACCGTATTTCATGGGCACGCCATTAATGCGATCGTGCTGGGCGGCGTTTCGATGATCGCCGCGGCCGGGTTCATGATGCGGGTGAAAGACAAACAGAAAGCGGCCTGACGGAAAATGAAAGATCTTTGGTCGATCAGCACCAGTGAGATTGCCGGCGACAAGGAGAGCATCATGCGCCGTGGCAACGTCTATCAGATTGCCAACGGCTATATGGGCTATCGCGGCACCTTGGACGAGTATGGCCCGGAAGAAGCGGTGGGAATCACCCTTGCCGGAATCTTCGACCGCGTCGGCTCGGCTTGGCGGGAACCCGTCAATGCCCCGAACGGCGGCTTCACGCGAGTATCGCTTGATGGCGTGGAACTCTCCGCCCTTGGCGGCAAGGTCCGGCAGCATCAGCAAACGCTGCACTTTGCCAATGCCCTGTTCGAGCGCGAGACGGTCTTCGCCTCCCGGGCGAAGACCCTCACGATCAAGTCCTCGCGTTTCCTGAGCGCCGATATTCCGAACCTCGGCATCATCGCGTTCAGCCTCACCTGCGACAAAGCGGCCAAGGTCACGATTCGCACGGGCGTCGATTGTAACGTGTGGGACTTGAATGGCCCGCATCTGCTGCAGCTCGCCGCGGAAAAACGCGAGTCGGTCTTGCTGGTTCAGGGCGTGACAAACGAAAGCTCCAAGCACGTGGTCGTTGCCGAAGCGGTCGAACTGAATTTCGGAGCGGAGACTAATGAGACCCAGGACAACCGAAACCTCCGGGTGATCAACCTGCGGGCTGAAGCGGGAAAAACCTACAGGTTCATCAAATATTTCGCGGTCTTCACTGACAATGACCCTGTCGGGAGGCCGCTCCCAGAGGCCGCGATTGCCACGGTCCAGCAGGCCCGATTGCTAGGTTACGAAGTCTGCCTGGGAAAACATAACGCCGAGTGGGATCGCAAGTGGGAGCGTTGCGATGTGAAGATCGAGGGCGATGACGAAGCCCAGCACGCGCTTCGCTATAGCATTTTTCAGTTGCTGATGGTTGCGCCCGTGAAGGGCAGTGCTAACTCGATCCCGGCGCGCGCCCTTTCGGGTCAGGTCTACAAGGGCGCCATTTTCTGGGACACGGAAATGTTCATGCTGCCGTTCTTTCTCCACACGTATCCAGAAAAGGCCGTTGAGTTAATGCGCTACCGAATCAAGACCCTTAACGGTGCCCGGCGGAAGGCGAAAACGGAAGGGCCAGGTTATCGAGGAGCCTTCTATGCCTGGGAGAGCCAGGAGACGGGGGACGACGCTTGCAGCTATTTTAACGTCGGCGATCCGCTTAACGGCCGGGATCTGCGCACGCACTTCCGCGACAAGCAGATTCACATCAGCGGTGATGTGGCCATCGCGATGTGGAACTATTTCAAGTTGACCGGCGACGACTCGCTGCTGCTCGAAGGAGGCGCCGAGGTGATCTTGGAGTGCGCCCGTTTCTACTACTCCTACGCCTTCTTCAAGAAGGAGAAAGGTCGCTACGAGATTCTCGATGTCGTCGGGCCGGACGAATATCACGAGCGCGTCAATAATAACGCTTTTACCAGCATGGTGGCGAAGGAGACCTTCGCGATCGCCAATGCAGCCGTTGACCACCTCCGGCGGAATCATCCGAAGGCGTTGGGGGCGTTGCTGACGAAGATCGACATTCAGGGCGAACTTCGCTGTTTCGGCGAAGCGGAGAAATTGCTGTATGTCCCCGCACCGGATGCGAAGACGGGAGTCATCGAGCAATTTGACGGCTACTTTCAATTGCGGGACGCCACGGTCGAGGAACTCAAAGCGAAGATGGTTCACCCGAATGAGTATCTCGGTGCCGGACAGGGTTTGGCGGTGCCGACCAAAATCATCAAGCAGGCTGACGTGGTGGCGATGCTCAACCTGTTCAAGACCCACTTCTCTGCCGAAATCAAAAAAGCGAACTGGGAATACTACGAGCCGCTCACCGAACACGGATCCAGCTTGAGCGCATGCGCCTACGCAATGGTAGCGATTGAGTTTGGCAATCTCGCTTTCGCCTACAAATACTTTCTAAAGACGGCCACGATCGATCTCGAGGCCAAGTATAAGGTATACGTGGGTGCCGTTTTCATGGGTGGTTCGCACCCCGCCGCGAACGGCGGCGCGTGGATGACGGCCGTCTTGGGTTTTGGCGGCGTGGAGGCGGATGAGAACCGGATCGCGATCAACCCTCGGCTCTGCGCGAAATGGAAGAGCCTGCAGTTCAATCTCGCCTATAAGGGAGACAATTTCCGGATCAAGATCACGAAGACTTCGGTGACGATCACTCCTTCACCCGCCAATCCGCGCGAGCACACCCTTCTCGTGGCTGGCCGCCCAGCGAAATGCAGCCCCGGCAATCCGGTGACGATCAAATATCGACGGACAAGATGAGTGTATCCCCCGGCAAATTTCGTAGGGCAAATACTGCGACAGCGACTCCACTCCTTCTGCGCCTCGCGCTCATCCTCGCCTGCGCTGCCTGCTCTGGCCGGGCGCGGGCGGAAGTTGGGGCCGATATGCGGTGGACGACCTACGAGGCCGAGGCCATGAAAGGCACCGGCCTCGTGCTCGGTCCGAACTACGATCCGAATCGGGTCGAGACCGAAGCCTCCGGCCAGAAATGCGTGAAACTCGTGGTCGCCGGGGAATTCGTGGAATTCTCTGCGGCGGCGAATGCCAATGCGCTGGTGGTTCGCTACAGTCTGCCGGATGCGGAAGAGGGCGGCGGAACTACCACGCGCCTCGATCTCTTTATCAACGGGAAGAAGGTTAGGACCCTGTCGCTTACCTCCCGCTATTCGTGGCTCTACGGGAACTATCCATTCTCCAATCAGCCCAACGAGGGCAAGCCGCGCAATTTCTACGATGAACTTCGCGTCAAGGACCTGCCTATCGCCAAGGACGATGTAATCCGCCTGCAACGCCCCGCCGCAGACGTTGCCTATTGCCTCATCGATCTCGTCGACCTAGAAAACGCTCCCGCCGCGTTGGCTGCCCCGGCGAACGCGCTTTGTGTCCTCGATTTCGGGGCAGGCGGAAAAGGCGGAACCGACGACACGGCCGCCCTAAGGCAGTGCGTTGCCGAAGCCCAAAAACAGGGCCGGCCCGTCTGGGTTCCGGCCGGCGAATACAAGCTGACCGGCGACATTCTCGTGCCGTCTTCCGTGACGATCCAAGGCGCGGGCATGTGGCACACAACCTTCGTCGGCGACGAAAAACTCTATACTCAGCCGGCGCGACGCGTGCGGTTCAAACTCACCGGAAGCCACATTCGCCTGGCCGATTTTTCGATTGTCGGTAAGTTGAATTATCGCAACGACAACGAACCGAATGACGGCATCGTCGGCGCGGGGTGCGCCGACTCATCCGTTTCGCGCATCTGGCTGGAGCACACGAAGGTCGGCATATGGATTTATAACGGCACGAACCTGGTCATCGACGGCTGCCGCTTCCGTAATCTGCTCGCGGACGGCGTAAATCTTTGCGTCGGCACCAGCGGAACGGTCATACAAAACTGCACCGCTCGCGGCACGGGCGACGATTGTTTCGCGATGTGGCCCGCGGCTTCAGACCAGGGCTTCGTGGAGCAGAGCCCGCGGTCGGGCAACAATGTTATCCGTCACTGCACGGGTCAGCTGACCTTTCTTGCCAATGGCGGGGCGATCTACGGCGGGGCGGACAACCGCATCGAGGACTGTCTCTTTACCGACATCGCCACTGGATGCGGCATTCTGATCAGCACTACCTTCCCCACCTCCGATGAGCAGCGGAAGATCGACAACAACTTCAGCGGAACGACGCTAGTCCGCAACTGCGAACTCGTGCGCTGTGGCGGCTATGATCACAATTGGGCCTGGCGCGGGTCGTTCCAGATCTGCCTGGATCGCCGCAGCATATCGGGCCTCACGATCAGCCAGGTCTCTATTCAAGACAGCATCTCCAGCGGGCTAACCATTGTGGCGCCCGGCAACCGCAAAGGAGAGGGCACGCTTACCCAGGCGCGACTTGAAAGAGTGAACATTACCCGGACCGGGCTTGGCGAGGCGTCCCACCATGGCTTGTGGATCCGCCAAGACGCGGTTGGGTGCCTTAATCTGGTAAATTGCAGAGTCGGCGACATCCGGAACGAGTCTGTCCAGTTCATCCTCCTCGGGGAATCGGGCGAACCAGTGCCGGGCCAGGACGCCTCCGGGCCCTGATCCCGCCCCGGCACCGCTCGCCTCGACGAGCAGTCACGCCCGCGCGGCGAAGGCGCGGGGAATGGACCAGCCAGGGATCGTTCTTCACGGAAGACAGCGGAGCAGCCAACGTGTCGTATCCTCCGCCCCAACCCCAAAAACCTGACCCTCTCCGATCCTTTCCCAATAGGCGATTACCCGAAATGTAAGGGGCTCTGTTTTGGCGATTACTACTCGATGCTAGTATCTGCCTATTACTACTTAACAATAGTATCTTGCATTTACCACAGGGAGATAGTACTTTGGCGCCATGAATTACCCGGTCAGCACACCCCGGCAGCTCGGCCTGATTCTGGTGGGCATGCGGAAGGCGCACGGCCTGACGCAGGCCCAGGTCGGACAACTGCTCAACGTGAACCAGAAGCGCGTGGCGCACATCGAGGGCGCACCGGGCGTCACGTCGTTCGACCAGATCTCCCGGCTCGTCTCGTTCCTCGGCGGCAGGTTCGTGATCGAGATGAAGGAGGCACCGGCCGCCCAGGCTGCTGCTCCTCGCAGGGCGAATAGCCCGAAGAAGCGTAAACGCGAGGCCGGGCCAACAGGGGACGCGTGGTAGCGGGAAAGGACTGCACATGCCAACGACACTCGGCGTTTGGATGAACGGGCAGCGGGTCGGCACCTGGTCCGTGGTACGCGGCACGCACCGCCTGCAGTACGATGCCGGTTGGGTCGACTCACCGGCCGGCCGCGTGCTCTCCCTGTCACTTCCTTTCACTCCGGGCAACGTCGCGCAGCGTGGTGACGCGGTCGCGAACTACTTCGACAATCTCCTGCCGGACAGCGATGCGATCCGCTCCCGCATCCGCTCGCGATTCGCCACGGCGTCAACCGAGGCGTTAGATCTGCTGACCGCGATCGGGCGCGACTGCGTGGGCGCGGCCCAGTTGCTGCCCGATGGCGAAACGCCGGCCGGGTTTGACCGCATCGACGCCGAGCCGCTGACCGACGCGGAGGTCGAGCAGGTGATCGCGGCTAGCTTGTCCGGGGGCCGCATCCTCGGGCAGCCGGAGGCCGATGAGTTCCGGATCTCCCTCGCGGGAGCGCAGGAGAAGACCGCTCTGTTGTTCCATCGCGGGAAATGGTGTCGACCGCTCGGTGCGACGCCGACCACGCACATTCTCAAGCTGCCGCTGGGATTGGTGGGCCATCTCCAGATGGACATGAAGGACTCCGTTGAGAACGAGTGGCTTTGCGCCCGCGTGATGCAGGCCTTCGGATTGAATACCGCATCGTGCGAGATCGTCGAGTTTGGCGCCCGGAAGGTTCTCGCTGTCGAGCGATTCGACCGCGCCCGCCAATCCGGCGGATGGATCGCGCGATTGCCGCAGGAGGATTTTTGCCAGGCGCTGGGCCGGCCGAGCTTTCAGAAATACGAATCCGACGGCGGGCCGGGCATGCGCGAGATCCTGCGGATTCTCGAAACCGGCGAACGCCCTGCGGACGACATGCGGTCCTTCCTCAAGGCCCAGGCCGTTTACTGGATGCTCGCCGCCACCGACGGGCATGCGAAGAATTTCTCCCTCTTTCACGAGCGCGGCGGCAAGTATCGGCTGACGCCATTCTACGACGTGCTGTCCGCCTGGCCGCTGATCGGCCGCGGCGCCGGCAAGCTCGACGTGCACAAGGTCAGGCTCGCCATGGCGGTGCGCAGCAAGAGCGCGCACTGGAAGCTGAACGAGATCAAGGCGCGGCACTGGATCGAGACGGCCAAGCGGTGCGGGATTGCGGACATGGAAGCGATCATCGCGGACGTCGTTTCCCGCACGCCGGCGGTCATCGACCGCGTGCAGGCCGCAATCCCCAAAGGCTTCCCCGTGCCAATCGCCGACACCATCCTCGCCGGCGTCCGCGCGTCATCCGACCGTCTGCAGGCCGAACTGTCCGAGAAAGGCTAGGCAACTGAGTGCAAAGTGCAAAGTTTGACCCCGTTGAATTGCCCTAATCGACGTTTGGTTCGATCTGACGATGGGTGACAAACTGTCCGGGTTGATAGGTGACACTTTGAGTGTTGGGGATTGGCTGATAATAGGGCGAGTTTAAAGACGTGGGGGGATACGGGAGCGGAGCTCCCGAGCTGTCCGTATCCGGGAAAAGGATTCAAGAGAATCGGGGTGGAGAGGGGCGTGGG
>PLOH01000098.1 GCA_003142955.1 Opitutia bacterium | reverse complement strand
GAGCCCTACGCGCCGCGATTTCCTTTCGAGACGTGGATTCTGCCGAAGCTGCACCAGTCGCACTTCGAAGATTCGGACGCTCCCACGTTTCAAAACCTGGCCTGGGTTTTGCGCTCGACCATGCGCAAAATAGACAAGGCGCTGGAGCGGCCGGCGTACAATTTCATCGTGCACAGCGCGCCCGTGCAGGATGCGCCGCTGCCGCACTACCACTGGCACCTGGAGATTATGCCCAAGCTGACCAAGGTGGCGGGATTCGAATGGGGGACGGGGTTCTATATCAATCCGACGCCGCCGGAGGAATCCGCGCGGTTTCTGCGGGAAGCGGGGCTGGGGTAGCGGCTTTGGGCCGCGATCGCAAACACTGCCGGTTTTTCCGTGTCCCAAGACCGTAGCGATGCTAGAATTGTCCTTGATCTTGGCAACCACGCCTGCCATACTGCCACATAAGAGGCAAGATGGCGGAATGGACGTCCCTATTGCCGATGATCAAATCGACTTTTCGATTGCCGGAGGACCTGCACCGTCGGCGGAAGATCCAGGCTATAAAGGAAGGCCGCCCCACAGCCGATCTGTTGATTGATGCAATTGAGCTTTGGTTTTCCCGGGGGCGAAAGCGATATGAGCAACCAAGCGATCCCGCTAAAGCGCACGCGAATTCCGTCGCCGGTCCACATCAGTCAGGCCGGCGCAGCACCCAAGAAGAAGGTGATCGTCTTCGGCTGGTACGGTGGCAAGTTCAGTCACTTGAACTGGCTGCTGCCGCTTTTGCCGGCGTGCCATCACTACTGCGAGCCATTTGCGGGATCGGCCGCCGTACTTCTCAACCGCGAACCATCGCCGGTTGAGACGTACAACGACATCGATGGGGAGGTGGCAAACTTTTTCCGGGTACTCCGGGACCAGAAGGAGAGCCTCATTGAGGCCATCGGATTGACGCCTTTTTCCCGCGAGGAGTTCTATCGGGCGGTTTCAGTGAATGGAAACGCTAGACAGCTTTCCGATCTGGAACGGGCCAGGCTCTTTTTCGTCAGGGCCAGACAGGCCAGGACAGGGTTAGCACAGACTGCATCGCTGGGACGGTGGGCAAATTGCAGGAATACGAGCCGGGCAGGAATGTCGGGAGTGGTCTCGCGTTGGCTGGGGAGCGTTGAGGCGCTTCCCGATATCGCCCTACGGCTGCTGCGCGTACAAATCGAGAATCGTCCGGCGACGGAGGTAATCAAGCTCTACGACGATGAGAAAGCTCTTTTCTACTGCGATCCGCCCTACGTCCACTCCACACGTGGAGATCGGAAGGCATACGGCTTTGAGATGAAGGATGGAGAACACAGAGATTTGGCTCGCGCTCTGAATGCCTGCAAGGGCATGGCAGCCGTTTCCGGCTATCGGTGTGATCTCATGGACGAACTATTCGGGGGCTGGCGCATCCACGAGGCTGCGGCGAAGCTCTGCCATTCCATTAAGAAAGCGCGAACAGAAGCGCTGTGGACGAACTACTAAGAACATGGGGCGTCAGCTAGATTATGCAGTCGCACGCCAGGTTCTCGATGAAGAATTCCCGTGCGCCGAAGAAATGTTCCGGAATACAGCGATTCCCGATGTACCGGAACAAATAGTTACCGCAACAAAGCGCCTGTTTTCGTCGGCAACTCAAGCTTTCCGTGAGGCCCTGATCGGGGTTGCTGTCGCCCGCTCCACCAATCCAGAAATCGATATTCGCTTCCCGTACATGAATCAGGCCGAAAACTCATTCAACGGCCGCACTCTCGACAATAGGGTGGTGAATCCGTTCCTCGTGGAGCATGAGGTCCCCTGCTCGACCGGACCGTACCTGTCATCAATCCGAAGAAACGTCACCTTTGAAGAGGCTACCATTCGCGGCGTGCGAGATAAGGCTGCATTTCGAGCACTGCTGGAAATTATCAAGTATCTCCAGGACAACGGTTCGGACGCCGCGCGGCAGTACCTCAGATACCTGCTGTCTCGTTTCGTGGCCTTGCGGGATGCTTCAAACACTGCGCTCGCCAGGGTCCGCAAGCTCAGCCTAGAACAGCACGCGGCCTTTATCGAGCAACTCCTCAATCTGCCGAGCGGTGGTCTCATTCCGGTATTGTTGTCCGTGGCAACATTATGCGCCGTTCGAGACTACTTTGACCTGCCGTGGGAAGTGTCATGGCAAGGCATAAACGTGGCTGATAGAGCGAGCGGGGCGGGCGGTGACATCACAATAGCTAAAGACGGAACTACTGTTCTCACTATCGAGGTGACGGAGCGCCCGATTGATCGCGCTCGCGTGGTCGCGACGTTCAATGGGAAGATCTCCCCCGCTGGGCTTGATGACTATCTGTTTCTTTTCGCCTCCGCCTCGCCTAGCGATGAGGCTCGGCGCGCCGCGCAGCAGTTCTTTGCGCAGGGGCACGACATTTCCTTCATCNNCGTGGCACTGCTCGCCACAATTGGGCCGAACGGAAGGTCGCTGTTCTTCGAACACGCCGCAAAACTGTTTAGCTCGGTTGATGTGCCTGCGCCCATAAAGCTAGGCTGGAA
Source organism: Opitutia bacterium (assembly GCA_003142955.1). Taxonomy (GTDB): domain Bacteria; phylum Verrucomicrobiota; class Verrucomicrobiia; order Opitutales; family Opitutaceae; genus Fen-1467. The sequence goes on along the minus strand of PLOH01000098.1, from coordinate 131 downwards.
CGAAAGAATCAGGAACGTGCTGCCCGAGGCGGGCCAATAGACCCGGCGGGCGATGAGGCCGCCATTCCATTCTAAGAAACCGCAGACGCAGAGATTCAGCTCACGACCCGGTTGCGCAGGCGTGGCGCGGT
>PLOH01000078.1 GCA_003142955.1 Opitutia bacterium | reverse complement strand
TAGATCGGCACGCGCAGTCGGGCGACTTTCGCGGTGATCTCCGGCTCGAATCCGAACCGATCCTCTACGATCACGATCTTCTGCAGAACCTCCCGGCGGAAGGCCTTGTAGCAGGTCTCCATGTCCGTGAGGTTGAGGTTGGTAAACATGTTCGAGCACAGGGTCAGGAGCTTGTTTCCGATCATGTGCCAGAAATAGACGACGCGATGGGCGTCGCTTCCCATGAACCGCGAGCCAAAGACCACATCGGCCCGGCCATCGAGAATGGGCNNGTGGCGGCAGCGAATCCGGTGCGAAGCGCGGCGCCTTTGCCGCGATTGACCTCGTGATACACAATCTTGTCCACGAGCGGCGCGATCTCCGTGCGCAAGAGGTCGCGGGTTCCATCCCGTGAGCAATCGTCGACGATGATGATCTCTTTTTCGTCGATTGGCGCGGCCCGGACGCGCTCGACGATCTGGCGGATCGTCTTCGCCTCATTGTAACAGGGGATTACGATGGAGAGCTTCATAAGTGGAAGAGCACAGCGGGCGGGCTGAGAACTCAAACAGGATTTTGCGGCGTGACGCATGGCACGGGGCTGACGTCGCATCAGCGGGGGAGGGAAAATTCGCGCACGTCGAAGATGGCCAGCCGGGTGGGCAAGTGGCGTTCTGAAAGGACATGATACCGGTGTATGGCTGGAAGGAAGGCGGCAAGAGGCGGATTTTGGTCCCAGCCCGGAGGCATCCGAACATGGCGATAGGAAAAATGCCGGCTGGAAACTACCGCCAGCGGAGAATGCTGAGCAGGCTGGAATAGTCGTCGGTCCAAATTACGGGCTGATCGCGACCGCGGCTCGGCCGCCAGCGCGGATCGTGCGCCAGCGTCGCGAGATCATTCGCGCTACGCGCCATGACGAGCCAGGTGGAGGCTGCCTTGCCGGAGGCGAGTTCCTGCGGCGCGACGACCGCGTCTTCCCGCGTCAGACTTACAACCTGAGCGTCGCGGGCTAGATCGGCCAGGACCGGCTCCAGATCGAGGTGGCTGTTCGAGATGTGAAATGCCAGGCGGCCGCCGGGAGCGAGCCTCCGCAGATAGAGCGCGAGCGCCTCGCGCGTCACCAAATGGACGGGAATTGCGTCAGAGCTGTAGGCGTCGAGGACCAACAGGTCGAACTGCCGGTCAGGTTCGCCGGCCAGCGACAGGCGGGCGTCGCCGAGCACGATCCGCGGCGGGGCAGCCGAGTCGCGCAAGAAGGTGAAATACCTTTCATCGCCGGCGAGCTTCAGCACGGTCGGATCGATTTCAAAATAGGTCCAATGCTGGCCCGGCAGCGCGTAGCACGCGAGGGTCCCGGCGCCCAGACCCACGACGGCAATGTTCTCCGACGGCTCCCGGCCGTAATCCGCCAGCACCTCGCCGATCGGCCCGGAGCGTTCGTAATAGGCGAGCGGTTCCTGCCGGCGCGCCGCATCAAGGCATTGAATGCCATGCAGAACCCGGCCGTGAAAGAGCAGGTGGTAGCGACCGGTGGAATCGACCTCGACGCGATGGACGCCGAAAAAACTGCGCTCGGCGTGGAGTAACTTCCCCTGATCTGTCTGGTAGAGGCCGCCGATGAGCAGAAACCCGGCGATGCCCAGGGCGAATCGAAGTGGACGCCGTGAAAACAGATAGCAGATCAGCGTCGGCACGCCGAACAGGGAGACACCGACGACAGTGTTTGCCTTCAGAGGGGTAGCCTGAACGGCCAGCACGGCGCCAGCGATCGCGAGCGTGAGAAGCGCCGGCCAGACGCAGTCGCGGATGATGTCACCGAGCGTGCCGCGGGTGGCGGCTCTCCAGCCGACCAAACCCGCCCCGACCAACATCAGCGGATATTCGACCACTGAGTGAAAAACCAGCGGCGCGATTAAGGCATTGAACAATCCGCCCAGAGCGCCGCCGACGGAGATCCAAAGATAGAATTCGGTCAAATCGGCCGCCGCCGGACGGTCGGCGGCCAGCTCCGTGTGGCAGAGCATCGCGGTGACGAAAAATGTGACCAAGTGCAGCAACATCAGCCCGCCGATCGGCTGCGACGTCCGCATGTTCAACGTCATGATCAGCGACACCAGCAGGAGGGGCAGCACGCGTGACAAAAGCGATCGCGGAAGAATCTGGTGGCGCGCAAACGCGAGAACAAAGGTCAGGAGGTAGATCGCCAACGGAATAACCCACAGCAAGGGCACGACGGCCACGTCGCTGGAAAGATAGGTTGTAACACCGAGCATCAGGCTCGAAGGCACAAACGAGAGCCAGACCCAGCGAAGGCGGCGTTTCCCGGTGAGCCGGTCAGGCAACGCTCGGACGGACGGCTGCGGAGTCGGCGCAGTGATGGAAGACTCCGGGGGCGATCGCCAGATGCAGACAGCGCAGGTCGCAGTGAGCACCACAAACATCCCGTAGCCACCCACCCACCAGCGGCTTTGCTGGGCAACATGCAGATGCGATTCCACCCAGGCGGGGTAGCTGAGCAACGCCAGCATGCTGCCGGCATTGCTGGCGGCGTAGAGGAAATAGGGATCGACAGCATGCCGATGGCCGGTGGAGGCGAACCATTTTTGGATGAGCGGGCTGGTGGCGGCGACGGCGAAGAACGGCAAGCCGACCGCCGCGAGCATCAGACCAAGCAGCCACGAAATCGGATGGCCTGGCGTCGGGGGCGGCCAGCCCGCGGGGATGGCAATGGGCAGAATTGCCAGCGGGGCCAGCAAGATCAGCAGATGCCAGGCGGCCTGCCGACGCACACCCAGCCACCGGGTGCTGGCATGCGCGTAGCCGTAGGCCGCGAGCAGCAACAACTGGTAGAATAACATCGCCGTGTTCCAGACGGCCGGCGACCCGCCCAGGAGCGGAAGCACCATGCGCGCGAACATGGGTTCGACGAAAAAGAGAAGTGCGGCGCCGATGAACACGGTCGCAACAAAGAGCACAACCATGATTGAAGAAGATTGTTTAGCCGCCGCCCCGAGGATACGGAAGCCTCAAGTGTCCGCGCCCAACTCAGGCCGCTCGACGGTCTTTGCGCGGTGCTTTTTCAGGCCTGCCCACGGTGGGTTGATGAACGCCCGACATCTGGGTGCGTGGCAACTCTGCGACGGCTGGACACACCAGCCCAGGTGCCGCGGAGGCACGCGCCCAATTTGGCGACTTTGTCGTTTTCGAGGAAGAGGATCTCCGCGAGGATCTTGAAACCATAGATGATTTCGAACGCCGCCCAATGCGGCGTCTGCCAGAGATGCCGGCGGAACAGCCATGCGCGGTTGCGAAAGAGAAGATACAGGCGCGGGGGCGGCATGAAAGCGGGCCACCAAGTGCCTCCAAGGAATCGCACCGCTCGTTTGCTCCCCCGACGGTGGCGGAGGCAGGCCCGCGATGCCACACCGATGCGATGACCTGCTTGGCGGGCGCGCAGGCAATAGTCCGTATCAACGAGATCAAGGAACAGCGACTCGTCGAAGCCGCCGAGGGCCCGCCAGGTCGGCAGGTGAAAGAGCGATCCTGAGTTTATGACGCAGGTGACGTCGTCGAGGTCGTCGCGGGCGGGCACCCGTTCGAAAAGAAGGCGGCAAGCCGGGTGCGGCCGCAAATGCAACGAGGGCTGGTTGGGCCGCGCTTCATCGCGCCAATTGGCGCCGACGACAGCGGGCGGGCGGGCGGGGCAAATGCGCCGGGCACACTCCATCAAACCGCCGACCAAGCCCGGCTCTGGCGTGCTGTCCTGATCGAACGCGACCGCCCAAATGAAGCCGAGCTGTTCGAGTTCGCCAAACCCGCGGTTGAGGGCGGCGGCGATACCGAGGTTGGAGCGGTTGAGGAGCAGCCGGCAACCGCACCGCTCGCAGGCCGCGGCGAGACGATCGCTCATCGCTGCGTTAGCCGTGTTGTCCACGACCAGAACCGGCGATATCTCCCGCGCGATGGCGGCGAGCCGGATCTCGAGATCCGGATCGGGGAAATAGGTGACGATGATGCCGGGTGTGCGCTCAGGCATGGCGGAAGACCGCGAGGATCTTTTCCATGAAGGCGAGGCGCTGGGCCTCTTTCACGGAGACATCGAGGTGGGCGATGGCGGATCGCGGAACGCGCCGGGTTCGCCAGTATTCAATGAACGTCGAGATCCGATCGCGCCAGGGGGCCAACGACTCGGAATTGTTGGGCAGGCGGAGGAAATAATCGGCGTCGGTCGGGATGTCGGTGTCCTGATAGGCCCCGATCACGGGCAGGCCCAGGGCGAGATACTCGCGGGCCTTGAGCGGACAGGCCTCGTCCATGTGCTTCGTATAGAGCGCCATGGTGCCAATCGCGACCGTGGCGGCGCGGAGCAGCGGCTCGTAGCGTTCGCGCGTCAGCGGTCCGTGAAAATGGATCGCCGTCGGCAGCGGGGCGGCCGGAGTTGATTCGCCGATGATGTCAATTGGCATGCCGGGAATCAAACGAGCGAGGTCTGTCACGCGGTCTAGGCCGTGCCACGGAGAGCCGGCGCTCCCCATGAATACGAGCCGCGGTGGCCGTTCGGAATCAGGGGGTGGCAGGAGGGGAAAATCGGCGAGGGCGATTCCATTGCCAATCACTTCTCCGGGTTTGCCGAAACCGGCCAGGCGCCCCGCGAGCTCATTGGTTACGGTGATAAAGCCGGCGACAGCGCGCAGAATGCGATTTCGTGTTAACCGGTGGTAGGCCACCTTGGCGCGGGAGAGAGTCAGGGGATACTCAGCCAGATCGTCGGAGTTGATCTCGGCGACTGTCGGAATTTCCCGGAACAGGCGCACCAAACCCGGGCTGTGATAGGCATACCGGAAGTAGATGGCGTCTGGCCGCCAGGCGCGAATTTGCCGGGCCAGCCGAAGCGACTGCACCGCACGGTGCATTACGCCACCCCGGCGAATGACCTCGACCGGCACTGGCTGCATTCCCTGCCAGACTGCCGTGGTGGGCGTCAGCGAGAAATAGCGGACCTCGTGGGCTGCCGTTTGCCAGGCCAAGCATTGGGTGCGGATCTTTTTCGAAATTCCGTTCTCGGTCGAAATATCGGCCATCTGTCCCAGATACGCGATTTTCACCGGACCGCCTTTCTGGCCTCGGCAAGGAGATAATCCCGTAATGAGTGGCGGGGCCAGGCGGCTCCTCCATAACGGAGGCGGACTCCCAGGCGGCGGAGCAAGGAGACTTGGCTCATGGTCGAAACGTGCCCATCGGCAACGTGTCACCGGACCGAATCTCGGTTCGTCGAAAGTAGAGTTGGGTGGCGAAGCCGCTGCGCAGGTAAAACGGACGCAGGAGCGTTCTCAGTTTGGCGGCGATTCCGGGTGGAAAAACAAAGCTCTCCAGCAGGACCTTCCAGGTCGGCCTCACGCGGCGCAGTCCGCACGCGCCGGCCAAGCGCAACAGCGGGCGGGCGGTAAAGCAATTCAGATGTTCGAGCGGCGCCACAGGATTCAAGCGGCCGAGACGGGGCTTTTTCAACTCTCGGTCAAAGGACCGGAGCGCGCGCCGCACCCGCAGGCCGTTGGGCACACCCACGCGCAAGACGCCGCCGGGGTGCAGCTTGGCGGTCAGCAGTCCGAGCGTGTCGCGCGGCGACGGGACGTGCTCCAATACCTGGTCAATATTGATGAGGCCGAAACTCCCATCAGGCAACCCGGCATCCGGAACCACGTGTATGCCCGATTTCTCGGCGTGAACACGGCGGCTGAGCGACAGCTCCGTGCCCCAGGCTTCGTAGCCGAAGGCCTGGGTCATGCGCGACCACTCGCCCCAACCACATCCATAATCGAGGGCGAGACGCGGCGCGGCGGGCCCGGTCAAACTCGCGACGATCTTCACCTCGTGGGCGAGTTCGAAGCAACGGTCAGGCGGCAGATCGCGATGAAAGCGGGCGAACGCCAGCGCGGGGGAGATCCATTCTTCATAGAGCCGGCTGAGCAATACGTCGTTTGGGATGTTGACCTGGTAGATGAGCCCGCAGTCGTCGCAGCGGGCGAGGGCGTACTCGGCGTCGAGCAGAACCGAGTAGTCGAGCCCGCCGACCTGCGCGTAGAAGTCGGTGAGGGCCGCCCGCAGGCGGGGTTCGCCATAGGGCCGGGCGAACAGCGACTCGAAACCGGAGGAACCACAGGCCGGACAGGCGTTGCGCGAGGCGAAGCAGGCGCTCATGGGCTAGTGGCCGCGGCGGCGAATTGCGCCAGCTCTGCGCGGGACGGATAGGAAATCAACACTGCGCGCAGCCGGCCTTGGAAGACGAACATGCTGCCGGCTGCAACCCCGGCTGCACCGGCTCGGATGGCCGCGGAAAAATCGGCCATGGAACCAGCGCCGCCGCAAACCACGACTGGCGTGCGAACCCGGGCCGCCACCTCTGCCAACAGCACCAGGTCATAGCCTTGCATCGTCCCGTCACGATCGACCGACTGGAGCAAGACTTCGCCGGCGCCTGCATCCGCGACCGCTTGGGCGAAATCCGCGGGCAGGCCGGCCAGTTCACGCCGGCCGCGGTTGATCACGACTTTTTGGCCACCGCGCAGCCGGCTCTTGTGGTCGATACAAACGACCACGCTTTGCGATCCAAAAGCGGCCGCGGCTTCGCTCACCAGCCCCGGCAAGGCCGCCGCGGCCGAGCCGAGCGAAACCTTCTCGACGCCCAGCTTGAAGAGTCGCTCCATCTGTGCGAGGGACTGGACGCCTCCTCCATAGCAGACGGGCATGAATGCCTCGGATACGATCTCCTGGATGAAATCGAACTGCGGTCCCCGGTTCTCTTCCGTGGCAGTAATATCGAGCAGAATCAGCTCGTCGACCTCCTTCTGATTGAAGATCCTGACCGCATTCATCGGATCGCCGAGATATCGAGGCTGCGCAAAGCGGATCGTCTTCACGAGGCGACGACCCTCCAGCAACAGCACCGGGATGACGCGGGGAGCGAGCATGTTCAGGTGCGCTTGTCGAAGCATTGGGTGCATCGAGCTCTCGTACGATGCTTGAGCGGCAAGTACAGCCCGAAGCCTGCCCTGCCTGGGTTCGGCGCTCTGCTGATCTGCAAAAGGGTGAATTCAGTCATTGGCGAACGGAGGCAGGATGACTCAACGCGATGGAACGTACGACCGCATCGGTCTGATCGGAATTCAAAACGGCCGCCGCCCGATGGGCGTTCTCTTTGAAGCGCGCCACGTCAGCCGCACTGAGGCCCGCCAGCGCCCGAGCAAGGGTAACGGGATCGAAATCTTCAGCCACGACGCCGAGATCGTGTGCACGCACGTAGGGTGTCATCTCCAATGACGGCCCAATTGCGACCATGAGTCGCGCTTGAACAAATTCGAAAAGTTTGTTGGGAACTGTGAAGCGCAAATTGAAGCTCACGGGCGGCATCAGAAAAAGTCCGATGTCATAGGCGTTGGTCGCTACCACCAACTGCGAGAAAGCCAAGGGCGGGAGCACGCGGACATTCGGGCGTTTTTTGCACATCGCAGTGAGCTGGTCGACATAACCCTGATCGTTCGGCTTGAGAATGAGATCGAGGCTGAAGCGCTTTGGAAGGCGGTCCATCATTCTGATCATGTCCTCCAGGCGACGCGAGCGACTGGCCAGGCCGTGATGAACCATCCGGAGGCGGTCCGGATCAACCGGCTGCGGTTTGCAGGCCACCGGGACCGGCAGGCTGGGAAGCACCTCGCAATGGACGCCGAACTCCCGGGCGTACTCGGATGCGAAGCGCTGCGAAACAGTCACGATGTGGTCGGCCCGCGCCAGGTACTTCCGGCAGAGCGCGACATTCAGAGGCTGGTAGAGTAGGCGCCACCACCAGAGATCCTCATAGTGGCGTGGGTAGTATTCGCGCGCATCGAAAAGGACGCGCCCGTGGTGGCGGATCGCGAGCGCCACTGGCAGCAAGCAGAGGTCGTGCACGGTGATGAACGCCGGATCCTGACGGCGGTGAGCGGCGGCGATCGCGCGGAGTCCGGGCGTCCAGACCCGGTGCCCATAGTGGCCGCGAAGCAGGAGGACGGCACTGCCGACCCGGCGCGCCAGCGAGCGCGAGAGACGTGGGGGGATTCGCTCGCAAGTGACACCCGGATTCTCGACTAGTCCGCCCGAGATGACACCCACAGAGAAATCGCGCGCCAGGCAACGGATCATCCGGTTGGGCCGGGGATCAGCCGCCGGATCGGCGGCACACAGCACAAGAGCTGAAGGCATGTTGGGGCAGTTCAGAAGCGGTTCACCCGGTCGTGTGCGATGGTCTTCGGGAGACGCCGCCACAAGGAACGAATCAGACGGCGGTATCCCTCCTGGCTGGGGTAGTCCAGATGCGAATGCAACGGTGCGCATCGCAGAGCCTCGAGTTCGTCTTCGGTCAGCCCGAGTTTCTTGGCGACAAACGCGCGGTCATGCCGCAATTCGTCGGTCGAGTAGGCTGGCTGGGCCAGCTCGGCGAGGGCGGCGGCGCGCGACAGTTGGCCGGAGACAATGAGGCTTGAAAGATGGGCCCGGCGCTTGTCGTAGCCAAAACGGGCCGGGAGCCAGTAGCCCTGAAAGAATTTGGTCCAAACCGACTCATAATGCTTGGCTCCATAATAGCGCCAGCCGTGGCTGACTGCGAGGTCCTCCATTGCCCGTGTCTTGTCGTAGGGCATGAAGTCGAGCGGGCGGAGCACTTTCATGCGCAACAGGAGAGGGAAGCGGATGTAGAGATCGAAGAAGGAAACGGTCGGAAAAGTTCGAAGCGGTATATGGCCGAACTGCCGATGGACCGCCCGGATGTGCCGGGCATCCATGGCGTTGAAACCCCAGGCGCGCGGCAAGATGGCCTCGGTCGCGTAGTTTCCGCCGCTGAGCATCCAGCGGATTCTCTCCTGGGTGGCGAAATGGTACAGACCTGCGAAGAAAGCATGATCCTGAGGAATGTCCTGATTGGGCACTCCGGCGCGCAGGAACGCGACCTGCAAATCGCGCATCTCCTCCCAGTCAATCACCACGGTGAACAGGTCGAAACCCAAAGCCTGAACCAGGTTTTCTATATTCTTCACCGCCAGCTCTGAGTTCCAGCCGGCATCGACATGGACCACGAGCGGCCGCAAGCCGAGCCGCTTCACCTGTACAGCCAGATAGGAGCTGTCGATGCCACCGCTCAACCCGATCACACAATCGTAATCGCCACCGCGTCCCTCACGCTTGATGCGTTCCACGATCGGTTCGAGTCGGCGGCGTCCTTCCTCATTCGGAAACCAGTTGGGTCGGGCCACCTCGTCAAAGGCCCGGCAGTGGGAGCATACACCATCGGCATCGAAAGTGATCTCGGGATCGGTCGTGTCCATGACGCAACGTACACAGGTGCGGGCTGCGGGATCGGACGCCCAGACGGCGATCGCGGACGAGATGGCTTGGCGTGGCATTAGTGGGCGGAGTTTCCGTGGAGGAAATGGGATCGTATCGAGGTTTGCACGAAGGGCTGGACCAGGAGGAGCCAGCAAGCGACTGCCAGTCCACCCAGGAGCGCACCACGCGCGGCCCAATGATCCAGGTCAAGGCCAACGATCATCGCCCCCGGCCCCGACCGGGTGACGAGCGCCGTGAGCAGGGTGGCCGCGACCAGCCGCCCCCACCGGTGCGGCACGCGATAGTTGCGCTGGCTCAGACTGAAGATCACGAGCATCTGGAGCGTCGCGCTGCAACACATCGCGGAGGCTGCGCCCATCGCCCCGAAGCGCGGGACCCAGAGCCAACAAAGCAGGAGGTTCACCGCGCCGGAGGTAAGGCCCGTGCCTGCGATCCAGCTCGTTTTGCATTCGATTTCCAGTCCGGGAGCAAACATGGTTGTGGCCATGATCAGCATGGCGGCGCTGACGGGTCCGATCAAGGCGGCTGCGCCATGAAACCTTGGCGCGGCGATCACGTGAACGATCTCGGGCGAGAACAACGATAGTCCCGCGCACAGCGTCAGCCCGCAAGCCGCGAACAGGCTGAACGACATCGCCAGATTCGCCGGAGTCCGCTCCTGCCGGTGCGACGTATAGATGAGGGGGCCGAGCGACTGTTGCAGTCCGCTCGCGGCGAGGCCAATGACCGACGCGACGCGGGTCGCGATCCCAAGAAGACCGGCGGCGTCGAGCGAGTCGGAGTGGGCGATGATCCAGCGACCGGCCGGGCCGGCGGCGATGATGCCGAGGGTCGAAGCCACCATCGGCAGTGAGAATTTCAGCATCCGGCGCATCGCGATCACGTCCCACGTCCAGCCAATCTCGGCCCTCGCAAGCCGCCAGCCGACCGCGAGACCGGCGGTCGCTCCGGCGCCATAGCCGAGAAACAGCGCGGCCGGGCCGAGCTGGTAACGCGTGAGCAGAAGCAGAGTGACCAGCGTGGTGACGGCGACGGTGGCAATCGTCGCCAGGAGATACGGCTTCGGCCGAAGCGATCCGCGCAAATGGCGGAGCGCGACCGCCTGCAGCGCGCTCATCAGCGCGGCGGCGCAGCCAAGCCGCAGCAGCCCGGCCGAATTCGTCTTTTGAAGCAGGAACGGGGCGAGTCGAGGCGCGGCCAGCGCCAACAATCCGGTGGCCACCAGCATGGTGACGCCAGTGAACCAGAACGCGGTTGAACTCAACTTGCGGCGATCTTCTGGCCCCAAAGCCTCGGGCAGGTGGCGTGCCAGTCCCTGGGAGACTTCAAGCGTGGCGATCGTGGTGACGATGCTGCTGGTGAGTCCGATGAGGTCGATGAGACCGTAGTCCGAGGTATGAAGAAATCGGGTGTAAACCGGCAGTAGCGCCAGACCGAACAAGCCGGGAATGGCGGTGGCGAGCGTATACAGCACGCTGTCAACGATCAGACGGCGCAGCATCGGAAGTTTTGATGGTACTGGTTGCGAGCGCCGTCAGGCGCCGCTCAAGTTCCGGATTATGGCTGATGCCCAACGCAGCCGGGCCGTGTTTTCGCACGAGCGCCTGAATGGCCGCGATGATCGCAGTTTCGGGCGCTCCCCATCCCTGCCAGTAGGTCAACGTCCGAGGATCAACGCTCCATCTGGCAGGCGCCGTTCCATCGACGATCGCCAAATACCGTTTCGCGACGGCCGACGGAGACCAGTGCGTATGAAGGAAGGCTTGCGCCATCCGTGCACGTTCTATGCGGTATGCGGGATCGTCGACGAGCCGGCGAACCGTGGTCTCCAGGTCGTCTGGGTGGACAAACAATTCCATCGGCAGCGACGTACCCGCAGCGAATTTCTCGACCTCGCCGCGACCATAGCCACCCACGACCGCCGCTCGGCCCGCCCAGGCGGCTTCACTGCCAAGTCCGGCCAGCGGAATGTCGGAGTAGGTCTCGTCCAACACCAGGTCCGCATCGGCAATTGCCGCCATCACCTCGTGATTCGGACGCCCTGTCAGTTCGGCATACTCGATTGAGCGGCCTTCCCGCCGCAGTTGCTCGATGATCGCCCGGAAACGGGGCGAGCCCTTGCGCAAGGGTTGCGTGGGTGCGTGGACGATCCGCAGGGCGGTGCGCCCACCCTGAGGGATGGACGGCGGAACCGGTGCCGGCGCGCAGGGATTCCCGAGCTGCATGAAGTTGAAAAACGGGCGGCGGAGCAATTGCGCGCTCAACGGATGGCAGACCAAGGCCGTGGACCAGCGCTCGCACCAGCGGAGCATTCGTTGCTGACGATGCAATTCAGCCAGCATCGCATCCGGGTCGGGAGCGCCCGGGCCAATCGCAAAGAGACCCGACATCCACGGTGGTCGCGTGTCGCTGCCGTTGTATACGCAAATGATGGGGCGTTTCAGAAGTGACAATAGGGGCATTTCCCAGCCGCGCAAGAACGTCCGACCAAAGCCGAAAATGAAAACGTCGCAGGTGGCGATCGCCCAGGTGCAGGCCGTCAGTCGCAGCAAACGCATCAGGCCGCGGCGCACGAGGCGGCCCAAGGTCGATCCAAGCAGAAAACGGCTGCGGGCGACCGCGAATACCCAGCGCTCGAGGCAGATCGCATCGGGGCCCGGGCGGTACCGGCTGTAGTGCGAGTCATCGAAGCAAAAGAACCGACACTCAATCCCGAGACCTTGGAACCCCTTCTGTAGTCCGGAAAAGTAGTTCGCCGTGTCTGTCGGCGCGATACAGATCCGGGGAGGACGTTGGCGAGCAATCATAACGCTGGCGTGACCAAGCTTGTTTCCGCGACGGCGGGAACGGGAGCGCCCCAGGCCGGCTGATGGCCTGTAAACTTTGGCCCTTTGTAGGGATGGCAGTACTTCAGGTAGAAACTCTTAGGCACGCGGTTTGTCTTGTAGAGGAACCAGAACAACGGCCGCAGCCGTTCGAATGTCTTCTTGTAGTTTGGGTAGTCGAGATAGGTCTTCTTCGGCAGCGTCATCACGCGCTCGAATTCCTCGTCCGAATAGCGGAGCCGCTGCTTCACGAACTCGACGAGGCCCGGGTCGTAGACCGGCGGTCCGGCCAGTTCGGCCGCAGCCTCGGCGCGCGTCATCTGGCCTGCCCACACCAATGCACAGTTGCCAAGCAAACGACCGTCGATGCCCCAGCGGCGCGGCCAGAAGTACGTGTGGAAGAAGGCGGTAAACCGGTTCTCCAGGTGATGCCCGCCATACCATTGCCAGCCATAGCGCTCCTGCAGCATCTTCTTCGTGGCCTCCTTCTGGTAGTCGAGGTAGTAAAGCGGCCGGATCTTAACGAGCCGTTGCGCGACGGTCCATTTCAGGAATTTCCCTAACGGCATGTTGGGGTACGTCTTCATCGGCCGGTGGCCAAATCGCCGATGGACGGTCGGAATGTAGCGTCCGTCCATGTAGAGCCAGCCGATCGGCGATATTCCCTCGGTCCGGTACGAGTGACCCTCAAAAATGTGCCGGATGCCGTGCTGTTCGCACGCCTGGTTCAGAACGACGGCCAGGGCGAGATCGGTCGGGGCCTCGACGTCGGGCGTCCCGGACTCGAAAAAGGCGCGGTAGATGTCGTCGTACTCCTCATTGTCGACGACGTACGTGTGGAGGTCGACGTCAAGGGCACGGAGCATCCGCTGAATGTTCTCCACCGCGATGCGCGAGTTCCACGTGTTGTCGAAATGGACCGCGAGCGGACGAAGCCCGAGCTGCTTCGCCAGCACGAGCATGTAGGAGGAATCGCAGCCGCCGCTGACGCCGACGGCGACATCGTATTGCTTGGTTCGCTGTTCCGCGCGGATGCGCTCTGCGAGGTGCTCCAGCACCGCCCAGCCGGCGTCGCCGCGCGGGTATTCCGCCGCGAGCGTGTCAAGTGTCCGGCAGTAGTTGCACACGCCGTGGTCATCGAAGGTGATGAACGGCACATTATGCGTGCCGTAGAGACACCGCGTGCATTCGCGCTGGCCGGCGGAGACGGCTGTGGGGGCCGAACGCGCCACGGTGCGCGCGGGCGCGGAGGCCACGGCCGCGGCGCTCGTGCGGCCGAATACCCGGTCGAGTTCCTGGCGGGAGGGAAAGTTGATCAGCACCGCGCGATTGGCTCCGGCGTAGACCACCAGGCTCCCCGCTGCGCACGCGGCGGCGCCGCCGTCGCGGACGGCCAGACCGAAGTCTTCCGCCCGCCCCGCCCCGCCGTTGGCGATCACCGGCACGCGGACCGCGGAACTCACGGCGCGCAACAGTTCGAGATCATAACCCTCGCGAGTGCCGTCGCGGTCGATGGAGGTAAGAAGAATTTCGCCCACCCCGGCGTTCGCAACCACCTGCGCCTGCGCGACCGCATCGCGCCCGACCGCAGCCCGTCCTTGGCGGACATAAGCCGCCCAGCTGCCGGCGCCGTTGCGGCGGACGTCGATCGAGGCAACCAGTGACTGGCTGCCGAACTCGGCCGCCGCGGCGGGCACCAGGTCCGGCAGTTCGGTGGCGGCGGTGTTGAGAATGATCTTTTCGATGCCGCCGCGGAACAGCCGCCGCATTTGGGTGATCGTGCGAATGCCGCCACCGTAGGCCACGGGCATGAAACATTCCGCGGCGAGCCGCTCGACCAGCGGAAAATCCGGTTCGCGTCCCTCGGCCGTCGCGGTGATGTCGAGGAACACCAGCTCGTCGACCTCCATTTCGTTGAAGATCCGGACCGTGTTTACCGGATCGCCGACGTACCGCGGGTTCTCGAACCCGATCGTTTTCACCAGGCTGCCGTGGCGCAGCAGCAGGCAGGGAATGACGCGGGTGGTTAGCATGCGCGCAAGATCATAGGCGGGCGAAGTTCCCGAGCAGCTTCATGCCGTAACGATGGCTCTTCTCCGGATGGAACTGGGTGCCGTAAATGTGCCCGCGCCGGACGATGGACGGAAACACATAGCCGTGGGTCGTTCGCGCGAGTTCATCCGCGGGATCGCTGCAGACCAGGTGATAGGAATGCACGAAGTAGAAACGAGCCTCCTTTTCGAGGCCGGCAATGAGCGGATCGGGTCGGACCGGGATTGCAAGATTCCAGCCCATGTGCGGAATTCTCGGCCCGCTGTCTGTGGCGGCGAAGTGGAAGCGCACCGTCGCCGCATCCAGCCAGCCAAGTCCCGGCAGCAATCCTTCCTCGCTGCGGCGCGAAAGCAACTGCATGCCGAGGCAGATGCCGAGGACCGGCACCTGCCTTTCGCAAACCGCTTCATCGAGCGCTTGCCGCAGGCCGCGGGCCGCGAGATTGCTCATGCCGGCGTCGAACGCGCCGACACCGGGCAAAATCAGCTTCGACGCGTGGCGAATATCATCCGGCTGCGCGGAGATGCATGCGGCATGGCCTAGGTGCTTCAACATGTTCAGGATCGAGCCGACGTTGCCCATCCCGTAGTCGACGATTGTAATCATGTTAGTTCGCCTGGAACCGCGGTTCCGACAACGCGGCACGGCACTCCGTAGGCCTTCGATCCGGCGGGAATATTTTCCAGCACCAGGCTGTGCGCGCCAATCACACAGCCTTCGCCGATCTCCACCCCCTTCGCCACCACCGTGTGCGGGCCCAGATAGCAGCGCGAAGCGATCCGGGTGGATGCGTGCGTGGGTGCGACCTTGCCGCCGCTTAGCGCCCACGCGACGGAGTCATGCGTGTATATTTGCACGCCGGCGGAAATCGAGCAGTGGTCGCCGATGGTCAGGCCTCCCGAACCGTCGAGCACAACGCCGGGCCCGATCCACGTCTCGCGGCCAACCTTCACGTCCCCAAGGACCAGGGCGCTGTCGTAGATCGAGGCGCCATCGCCGAAGCCCAGTTCGCGCGCCTTTTCCCAACGGTCGACGACGTAGTCACCGAAGGGCAAGCTGCGCTTCCAGCGCTGCGCAACCGTGCGGCGTTGTTCCCGCCAAAGCGCGCGCAAGCGTGCGAGGAGTTCGGCAAGCGGACCCGGCGGAACGTCGAGGGGAGAGGGTTCAGGAGGCATCGAAGAATTCTCCCAGGGTGAAGTCGATGTTGACCAGCGACCAGATCAGCAGCCTCCGATTAAGGCGCCCTTCGAAGTGTTCGGCCAGCAACGGTTGCACGGCAGCGAAATCCAAGAACTGATAGATCGCGGCGTTTGGCGTGCACAGGCGACGCTTCACGAATTCGATACTTTCGCCCTTGAACCACGAGGCATCCGGTGCGGAAAATCCCTGCTTCTCCCGTTGCGTCACCTCGTGCGGTATATGGCGCTCCATCATTCGCCGCAGCAACAGCTTGCCGTCGTTGGTCTTGTTGAAAAAAATCCTGGTCTTCGTTCCGGGTTCATTTTCGTTGATGCGGAGCACTTCGTCGAGATTGCCGAGCTTCAGCCGCACGGGGAGCTTGGTGGCGAAATCAACGAGATCATTGTCCAGGAAGGGCACGCGCGTCTCCAGCCCGTGTGCCATGCTCAATTTGTCCTCGACCAGCAGCAGTCCGTGCAAAAACGTCTTCGCTTCGAAATAGAGGGAGTGGTTGATGTAATCTTCGGGTCTAGTTAGTTTTTCGGCATGACGCTTGAAGACATCCCGGAAGATGTCCCGCGTCCAGACGGACTTCACCTCGGCGGCGATCGGCGCGAACATGCGTCGGAGGATGTGATTGTCCGCCAACCGCTGCCAGAAGAGATAGTATTTGTCGACGTAGTGCTCGAAGTCGTCGTTCACAACCGCGCGGTAATAGCGCCACGGATAGCCGCCGAAGAGCTCGTCGCCTCCCGTGCCGGATAGCACGACCTTAACAAACCGGCTGGCGAGCTGGGCAATGTAGAAATTCGGGTAGCTCTGTCCGACGCGCGGCTCCTCCAGGTGCCAGGCGAGCCGCGGCAGGCATCGTTCCATGTCACCGGCCTTAAGGACCATCTCGTAGTGCTCGGTCCCGAACTTGTATGACATCAGCTCCGCCGCTGTGCGTTCGTCGAACTGCAGCTCGAGGCCGGAGGCGGAATGCAGATCGAAACCACAGGTGAAGGTTTTCAGGTTGGGCACCCGCTCGGCCGCCATGGCGGTGATCGATCCGGAGTCCATTCCGCCGCTGAGATAGGATCCGATCTCCACGTCACTCACGAGCTGCCGGCGGACCGCCTGCTGGAACAAGCGATCGAGTTCCTCAAGGTATTCGCGTTCGTCGGTCGGGTGGGCGGGCTCTGCAAACTCGTAATCCCAATAAAGGCGCGGCTCCGGCAGCTTCGGGACGCCGGCGCCGATGCGCAGCAGGCTCCCCGCCGGGAGGATCAGCACGTCCTTGAACAATGTCCGACGGGTAAAGAAATTTTGGAACGTGAAATACTCCAGCAGTGCCGCGGTATCCACAACGCGCCGCGCGGCAGGGTGGGCAAGGAGCGCTTTGATTTCGGAGCCAAACACGACGGTCGCCCCAAATTGGGCCACATAGAGCGGCTTGATTCCATACCGGTCTCGAGCCAGGACGAGTTCGCGTTCGCGTCGGTCCCACAACGCGAAGGCGAACATCCCGTTAAAACGCAAGAGGGCGCGCTCACCCCACGCCGCCCAGGCGGCGAGGAGTACCTCCGTGTCGGTCCGCGACCGAAAAATCCACCCGGCGGTCTCGAGCTCCGTGCGCAACGTCGCGAAGTTGTAGATCTCGCCGTTGTAGGAGACAACGTAGCGACCGTCTGGCGTCGTCATCGGCTGGCTTCCGGCCGGCGAAAGATCGAGAATCGCGAGGCGGCGGTGGCCAAGCCCGACAGCGCCGTCGACGACGTGTCCCGCGCCGTCGGGTCCACGGTGCGCAATCGCATCCGTCATGCGTTGGAGCACGGCGATTGAGGCAGGCTCTCCGTCGCAGTGCAAAACTCCCGCGATGCCACACATGGCAATCAGAGGACGGCCGAAATCAGCGCCCTTACAACTCGATCGTGCTGGTCGAGGGTCATTTCGTGAAACAGCGGCAGCGCAAGCGCGGAGTCGGCGGCGCTGGTGCTTCCAGGGAAGGTGCCGGTGTGGATTACAAGCGGCCCGGCGCGGTAGGCGGGGTGTTGGTGCAGCGCATAAGTGCCGATCTGGACCTCGATCCCTTGGGAACGCAGCCGTTTCAGCACCGCGTCGCGTTTTTGCACGAACACACAGCAGGTCTGGAAAGAATGGTCTCCTCCCGCCGGTGTCCGCGGCACCGCGATGCCCGGCACGCCTTGCAGTCGCTCGTAGTAGCGCAGCGCGAGCTCGCGCCGCCGCGCAAGCAGGGAATCGATGCACGCCATCTGCGCGACTCCCAGGGCTGCCTGCAGGTTACTGAGCTTGTAGTTGGTGCCGAACCGCTCGAATCGGACGCTTTCCCTCGTTGCGTCCGGTGCCGCCATGCCGAAATGCCGGTAGGAATCGATCCACGCGGCAAAGTCCGCACGATCGGTTGTGATCATGCCACCCTCCCCGGTCGTAATGAACTTCCGCGGGTGAAAGCTGAAAACCGACAGGTCCGCCCAAGTGCCGACCCGCCGGCCGCTGAAGGCCGCGCCGATCGAGCAGGCCGCGTCCTCGATCAGGACAAAGTGCTGGCGCTCGCGCAATGCGAGTAACGGGGCGTAATCGATCGGGTTACCAAAGATCGATACCGGCATCACCGCCTTCGTTCGCTGCGACAGAGCGGCGCGCACCTCGGTGGCTGACATCAACATGGTATCCGGATCGACATCGACGAGCACGGCCGTTGCGCCGAGCACGGTCACCGCGGAGGCCGATGCGGGATGGGTGAAGTCTGGCACGATGACTTCATCGCCCGGCCCGATTCCGGCTGCGCGGAGGGCGAGCTCGAGCCCGACGGTGCAATTGCAGACTGCAAGCGCATGACGGCTGCCGACGTAGTCGCGGAACATTTGCTCGAATTCGCGGGTGACCGAACCTTCCGTCAATTGCCCGCTCGCCAACACGTCGGCGATCCGCCGGGCGGTATCTGCCGGGATGAAAGGCTTGATCAGTGGAATCCCGTTCATGGCGCGATCCCGACGGCGCGACGACGGGCCTGGAGCGCCAGCTGATGCCCGCGGCGCCATTCAATGAGGGAACGCATGCCGTCCTCCAGGTCGATGCTCCAGGTGAAGCCGAGCTTCTCGCGCGCGGCCTTGGGGCAGCCGACGCGATTGGTCACGAAGGTTTGACCTGCAGGCTCAAAGCTCAGGCCGAGGTCCGGCGCGCCCGACAACCGGAGCAGCAGCTCGGCGAGATCCTTGATCGAGGTCTTGATCCCGCGGCCAACGTTGAAGAATCCAAACGGGCAAGCCGACGTGAGCGCGCAGACATTGGCGCGGGCAACGTCAACCACGTGAACGAAATCATAGGCCTGGGAGCCGTCGCCAAAGATCTTTGGCCGTTCGCCCAGGTCAATTGCATCGAGGATCTTCATCATCACCGCAACATATGCCCCCATATAGTCCTGACGGGGCCCGTAGACGTTCATGTAGCGCAGTGCGATGCCGGGCAGCCCGTAACGCTTGTGGTAACTCTTGAGCATTTGTTCGCCTGCGATCTTGGTCGCACCGTAGAACGTCCAATTGTTATAGGGATGCTCCTCCGTCATCGGCTCGGCGACGGCGTCGCCGTAGACACTGGCGCTGGAGGAATAGACCAGTTTCTGAACCCGGTGTCGGCGGCAAGCCTCCAGCACGTTGAAAGTGCCTCGGATGTTCACTTCAAACGCAGATTGCGGAAACTCATGGCAGTGAAGCAGCCACAGCGCTGCGAGGTGGACGACCGCGTCGCTGCCGGCAACGGCCTGGTCGAGAAGGTCGGTCTGCAGGATGTCGCCGCCGTGAGGGAAGACGCTGACTCGGCGGTCGAGCAAGCCGCCATGGAGATTGTCCAGCGAACCGCGGGCGAAATTGTCGAACACGACAATTTCCCGGACGTCCGTCTTGGCGAGTTCGTCCACCACGTGGCTGCCGATCAGGCCGGCACCGCCGATCACCACGACTCTTTTGTTGGTAAGATTCACGAGTACAATCGAGAACTAGAAGAACGACCCGACCGTGCGTGCGACGGTCGCCAGCTCGTCGGCGGAAATCTCGGGGAAGACCGGAATGCTCAAAACTTCGCCGGCCAACCGCTCGGCCACGGGCAGATTGGCGGGGGCGAGGCGGGAGAAGCACTCCTGCCGGTGCAGGGGAACCGGGTAATAGATCTCGCAGCCGACGCCCGCGGCGGCCAGATGCTGTTTGAGCGCGTCGCGCCGGCCTGCCCCGGGCGCGCGCAAGGTGTACTGGTTCCAGATATGGTCGTTAGGAGGTAGCGCAACCGGCAGGACGAGCCGGGCAATCGTGGCGGAAGGCGTTCCGGCCAGCGCAACTCCAGCAACTCGACCCAGCTCCTCGGTGTAAAACGCGGCATTGTGCCGCCTTGCCTCCGAATAGGCGGTGAGATGCGGCAACTTCACGCGCAACAACGCGCATTGCAGCGCGTCGAGGCGAAAATTTCCGCCGACCATCTTGTGATAGTATTTCGGTTTCGCGCCGTGGGTGCGCAAGAGACGGATTCTCTCCGCCAGATCGTCGCGATTCGTGGCGACCAGGCCGCCGTCGCC